>SIAI01000046.1 GCA_009691855.1 Planctomycetota bacterium | reverse complement strand
TGTCTTCACACCGAAACCATCGCGGGGTGGAGCGTGCCGCTTGCCCGCTCTCGCTCCGCAAGATGCCCTCCGCGAGGCGATTCTTAAAAGCGGGACTCCCTGCGCTCCCAACTCACCGCTGCGCGCCTCGAGGAAGGGCGAAACTCTAGGCTAGCAGGCCGTTGAAAAAGTCCCGTCGCGAGGCAAAGCGCGTTTCGTCGGAGCTAGGAACGCGACGGAGAGACCGCGCAGGCGGACTTCCTGGCCGCCGAGCACGACCTGGATTGATACCGCACGTCGAGCGTGACGACGCGCCGGCGAAGCGCGCGCAGCCGCAGCAGGGACTTTTTCAACGGACTGCTAGCTTGCTAGGAGCTAGGGATACGGCGTCAGGCTCAGCGCCGCCGTCAGCGCCACGCCCTGCGGCGCGCCGCGGTCGGCGATCAGGGCCTGCGAGTGGAACGTCACGCCGAGCAGGGCCGGGTCGTTCGGCAGCGTGAAGCCGAGCGACGACGTGCCCGCGCCGGCGAGGCCGGGCGTGCCGCCCAGGCGGTGTGGCAGGCGCGCGAGGTTGTCGGGGTAGAGCGTGCCGCCGTGGAAGGGCAGGTCGATGCGGCGCGTGCCGATCACGAGCGAGGCCAGCGCTCCGCCGAGGCCGTCGGCGATCTCGAAGGCGATCGGCGCGCCGAGGCGCGGGCAGCCGGAGAGCGCGAGACGCGGCACGAGCGCGCCGCTGCCGGCGAGACCGCTGCCGAACGCGGAGAGCGGCGCCGCTGCGATCACGAAGGCGCGCCCGCGCTTGCTGTCGAAGTTGGCCGCGGTCACGAGCATCTCGGGCACCCCGTCGCCGTCCACGTCCCCCAGGCCGTGCGCGTCGAAGCCGAGCTGCTCCTGAGCGCTCGTACTCGTGATGCGCCGCAGCAGCGAACCGTCCGCGCCCGAGAACACCTCGACCTTGCCGGCGTTGGCGGCGCCGCTGTCGTCGGTGTAGGAGCCGAGCACGAGGTCGGTGCGCCCGTCGCCGTTCAGGTCGCCGAGCGGACGACCGACGCCGAAGCCGTCGCCCGGATCGCCGCTCAGCGTCAAGAGGCGCGCGCCGCTCACGCCGGAGAACACGTAGGCCTTGCCGCGCCCGTTGCGGTCGCCGAAGTCGGCCACGTACAGGTCGGGGAAGCCGTCGCCGTCGCTTTCGCCCGCGGAGCCGATGTAGTAGAGGCCGAGGTCCACGCCGCTCGCGTCGGGATCGAGCGCGTAGAGCGCGAGCCCGGTGGCGAGGTCGTAGACGTAGGCGCGTCCCTGGCCCGAGGCGCCGGCGTTGAACGCTCCAACGGCGAGCTCGGGCCGTCCGTCGCCGGTCACGTCGCCGAGCGAGCCCAGCGCCGAGCCGAAGCCGTCGCCGGGCTGCTCGCCGGTGAGCGAGCGCAGCACCGTGACCCCGTCGGCGCCCGAGACGACGACCACACGGCCCGCGTTCGTGCCCGCGCTGTCGTCTTGGATGGCGCCCACCGCAAGGTCCGGCGTGCCGTCGCCGTCGACGTCGCCGATGCCGCACACGGAGTGCCCGAAGAGGTCGCCGGCTGCGCCGAGCTGCAGCGTGAGCAGCGGCGCCCCGCTCGCGCCCGAAAAGACGCGCGCGGCGCCGGCGACCGTGGCCGAACCGGGACCGCCGGCGAGCACGTCGCACACGCCGTCGCCGTCGATGTCCCCGGCTTCGCGCACCGCGAAGCCCAGGCGCTCGCCGTGGATGCCGCCATCGGCGTGGAAGAGCTCTACACCCGTGCGGCCGTCGTAGACGTAGATCCGCCCGGCGTTCGAGCCCGGCAGATCGTGCAACGGCGCGCCGATCAGGATCTCCGCCACACCGTCGCCGTTGCCGTCGGGGATCGGCGCCGAGACGAAGCCGAACCAGTCGCCGACCGCCTCACCCTCGAAGGTGTGCAGGACGTGCGTGCACGGCACGAAGTTCCCTTGCGCGCGCGGCACGGGGACGAGGACGACGAGAGCGAGAACGGCGAACGAGGGCGGGCGCTTCATGGGTGGAATCGGATCGGGAGGTCGGGGTGCCGCCGAGGCGCAACGCGCTCCGGCATCGAGCAGTGGACAGCACTGCCGCCGGGCCGCCTGGACGGAAGCGGGTTAGAGTTCGAACCACATGCTCCCGCATGCCTACGCGGTGTAGTCATACGCAACGACTTCACGTCGTTGTCTTACACGCGACACTCGAAGCAGCCGTCGCCGCGCGGAGCGGCCGAGCGCTTCCGCACGCCCGCGCGGAGCGCGAAGGCGAGTTCCGGCGTTCGCAGCCCGGCGCACGTCCGGTTCCAGGCGCCTCGTCGCGTGGGCCTGGCATGCACGACTTCGCTCCATCCTTTCCCCCTCCGACCCGCATGTCTGTGGGGCACGGGCTCCGGCATGGACGTCAACGAGTGGCGCGCCGTCGCGGGCGAGCTGCACGTCGGCTCGACCCCCGCCGGCAGCCGCCACGCGGTGCTGTGGAATCCCGGCGGTTCGATGGTCGACCTCAGGCTGCACGTCGGCATCCGCAGGGGCCGCGCATCGAGCGGTGCCTGCGGCCGGCCGCTCGAGCTCGACAGTCCGCGCGTGCTGTACG
The DNA here is from genome assembly GCA_009691855.1 of Planctomycetota bacterium. Classification (GTDB taxonomy): domain Bacteria; phylum Planctomycetota; class UBA1135; order UBA1135; genus JABFRZ01. The sequence continues at coordinate 29,658 of SIAI01000046.1, read as the reverse complement.
CGCTCGCCATGCGGCGGGCAACGCGAGCATCGACGTGACGCTCCCGACCGGCGCGCAAGGCAAACGCTTCCTGCTGCAGGCGCTCGAGGCCGGTACCTGCCGACGCAGCAGCCTGGTGGTAGGCACGATCGACTGAGCTCTCGTTGAGTAGGCCGAGCCGCGCACGCCCGCTCGACGTCGGCCCGGGCCCCGTGCCTCGGCCCGCTGCGCTCTTGGACTCAGCTGGGAACCTGCAGAACTCCGCAGGCCTGCGCCGGCGCGCTCCCCGCCTCCGTTCGAGATCCGCTCGGGCTTTCGCCGTGCTGGACAGCGCATTACCCTGCGCCCGGTGCGTCGCCCTCCCTCTCGTGAACCGCTCTGACTCATCCATAGGGCCGATCCGGCTGCTCGCCACCGTGGCGTTGACTCTGATCTCGCGCGCTGCCGCGGCTCAGGGTGAAGCGCATCCGTCGCTGCCGGTGCTGCGCACGAACGAGGCGCTGCTCGACTACGAGGTGGACGGCGTGCTGCACAAGGGCGACTGGCGCGCGACGCCCGAGCTCGCGCTCGACGTCCTCGACCTGCCGCGCTCCACGCGCGCGCGCCGGGTCGTCTTTCGCAGCGGAATCGAGGAGCTCGCCTGCGAGGTCGCCGCGGGCCAAGCCTTCGATTTCGTCGTGCGCCTCGAGGGCGGCGGCGACTGCATGACGCGCGTCTCGACGCGCCGCGCCAGCGCGCGGCGGGTACGTGACGACGGCCAGGCCTACACGACGCTGCCGTTCGAGCTCGGGACCGACTCGCGCATCTACGTCCGCGGCCGCATCGACGATTCGGAGCCGCTCGAGCTGCTGTTCGACAGCGGCTCGAACCAGCTGGTCCTGTTCCGCTCGGGGCGCGCGAAGCTGAAGGAGCTGCGACTCGACGGGCAGACGTCCAGCGTCGCGGCGGGCGGCACGACGTCGCAAGGCACGAGCGACGGTCACCGCCTCGAGCTAGTCGACCTGCAGTGGCCCGACGAGCGCGTGGCGTGCTACGACCAGGAAAATGGGCACTGCGACGGATCTTCGGGTACGACCTGTTCACGGACATAGTCGTCGAGATCGACTGCGAGCGGCGCGAGCTGCGGATCCACGAAGCGCTACCCGCCTCGAGTGCAGGCAGCACGCAGGTGGACCTGCGCTGGGAGGGCGCGCTGAGCGCGGTTCCGGTGGTGCTCGAGCGAGCAGGCCAGCGGACCGAGGCCTGGCCGATCCTCGACACCGGCGCGGTCGCCGGCCTCTATCTGTGCGCCGGCTTCGCCGCTGCGCATGGCCTGCCCGGCACGCTGCGCGAGCTGGGCCAGAGCAGCTCCGGCGGCCTGGGGCCGCGGCGCATCTCCACCGTGGCGCTCGAGCTGCCGAGCCTCGCGGTCGCGACGTACGCGCTCGCGAATGTCCCCATCTACCTCGGGGACGATCCGGCGAACGATCACGTCGCCCAGGGCCTGCTCGGGATGGACGTGCTGAAGCGCTTCACGCTGTGGATCGACTACCCACACAGCGCGCTCCACCTCCGGCCGAACGCGCTCTTCGCCGATCCCCTTCGACACGACTACGACAGCGGCCTGTGGCGCTGGCTGCTGGCCGGAGGCCTCGCGCTACGCTTGACGTGCGCGGCCGTCGTGCGCCGGCGCCGAGTACGGAGTGGTAGCCCGTTCGGCCGCGTTGAATACTCACCCGTCTCGAATCCAGCCGCGAACGCCGCGACGCTCGACAACCATTCCAGCAGGAGCAAGGGATCATGATCTCACGACGAGAATCGTTCGGGGTCTTGGGAGTCAGCGGCGCCTTCCTGGCACAGCTCGACTCCTCCGCCAAGCAGGGCGGCGCAGCCGCAGCGCAGAGCCCGCTGGCGCCCGCCTTCGCCGGCAAGCACGAGGTCGTACCCCTGCCGTTCGACGCCAAGGCCCTCAAGGGGCTCTCGGAGAAGCTGCTCGTCTCGCACCACGACAACAACTACGCCGGCGCCGTGAAGAACCTGAACAAGGTCGAGCTGGAGCTCTCCAAGACCAACGCGGACACGCCCGCGTTCGTCGTCGGCGGACTGCAGCAGAGCGCGCTGCAGTTCGCGAACTCGATGGTGTTGCACGAGCTGTACTTCGCCAACCTGGGCGGCGATGGCCTGGGTAGCGACGGCAAGTCGAGCGCGGCGCTCGGCGACCTGCTGGCGAGCAGCTACGGCAGCCTGGCGCGCTGGGAGGAGCTGTTCCGCGCGACCGGCATGAGCCTCGGCGGCGGCAGCGGCTGGGTGACGCTCGCCTACGAGCTCAGCAGCAACGCGATCTCCATCGTCTGGTCCGGCAACCACACGCAGCATCGCGCCGCCAGCGTGCCGCTGCTGGTGATGGACATGTACGAGCACGCCTACCAGATGGACTACGGTGCGGGGGCGGCGAAGTACGTCGAGGCCTTCTTCGCCAACCTGCACTGGGGCGAGGTCAACCGGCGCCTGGAGCGCGCTCAGAAGGCGGCCGCCGCGCTGCGCGGGTGACCGGCCGCGCTATTTGGTGCCGAGCACGGGGCTGTCGGGCAGCACCGGACCGTAGCGCAGGTCGTCGAACCAGGTCACGCTGTCCGCCTTGGTCCACAGACCCACCTGCCCGGCATCCGCGAACGTGTCGTCCTCGGCGCGGAAGAGCAGCTTGCCATCCAGGAACACGGCGAAGCGCTGGCCGGCGACGTCGAGCCTGAGCGAGTGCCAGTCGCCGGCGCTCACCGGCACCTTCTCGCCGGCAAACTGCTTGCGCTGCCCGTCGACGACCTTGTAGAGGCGCACGTTGTCCTCGAGGGCGTTGGCGCGCACGATGTAGTAGTTGTTCGGATCGTGGTAGCGCGCGACGAGCCCGGCCGCGCGATCGACCGCGCCCGCGACTGCCCGGAAGCGCACGCTGACGCTCGCGTCGCGCGCCGAGAAGCCCGCCAAGACACACAGCGGAAAGCGGTAGTCGGTGTCGTCGGTGCTGGTCTGCGCCAGCACCTTCGCGCCCGCCGGCTCGGGTGCGGCGAGCACGGCCCAGGTGCACGGCGCACCGCCCCCGGTCAACGCCGTCACGAAGCCCGTGGGCGGGCGGCCGGCCTCTTGTTCCTGAAAGTCGATCAGCGTGAGCCCCTCGGTGCGCTCCACGGCCGTCTGGGCGCTCGGCGCGGCTGCGCGCTCCGCGCGTGCGCAACTCGCCAGGCCCGGCGCAGAGAGCGACAGCAGGATCGTCGCGGCGATACGAGGTGCGGGGTCCGTCTTCATGTGGGTCTCTCCTGAGTTCCATTCTCACCGCCCGCGAGCACGATCCGGAAGGTCGAACCCCTGCCGACCTCGCTCTCGAGCTCGATCCTGCCGCCGTGGGCCTGCACCGCCCAGCGCGCGATCGCGAGCCCGAGGCCGGCGCCGCCGTGCTCGCGCGAACGCGCAGGATCGACGCGATAGAAGCGCTCGAAGACGCGCGCGCGGTGCTCGGGGGCGATGCCCGGTCCAGAATCGCTCACCTCCAGCGCGGGGCCAGCCGGCGTGTGCAACGCGCGCACGGCGATGCGCGCTCCCGCTGGACTGTGCTGGATGGCGTTGTCGATCAGGTTGAGCAGCGCGTGACGCAGCACGGTCTCATCCGCGTCCACGCTCAGCGCGTCATCGAGCTCGAGCGCGAGCGACTGCTGCTTCTCCTCCGCCAGGGCCTCCAGCCGGGAGGCGGCCGCGCGCGCGAGCCGACCCAGGTTCACGCGCGTGCGCTCGAGCTTCAGCTCTTCGGCGTCGCCGCGCGCCAGCAACAAGAGGTCGCTCACGAGGCGCGCCAAGCCGTCGGCCTCCTCCAGCATGCTGCCGATGACCTCGCGATAGGTTGCCCCTTCGCGTGGGGCACGCAGCGCGACCTCGCCCACGCTCTTGAGCGCCGTCAGCGGCGTGCGCAGTTCGTGGGCGGCGTCGGCGGTGAAGCTGCGCAGGCTCGCAAAGGAGCGCTCGAGACGCTCGAAGGTCGCGTTGAAGGCCGCGGCCAGCCGGCCGAGTTCGTCGTGCGGGTTGTCGACCGGCAGACGCTCGGAGAGCCGCTCGGCGGTGATCGCGCCCGCGCGTGCCGTGATCTCGGCCACCGGTTCGAGCGCGCGGCCTGCGAGCAGGGCACCGCCCGCGCCCGCCGCCAGGACGGCCAGCGGGATCCCGAGGGCCAGCACGGCGAGCAGCCGCGCCAGCTCGGCGCGCGCGGCCTCCTCCGAGCGCGCCGCGCGGATCACCAGGGGCCGGCCGGCGAGCAAGAACGGCCGGCTCATCCAGCGCACGGCGCGGCCGTCGGCGAGATGCAGCGACTCGGGTCCGCGCCGCGCCTGCGCATCCTCCGCGAGGTCCGGCGCCGCCGCCCCGGCGCGGTACAGCAGGGTTCCCCCGGCGGCCCGCACCTCCAGCCACAGCGGGCCGTGCTCCTCGGCGTCCTCGTCGCCGCGCCAGCGCACGCCACCATCGGCCGTGGGAGCGAGCCGCGCACCCGTGTACTCGAAGTCCTCGTGTAGCTTGCGATCCAGCTCTGACAGGAAGCTCGCGCGCACGAAGGCGTACACCGCGCCGGCGTAGACCAGCAGCACGAGCGCGAGCGCGAGCGTGTGCCAGAGGGCCAGGCGCATGCGCACGCTGCGCGGCCGGAATAGGCTCACGATTCCTCCAGCCGCAAGGCAAAGCCTACCCCGCGCACGGTATGGATCAGGCGCGGCCGGCCCTCACCGTCGATGCGCTTGCGCAGGCGCGCCACGTACACGTCGATCACGTTGTCCAGCTGCTCGGAGCGGCGCTCTTCCTGCCAGACCTCACGCGCCAGCGTCTCGCGCGAGACGACCTGCCCCGCGTGGCGCAGGAGCGCCTCGAGCAGCTCGAACTCGCGAGCCGTGAGCTCGATCCGCGCCCCGGCGCGCGTCACGCGGTGCGTGGCGATGTCGAGCTCGAGATCGCCGAGCGCCAGCTCGAGGGCCGGCTCCGCGCGCCCGCGCCGCAGCAGCGCGCGAATGCGCGCGAGCAGCTCGGCGAAGGCGAAGGGCTTGACCAAATAGTCATCCGCGCCCGCGTCGAGGCCGCGGACTCGGTCGGCGACGGCGTCGCGCGCGGTCAGGACCAGCACCGGCGTGCGCACGCCGCGCTGACGCAGCGCAGCGAGCACCTCGAAGCCATCGCGGCCGGGCAGCATCACGTCCAGCAAGACGAGATCGAAGTGCTCCGCGCTGGTGCGGAAGAAACCCTCCTCACCCGTATGCGCGAGCGCGACCGCGTAGCCCTCGCCCTCCAATCCTTGCTCGAGCGCTCGAGCCACCTTCGCTTCGTCTTCGATGACCAGGATGCGCAACGCTGCCCTTCGACAAGCGCCACGATAGGCCCTGCACGCCAGCCGACAACAAGGATCGAGCGTGCCTGTTGCCTACAACCTCCGCCTGAACGGCGATTCAGGAAAGATTCAGTGGTGGAGCTGAGCGCTCGCGGATCAGGATGCGCGCCTCGCCAGCGGCGAGCACTCCGGACCGAGCGTGCAGCTCTCGAGTGAAATGGCGCACGCTTGGAGGACGATCGATGAATCGCTTCACGAGATGTCTGGCCGCCCTCGCGGCCATCGTCGGACTCGCGTTGCTCAGCGGCGCGTGGCTGACGCAGGATCCGAGCAAGCCGCAACAACCGGACAAGGTCCAGGCCAAGGAAGCCGCCGCCAAGGCACGCGCCGCGCACCTGGCGGCCTTCAAGAAGGCCCTGCCCCTGCTCAAGACTCCGCTGTCCGAGGCCATCGCGCTGGCCGAGAAGGAGACCAAGGGCAAGGCCCACTACGCCGACGTCGAGCTGGGCAAAGACGGCAAGCTGCACCTCCAGGTCGGGCTCGTGATCGGCGACGAGTTCAAGTCCGCGCAGGTCGACCCCGAGACCAAGAAGGTCACGCTCGCCAAGGGCGGTGACGAAGACGAGGAGGGGGACGAAGAGGACGATGATGATGATGACGACGATGATGACTGAGGTGGTCCAGCGCCGCTCCGCCAGGGCCTGAGCCCTCTACGATTCGCCGCCCCGAAGAATGCTCCAGCGACTCTCCAGGCCCCTCGCCCTCGTCGCTGGACTCGCATTCTTCGGGACGGCGGTCCGTGCGCAGACCCCGCAGCGCCCCGTCGCCAGGGCGCTGCGCACCGAGAAGCCGCCGACACTCGACGGCAGGCTGGACGATTTCGCTTGGCAGGCGGCGGAAGCCAGCGACGCGTTCGTGCAGGTCGAGCCGCGCGAGGGCGAGCCACCCAGCGAGCGCACCGAGATCCGCACGCTGTTCGACGCGGATCACCTGTACCTCGCGATCCACTGCTTCGACCGCGAGCCCGGGGGCATCATCGGCACGCAGATGAAGCGCGACGCCGACCTCGACACGGACGATCGCGTCCTGATCGTGCTCGACACCTTCGAGGACCATCGCAACGGGTACCTGTTCGCGATGAACCCGGCCGGCGCCAAGCTGGACGCGCTGATCGCCAACAACGGCGAGGACCTGAACGAGTCCTGGGACGCGATCTGGGAGGGGCGGGCGACGATCGATGCGACGGGCTGGTCGGTCGAGATCGCGCTCCCGTTCAAATCCCTGAGCTTCCGACCCGAGCTCACGAGCTGGGGCTTCAACGTGCAGCGCGTGATCAAGCGCCGGCTCGAGAACGACCGCTGGGCGAGCCCGCGCCGCAACCTGCGCCTGTTCCAGGTCTCGGAGGCGGGCACGATCGCGGGTCTCGCGGGCATTCGCCAGGGCCTCGGGCTCGACGTCGTGCCCTTCTTCACCACGCGCTGGAACGACGACGGCTCGGATCGCGATCTGACCGGGAAGCCTGGCCTCGACGCCTTCTACCGCGTCTCGTCCGGCCTCGGCGCGGCGCTGACGTTCAACACCGACTTCTCCGACACCGAGGTCGATCGAAATCCCGTCAACCTGACGCGCTTCCCGCTGTTTTTTCCCGAGAAGCGCGACTTCTTCCTGCAGGACGCGGGCATCTTCCAGTTCGCGGATCTGGGCCGCGACCTCGTCCCGTTCTTCAGCCGGCGCATCGGTCTCGACGACCAGCGCAAGGAGGTCCCGATCCTGGTGGGCGCCAAGCTGACCGGTCGCGCCGGGGACTACAATCTGGGCGTGCTGGGCGCCCATACCGAGGCCTCCGGCACCTTCGACGCCGCCGACCTGTTCGTGACGCGCGTCTCGAAGAACGTGGGCGAGCAGTCGACGATCGGCGGCATCCTGACGCACGGCGATCCGAACGGGCGCGATGCGAACACCGTCGTCGGGTTCGACGCGAACTTCGGCACCAGCGACTTCCTGGGCGACCGCAATCTGCGCGCGAGCGCCTGGGTGCTGGAGAGCTTCGACGAGACGGCCGACGACGTGGCCTTCGGAGCCGCGCTCTCCTATCCCAACGACGTCTGGTCCTGGGAGCTGCGTGCAAAGGAGATCCAGCAGGACTTCGAGCCGGCCCTGGGCTTCGTGCCGCGCACGGGGGTCCGCACGTATTCGGCCGAGATCGGCTTCGAGCCGCTGCTGAACCGCGCGGTGCGGCGACTCGAGTTCGGCATCGAGCCCACGGTCGTCACCAACCTCGCGGACGAGGTCGAGAGCGCAGAGGCCCCGCTGCAGTTCCTGGGCATCGTGTGGGACTCCGGCGACGAGCTGAAGCTGCAGGTGATCCCCGCCTACGAGAGCCTCGACCAGCCCTTCGACATCCAGGACGACGTCACGATCCCTGTTGGTGACTACGACTTCCTGCGCTGGCGGGTCGAGGCCGAATCGGCGCTCAAGCGGCGCGTGTCGGGCGCGGCGGCGATCGAGATCGGCGACTTCTTCGACGGGACGCGCAGCGACTTCGAGAGCGAGGCCTCCTGGCGCCCGAGCCGCTACTTCACCGGCGAGGTCGGCTACGAGCAGAACCGGGTCGAGCTTCCCGACGGCAGCTTCGTCACGCACCAGGGCACGCTCCGGCTCGACGCGGCCTTCTCACCCGACCTCACCTGGTCGAACTTCCTGCAGTTCGACAACGAGGACGACGCGCTCGGCTGGAACAGCCGCCTGCAATGGATCCTGCGCCCAGGACAGGAGCTCAACCTGGTCTACAACGAAACGCTGGAGCGCGACGCGGGCGAGCTCACGACAGTGTCGCAGGGTGCGGCGCTCAAGCTGCAGTACACGTTGCGCTTCTGAGCTACTAGGTTCGAGAGTCCGCGCGTCGCGCGCGGATTCTCGGGAGTAGTAGCTCCGGCGCCGCCGGCGCCGCGCCGCTCATCAAGCGGCGAGGAGGGGAGGCCGCGTGTCGCGCCTGGCCTGGAGGAGGAGTCGCGGGGGAGGGTCTGCCTCCCCCGCCAACAAGAGCTCAGCGCGGGTGCAGCTCCTGCGCGTTGGGTTGCGGGCTTCGCCCGCGCTGAGGGAGACCGGATCATGCCCAAGCCGATCACGCACGAGAACCTGCTGTCGTCCCTGCACTCGCCGCGACCCCCGCTCGTCATCGACGTGCGCCGTCCGTCGGCCTACCTGGCGGGAACCGACACGCTCCGGGGCGCCCTGCGCCGTGATCCGGAAGCGGTGAGCACCTGGGCGGAGCAACTCCCGCGCTCTACACAGGTCGTCGTCTACTGCGCCCACGGGCGCGAGGTGAGCCAGCGCGTGGCGGCCGAACTCGAGCTGTGCGGGAGGGAGGCGTCCTATCTGGAGGGTGGGCTCGAAGCCGGCTGGAAGGAACGGGGCGGTGCGCTCGATGAAAAACCGGCCGGCGCTCCGTCGCGCTGGGTCACCCGCGCGCGGCCGAAGATCGAGCGCATCGCCTGTCCGTGGCTGATCGCGCGCTTCATCGACTCCGCGGCCGAATTCCTGTACGTGCCTGCCGAACAGGTGCTCGCTGTCGCGCGCGAACGCTCGGCCACGCCCTACGACGTGCCCGCTGTCGCCGTGTCCCACGCCGGCGAGCGCTGCAGCTTCGACGCGCTCCTGGAGCGCTACCACCTGCAGGATCCCGCGCTGCTCGAGCTGGCCACGATCGTGCGTGGGGCGGACACGGGCGAGCTCGACCTCGCGCCCCAGGCTCCGGGACTCCTGGCGCTCTCGCTCGGACTCTCACGCCTCTTCCACGACGACCACGAGATGCTCCGGCATGGGCTCGTGCTCTATGACGCGCTCCATGCCTGGTGTCGGGAGGGCAAGGACGAGATCCACACCTGGAACCCGGCTGCCTATCGCGGGCCGGAACGAAGCTGAGTCCTGCCGGTCTCGTGTGCGCGGGTCCGGGCTTCTCCCTCGCGCGGCTCAGGCTACACTGCGCCGCCCTTCCCGGAGGACTCACCCCCGTGCCCCAAGTCACGCGCAAGATCGGGCTCTCGCTCGGAGCCGACGTCTGCTGGCCGATCTGCTACGAGGAGATCGTCAAGAAACTCGACCTGCACCTGAAGCTGGGCAAGGACACGCTGCGCTTCGACGTCTCGCGCGTCGCCATCGACCCGTTCCGGCTCGACGACCCGTCGAAGTACGACGTGGTGATCGACCGCCTGACACACTGGTACCACCTCAGTCGTGAGTGGATCAAGAAGGCCGTGATCCTCAACGGGACCTACGTCTTCAACAATCCCTGGTCGGTGCAATCGAACGAGAAGCACACCACCTACTGCGCGATGATGCGCCTCGGGCTGCCGATCCCGCGCACCTGGCTGATCCCGCCCAAGGCCTACGACGAGAAGCCCGACCTGCAGGTGACGCTGGAGCGCTACGCCAAGCTCTTCGATCTGGGCGAGATGGGCAAGGACCTCGGCTATCCGCTGTTCATGAAGCCCTTCGACGGCGGCGGCTGGGTGGGCGTGAACAAGGTCGAAGACGAGGCCGGCCTGCGCGAGGCCTACGAGCGCTCGGGCAAGTTCGTGATGCACCTGCAGCAGGGCATCTTCCCCTTCGAGAGCTTCGTGCGCTGCGTGGGCGTCGGCCCGCAGACCAAGACGATCCAGTACGACCCGGCGAAGCCGCTGCACGAGCGCTACCTGCCGGGCGAGGACTTCCTGGCGGACGAGGACGAGTCGCTGCTCGAGGACACGACGCTGACGATCAACTCGTTCTTCGGCTGGGACTTCAACTCCTGCGAGGCGCTGCTCAAGGGCGGCGTGTGGTACCCGATCGACTTCGCCAACCCGTGCCCGGACAGCCAGGTGACCTCGCTGCACGTGCACTTCCCGTGGCTGGTGAAGGCCAAGATCCGCTGGTCGCTGTTCTGCGCCGCGACCAAGAAGCCCATGCGCCTGAACCTCGATTGGCAACCGTTCTTCGCCATCGCGGACGAGCACGACATGAGCCCGCGCGACAAGCTCGCCGCCTACGCCGCGATCGCGCACGAGCGCTACGAGTCCGAGCGCTTCTGGGAGTTCCAGGACAAGCACCTGGCGCAGCTCGACGAGGTCGCCTGGGAGTTCTTCGGCACGCCGCGCGCGCGCGAGGCCGTGGCCGGCAAGGTCGCCGCGCTGTTCCCGAGCCACGAACACCAGCAGTTCACCGAGCACTTCTGGCAGAAGCTGCAGGAGTGGCGCGAGACGGACGCCAGCGCGCGCAGCACGGCGCGCGCGTGAGCACGCGCTCGGGATGAGCCGTCCGATCGAGCGCGAATTCAAGCTGCGCATCCCCGACGCGGAGGCTGAGCAGCGCCTGCTGACGAGCCTCGGCGGCGCGCCCGCGCGCAGCGCGCGGCAGACGAACCACTTCTTCGATACGGCTCAACGCGCCCTGCGCGACGCGCTCCTCGCGCTGCGCCTGCGCGAGGAGCAGGGCGTGTACACGCTGGCGCTCAAGGGCCCGCTGCTGGGCGCGCCGGGCGCGCTTGCCGCGCGGCCCGAGGAGGAGCTCACACTCTCCGCCGACGAGGCGCGCGCGCTGCTCGACGGACGCCGCTCTCCACTCGCGCTGCTGGAGGCGAGCCTGCTCGCCGCGGCGCCGCTGGTGCACGAGCTGCGCGCGCGCGCGGGGACGGCGCCGCTGCTGCACCTCGGCGCGTTCGAGAACGAGCGGCTGCGCGTCGGGCCCCTGGCCTTCCCGCGCGAGGGCGGCGGATCCGAGCTGGTGTTCGAGTTCGACACCACGCACTTTCCCGGCGGAGTGATCGAGCGCGAGCTCGAGCTCGAGCTGCCGCGCGACGCGCCGGTGGCGGCGATCGAGGGCGCGTTGCGGGCCCTGTTCGCGGCCTGCGGCGTGCCGCTCGAGCCCGCGCGCAGCAAGGCCGAGCGCTTCTTCGCCCTGCTGGAGCGCGCCGGTCCTGTCCGCGACTGACACCGCTCCGACGGCCACGCTCGCGCGGATACGCAGCTTTCACCGCCCAGCCCCTCCAGGCGCGTCCCGCATCGCCCGATCGGGAGTATAGTCCGCCCAATCAAGCGCGCTGCTGCGCGCGCTCGGCCCGCTCGAGAAACACCATGATCTTGACGAAACCCGGCCTGGCCCTGGCCCTGTGCCTGCTCGGCTCCTTCACGGCGCAGGACGCCAAACAAGAGCTGCAATCGATCCAGAAAGAGCTCGACCAGGAGTTCAAGGAGCTGCGCAAGGCCGCCAAAGAACTGACCGACGAGCAAGAAGTCGGCGCGCTGTACGAGGAGTTCCAGCAGAAGGTCCTGCCCGAGTTCGCCGAGCGCCTGGCGGTCGTGGCGCGCGCGAACCCCGGGACGGACGTGGGCTTCGACGGCTGGTCGCACGTGTTCGGCCTGGCCTCGCAGGGCCTCTCCGGCCAGCTGCCCGGCGAAGCGCTGACGGCGCTGACGCGCGACTTCCTGCCTTCCGAGAAGCTCGAGAGCCTGGCCATCAACCTGCGCTTCGAGGCGCCGATGGTCGGCGAGGCGAAGGCCCTCCAGGCGCTGCGCAAGCTCGCGGCCAGCTCGCCGCACCGCAAGGTGCAGGCAGCCGCGCTGTACAGCCTGGGCGCGGTGCTGGGCGAGAAGCGCAAGCCCGACGATCCGCGCCTGGCGGAGGCGAAGCAGGTCCTGGCGCAGCTCGCCAGCTACGACGACGTCAAGTCGCTGAACGGCAGCAGCTACGCCAAGTCCGGAGCCGCGCTGATCTTCGCGCTCGAGAACCTCAGCCCCGGCCGGCCGTGCCCCGACTTCAACGCGGTCGATGCCGAGGGCGCGGGCTTCAAGCTCTCCGACTACAAGGGCAAGGTCGTGCTGATCGACTTCTGGGGCTTCTGGTGAAGCGGTTGTGTGGCCATGCTGCCGCACGAAAAGGCGCTCGTGAAGCGCCTGCAAGACAAGCCCTTCGCCCTGCTCGGCATCAACAACGACGGTCCCGCCGCGGAGGTCCTGGCGAAGTTCCAGAAGGAAGGCATCACCTGGCGCAACGCGATCGAGCCGGACAAGGACTCCCTGGCCTCGAAGTGGAACGTCAGCGGCTATCCGAACCTCTATCTCGTCGATGCCCAGGGCGTGATCCGCGACCACTGGCTCGGCTCGCCGGGTGACGAGGTGCTCGATCAGCGCATCGACGAGCTGGTGGCCGAGGCACAGAAGAAGTAGCGCCGACGAGCGGCTCGAATCGGCCGTGGGCGCCCGAGGCCCGCGGCCGCTTCGTTTGCGGGCAGCCTCGGGGAGCGCGAAGCCCCGTTTACTCGCTCATGCCGACGCCGGCGCCCGGCGGAGCTCCAGCCACGCGACGAGCGCCGCCGCCGCGTCCCACAGCGCGTGTCCGTGGTTCGTCTCCAGGCGCCGGAAGCCGCGGCAGATCGCGTGGTCGTCGCGACGGCTCAGGCAAAGCCGTGCGAGCGGGAACAGCCGTGCGCCTTCCCAGCGCGAGTGCTCGCGCTGCACGGTCAGGTAGCGCCTGGCGTTGTGCAACAAGGCGTTGAGCGCACCGCCGTCGCCATAGGCCACGCCCTCGATCTCGCCGCGCATGCCGGCCAGCAGCTGACGCTGTGCGCGGTGGTCGTCGAGCAGTCCGCGCAACGCCCGCGCCTCCTCCGACGGCGCGCGCAGGAGCAGGCGCGGCAGAAAGACGCGCTCCTCCTTCTCCTGATGGTGGCCGTCGACTTCGAGCTCGAAAAAGCCCAACAGGCGCTCCAAGGCCTCGGCATCGACCTCCTCCCCACCCGGTATCCGCGCGATCTCGACCTCGAAACGCTGCGCCATCGACTCGATCGTTCCGTGTTCGCGCGCCAGTACGGCCAGTGTCTTCATGGATGTCCCCTCGAGCTTGATTCCCACCAAAGCATGTCCTCGGATGCGGAGACCGGTCGACTCGTCAGCCGTACTTCGCACGCCTCTACGCCTTCGGCGGAGCACGTGCGCAGCTGCCGTCCGGGTCCGAGGATCGAGCGCGGCCTGCGCGCTTGGTGCACGAGAAAGCGGGCCAGGCACGAACTGCCGGGGTGCAGCACCGCGCGATTGCGAACAGAGCACGGGAGCCGCGATTCCCCTGGAAGCGCGGCTCCCGCTTTCTTCCGCCGCCCGTCGGGGTCAGACGGGCATGGCCGGAACGAAGGCTCGGCGCTGGTCCAACCAGGCCGCCAGGGCGCAGGCCGCATCCCATACCGACCCGCCCCGGGCCTCGTCCAACCTGCGGAAGTCGCTCGCGATCGCGCGCTCGTCGTCGGGCGTGAGCCAGCGACGCGCGAGAGAAAAGATCTCGTGCTGTTCCCAGCGCGAGTGCTGTTGCTGCAGACGCACGAAGCGCCGCGCCTCACGAGCCAGCACGCGCAGCGAGTTGGGCTCGCCCCACGACGCACTCTCGAGCTGGTTCGCGAGGTGCGCGAGCACCGCACGCTGGCGCGCGTGATCCTGGCCGAGGTGCAGCACGAGGTCGAGCTCCCGACCACGCGCGTGGGCGACGAGGCGCGGCAGGAGGATGCGCTCCTCCTTCTCCTGGTGGTGGCCGTCGAGCTCGTGCTCGAAGAAGTGCAGCAGGCGGCCCACCGCTTCCCCGTCGATTGCGCCCTGGGTCTCGCCCAGCGTGGCCTCGAACTCGAAGCGTGCGGTCAGGGCGCGGATCGCGGCGTGTTCGCGGAGCAGTTCGCGGAGCGGGTTCATGGCTGGGGAGCCTCCTGGATGCATCTGTCGACTGAAGCATGCCTCGGATCTCGAGGCGTGGACGGCCCCTACGCACTCGATCTCCCGTCTCGGGGTCGGAGTGCGTAGGATCCGCGGCCCATGAGCTTCGTCCTCGCCACTTCCCTGCTCGCTCTGTGCCCCGCCCCCGCCGGCGACGAGTCCGGCTTCCACGCGCTCTTCGACGGCCAGAGCCTGAGCGGCTGGATCGCGCACGGCGGACGCTACGACGGCGCGGCGCGCTGGACGGTCGAGGACGGTTGCCTCGTCGGGCGCCAAGGCGCGCAGGGCGAGGGCGGACTCCTCTACACGGAGAAGCCCTACGCGAGCTTCGAGCTGCGCCTCGAGACCAAGCTCGACTTCCCCTTCGACTCGGGCGTGTTCGTGCGCATGCTGCCGCCCGAGCGCGACCTGAAGGGCGCGCAGGTCACGCTCGACTGGCACGACGACGGCGAGATCGGCGCGATCTACGCCGACGGCTTCCTGCAGCACTGCGAGGCGGGCAAGGCCAAGTTCAAGAAGGACGAGTGGAACGACGTGCGCGTGCGCTGCACGGGCTTCGACATGCACCTCGAGTTCTGGCTGAACGGTGAAAAGCTCACCGACTTCCAGCAGCCCGCCGACGCGCCGGGCTATGCGCCAACGGGACTCATCGGCGTACAGGTCCACGGTGGTCGCGACGACACCGGCACGGCGCGTTTCCGCAACCTGCGCATCAAGGAGTTGCCGCTGTTCGGCGAGGAGCTCTTCCAGACCGACGCGAAGGGCATGCTCGCGACGACGAAGAAGGCGGGCGAGCTCGGCTGGAAGTCGCTCTACGACGGCAAGTCGCTCGCCGGCTGGGACGTCGAAGGTGAGCGCGACCGCTTCCGCTTCGCCGACGGCGTGCTCTCCTTCCTCTCGAAGGGCGGTGGCGGCCACATCCTCACGGCGGCGGACTACCAGGACTTCCAGCTGCGCCTCGACTTCCGCATCGCGAAGATGGCGAACTCGGGCCTCTTCCTGCGCGCCGCGCGCGACGGCACGAACCCGGCGTTCTCGGGTCTCGAGGTGCAGATCCTCGACGACTTCAACTGGGAGGCCGGCACGAACTCCCACCTCAAGCCCTGGCAGTTCACCGGCAGCCTCTACGGCTCCGTCCCACCCGGCGACCGCAACGCGGTGCGCCCTCTGGGCGAATGGAACACCTACGAGGTCCTGTACCACGGCTCGCGCCTAGCAGTGGCGCTGAACGGCAAGACCCTCTACGACGTGGACACGCTCGCGCTGAAACCCGAGAGCGGCGACCCCTTCGAGAAGCGCGCGAAGACGGGCTTCATCGGCCTGCAACACCACGGCGCGGAGAACGTGAGCGAGGAGCCGATGGTGTCGTTCCGGAACCTGTTCGTGCGCAAGCTGTAGCCGCGCGCCCAGCCGAGGACCCGCTCGCTCGGGTTTCTGCCACAATCCCGGAGATGCCCGCGCCCCTCGTCGGGAGAGCTCCGGTCATGGATGGAGCGCACTCCTCGGCCGACCGGCTCTTCCGCGAGTTCGCGGCGAGCGGCAATCCGCGGGCGCTGGGTGAGGTCTACGACCTCGTCGCTCCGGAGCTCCTGCGGGTCGCGCTGCACGCGACGCGCGATGCGGCCGACGCCGAGGACGTGCTGCAGGCGACGTTCGTGGCGGCGATCGAGCGCGCGGCGAGCTTTGACCGGACGCAGCGCGTGCTGCCGTGGCTCGTCGGGATCCTGGCCAACGAGGCGCGGAAGGCTCGCGAGCGCGCGGCGCGGCGGCCGGATCCGGAACGGCTCGAGCGGGCGACGCCCGGAGACCCGGCGCTCGAGGCCGAACGCACGGAGCTCCTGGCGCAGCTCGATTCGGCGCTGGAGCGCGTGCCGGCGGCCTTCCGGCCGGTGTTGACGCTGCGGCTGCGGCACGGACTCAGCGTGCCGGAGATCGCGGCGGCGCTCGAGCGACCGAGCGGCACGGTGCGCTCGCAGCTCGCGCGCGGCACCGAGTGCCTGCGCCGCGCGCTACCGGCCGGACTCGCCGGCGCGCTGCTCGTCGTCGCCACGCCCACGCGCGGGCTCGCCGCGGTGCGCGCGGCGGTGGTCGAGCATGCGGTCGCGCTCCATGCCCCGCTGTCCCTCGTGACCCTGGCTGGAGGACTGTTCGCCGTGAAGAAGCTCGTCGTCGTGAGCGTCGCCCTCTTGGCCGCGCTCGTGTGGTGGGGTGTGCAGCGCGTTGAGCGTGCGCCGGCCGGAAACTCGGTCGCGGTCGCGGAGAATCCGCCGGTCGCGCTCGAGGCGCCACGGGAGCGCGCGCCGGTGGCGGCCGAGGCCGAGCCGGCGCGCGAGGAGCTGAGCGTCGCGCCGGTCCCGCAGGCCCACGCGCCCGCCGCCGCCGAGCTCCTCGGCCGCCTCCTCGTCCACGTGCGTGGGCCCGACGGCGCGCCCGCGCCCGGCGAGCTCGTGCTGCTCACGCCGCCGGGCGGGCGCAACGACGATCCGCTCGTCGGCACCGCGGACGAGCGCGGCGAGGCGCGCTTCGACACGCTTGCGCCCGGCTCGTGGTACGTGCGTCTGCTCCGCGGCCGCGAGGATCAGGGAAACGTGCGCGCCGGACACGAGTGCGAGCTCACCCTCGCGCTCTTCGACGGCGTCACCGTCGAGGGCCGCGTGCTCGACGCGCGCGGCGAGCCCGTGCCCGCGGCCGACGTGTGGCTGTCCGAGCGCTACCGTCCGAACCTCGGCCACGTCGTCGCGCGCGCCGACGCACAGGGCGCGTTCACGCTGCGCCAGGTCGGCCCCGACCACTGGCTGGGCGCGCGCAAGAACGGCTTCGCGCCGAGCGCGCTGCGCGGCGTGCGCGGCGGAGCCGGCGACCGCGTGAGCCTCGTGCTGCGCCTCGTGGCGAGCGCGAGCGAGCTCCACGGCCGCGTGCTCGACGAGCGCGGCGCGCCCATCGCCGAGGCCGACGTGCTCGTGGGCGCCGAGGACATCGTGTGGGTGCGCCAGGATGAGGGCGGCTCGGACCCGGCCGCGCCGGCGCAGCGCGTGAGCACCGACGCGGACGGTCGCTTCGCGCTCGCCAGCGCGCCGCTCGGGCTCCAGCCGCTGCAGGTGCGCGCGAACGGCTTCGCGACGCTCGCGAGCTCGTTCGAGGTGCTCGATGGCGCGCCGAACGAGTGCACGCTCGTGCTCGCGCGCGAGGCGCGCGTGGTCGGGCGCGTGCGTGGGCCGGACGGGCAGCCGCTCGCCTCCACCTGGATCCGTTGCGGCGAGGCCGAGCGCTTCGCCAGCGTCTCGACGTGGTCCGGGCTCGACGGACGCTTCGCGCTCGGCCAGCTCGGCGGACGCGTGCGGCTCCTCGCGCGCCACCAGCAGTACGGCGAGGCCGAGCGCGAGCTCA
Source organism: Planctomycetota bacterium (assembly GCA_009691855.1). GTDB lineage: Bacteria > Planctomycetota > UBA1135 > UBA1135 > JABFRZ01. The sequence goes on along the minus strand of SIAI01000046.1, from coordinate 12,231 downwards.
CGCTGCATCCGGGTGAGACGGCCGAGTGGGAGGTCGCGCTCGCACCCACGCCCACGCTCACGGGCCAGCTCCTCGACGCGCACGGCGCGCCGCTGGCGGACCACGTGGTCGTCCTCGTCGCCCCCGATGACCGCGCGCAGCGCACGCGCTCGGAGGCGAGCGGCGCCGACGGCCGCTTCGCGCTCAGCGGCCTCGAGCGGCGCGCGTACACGCTGTGGGTGCAGCCGAAACACGGCTGGAACGGCTTCCCGGAGCTCGAGCTCGCCGAGGTCTGGCCCGACGGCGCGCCGCTCGTGCTGCGCGTGCCCGACGCGCTCGAGAGCGCGCGCATCACCGCCGAGGTCACGACCAGCGAGGGCGCGCCGCTCGCCGGCGCCGAGCTCCAGGTGTGGCACGAGGAACGGAAGCTCTGGCGCGCCTTCGTCAGCGCCGGCGAACACGGCGCGCTCGTCGTCGAGGGCGTGCCGCCGGGCACGCTCGAGCTCGAGTTGCGCCACCCGGACCATCCGTGGAAGCACATCGGCGCGCGCACGCTCGTGCCCGGCGAGACGCTCGACCTCGGCCGCCTCGCCTTCGAGCCCTCAGGGCGCCTGCGCGTGCCGCTGAGCGGCCTCGCCGAGGAGCGCATGGCCGCGCTCACCACGTGGATCGCCGATGCGAGCGAGCACGAGGGCGGCGTGGCGCGCGTCGGCGGCGGCGAGCTCACCTCCGGCGCGCTCGCGCCCGGGCGCCACACGCTGATCGTCTCCGGCGAGGGCGTGCGCCAGGTGCGGCGCGAGTTCGTGATCGAGGAAGGGCACGAGACGAGCTTTGCGCTGGTGCTGGAGCGCTGCGGCGTGCGCAGCGTGGCCTTCGGGTTCCCGCCGGAAGCGCCGGCGCCGAAGTGGATCGCCTGCTCGCTGTTCGATGCGCAGGGCGCGCTGATCTGGGCCGGCAACGCCGACTGCGCGAGCGCGCCGCCGCTGGCGCGCGTCTCGGCGCCGCCGGGGAGCTACACGCTGGTCGTCAGCGCCGCGGGCGAGCTCAGCGGCCGCTTCGAGCTCACCCTCGCGAGCCTGGGCGACGACGAGCCGGCGCTCCATCTGTCGCTGGCGCGCCAGCCGTGACGCACCTTCGAACGCCTCGGGGGCCGCGCATCCAGACTGCGCGCGCGCTACGATCCCCCACCGCATGGATGCGAGCGTGCTCATCGGCGGCGCCTACCTCGTGCTCAAGGCGGCGGCCTACTGCACCTGGTGCTGGGTCGGCGTGCGCGTGTTCCGGCCCGAGCGCGCGGCGAAGCTCGGGCTCGGCGTCGGCCTCGGCGTGCTGCGCATGCTGCTGGGCCTCGTGTTCGGCGTGGGCATCTTCCTCGCCGGCGGGGCGGTGATGGAGAGCCTCGCGGGCGTGGAGGCGCTGCCCTTCGGCGTGGCCAGCGCGCTCACCTACCTCGCCGTGTACGTGCCCGTGCGCTGGCTCGAGTGGGGCCTGATCGAGTTCCTGCTGGTGACGGGCGAGCGCGACTTCACCACCGTGCTCGGCGGCTCGGGAAAGCGCGGCGTGCGCTGGCGTCTGGGCGGGATCGCGCTCTCGTGCCTGGCGGACGTGCCGTGGATGCTGGCCGCGGGCGGGATCCCCTTCGGCCGCTTCATGTGCTGAGATCGAGGAGATGAGCGAGCTCCCCTGGTACAAGGACGGCCTGCGCTTCGCCTGCACGCGCTGCGGCCACTGCTGCACGGGCGAGCCGGGCGCGGTGCGCGTCAGCGAGGACGAGGTCGAGCGTCTGGCGCGGCTCGTCGGCCTGGACCTCGCGGACTTCAGCGAGCGCTACACGCGCCTGCTGGCCGACGGCACGACGAGCCTGAGCGAGAAGCTCAACTTCGAGTGCGTCTTCTGGAGCGGCGAGCAGGGTTGCACGGTCTACGCCGCGCGCCCGAAGCAGTGCCGCACCTGGCCGTTCTGGGAGCGCAACGTGGCCTCGAGCGAGCACTGGCGCGCGGCGGCGCGCGGCTGCCCGGGCATCGGTCAGGGGCCGCTGTTCGAGCTCGCGACGATCGCGCGCACGGCGGCGGACGACGGGACCTCGGGCGAGGTGCCGCACGCGGACGAGCTGTGAGCCGCCCCGCGCGCTACATCATGTAGCCGCGCCAGCTCGCCTCGAAGGCGTCCCAGTCAATGCCCTCGAAGGCCTTGTCGAGCGCCTTGTCCAGCTCGCCGGTCTCGAGCAGAGCGAGCAGGTACGTGTCGAGGATCTTGCCCCACTCCTTCTGCCAACCCTTCGCTTTGCCCTCGCCGGTGCGCAGGAACCAGATCAGCGACCAGCCCTGCGCGTACCAGGCCCAGCCCGGCTTCACCTCGCCCGTCTTGCCCCTGCCCGTGCGGTAGTACTGCTGCTGCGTCCAGTGGACGAAGTCCTTCAGCGTGGCGTACTCCTCGCGGATCAGCAGCAGGTTGTCCTGCCGGCCCACCTCTTTCTTGGGCGTGAACTTCTTCGTCTTCAGGTTGAAGTCGAAGCCGGAGTAGTAGTCGCCCGTGCCCTCGTTGTACCAGCTGTGCGGCGACAGGTTCCCGAAGAAGGAATGGATGTACTGGTGGAAGCCCTCGTGGTTCATGACCGCCCAGGTGTAGTCGCGGCCCTGGTCCTGCTTGTCATCGTAGATGACGAGCTCTTCCTCCATCGAGTTGAAGTATCCGCCGGTACCGGCCGGCGCACCGTACTGCATGTATTGATCGTGGTCCTTGCACAGGCGCACGACGCTGCACTTGCCGAGCTCGAGCGCGTCGATCGGCGCCGGCGCGGCGACGGTTCGGTCCGGGTCGGGCGGGGTCTGCGGCGCGCCCTCCGGCTGCTCGTCCTCCGCGGCGGCCGCGCGCGGCTTGATCGCGCGCGCCATCGAGGGCGGGTAGTCCTTCTCGTAGACGGCGCGGATCGCCTCGAGGCGCAGCTTCATCTCCTCGATGAACTGCTTGTCGTCGTAGCACGAGACGATGAAGTAGTTGGGCGTCTCGTACAGGCTCCAGCCGGGCTGCGTGGCCATCTTGGCCTTCAGCTGCGCGCGCTTCGCGGCGCGCGGGTCCTTGCTGTCGGGCTCGGTCGCACTCGCCGCGCCCGCGCTCGCGACCGCCACGGGCTGCAGCGACTTCGCCACGGCCGCGTAGGCGCTCTCGAACGTGCGCCACTTCTTGCCCGCCGGGCCGAGGCCGACGAACGCGACCGCGAGCTGGGGGCCGAGCGCGTACTTCGCCACGTACGCGGCCACCGGCTGCGGCACCGCGTTCGACGCGCTGCGCCGGCTCGACATGCCCTCGTAGATGTAGAAGACGGAGTCGACCACGCCGCTCTTGAGCGGCGTCGGGCCCTCGACCTTGTGCCAGCCGTCGCCCTCGTCGAGGCCGCGCTCCATCCACAGGCCGATGTCGGCCAGGCCCTGCATGTCGATCTCGACGGACTGGTCGCCGACCTGGCGCTTCTCCTTCTTGCCGCCGCCGCGCTTGTCGAACTTGACCAGGAAGATCTCGGCGATGATCTCGGCGTCCTTGCCGAGCGGCACGTACTTGCCCTCGCCGGGGTCGGCGTACTTGCCGATCAGGTTGGCCTCGAGCGGCGAGCCGGGCACGAACTCCCAGTCCTTGGGCGCCTTGATCTTGAAGCCGAGGTCGGTCTTGTCCTCGTACCAGGTGCCGCCGAGCTTGGGCTCCTGCGCGCGCGCGAGGACTGGCAGCACGGACAGAGCGCAGACGACGCCGAACCGACGGAGTTGCAGCATGAGCGATCCTCGAGTCCTTCTCCGCGCCGGAACGGAGCCTCCTCGGTCTTGAGGCGGTCTCCGCACCGCTCGGGCGACGGACCAGCATCATCGCTTACCCGCTTTCGTCCGCGCAAGTGGGCCCGCAATCGGCGCCGCGCCAGGGTCACGAGCACAAGCCGGTCGAAGCCCGTGACCAGCACGAACGTCCGGGCTCAGACCTGGATTTCTTCCGGCGGAAGAACCACGACCTTGCCTTCGCGCCAGACCGCGATCGAGTTGCCGAGCTTCTTGTGGCGCAGCAGGGCTTCGCGCACCGCACGCCGCAGAGCCTCGTCGATCTCCGTGCCGTCAAGCATCAGCTCCTCGATCGTCCGCGCCTTCGTCGGACCGAGCGGCGTGGGCTTGGAAGGCTCGCCATCGTTCTTCATCCAGGATTCTCTCGGCTATGGGGCTCTGGCCGCTTGCGAACAAGACCGGACCGGAGCTCCCGGAATTGTCGTAGACCCGCCAGGACTGCGCCAGGGGGCGATACGGCTGGAGGAAGTTCCGGATGCCACGCCCGAAGCGGCGCCGGATCGTCGCCTCCGGCACGTCGTGGCCCCCGGCGCGCACGCGTTCGCGAACCCGCTGCACGGCGAGATCGGGTGTGGGCAGCCACAGGAAGACCAGGCTGATGCGGTAGCCAGCGGTCGCGAGGTCTCGCAGCCAGGGGGCAAAGCTGCGGCTCGCCATGGTGGTCTCGAAGGCAAAATCGATGCGCTTCGCAGCCAGGGCGTGCAGTTGCGCGAGCATGACCCGTCCTGCGGTGACGGCCGAACCATCCGGGTGGAAGCCCGACAGCCCGCGTGCGATCGTGTCGGCGTTGACGAACTCCGTGACCGCCAGGGTGTCGCGCAGGAGGGCCTTCGATGCGGTGGTCTTGCCCGCTCCGTTCGGCCCTCCGATCACGACCACGCTCGGGCTGGACATGGAGTCATCAAGCCGCCCACAGCGGTGAAGTCAAGGCCCCGCGTTGCGGGCGACCCTGCGAGTCGGCGGCTCGCGCAGGCAGGCGGCTGCCTTCAGCGAAAGCGCTCATCCGCGGGCTCACCGCCGGAGAGCACGTAGGCGAGCAGGTCGAGCACCTCGTCGCGCTCCAGCACGTCCAGGAGGCGCTCGGGCATGCGCGAGAGTCGGTGCGGAACGCGCTCGGTGACGAGCGCCGGCGCGAGGCGCACGCGCTCGCCGGCGACGTCGCGCACGACGAGCTCGTCCGCGCGCTCGGCCTCGACGCGCCCCACGGTGAGCAGCTCGTCGGCGCCCCACAGCTCCGTGTCGCGCCACACGTCGGGCACCTCGCGCGAGGGCTCGAGGATCGCCACCAGGAGATCGCGCGGCGAGTAGCGCCCGGCGGCGCCGGTCAGGTCGGGGCCGCGGTTCGCGCCGTCGCCGGCGAAGCGGTGGCACTGCACGCAGCTCGTGAGCTCGTAGGCGGCGCGCCCGCGCGCGAAGTCGCGGCCGCGGGCGACGGTGCCGAGGTCGGGCTCGAGCGCGGCGAGCGTCCAGGCGTGCAGCGCGCGGCCCGCGGCGCCGGGCGCGGCGATCGGCGCTCCGGCCGGCGCGAGCGCGCCGTCGTCGGGAGCGGCGACGAGCTCGATGCCCAGGTGCTCGGCGGCCTGCGCGCGCATGGCCTCGACGAAGCCGCGCGCGGAGAAGCCGCCCTTCAGACTGGCGAGCTCGCGCTCGAAGGCAGCCAGCAGGCGCTGGCCGTCGCGCTCGCTCCACGGTCCCTCGAGCGCGCGCAGCGCGTCGAGGAGCGCCAGGCGTTCCTGCTGCGTAGCGGCGCGCTCGAGCGCGTCCAGCGCGCGGCCGGCCACGTCGGCGCGCAGCGTCACGAGCAGCGCCAGCAACTGCCGGTCGAAGCGCGCCTCGCCGCTCGGGTACAGCGGGTCGAGCTCCGCGCGCAGGCGCGCGCGCTCGGCGTCGTGGACCTCGAGGCGCAGCAGCGCGAGCTGCAGCAGCCGCAGCGCGTCCGTGCGCTCGTCGCGGCCCGCGACGTTGGCCGCGATCCCGAGCGCGCGCTCGACCAGCTCGTGCGCGTCGAGCGTCGGCTCCGCGTGCAGCAGCGCCAGCCAACCCTCGAGCGCCGCGCGTGAATCGCTCTGCGCGCGCACGCTCTCGGACCACAGCGCCGGATCGAGGTGCTCGAGCGCAACGCGCCCGGCGCGGCGCAGGAAGGGATCCGCGTGGCCGAGCACCCCCAGCGCGAGCCGCGCGGCGCGCTCGTCGTCCGCGCGCGGCCCGCCGCCGAAGTCGAGCGCGTCTGCGGCGTGCGTGCGCTCGAGCAGCGCGCGGGCCTCGCGCAGAAGCAGCACGTCGCCCGCGTTCTCCGCCGGCTCGCTCGCCGCGGGCGCCGGACCGTCCCACGAGATGCGATACAGCCCCGACTGCGTCTGGCGCCCGCCGATCGTCACGTACAGGGCGCCGTCCGGCGCGGCGACGATGTCGGTCACGGGGAACGGCTGGCCGCTGGCGAAGAGCTCGTAGCCGCCGCGATACGTCGAGCCCTCGGGCTCGAGCTGCACCGCGAACACGCGCCCGTAGGCCCAGTCGCAGGCGAACAGCGCGCTCTTCCACGGCTCGGGGAAGCTCGTCTGCTCGCCGAACACGATGCCCGTCGGCGAGCCGAGCTCCAGATCGACCGCGCTCGGCCAGGCGTCGTAGCTGTCGGCCGGCCAGGTGCTCTCGCCCGTGCGCCAGCCGTAGTCGGCGCCGCTGACGACGTGCAGCACGCGCGTGGGCTTGTACCAGGGCATGCCGGTGTCCCACTCCATGTCGGAGTCGTAGGCGAAGATCTCGCCGTCCGCGTTCAGCGCGATGTCGTAGGTGTTGCGCATGCCGGCGGCGACGAGCTCCCACTCCTTGCCGTCGCGATCCGTGCGCGCGACCCAGCCACCCGGCGCGCGGATCTCGACCGCGTGGCCGTTCGGGTCGGGGATCACGGGCAGGAGCGCGTCCTCGGCCCAGTTGCGCGGGCGGCGGTAGCGCGCCATCGGCTCGGGGAGATGCGTGTAGTTGCCGGCCACGAGCAGCAGCGCTTCGCCGCTCGCGTCGAGCACCAGGCCGTGGGGGCCGTGCTCGCCGTCGCCGTCGAGCGCGCGCAGACACTCGACCTGATCGAGCGCATCGTCGCCGTCCGTGTCGCGCACGCGGTAGAGGCCGCTCTTGTACTTGCCCGCGCCGTTGACGACGACGTACAGCGCGTCGAAGGCCCACAAGAGGCCGTGCGCTTCCCCGAGCGCAACAGCAACCGGCTCCACCACCGTCTCGCCGCTCGTGCCGAGCACCGGGACGGTGATGCGGAACAACCCGCCGTACTGATCGCTGGCGTAGAGCCGCCCGCGCGGATCGACGGCCAGCGACACCCACGAGCCCTCGCGTGCGCTGTCCACGGTGTGGAGGAGCTCCACACGGAAGCCATCGGGCACGTGGATCGCCTCGGCCGCGGGCGCGAAGCTCGGCGCCGGCTCGGCGCGCGCGAGCGCCGCCCAGGGCAGCGCCTCGAGGCCGCCGAAGCTCTGCGGCGCGCTCCACTGCACCTGGTCGAGCCAGCCGAAAAGCTGCGCGTCGTCCTTGGGCGTGAGCTCGTCGGCGAGACACGCGCGCCAGTTCGCGTCGCTCTCCACCGCGATCGCGCTGCCGTCGGTGCACGTGCCCGTGAGGCGCGCGCACAGCCCCGCCTGGCTCTCGCGGTTCGAGCCGCGCACGAGCAGCTTGTTGTTGCCCGCGCGCAGCGCCGCGCTGACGTCCACGCGCAACGGCGCCATCCAGTCGTCGCCGGTGGCCACGCCCGTTCCGTTCAGCCAGGCATCGAACTCGTTGTCGCAGGTGATCCACAGCTCGGCCTGGGCCGGCGCGGCCGAAAGCGTGAAGTCGCGCACGAACCACGCGCCCTGTCCGTCGGCGACCGCGCCCTGCGGCCAGATCCATTGCGGCTCTCCGTCGACGTCCCAGGCTTCGCTCCCCGCCTTCGCCGCCCGCGTGGGCGCGGCTGCAGCGATGCCGAGCTCGCGCAGGCGCAGGTCTCTGAACTCGACGCGCATCGCCGCGCCCTGGTGCAGTTGCAGCGCGAGGGCGCCGCGACGAGCGGCGTGGGCCGGGTCGAGGTCGATCGTCTCCGAGAAGAGCTCGTCGTTCACCTCGATCGTGAGCCGCGGCCCGGAGGCGGTGATGCGCAGGCGATTCCACTGGTGTACGTCGACGCGCGCGCGCAGGGCCTCGCCGTCGGCGAAGCGCTCCACCGACGAGTTCCCGGTGGCGTCGAGCACGACGCGCTCGCCGCGGCGCGTGACGATGCCGCGCCCGTCCTGCTCGTAGAGCCCGCCGGTCCAGTCGGGGCCGTCCTCGAGGTCGGCCTGGTAACCGGCGACGGTCTCCTGCGCGCTCGCGCGGCTGCGGAACTGCACGCCCGAGTTGCCGCCCTGCATGCGCCATTCAAGCTCGAGCACGAAGTCGGCGACCTCGCCGCCCGTCCAGGCGAGGTAGGTCGTGTGCTCGAGCGGGTTGGCGGCAGTGCTCTCGCCCACGATCGCGCCGTTCTCCACGCGCCAGTGACGCGCGTCTCCGGACCAGCCGGCGAGTGAGTGGCCGTCGAACAGCTCGCGCGCACCGGCCGGCGAGCGCGAACCATCGGCGACGCATCCGACGAGACAGAAAACGACGCAGAGAGCGAAGAAGCGCGACATGGGGCGCGCCACTCTACCCGTCGCCCTCGCCCAGCACAGTCACGCTGACGCGCCGTTCGTGCGGGGCGCGGCGGTGCTCGTAGAGGTACACGCCCTGCCAGGTGCCGAGGTCCAGGCGTCCGTCGCGGATTGGCAGGACGATGGAGGTCGCGGTCAGCGCGCTGCGCACGTGCGCCGGCATGTCGTCCGGACCCTCTGCGTCGTGCTCGAAGGCGGGGTCGCCGTCCGGCACCGCGCGCGCCAACCAGCGCTCGAGGTCCGCGCGCACCGTCGGGTCGGCGTTCTCACAGACGATCAGCGAGGCGCTGGTGTGGTGCACGAACACGGTCGCGAGCCCGCGGGCGATCCGCGCCGCGCGCACGATCGCGTTCACCTCATCGGTGAGCTCGAGCGTGCCGCGGCCGCGGGTACGGAACTCGAGCGAGGCCTGGTGGACGGGCATTGCGGGAGCCTACCGGAGCGCATGCGAGTCGGCTCGGACCTTGGCGGGTTCCCGGCCGCCGCTACCCTGTCGCCCCCCGCCATGTACCGCATCCGCGACCTGCCCTGCCCGCCGTGACCGCCGAACCGCCGATCGTCTGGAGCCTCGGGCACTCGAACCAGACGCTGGAGGAGTTCCTGGCGCTCGTGCGCGCGCATGAGCTTCAGCGCGTCGTCGACGTGCGCCGCTATCCGGTCTCGCGCCGCCACCCGCATTTTTCGCGCGAGTCGCTGGCCCTCGCCCTGCCGCGCGCCGGCGTGCAGTACGCGCACCTCGTCGAGCTCGGCGGCCACCGTGAGGCGTGCGCGGACTCGCCGAACGTCGCCCTGCCCGCCGGCCCGTTTCGCGGCTACGCCGACCACATGCAGACGAGCGAGTTCCAGCGCGCCCTGGCGCAGCTCGTGACGCTGGCGAAGGAACGCCGCACCGCGGTGATGTGCGCCGAGGCGCGCGTCAGCGACTGCCACCGCCGGCTCCTGTGCGACGCGCTCAGCGTGCGCGGCGTGCGCGTGGTCCACGTGCAGCGCGACGGCCTGAGCGCGCACGCGCTCGATCCGGCGGTGCGCGTGGTCGAGGGCCAGCTCGTGTACGCGCGCGGGATCCAGAAGGGGTTGTTCGACTGAACTTCAGCGCTTGGGGCGCTTGTCGAACACCACACGCCCGTCGCGCACGACGAGCACCACGCGGCGCAGCGCGTGGATGTCTGCCAGCGGGTCGGCCTCCAGCGCCACCAGGTCGGCCGCACAACCCACAGCGATGCGGCCCAGGTCGTCGCGGCTAAGCACGCGCGCGGCGTCGAGCGTTGCCGCGCGTAGGGCGAGCGCGGGCGAGCCGAGAGCCGCGGCCAGCAGCTCGAGCTCGCGCGCGTTGTCGCCGTGGCGGAAGACGCCCGCGTCGCTGCCGTTGGCGATCGGGACGCCGAGCTCGTGCGCCTTCTTCAGCGTGGCGAGGCCCGCGCGCACGTGCTCGGGCGCCGGCTCCGCTCCGTCCCAGCCGGCGTAGCGCGCGACGGCCTCGCTGGCGGCGAGGGTGGGCACGAGCACGACGCCGCGCGCCTGCATCAGCTTCAGCGTCGCCTCCGAGATCTCCGTGCCGTGCTCGATCGTCTTCACGCCAGCCAGCGTCGCGCGCCGTGCGCCCTCGTCGGTCGTGGCGTGCGCGGCGACAGGCTTGCCGGCGCTCGTCGCCTCGGCCACGAGCGCCGTCATCTCCTCCAGCGAGAACGTGGGCGTCGCCGGCGCGCCCGCGGCGCGGCGGTAGTCGGCGTAGAACTTGATCCAGTCCGCGCCCGCCGCGACCTGCTGGCGCACGGCGACGCGCACGCCATCGACGCCGTCGGCTTCCTGCGCGCCCTTCGGCATCTCCCAACGCGGGTCGAAGCCCGCGGGACCGTAGCAGCCCGTCGCCACGATGGCGCGCGTCGCCGTGAAGATGCGCGGGCCGCTGACGAGCTCGCGCGCGATCGCGTCGCGCAGCGCGACGTCGGCGAAGCCCGCGCCCTCGGTGCCGAGCTCGCGCACCGTCGTGAAGCCGGCCTCGAGCGTGGCGCGCGCCTGCACCACCGCGCGGATCGTGCGCAGCTCGAGCGACTCCTTCAGCACCTGCTCGTCCCACTTCGTCTCGTCGTAGGGGTGCAGCAGGAGGTGCGTGTGCAGGTCGATCAGGCCGGGCACGAGGTAGAGGCCGCCGAGGTCCAGGGCCTCGCCCTCGCCCACCTGGCCCGCGCGCGCGACGCTCTCGATCTTGCCCGCGACGAGGCGCACGTCACCTTCGCGCCAGGCGTTCGCCTCGGGCACGAGGACGTGCGCCCCGTGCAGCACGACAGGCGCGGCCTGCACGGGCGGCAACACGAACAGCGCGGCGAGGAAGGCGAGCATGACGGATCCGTGATGGAGACCAGGGGACGAGCGCGGCGCGACGCACGCTATCATCCCGCGCTCACGGAGCGCGCGTTCCCATGGAGCACAGATGACCCCCGACGAATTCCGCCGCTTCGGACACGAGGTGATCGACTGGATCGCCGACTACCGCGCCACGGTCGAGGCGCGGCCGGTGCAGCCGCGCATCGAGCCGGGGGCGCTGAAAAAGGAGCTGCCCAGCGAGCCGCCGCTCGAGCCACAGCCCTTCGGCGAGGTGCTTGCCGACGTGGAGCGCCTGATCCTGCCGGCGCTGGCGCACTGGCAGCACCCGCGCTTCTTCGGGTACTTCCCCTCGAACGGCGAGCTCTCCAGCGTGCTCGGCGACTTCCTCTCGACGGGCCTCGGCGCGCTGGGCTTGAACTGGCAGGCGGCGCCGGCGCTGACGGAGCTGGAAGAGGTCGTCACCGATTGGATGCGGCGCATGACCGGGCTCGCGGAGGGCTGGCAGGGCGTGATCCAGGACACGGCCTCGAGCTGCACCCTGGTGGCGCTGATCTCGGCCCGCGAGCGCGCCTCGGACTTCGCGCTCGCGCGCGGCGGCATGCAGACGGGCGGCAAGCCGCTGGTCGTGTACTGCTCGGAGCAGGCCCACAGCTCGGTCGAGAAGGCCGCGCTCCTCGCCGGCTTCGGGCGCGCGTTCCTGCGCAAGATCCCGGCCGACGAGCGCTACGCGCTGCGGCCCGAGGCCTTGTCGGCCGCGATCGAGGCGGACCTCGCGCAGGAGCGCGTGCCCTGCGCGATCGTGGCCACGACCGGCACGACCACGACCACCGCGCTCGACCCCATCGACCGTCTGGCCGCGCTGGCGCTGAAGTACAGGCTGTGGCTGCACGTAGACGGTGCGATGGCGGGCTCGGCCATGATCCTGCCGGAGTGCCGCTGGATGTGGGAAGGCATCGAGGGCGCCGATTCGATCGTGATCAACCCGCACAAGTGGCTGGGCGTCGCCTTCGATTGCTCGCTGTACTTCGTGCGCGATGCCGAGCACCTCGTGCGCGTGATGAGCACGAACCCGAGCTACCTGCAGACGCGCATGGACGCGCGCGTGAAGAACTTCCGCGACTGGGGCATCCCGCTCGGACGGCGCTTCCGCGCGCTGAAGCTGTGGTGCCTGATCCGCGAGCAGGGCGTGAGCGGGCTGCAGAAACGCCTGCGCCGCGACCTCGAGAACGCCACCTGGCTGGCGGGCGAGGTGCGCGCGACCAAGAACTGGCGCGTGCTCGCGCCGGTGCCGCTGCAGACGGTGTGCGTGCGCCACGAGCCGGACGGGATGACGGCCGATGCGCTCGACCGCCACACGCTGGCCTGGTGCGAGTCGATCAATCGCTCGGGCGCGGCCTGGCTCACGCCGGCGCAGCTCGACGGGCGCTGGATGGTGC
>SIAI01000091.1 GCA_009691855.1 Planctomycetota bacterium | reverse complement strand
CGCGCACCGCGCGGCGCGCGAAGCGCGTGGAGTTGCCCGAGCCGACCTCGACGTAGCGCCGCGGATTGCGCGTGGCCAGCAGGCCGTAGAGCATGATCGCGTCGAAGGACGGGAACCAGCCGTTCATCCAGTGCGGATCGGCGGGGTCCGGCGCGGCCTGCACCGGGATGGCCTGGAAGCGCCCTTGGAAGCGCGCGAACTCGCCCACTAGACCGCGCGCGCCCTCGACCGAGCCCTCGAGCTGCGCCAGCATCCGCTGCCCCCCGGGGCCGGCCCGTAGCGGGCGGGGGCGCGGGAAGACCTCGTAGTCGAGTTCGATGTGCTTGATCCCCGCCGGAGCGGCCGGATCCGGGCGAGCTGCCGGAACAGGCCGGAAAGGCTTCACGACCTCGTCGCGCAGGCCGTTCAGCCCGGTGCGGCGCGCCTTGGAGAGCAGGTCCTTGAACATCGCTGGAGCCTCGCGGGGGGCGAAGAAAATTCATGATACTCGACGCCCGCGGAGCACGGGGAGAGGTGGAGGAAGTTCTTTCCCCGTGCGCTCGATATCCTGCTCCGCCCTCTGACCCCGCTCCGCCCCGCATTCCCATGGACTTCCTGCGCGAACTCGGCATCTCCAAGGACAACTCCGGCGCCTACAACGGCGAGTGGCTGGCCTGCAAGGGCGAGTGGCTCGAGAGCCGCGATCCCGCCACGGGAAAAGTCATCGGCCGCATCCGTCAGGCGACGGGCGAGGAGTACGAGGCCTGCGTGGCCGCGGCCCACGCCGCGTACCTGCGCTGGCGCGAGGTGCCGGCGCCGAAGCGCGGCGAGATCGTGCGCAAGCTCGGCAACGCGATCCGCGAGAAGAAGGACGCGCTCGGGCGCCTGGTCACGCTGGAGATGGGCAAGATCCTGCAGGAGGGCTGGGGCGAGGTGCAGGAGGCGATCGACATCGCCGACTTCGCGGTGGGCCAATCGCGCATGCTCTACGGCCTGTCGATGCACTCCGAGCGTCCGGGCCACGCGATGCGCGAGAGCTGGCACCCGCTGGGCACGGTGGGCGTGATCACCGCCTTCAACTTCCCCATGGCGGTGTGGGCCTGGAACTCGATGCTGGCCTACATCTGCGGCGATTCCTGCGTGTGGAAGCCCTCCAGCGAGACGCCGCTGTGCGCGATCGGGCTCACCAACGTCGTGCGTCCCGTGCTCGAGGCCGAGGGCTTCGGCGCGCTGGCCACGCTCGTCATCGGCTCCGGGCGCGAGGTCGGCAACCGCTTCCTGACCGACAAGCGCATGCCGCTGATCTCCTTCACCGGCTCGACGAGCGTCGGCAAGAAGGTCGCGATGGCCTCGGGTGAGCGCTTCGCGCGCTCGATCCTCGAGCTCGGCGGCAACAACGGCCTCGTGCTGCTGGAGGACGCCGACCTCTCCATCGCGATCCCCGCGATCCTGTTTGGCTCGGTCGGCACCGCCGGCCAGCGCTGCACCACCACGCGACGCCTGCTGGTGCACGAGAAGATCGCCGACGAGGTCGAGAAGCGCCTGGTGCGCGCGTACGAGCAGGTGAAGATCGGCAACCCCGCCGACGAGAAGACGCTGTGCGGTCCGCTGGTCTCGGCCAGCGCCGTCGCCGAGATGATGGACGCGCTCGAGCAGCTGAAGAAGCAGGGCGGCAAGATCCTGTGCGGCGGCGAGCGCCTCACGCTCCCCGGCGCGGAAGCCGGCGGCCACTTCGTGAAGCCGTGCATCGCGCGCGCCGAGAACCACTACCCGATCGTGCAGACCGAGACCTTCGCGCCGATCCTGTACGTGATCCGCATCAAGAACCTCGAGGACGCGATCCAGAAGCACAACGACGTGCCGCAGGGGCTGACCTCGGCGATCTTCACCATGAACGTGCGCCACGCCGAGCGCTTCTGCGCGGCAACGGGCTCTGACTGCGGCATCGCCAACGTCAACATCGGCACCAGCGGGGCCGAGATCGGCGGCGCCTTCGGCGGCGAGAAGGAAACCGGCTGGGGCCGAGAGTCCGGTTCCGACTCGTGGAAGCAGTACATGCGCCGCCAGACCAACACGGTGAACTGGAGCAACGCGCTGCCGCTCGCGCAGGGCATCCAGTTCGGCTGAGCGCTGGCCTGGTCAAGCTCGGGGGCGGGGCCGATCCGCTCGAGCAGGTTCTGACTCGTCGCGCTCGTACGCGCGTGCTGAGGCTCGTGAGCATGGACGGCTGCCAGGAGTCCGCGCGAGTCCCCGGCGAACGTCGCCGGATCGAGCTCGCGCCGCGCTGACGTCGCGCCGGACGCTTGCTCCGCGCTCCGAGGACCCCTACGCTGCGAAGCGAACGGATCCCGAACCAGCTTCCACCGCGAGACGACCCCATGACCCGCCCCGGCAACGCGAGCGAGCGACGAGCCGATCCGCGCGCGGGCGGTGAGCGGAGGGCGCGCACGGCGCTCTCCGGCGCGGAGACCTCGATCGATGCGATGGTCGAGCGCCTGCGCGGCTCGGCCGAGCTGCGCGCGTCGTTCACCACCTGGCACGAGACACCGCCGCGGCCGGCGCGCACGGCGGACTTTCCCGCGGGGCTCGCGCCCGAGCTCGTCGCGCTCTTCAAGAAGCGCGGCATGACGGAGATCTACGCGCACCAGGCGCGCGCGATCGAGCTTGCGCTCGCCGGCAAGGACGTGCTCGTCGCCACGCCGACGGCCTCGGGCAAGACGCTCGCCTACAGCGCCCCGGTGTTGCAGTCGCTGCTCGAGACCGAGGGCGCGTCGCGCTCGCTCTGGTTGTTCCCGACCAAGGCGCTGTCGCAGGATCAGTCGGGCGGGCTCAACGAGCTGATCGAGGAGCTCGGCCGCGGCTGGCACTCGTTCACCTACGACGGCGACACGCCGCCCTCGGTGCGGCGCACGCTGCGCGAGCGCGGGCACGTCGTGCTCACCAACCCCTACATGCTGCACAAGGGCATCCTGCCCAACCACGCCAAGTGGTCCGATCTCTTCGCCGCGCTGCGCTACGTCGTGATCGACGAGGTGCACACGCTGAACGGCGTGTTCGGCGCGAGCGTGGCCAACGTGCTGCGTCGCCTGATCCGCATCGCGCACCACTACGGCGCCGAGCCGCGCTTCCTGCTCTCGTCCGCGACGGTGCGCGAGCCCGCCGAGCACGGCCGCGCGCTGCTCGGGCGCGAGGTCGAGATCGTGAGCGAGGACGCCTCGCCCAGCGCGCGGCGCATCTTCGCGGTCTACGACCCGCCGATCGTCAACGCCGTCGCCGGGCTGCGCGCGAACGCGCTGGAGGAGGTGCGCCGCCTCGCGCCGTTCGTGTGCGGCCCTGCGCACCAGACGATCTTCTTCTGCAACCGGCGCACCTCGGTCGAGGTGCTCACGCGCTACCTGAAGGAAGCCGCGCCCAACCTCGGGCTCGACGAGAAAGAGATCCGCGGCTACCGCGGCGGCTACCTGCCCGAGCTGCGACGCGAGATCGAGGCGGGGCTCAAGGACGGCACGGTGAAGGTCGTGGTCTCGACCAACGCGCTCGAGCTCGGCATCGACATCGGCCGGCTCGACGTGGCCGTGCTCGTCGGTTACCCCGGCAGCCAGGCCTCGTTCTGGCAGCGCGTCGGGCGCGTCGGCCGGCGCGGGCGCACGTCGCTGGCGCTGCTCGTGGCGCGCGCGGATCCGGTGGACCAATACCTCGCGCACCATCCCGATTATCTCTTCGGCGCGGCGCGCGAGCGCCTGGCGCTCGACGCGGACAACCTCGTGTTGCTCTCCGAGCAGCTGAAGTGCGCGGCCTTCGAGCTGCCGTTCCACGCTGGGCCCGACGGCGCGGTGCGCGACTTCGGCGCCTCGCCGCACGTGGGCGGGATCCTCGACTACCTGGCGGAGGAGTCGAAGCTGCTCCTGCGCCGCAACGCCCCGGCCGGTACGAGCGGCGCGCCCGCGCGCACGACGTGGTACTGGGCCGCCGATGCCTACCCCGCGCAGGACGTGTCGCTGGCGGGGCGCGAGGCCGACAACGTGCTCATCTTCGACGAGGAGGAGCAGGCCATCGGCGAGATCGACCGCGCCGGTTCGTTGACCGCCGTGCACGAGGGCGCGATCTATCAGGTCGAGGGCGAGACCTACAAGATCGAGCGCTTCGACTACGCCAACCGCCGCGCCTACGCGCGCAGGGTCGCCAGCGACTACTTCACCGAGGCCGAGACCGACACCGAGGTGCGCGTGTTGCGCCTGGAGGAGAAGGCCGAGCGCGTGAACGCGGCCGGACTCTCCGACGTGCAGCTGTGGCGCGGCGAGGTGCACGTGACCACGCTGGCCACGATGTACAAGAAGATCCGCTTCTACACGCGCGAGAACGTGGGCGCGGGCGACATCCACCTGCCGGCGGAGGAGATGGACACCGAGGCCTTCGTGCTCACCCTCGCGCCGGAAGCCGCGGAGGCCTTGGCGCTCCTGACCGGCAACCGCGCCGCCGCCTGGGCCGGCGTGGGCCGGCTGCTGCGCCGCAGCGCGCCGCTCTTCGTGCGCTGCGGCGCCGGCGACCTCGGGATCTCCTGCGAGACGCGCTCGGGGCACTTCGAGCGGCCGGCGATCTTCCTCTACGACAGGGTGCCCGGCGGCGTGGGCCTGCCGGTGGCGCTCTTCCGCGCGCAGCGTGAGATCGTGAGCGCCGCGCGCGAGGTCCTGGCGCGCTGCGCGTGCGCGCTCGGCTGCCCCGCGTGCGTCGGGCCGCTCGAAGAAGTCGGGCCGCTGGGCAAGGAGACCGCGCTGGCGATCCTGGCCTTCCTCGACGAGGGTCCCGACTACGTGCCCGCGGCGCTGCCGCCGGAGCCGAGCGCGTGAGCGCGGAGCTCTTCGCGCGGCTCGCACGCCTGCGCCGCGAAGAGCGCGGCGCTGCCGTCGCGCCGGCCGCGCTGCCGGAGTGGTTCACCACGCGCCTCGAGCACGAACGCGACGAGCTCGCCGTCGCTCCCGGCTGCACGCTCGGCCCGCCCGGGGAACTCTTCGAGCACACCAACGCGCGCGGGAGCTTTTGCGCGCGCACGCGCACCTACGCCGTGGAGCACCAGCACGGCGACCAGCGTCTGGCCGAGACGCTGAGCGCCGACCCGCGCGAGTTCGCCTGGCTGACGCGCGATGCCGCGCTGGCGACGCTGGCGCTCGAGCGCTGCGTGTTCCTCGACATCGAGACGACGGGCTTGTCGGGCGGTGCGGGCACGATCCCGTTCCTGGTCGCGCTCGGCAGCTTCGAGAACGGCGCCTTCAAGCTGTGGCAGGCCTTCCTGCGCGATCCGGGCGAGGAGGCCGCGGCCATGACCGAGGTGGCCGAGCGCATCCGTGCCGCCCAGGGCCTGGTCAGCTTCTTCGGCAAGTCCTTCGACCGCCATCGCCTCGAGGACAAGATGCGCCTGCACAAGATCGCGCCGCCATTCGCGACGCAGCCGCACCTCGATCTCTATCACCCGCTCGTGCGTCTCTATCGCGGCGCCTTCGACGACGGACGTCTGGCTACGTTCGAGAGCGAGCTGTGCGGCGTCGAGCGCGAGGACGACCTGCCCGGCAGCCTCGCGCCGGCCGCGTGGTTCGATTTCCTGGCCGAGCGCCCGCACAGGCTCGAGGCCGTCTTTCGCCACAACGAGCTCGACGTGCTCTCGCTGGTCACGCTGGCCGCGCACCTGGCCTGCGCGCGCCACGAGCGCGCCCCCGACGGTCGCACGCTGCCCGGCCACGGCCGCGCCCGCGCGCGCGCCCTCGCCGAGCTGCACGCCGCGCGCGGCGAGCACGCTGCGGCCATCGAGTGGCTCGAGCGCGCGCTCACCCGCGCCGCCAGCGAGGGCGTTCTCGGGGGAGAGGGCGAGCTGTGCTTCCGCCGCGCCGAGTGCCTGCGCAAGCTGGGCGAGTTCGCGCGCGCCCTGGCCGAGTTCGAACGCCTCGCACGTGAACGCACCGACGCGCTCGGCGCCTGCGCCTGGGCCGAAGTCCTGCGCCTCGCGAAGCGCCTGAAGCGCTCCGAGCTCGCCGCCGAGGCGCTCACCCGCGGCCCGGCGCTGGTCGAGCGCGCGCTGACCGGAAAACCCCGCGCCCGCGCGCTGGCGCGCTTCCGTCCG
>SIAI01000012.1 GCA_009691855.1 Planctomycetota bacterium | reverse complement strand
CGCGGCGTCTTCACCTCCGTCTTCGACCTGAAGAGGAAGCTGATGCGCTACATCCGCCAGTACAACAAGGTGCCCAAGACCGTGAAGTGGCGGCACTTCGATCCCACCGTCCGAATCACTAGCAGATCAGCTGTTACAGCCCACTAGTGGTGTGATTCGCGCACAGAGGCCTTTATCCCGGGCCGCCTGCGCCCGCCGCGGCGTTGCGCCTTCTCCGAGACTTGCACCGAAGTCGCGTCGGCGACGCGCCTTGCGGCGAACGCAGGCGACCTCGGGATAAAGGCCCCTCTGCGTGAATCACACCGCTAGGTTCGAGAGTCCGCGCGTCGCGCGCGGATTCTCGGGAGTAGTAGCTCCGGCGCCGCAGGCGCCGCGCCGCTCATCAAGCGGCGAGGAGGGGAGGCCGCGTGTCGCGCCTGGCCTGGAGGAGGAGTCGCGGGGGAGGTCTGCCTCCCCCGCCAACCAGCGCGGGCGCATGAGGTCTCATTGGGTTGCGGGCTGCAGCCCGCGCTGAGAGCGTGAGCAAGAACACCCGCACCGCTCCGGCGCCGGGTGTTCTTGCTCGCCCTCGAACCCCCTGGGCGCGAGCCCCTTGCGCCCCAAGAACCTCGAGGCTCGCCGTGGTTGGATTGTTGCTCACACTCTGAGCCTCTCTACCCGCCGAAGGCGGGCCCGGTGAGGAAAGAACAAGCGCCCGCCCCGCTCCCCGTTCTTCCGCCGTGGCGCTCCGCGCTGCGTTTGGGTTGCTGGCGTCGCACGCGCTGAACGACCTGTTCCTTGGAAGCCGCTGAGAAAGAATGCCGCGCCGGAACGGCGCATCGTTTTCTCTGGGCGAGGGGGTCGAGGCCCTAGCCCTGCTGCGGCTTCGCGCGCCTTGCCTCGCGACGGGATTTTTTCAACGGGCTGCTAGTTGCTAGTCCTCCGTCCCGGAACCCGGGCGCCTGGCTACCGCGCCTCGGCGCGGGTGCTCGAGGAGCAGGCCACATTCGCCCGGGGCCCTCAGGGAAAGGGTCTTCCTGGTCGATCTTCGAGACGATCCCCAGCCCAGGAACGCCCGCCTCCTCGACTGCGGGCGCGCTCCCCGCATGTCCGAACGACCGAAGAAGACGGCTCCGCGCTTCTCCAGCGCGGCGCGCGCGAAGCTCGCCCAGGTCCTGGCGCAACAGGGCCTGAGCGGCGCGACGAGCGCCCCCATCGAGCGCCGCGTGGATCGGAACGGCCCCTGGCCGCTCTCGACCAGCCAGGAGCGCCTGTGGTTGGCCGAGCAGGTGCGCGGCGGGACGCCGCTCTACCACGTGCCGCTGGCGGCGCACCTCGTCGGCCCGCTCGACCCGCACGCGCTGCAGCAGGCGCTGGGCTCGCTGGTGCAGCGCTACGACGTGCTCCGCGCGCGCATCGCGCTCGACGACGAGCATCCGCAGCAGATCACGCGCGAGGACGTCGAGCTGCCCCTCGTCCCCCTCGACCTCGCGGCGGTGCCCGAGGCGCGGCGCTACGCCCACGCCCTGGAGCTCGCCCGCGCCGAGTTCCGCCGCCCCTTCGACCTCGCCCAGGGACCGCCGGTGCGCGCCGCGCTGTGGAAGCTCGGCCCCGAGCAGCACCTGTTCCTGCTCTCGCTGCACCACCTTGTGTGCGATGGCGCGACGATGCGCGTGCTGTGCGAGGAGCTGGCCCAGCACTACGCCGCCGAACGCGCCGGCCGTCCGCTCAGTCTGGTCGAGCCCGAGCTGCAGCATGGCGACTACGCCATCTGGCAGCGCACGCAGGTCGAAGGCGCCGAGGCGCGCGCGGGGTTGGACTACTTCGCCGAGCGCCTGCGCGGTCCGCTGACGCCGCTCGAGCTGCCCAGCGATCGCCCACGCCCCGCGCAATGGAGCCCGAGCGGCGCCTGGCGTTCGCGGCACCTCGACAAGGTCCTCGGCGACTCGCTGGCCGAGCTCGCTCAGGCCCACGGCGCGACGCCCTTCCAGCTGTACCTGGCCGCCTTCCACGCGTTGCTCTTCCGCCTCACGCACCAGGACGACCTGGTGGTCGGCATCCCCATCGGCCAGCGCGAGCGCAGCGAGCTCGAGCGCCTGCCGGGCTTCCTGGTCAACACCCTGGCGCTGCGCACGCGCGTCGACGGCGCGCAGAGCTTCGTCGAGTTGCTCGCGCGCGTGAAGGACACCGCCCTGGAGGCCTACGCCCACCGCGCGGCGCCGTTCGAGCGCGTGCTGGCGCGCCTGCAGCCCGCGCGCGACGCCGCGCGCACGCCGCTGTTCGACGTGATGTTCGACCACCGCGCCGGACTGCCGGCCGAGCTCGCCCTGCACGGGCTGACGAGCGGACGCCTGATCCCCGAGGCCGAGCTGCACAGCGGCACCTCCAAGGTGGACCTCGCGCTGTACACCGAGCACGCCGCCGACGCGCTGGTCGTCTCGGCCGAGTTCCGCACCGAGCTGTTCGACCCGGCCACGATCGAGCTCCTGCTCGAGCGCTTCGAGGTCCTGCTGCGCGCCATCGCCGGCAACCCGCACGCGCGCGTGGACGAGCTGCCGTTGCTCGGCGCCGAGGAACGCGCGCGCCTGGAGTGCTGGTCGCAGGGGCCCGAGCTGTCCGGCTGCGAGACGACCGTGCACGCCGCGCTGGCCGAGGTCGCGGCGCGCCTGCCGCGCAAGTTCGCGCTCGAGCACGGCGCGCTGCGCGTGAGCTACGCCGAGCTCCTGCAGCGCGCGCACCGCCTGGCGCGCCACCTCGTGGCGCGCGGCGTCGCGCGCGGCGAGCCCGTGGCCGTGTGCCTGACGCGCTCGGACGAGCTGGTGGTGGCCGAGCTAGCGATCCTCGAGGCCGGCGGCGCGTACCTGCCTCTCGATCCGAACTACCCGCGCGAACGCCTGCGCTTCATGCTCGAGGATTCGCGCGCGCGCCACGTGCTCAGCGAGTCGGCGCTGGCCGCCGAGCTGCCGCTGGCGGGCCTCGACGTCGTGCAGCTCGACCGCGAGCGCGGCGAGATCGCGCGCCGCTCCGCCGCGCCGCTCGAGCCCATCGCTGGCGCTGGCGATCCCGCCTACCTGATCTACACCTCGGGCTCGACCGGCACGCCCAAGGGCGTCGCCTGTCCGCACCGCGGCGTGCTGCGCCTGTTCCGCTCGCCCCCCGAGCACGAGCCCTGGCTGGTGTTCGACGAGCGCGTGCGCATGGTGCACCTCGCGCCCGAGTCCTTCGACGCCTCGGTGCTCGACATCTGGGGACCGCTCCTGGGCGGTGGCACGCTGGTGCTGCACCCGGAGCGCACGCCGACGCTCGATGGCCTCGCGCGCGTGGTGGCCGAGCACTCGATCGACACACTGTTCCTGACCACGGCCCTGTTCCACGCGCTGGTGGACGAGGCGCCAGAGACGCTGGCGCGCCTGCGCCAGGTCGCGACCGGCGGCGAGGCGCTGTCGCTCGCGCACCTCGTGCGCGCGCGCGAGCGCTGCCCCGCACTCGCGCTGGCCAACTGCTACGGCCCGACCGAGGCCACGGTCATCGCCACGACCTGGAACGCGCCGCGCGAACTCGGCGCCGAGTTCAGCAGCGCGCCCATCGGCGCGCCCATCGCCAACACCTGCGTGCGCGTGCTCGACGAGCACCTCGAGCCGGTGCCGCTGGGCGTGGCCGGCGAGCTGTACGTCGGCGGCGCGGCGATCGCGCTCGGCTACTGGCAGCGCCCCGAGCTCTCGCGCGAGCGCTTCGTGCCCGACCCGCTGGGCACGGGCACGCTGTACCGCACCGGCGACCTCGTACGCTGGCGCGCGAGCGGCGCGCGCGGCGTGCTCGAGTTCCTCGGGCGCCGCGACGACCAGGTCAAGATCCGCGGCCACCGCATCGAGCTAGGCGAGATCGAGGCGCGCCTGGCCGAGCACGAGGGCGTGCAGCGCGCGCTGGTCGTGGCGCGCGAGGACGTGCCCGGCGCGAAGCGCCTAGTGGCCTACGTCGTGCTTGCGGAACTGAACGCGGAACTGAACGCGGAAGGGGAAGTAGCTCGGGACGCGCAGCGCCGCGCCACGCCGGCCGAGCTGGCCGCGCACCTCGCCACGCGCCTGCCCGAATACATGCGTCCCGCGGCGATCGTGCTGCTGGACGAGCTGCCGATCACGCCCGGCGGCAAGATCGACCGCGCGCGCCTGCCCGCGCCGGAGCTCGAGCTCGCGCCTCTGCAGCACGAGGCGCCGCGCGGCGCGACCGAGGAACTGCTGGCTTCCCTGTGGTGCGAGCTCCTGCACCTCGAGCGCGTCGGACGCCAGGACGACTTCTTCGCGCTCGGCGGCCAATCGCTGGCGGCCACGATCCTGATCGCGCGCTTGAAGCGGCACTTCGGCGTCGAGCTGCCGCTGGCGGCGCTGTTCCGCGAGCGCACCCTGGCCAACCTGGCGCGCACGCTGGAAGCGGCGCGGCGCCCGGACGAGACACGCCCCACGCTCACGCCGCGCGCCGGCAGCGGCCCCGCGCCGCCCGCGCCCAACCAGCGCGGACTGTGGTTCCTGCAGCAGCTCGCGCCGCGGAGCCCGTTCTACAACGTGCCCTTCGTGCTGCCGCTCAGCGGAGCGCTCGACGAGCGCGCCCTGGCCCAGGCCCTGGCCGAGCTCGTCGCGCGCCACACGGCACTGCGCACGCGCTTTCCCGTGCTCGACGGTCAGCCGGTGCAAATCGTGGATGCGCTCGTCGCGCCTCTGGCCACGCAGGACCTGCGCGCGGCGCCCGAGCCCGAGCGCACCGCCGACGCGGCCGTGGAGGCCTTCGCGCGCGAACCCTTCGACCTCGAGCGCGGCCCGCTGTTCCGCGCGCGCCTGCTGCGCACCGCCGACGAGCGCGCGCGGCTGGCCGTCAACGTCCATCACATCGTCTTCGACGGTTGGTCGTTCGAGATCT
The DNA here is from genome assembly GCA_009691855.1 of Planctomycetota bacterium. Lineage (GTDB taxonomy): Bacteria > Planctomycetota > UBA1135 > UBA1135 > JABFRZ01. The sequence continues at coordinate 91,293 of SIAI01000012.1, read as the reverse complement.
TCGTGGACGAACTCGCGCGCCTCTACGCGCAGCACGCCGGCGGTGCGCCGGCCGGCCTGGCGCCGCTGACCCTGCAGTACGCCGACTACGCGGCCTGGCAGGCCGAGCGCGAGGAACACGGCGACGCCGCGCTCTCCTTCTGGAAGCAAGAGCTCGCCGGCGCACCGCCGGTCCTCGAGCTGGCCACGGATCGCGCCCGTCCCGCGCAGCCGAACTGGCGCGGCGCCAAGGTGCAGCGCGCGCTGCCCGCCGCGCTGGTTGCGCGCGTGCAGGCCCTGGCGCGCGCCGAGGGCGCGACGCCGTACCTCGTGCTGCTCACGCTCACCGAGCTCGTCCTGGCACGCTACGCCGGAGTCGAAGACCTGGTGGTGGGCACGCCGGTCGCCGCGCGCACCCAGCCCGAGTGCGAGCGCCTGATCGGGCTGTTCCTGAACGTGCTCGCCATCCGCGCCGACCTCTCGGGCGCGCCGAGCTTCCGCGAGCTGCTCGGACGCACGCGCGAACGCGTGCTGCGCGCCCACGCGCACCAGGACTGCCCCTTCGAGCGCGTGGTCGAGGCCCTGGGCGGCGCGCGCGATCCGGCCGTGACGCCCGTGTACCAGGTGCTGTTCAGCCTGCGCCGTGCGTCGGAGGCGCGGCGCGCGGGTGCGCTGACGATCGAGCCGGCGCTGGAAGTCGACGCGGCCAGCGCCAAGACGGATCTCGCGATCACGATCGAGGAGCGGCCGGGCGACTGGCTGCTCGACCTCTCCTTCGCCACCGATCTCTTCGACGCCGCCACGCTGACACGCTTCGGCGAGCACTTCGAGAACCTGCTGTCGGCCGCGCTCAGCGAACCCACGCGCGCGGTGTGGGAGCTCGAATGGCTGGCGCAAGCCGAGCGCGCGCGCCTGGTCGGCGAATGGAGCGGCCGCGCGCCGAGCTTCCCGCGGCACCTGTCGCTGGCGGTGCTGTTCGAGCGCGCCGCCGCGCGCCACGCCACGACCACGGCCCTCGTGCTCGAGGGCCAGACGCTCACCTACGCGGAGCTGAACGCGCGCGCGAACCGCCTGGCGCGCCACCTGGTGTCGCTGGGCGTCGCGCGCGAGAGCCGCGTGGCGCTGTGCGCCGAGCGTTCGTTCGAAATGGTGGTCGCGATCCTGGCCATCCTCAAGGCCGGCGGCGCCTACGTGCCGCTCGATCCGAGCTATCCCGCCGAACGCCTGGCCTTCATGCTGGCCGACGCCGGCGTCGAGGTGTTGCTGGCCGATGCCGAGCTCGTCGCCGAGCTGCCGGCGACGAGCGCGCGCGTGCTGGTGCTGGAGCAGCTCGACCTCGCCGCCGTGCCGGACGACAACTTGCCGGCGCGCACCAACGGCGACGACCTGGCCTACCTCATGTACACCTCGGGCTCGAGGGGCAAGCCCAAGGGCGTCGAGATCCCCCAGCGTGCCGTGGCGCGCCTGGTGCTCGCCAGCGACTACGTGCGCTTCGACGAGTCGCGCGTGTGGCTGCAACTCGCGCCGATCTCCTTCGACGCCTCGACGCTCGAGCTGTGGGGCGCGCTGCTGCACGGCGCGAAGCTGGTGCTGTATCCCGAGCGCGTGCCCACCGCCGAGGAGCTCGAGCGCGTGCTGGCGGCGCACGGCGTGACCAGCCTGTGGCTGACCGCGGCGCTGTTCAACGCGCTGATCGACGAGCGCCCGGAGTGCCTGGCTGGCGTCGAGGAGTGCCTCACCGGCGGCGAGGCGCTCTCGGTGGCGCACGTGCGCCGCGCCCACGCCGCGCTTCCGCGCATCCAGCTGGTCAACGGCTACGGGCCAACCGAGAACACCACCTTCACCTGCTGTCACCGCATCCCGCGCGAGCTCGCGGCCAACGCGAGCTCGATTCCGATCGGCAAGCCGATCGCCAACACGCAGGTGTACGTGGTGGACGCGCATCTGTGCGTGGTGCCGATCGGCGTGCCGGGCGAACTCGTCACCGGCGGCGACGGCCTGGCGCGCGGCTACCACGCGCGGCCCGAGCTGAACGCCGAGCGCTTCGTGCGCAATCCCTTCGGCGCCGGGCAGCTCTATCGCACGGGTGATCGCGTGCGCTGGCTCGCCGACGGCACGCTCGAGTTCCTGGGCCGCACCGACGACCAGGTGAAGATCCGCGGCCACCGCATCGAGCCGGGCGAGATCGCCGCGCTGCTCGCCGGCCACGCACGCGTGCGCAAGGCCTTCGTCACCGTCCACCACGCGCCGCAGACCGGCGCGCAGCTCGCCGCCTACTTCGAGGCCCAGGACGGCGCGCCGCCCACCTCCAGCGAGCTCGCCGCCTGGCTGTCCGAGCGCCTCCCCGACTACATGATCCCGTCCGCCATCCTCCACGTGGCGGCACTGCCCATGAATCCGAACGGCAAGGTCGATCGCAAACGTCTGCCCGAGCCCACCTTCGAGAGCCGTTCGCTGCAGCGCCCGCGCAACGAGCTGGAGAACCTGCTGGCCACGCTGTGGCAGGGCGTGCTGGGTGTCGCGGACGTGGGCCCGGAGGACGACTTCTTCGAGCTCGGTGGGCACTCGCTGCTGGCGGTCAAGCTGGTGCAGGCGATCCGCGATGCCTTCGGGCAGGAGCTCGAGCTCAGCGCGCTGGTCAACGCGCCCACCCTGGCTTCGCAGGCGCTGATGCTGCACCAGGGCGTGGGCGGCAAGCGCGCGGGCGCGGTGGTCAAGCTGCAGCCGCGCGGCGCGGGCACGCCGATCTTCTGCGTGTGCTCGCTCGGCGGAACAGTGCTGAATCAGCGGCCGCTGGCGCTGCGCCTGGGCGAGGAGCAGCCGTTCTACGGCCTGCAGGCCATCGACCTCGACGCCAAGCTCGGCCGCACGGCCACGATCGAGGACTACGCCGCGGCCTACATCGAGAGCATGAAGAAGCTCGCCCCGCGCGGCCCCTACGTGATCGGCGGGCACTCCTTCGGCGGCATCGTCTCGTTCGAGATCGCGCAGCAGCTCACGCGCCGCGGCGACGAGGTGGCCATGCTGTTCATCCTCGACTCCTCGCTGCCCAACCTGGACAAGGGCGCGCTCGACCGCCTGGCGTGCGTGTTCGCCTTCCTGCGCGGCTTGCCGTACCTGCCGGCCGAGGCGCTGGGACAGATGCGCCGCGACCCCGAGCAGCTCGCGCGCGCGCTGTCGCAGAAGCTGCGCTTCGTCTCGGGCAAGGCCAGGGGCGCACGCCCGGCGGAGTCGAAGCCCAAGGCCGAGCCGGTGGCGGGGGCGCGCCCCGGGGCGATGGACGTCGCCGACGTCGTCGAGATGTCGAACTGGCCCGAGAACAACCGCCGGATCGCCGAGCGCCACTGGCGCGCGGTGCTCGGCTACCGCCCGCAGGCCTACCCCGGACGCATCACGCTCTTCCGCTCGCGCTTCCAGTCGCCGTTCCTGGGTCTCGGCAGCATGATGGGCTGGGACCGCGTGGCGCTCGGCGGCGTGGACGTCGTGCGCGTGCCGGGCGGACACCTGTCGGTGCTCTTGCCGCCCAACGTGGACGTGCTCGCGCGCCACTTCCGCGAGCGCCTGGCGCGCAAGCGGCGCGCGGCCTGAGCCGAGCTGCCCACGCTAGCGGCCGAACCCGTCCAGGGCGGTGCTGAGCTCGGGGCGGCAGCGCGCGCGCGGCGCCGGCATACTGGGGCGATGTCGGTCCGGTTCCCCTCCGCCTTCGCCGCAGCCGCGCTCCTCCTGGCGTCCCCCGCGGCGGCGCAGGAGGTGGCCGAGCGCGCGCTCGACCCCGACAGCGGCCACACCTACCTGCGGACGCCGCAGCCGCTGACGTTCTTCGAGGCCGAAGCCCTGGCGCACGAGCTCGGCGGCGAGCTTGTCGCGGTCGGCTCGGGCGCCGAGGAGACCTTGCTGCTCGACAACTTCGGCGCCGACGAGGGCTACTGGATCGGCCTCGAGTTCCCGCGCGAGCGCTGGGCCACAGGCGAGGCGCTGGGCTTCGTGCACTGGGCCGCGGGCGAGCCGGGGCGCGGCGCGGACGCGCCCTTCACGCTGCTGAACGGCGGTGAACCCGGCAGCTGGCACGACGCGACCGGCGAGGCGGCGAGCGAGCGCTTCAGGGCGCTGATCGAGCTCGACAAGGGCATCGGGCCGCCCGCCCAGGTCCCGGCCGCTCCGAGCCCCCGTGCAGAGCGAGGCGGCGTGCTCCTGTGCGCCGTGCAGGGCCTCGTGGCAAGAGACCTCGAGGCTTCGAAGTACCCGAACCTGAACGAGCTGTGGAAGCGCTCGGCCTGGACCTTCGACGCTGGCGCGGACGGCAGCCTCGATCCGCTGGCGAACCTGGGTATGCTCGCCTGGGGCGTCGGTTCGGCGCGCAGCGGCCTGCGCAGCGCCGCGCCGAGCTCCGCGCGCGCGGGCGTGACTCTGCTGGCGCGCCTGGAGAGCGCGCTCGGCGAAGTCGCCACGGCCGCGCTGCTCGACGACCCGGCGCTCGGCGGCGCGCTCGTCCCCGGACGCGTGGACCTGCGCGTGGCCAACGCCAGCCCGCGCAAGGGCGGCACGCTCGCGCCGGCGCAGGACGCCTTGGCGAGACCGACACCGCTGTGCGTGCTCGCGACCTGGACGCGCATCGCGCTGAACGGCGCGGACGAGGCCGAGGCCAGTCACGCCAAGGAGCTGGCAGCGGTGGACAAGGAGCTCGGCGCACTGCTCGCGGCGCTGCGCGCGCGTCCGAGCTTCGCGCAGGAGGACTGGTGGATCGCGGTCGCCGGCCTGGAGCCCGCGCCGAGCAAGAAGAAGGGCGGCGAGCTCGACCCGCGCGCGCGCACAGCGGTGCCGCTCCTGATCGTGGCCAACGGCGCGCCGCCGGGCGAGATCCTGAGCGAGGTCGGACTGGTGGACCTCGTGCCTACGGCCCTGGCGCACCTCGGACTCCTCCCGCGGCGCAGCTTCGCGCTCGACGGGCGCGCGCTCGTGCTCGGCACGCCGGCGCGCTACGGCACGAATCTCCTGGCGAACGGCGGCGCGGAGGCGCAGCTCGGCTGGTTCCAGGGCGACTTCCCTGTGCTCACCGGCTGGCGCGCGCTGGCGCCGTTCCGCATCAGTCGCCACGGCGCGAGCGCGCCGAAGGAGCTGGGGGCGAGCTACTTCTCGGGCGGCTCGGGGTCGCTGGCACGCGCGGAGCAGACGCTCGACCTCACGGCCCTGGCCGAGGACATCGACCGCGGTGCGGTGCGCTTCGAGCTCGCCGCGCGGCTCGGCACGCAAAAGCGCGCGCCGGCGCGCGTCTCGTGCGCGGTGGAGTTCCTGAGCGAGCAGCGCAAGTCGCTCGCGAGCAGCGTGCTCGGGCCCATCGGCCGCGACGCGCTGGGCGAGGAGCTCGGCTACGCAGCCGGGGACTCGCGCGCGGAACTCCTGGCGCGCACGACGAGCGGGAAGCTCCCGCGCAAGACGCGCCTGGCGCGCGTGATCCTGCTGGCCGAGGGCGAGCCGAGCGTGGAGCAGACGGCCGCCGACGAGCTCAGCCTGGTGCTGGAGCGCGAGTAGATGCGCGGGCCGCTCCCCGGCTCAGCGCTCTGGAAGAGGCGGCGGGATGGAGCAGCCGATCGCGCTCGGCCACGGTTCGGCGGGCCGCGCGCCGGCGAGCACCGCCGTCAGCGCGGCGTGCAGATCGCGAGTGGTCGGCGCCGCGCGCTGCTTGCCGAAGGCCACGTAGCGATCGTCGATGCGCCCGCGGTAGACGAGCTCGCCGTGCGCGAACACGCAGGCCTCGGGCACGAGCGTGGCCCCGGCGCGCCGCGCGAGCTCCTGGGCGGGATCGAGCACGGCCGGAAACGGGTAGCCGAAGTCGTGCACGTGCCGGCGCACCTCCTCCGCCGTGCGCTCGGGGTCGGCGTAGACGAGGGTGAACTCGACGCCGCGCGGTGCGAACTCGGCCTGGAGGCGCTGCACCTCGGGCGCGAAGGCGTTCGAGATCGGGCACTGGGGGTCGGTGAAGAGCAGCACGAGCGCCGGCGCGGACGCATGGGCCAGCGGATCGAACGCACGCCCCTCGAGGTCGCGGACGCGCGTGTCGGCGGCGCGAGCCGCGGCGCAGGAGCCCGTCCACGCTTGGCCGGAGACCAGCACGAGCGCGAGCCACGCGCCGACGGCCCACCGACGGCGGTTCATCGCTGCGCTGCGCGTGCCGCCGCGCGCTCCAGCGCGGCGCGGTACTCGGCTTCCTTGGGCTCGAAGCGCACGGCGAGCTCGAAGCGCTTCCGCGCGTCCTGCGCGCGGCCCGCCTGCTCGTCGATCAGGCCCAGCACGAAGTGCGCACCGCCCTCGTCGGCGGCGATCTCGAGCGCGCTCAGGCAGCGCTCCTTGGCGCGCGCAGTGCGCCCCTCCTCGAGGTCGATGCGCGCCAGCGACCACAGCGAGAGCAGGTGCTCGGGGTTGCTCGCCAGGGCTTGCTCGAAGTGCTGCGCGGCCTCGGCGCGCTGTCCCTTGGCGAGCAGACGCGCGCCCACGGCCCCGTGCGCCAGGAAGTTGCGCGGGTCGCGCTCCAGCACCTTGAGGTAGAGCTGCTGAGCCTCGTCCGCGCGTCCGCTGCGCTCGAACGCGCGCCCGAGCTGGAACTGCGCCTTACCCAGGCCCGGCTTCTGCTTCAGCGCCTGCTGCAGCACATCGATCGCCTTCTCGTACTCGCCACCGACGACGCACGCCTGGCCGACGCGCGTGAGCGCGTCCGGCGCGCCGCTGGTGAGCTCGACGATCTTCTGCGCGTGGGCCAGCGCTCCGACCGCATCGCCGCGGCGCAGGCAGTACTTGAAGGCCTCGTCGTGCAGCGCCACGCTGCCCGGCAGCTCCTTCAGCCCCTGCTCGACGTGGTCCTGATCGACCTTGAAGGAGAGCTGCACGAAGTCGTGCCACAGGATCGGCCGCTCCCACTCGCTGGTCAGGACCTGCAGCTGCAGCTCGGCCATCTCGTCGGTGGACTGGTAGCCGTGGCGCACGCGCTTGGGTGGCTGGCTCGGGTTGAACGGGTTCTCGGCCGAGTTGTCGAAGGTGTAGTGCATGTGCACCACGGTCCCGGCCGGGAGCGCGAGCGGCGCGCGGTAGAAGTACTCCTCTTGCCAATTGAAGTCCCACGCGGGGATGTGGATCAGCGCCTGCTCGCGTCCGTCGGGCAGCACGGCCCAGCCGCGCAGGTCCTTGCCCAGGTAGTGCGCGTGCGGATAGATGCCGTAGACCGAGACGTCGACCGGCAGGGTGTAGGCGCTCTCGACCACGTAGGCCTTCTCGCCGGCGGGGATGTCGATCTCGCGTGACCACAGACGGATCGCCAGCGGGTGCTTCGTGGGCGGCGTGTCGCTGAAGTAGAGCCCGACCGAGACCTGGATCGGCTCGGGCTTGCCCGAGGGACGCAGGTGCAGCTGCAGCACGATGTCGAGCTCGTCCTCCAGGCGCCAGGCGATGCCCCGCTCGTACTCCTGCGCGCGCTTGCCGGGCGTCCAGCTCACGAACTGCCCGTTGGGCGGGCGCAGGACGCCCAGGCCCATGGCCGGATAGCCGGGCTCGGGATCGCGCTGGTCCTCGCCGCGCGCATAGCGCGAGCCGTCGACGAACAGCACGGCGTGGTGCAGCGCGCGCCGGTTGTCGGGTCGGAACTCGAGCGCGCGCACGTAGCGGCCCTCCTTCGAGGGCTGCGGGATGACGAAGTTGCGGTAGATGTCGCGGCCCTCGGCGGGGACCGTGTAGGCCTCGGGCATGGTCACCACGAGGTCGGGCTCGCCCAGCTGCCAGCCGGAGGCGAACACCGGCGCGGGCGGCAGCGCGGCGGGATCGCCCTCCGGGCAGCCGGCCTCGGACCAGAGGCGAAAAGCCTCGATCTCCGCGGACGTCAGCGAGCGGTCGTCCTGGAACGGCGTCGCGCTCGAGTCGGGCAACCAGGGCGGCATGAAGCGCTCCTGCGTGACCTGCACGATCTGCCCGGCGCGCTTCTTCAGATCGCCGTAGGAGAGCAGCGCGAAGGGCGCGGCCTCGCCGGGATGGTGGCAGGCCGCGCAGCGCGCGAAGACGATCGGCGCGATGTCGCGCGTGAAGGTCGGCGGATCGCCCGCGGAGAGCAGGAGCTGCGCGGCGAGAAGCGTGGTGCGGAACACGCGTTCCGATCATAGCAGCCCGCGCCGCAGCCCTGGCGGTTCAGCGGCCTTCGGCGCTCGAGCTGACGATCTCGTACACGTCGTCGCCGAGCTTGACCATCAGGCGCGAGCTGAGCGCGAGGTACGGCGCCAGCGCGGGCCGCGCGGCGAGCAGCGCGAAGTACTCGCTCGAGAACGCCTCCACGACCGTGCGTGCCGCCGGTGGCGTCGCGCCGAGCGCCTGCTCGACCCACACGCCGGCGCGCAGCACGAAGGTCTTGTCCTGCACGCGGCGCGTGAAGAGCTCGAACAGCGTGGCCCCGGAGGCCTGGGTGCGCCCATTCATGAGCGCGGCGAGGTACTGACTGTCGTCCACGGCCTTCTGACCGCTGCTGGAACGGCCGAGCTGATCGAGAGCGCGCTCCGAGGCGCGCAACTCCGTCGCCACGGTGCGCGCGAGGGCCACGAGCTCCTCCTTCGGCGCGTCCTTGGGCAGCACGCCCTGCGCGCTCAGCTCGCGCGCGAGATCCTCGAGCGAAACGCCGGAGGAGCGTCCCCCCGGCGACACCGAGTCGCCGGGCCCCCGGTAGACGCCCGCCCCCCCACCGATGTAGCCGAGATCGCGCAGGCCGTCCTCGCCTTCACGCGCCGGGGCGCCGCCGCCCGGAGTCGTGGGCCCCGCCGCGCCCGGCGAAGCGGGCCCGGCGCCGGCGCCCGCGCCGCCGCGTGTGCTCGCGAAGCGCTGCATCCCGGGCTCGAGCACGAGGTGCGAGGTGTAGGGCGTGACGATGCGGTACTCGCGTCCGAGGCGCTCGACCTCGCCGATCAGCTCCGCGTTCGGGCCGTTCAGGCGGAGCGCGTCGAGCAGCACGCCCACGCGGCGCTCGGCCCACAGCGGCGCGAGGAAGGCCAGCTCGCCGCTCGTCTCGCGCGCGAAGGTGGCCTCGTACACGAACTCGCGGCGCACGCCACCGACCAGGCCCGAGAGGCGGATCGCGTGCGCGCCCTCGCCCGCGTAGCGTCCGAAGATCTCCAGGCGATCGCCGGCGAAGAGGTCGGGGAGCCGGGCGGGCACGACCTTGCTCGGCTCGAGCCCGTCGATGACCAGCGCCATGTCGGTCATGACCGGGTGCGAGAGCTTGGCGAACAGCGCGCGCGTCTTCTCGTCGATGCGCTCGTTCGCGCCCACGTAGTCGCGCGCGCCACCGTTCTCGGCGGCCAGCAGGTCCAGCAGGTTCGCGTTCAGGTCGGCGCCGACGCCGAGCACGAACAGACGCGCGCCGCGCGTGTTGGCGCCCTTGAAGGCGGCGCGGATCTTCGCGGGCGCGGTCTCGCCCACGGTCGGCTCGCCGTCGGTGAGGAACACCACGATCGGCACGCGGCCCTCCTCGGTTTCGCCGCGCAGCGCGGCGGCCAGCGCGCCGTCGATGTTCGTGCCGCCGGCGGCGGTGATGCGCTCGACCTTGGCCAGGGCCGCGGCCACGTTGTCGGCGCTGGCCGGCACGCGCGCGCCGAAGAACGGCTCGGGTTCGGTGGCGAAGGGCACGACGTCGAAGCGGTCGTCGGGCGCGAGCGACTGCAGGAAGAGCTTCAGCGCGTGCTTGGCCTGCTCGATCTTCGGGCCCTCCATCGAGCCCGAGGTGTCGAGCACGAACACCAGCGACTTCTTGAGCGTCTCCTGGCTCTGCCACTCGCGCTTGGGCGAGACCAGCATCAGGTACGTGCCCTCGCTCGCGCCCGCGGCGCGGTGCGTGAGCAGGTCCAGGCCGAACTCCGCCTCCGACAGGCCGTAGTAGACGGCGAGCTCGTTGCCCGCGAGCTGCGCGGGCGTGCCCTCGAACGAGGCGCGTACCTCGTGGTCGTCCTTCTGCAGCACCTGGATCGCCGCCAGCGGTGCGAAGGCGTTCTTGAGCGCCTTCTTCGAGCGGATGGAGAGGTCGAGCACCACGCGCTCGGGCGCCAGCCCTTCGACCCCGGCCGCGCCCAGCGCGAAGCTCCAGGTGCGCACGCCCATGCGCTCGGGCAAGAGCGCGCGGAAGGAGACGTCCACCACCACCTCGCCATGCGCCGGGATCGGGAAGATGCGCGCGCGCAGGCAGCCGCGGCCGAAGAACTCGAGCAGCCCCGGGTCGCGCCGCTGGCGCACGATGCTCTCGTACACGCCGCGCGCCGCGTCCGCGCCGAGCACCTCGCCGCTCATGGGCACGCCGTTGACCGTCATCGTGAAGCCGTCGGCCACCGCGCCCGCCGGCAGCGGCAGGATCCAGGTCGCCTCGGCCAGGCCTTCACCATCGTTGCGCCAGGTCTGCTTCAGACCCGTCGAGGCCACGCCGTCGATCACCGCGACCTTCACGCTGAGCTGGGTCATGCGCACGCCGGGCGCGTTGCGCACGAGTCCCTGCGCCGCCGAGGGCGAGAACAGACCGACGACGACGAGCAGAAGGAACGGGAGGAAAGGCTTGCGCGTCATGAAAAGACTCCTGTGCCAGCGGAACGCCGGCGAGGCCTGGGGTCTTGGCGAGTCCGGCGTCGTCGGTCCGAGCTCAGGGGCCTGCGGGCCGCGCATGGCGCGCGAGGAAAAGCTCGTAGATGAAGGCTTGCTCCTGGTCGGCGAGGTACACGATGCGCGTGCCGTCGCGGCTCAGGTCGAAGCTCTGAACGGAGCCCGTGACCTGGAACGGGCCCGCGACCTCGACCGCCTTCTGCTCGCCGCCGATCGGCACGGCCAGCAGCGTCAGGTGGTTCTCCGCGTCGCGCTGGGCCGCGAAGACGACGGTGGACGAATCGGCGCTGATGCGGAACCCCACTGCGCGGCCGCCGGGGACCAGCGGGCGACTCAGCTTCACGAGGCCGTGCGGCGTGAGCGCCGGCCCGGCGCTCGGCGGCCGCACCGGCGCGCTGTACAGCTCGCGCGCGCCGCCGGGCCGCGTGGCGCCGAAGACGACGCGCGTGCCGTCGAGCGTGAGTTGGAAGTCCGACACGCCACCGACGAGCTCGGGCCGCCGCACCAGGCGCACCGGCGCGCGCGAGCCGTCGAGCGGCACGCGGAAGAGCTCGGCCAGCTGGTCCACGCGTCCGTCGGCGCGGTACACGACGCTGCCGCCGCCCGGCTCGAGCGCGAAGTCGAGCACGTCGCCGCCGGCGACCAGCGGCCCGTGCAGGCGCTGCGCGGGCGAGCTGCCGTCGAGCGGCACGCTGAACAGCTCGAACAGCCCGACCACCTGCTGGTCGGCGAGGTACACCGCGCGGCCCGCGGCCCAGTCCACGGCGAAGTGCTCGACACCGCCGTTCACACGCAGGGTCGGGTTCAGGCGCCGCGGCGCGGAGCTCCCGTCGCTCGCGGCCCAGAACAGGTCGGTGCGTCCGATCGAGCCGTCCACCCGGTAGACGAGTGCGCTGCCGTCCGGAGCGAGCTCGAAGTCCGCCTCGACGGCCTTGTTGACCTGGCTGATCTGGCGCGCCGGCTGGCTGCCGTCGAGTGCGGCCACGCCGACGCTGCGCAGTCCGTCGGAAGGTCGGCCGAGGAGGAACGCGACGGCGCGCTCGTCCGCGCTGACGCGCACCGGTCCCACGACGGAAGCCTCCGGCGGCAGGGCGAGGGTCACACACGTCGGTGCCGCGCTGCCGTCCGCCGGGACGACGTACATTCCCGTCCGAGCCTCGCCCGACGCGCCCGCCGCGAAGAGGAGGCGCGCGCCGTCGCGCGTGAAAAGCGGCTCCACGCCCCGCTCGACCGAGCTGCTGAGCGCGATCGGCGCGCTCGAGCCGTCGCTCGCCGCGCTGTACAGGGTGTCCCCCGCCGCAGTGCTGGCGACGAAGGCGACGCGGCTCTCGTCCGGACTCAGGTGCGGAGGGCTCGGGACGGAGCCGGGGTGGAGCACGCTGCGCGCGTGGGGCTCGTCCGTCGCCGTGGAGTCGAGCTCGAGCGCGCCGAACGGAGCCACGCCGACGGCGAAGACCGCGCGCGCGCCGCTCGGCGCGAGTTCGAACCTCACCACCCCGCCCGTTGTCGTCGGCGGCAGCGGGTGGACGCTGAACGGCACGGCCCACGGCGCGGTCGTGGTCGTGAGGAGCTCGCGCTCGCCGCGCAGGAACACGAGCCGCGGGTAGGCGCCGCTCGGCGGCGCGGGCCGCAGCCCGCTCAGCTTGCCCGTCGCGAGCTTGCGGCTGGCGCCGCCCGTGAGCGGCACGGCGTAGAGCTCGAACGCGCGCGCGAATTGCGCGTCGGCGAGGTAGGCGACCTCGTCGCCCACGATCCAGTAGCCAGGCAAGAGGTTGGCGTCGCTGTAGACGTCGCTCGCGGGCGGCAGCGGGAGGTTGAGCTTCACGGGCGGCGCGCTGCCGTCGGCGGGCACGCCGAAGAGCTCCGTCTGCTGGTCCAGCTCCTGGTCGGCCTGGTAGGCGACGCGCTGACTGTCGAGACTCACCTGCAGCGAGAGCACGGCCCCACCGCTCACCAGCGGAGCGTTCAGACGGTACGGAGCCGCGGAACCGTCCGCGCGAACGCCGAAGAGCTCGCGCGCGCCGGCGGCGGTGTCCGAGAGATAGAAGACGCGCGCGGAGTCGGGGCTGAAGAGCTGCGGCGAGACGCTGCCGTGCGCGGGCTCGCTGAGGCGCAGCGGCGCGCGGCTGCCGTCGAGCGGCACGCCGTAGAGCTCCGCCTTCCCGTCGCCGTCTTGGTCCGCGGTGTAGGCCGCGAGGAGCCCGTCCGGGCTGAGGTGCGCGAAGCTGGAGAAGAAGGAGCCGAAGAAGGTCTCGCCGACGTCCGCCCCCGGCGCGAGCGGCCCGTTCAGCTTGCGCGGCGGCAGGCTGCCGTCGAGCGGCACGACGAACAGCTCATAGCGCTCGTCCTCCTCCTGGTCGGCGGTGTAGACGACGAGGTCGTTCGCGGCGAGCTGCGCGAATTGCACAGTCCCGCCCGGCACCAGCGGCAGGTCGAGCTCGCGCGCCGGCGCACTGCCGTCGAGCGGCGCGACGAAGAGCTCGTGCACCGCGGGATCGTCCGGCGTCGCCAGGAACAAGACGTGGTCGTGGTCGGCCGTGACCTGCGGCGCCTGGATGACGCCCAAGCCCGCCAGCGGACCGCTCAGGACCACGGGTGGCCCTCCGCCCGCGAGCGGCACGCTGCACAGCTCGCCCACGTCGTCCCCGTCGCGATCGGCGACGTAGAGCGCGCGCTGGCGCTCCTCGACGAGGATCACGCTGCCTACCTGCGCCGAGGACAGGATCGCCGGGTCGAGCGCGAGCGCGGGCGCGCTGCCGTCGAGGGGCATGCTGAACAAGCCGCTGCCCACGAAGACTGCGAGCGCGTTTCCGACCGCGTAGACCGAGTAGGGGTCGCCCTCGCCGCGCAGCCTCAGCGGCGGCTGCTTGCCCGTGAAGGCGCGCGCGTAGAGCTCGAACCGATGATCGCCGTCGTCGTCGACCTCGTACACGACCCACTTCCCGTCCGGGCTGAAGCTCGGATAGGGCTGGATCGAGCCGCGCACGCCGGTCGCGAGCGGGCCGTTGAGCTTCACCCCCTGGGCGGCCGGAACGAGGGCGAGCAGGGTCAGGACGATGGAACGCAGGACAAAGACCGTGGGCATGAGCTTGGGGTTGCGGCCTTCGAGCGCGGAGGACCCTCGCGCGCGCCGCGGCAAGGCAACGGACGTGCCGCTCAGGGCCCGAACGCGCCGGAAGGCAAGAGCTGGGCAAGGGCCAGCGCCCGGCGCTCCGCGGGCGTAGCGCATCTGCGCCCGGTGACGGCTCAGCGAGCGCTCGACAGGGCGTCGCGGCGCAGCAGCTCGGGATAGACGCTCGTGCGCGCGCGCTCCAGGTGATGGAGGTCGTCGATCTCCGCCCAGACGAGATCAGGGACGAGATGCACCGGCAGCGGTCGCGCGCGCGCGGCCTGGACCAGCCCCTCGAGCTCGTAGTCGACCTTCAGCGTCTCGCGGAAGAGGCGCTCGCCCACGCGCAGCATCTCGGCGAAGAACGGCCGCGAGACCTTGGTGATGCCCACGAGCTCGCCGGCGATCGCGCTCCCGAGCGCGGCGCGGTCCTTCGACATGTCCACCAGGCACCCGTCGCGCGCCTCGACCCACACCTCGTCGCGCGCGTCGGTCGGAGCCGAGACCAGCAGCACGTCGGGGCTCGGGTGTTCGAGCGCCTCACGCAGCGCGCGGCGCTCGTAGATCAGGTCGGACTCGAGCAGCAGGAAGTCCTCGGGGAGCTCGGCACGCGCGCACCACAGCGAGTACAGGCTGCCGCTGTCGGCATAGCGCGCGTTGTGCACGGTGCGCACGAAGCCCGGGTTGCGGCGCGCCAGGTCCTCGTAGAGCTCGGCGTGGTGGCCGGTGGCGATCACGACGCGCTCGATGCCGACGGCGGCGAGGCGCTCGAGCGCCTCCTCGACGATCGGCCGCGCGCCCAGGCGCAGGAAGCCCTTCGGCGTGTGCTGGCCGAGCTCCTTCAGGCGCACGCCCATGCCCGCCCCGAGGATCATCGCTTGTCGGACCGTCGCCATGCGCTCACTCGCGCGCAGAGGGTATTCTGCGCCGCGCCCGGCCGCCAGGGCCCCGACACTCGATGAAGGTCTTCTTCGACACGCGCGAGCTCTACTTCCTGACGCAGTACCTGCCCGTGTATCGCGTGCTGAAGGCGCGCGGCGTCGAGTGCGCCTTCGCGCTCTACGAGAACCGCCCGACGCAGCTGGCCGCGGCGCAGCGCGCCATTGCGCGCCTGGGCCTACCCGCGCAGTGGTTCCCCACCAAGGAGGCGGGCCTGGCCTGGTACCTCCGCGAACGCCCGGATTGGGTGCTCTTCGGCAACGGCTACGCCTACGTCGCCGAGCTCCCCGCGGAGACGCGCACGGCGATGCTGTACCACGGCATCGGCACGAAGAGCGACGTCTACTCCCCCACGCTGATGGAGATGGACGTGCGCTTCATCGAGGGCCCCCATTACGCGCGTCGCCTCGGCGAGCTGTTCCCCGGCGCGCCGCTCGTCGCCGTCGGCTATGCCAAGGTCGATCCGTTCTTCTATCCGCCGGCGGAGCGCCCGCGCCTCGACCTCGCCGCGCTCGGCCTCGATCCGGCGAAGAAGACGCTGCTCTACGCGCCGACGCACATGCCGAGCTCGTTCCCCAAGATGGACGAGCAGTTCCCGGCACACTTCGCCGACTTCAACCTGCTGGTCAAGCCGCATTCGCTGTCGTTCTTCGGCGGCAAGAAGAAGAGCCACCGGCGGCTGATGGAGCTGTGGTCGCGCGCGCCGAACGTGCACGTGGCGAGCTTCGACGAGTTCGACCCGCTGCCGTACATGGCCAGCGCCAACCTCCTGATCAGCGACGAGTCGAGCGTCTTGTTCGAGTTCGCCGCGCTCGAGCGCCCGATCGTGTGGTGCGACTTCCTGTGGGTGCACTGGACGCGGCGCGGGCCGCTCGCCTATCGCCTGAGGAAACGCCTGGATGGCTCGATCGATCCCTACCGCGCCATGGCCGCGCACGCGCCGCGCTACCGCGACCTGCGGCGGCTGGTGGAGGAGGAACTCGCGCAACCGCAGCGCTTCGGCGCGGCGCGACGCGCGGCGGTGAGCGCGCTGGTCGGCCCGACCGACGGCAAGGTCAGCGAGCGCATCGCCGACCACCTCGTGGCGCACGCGGGCCGGCCGCGCGAGCGACGCGCGCTGGCGAGTCGTGCCACCTGAGCCTCGGCGGCCGCGTCAGTTGTTCGGTCCGCCGATGTAGCCGAGCCCGCTCAGCGAGTCGTCGAGCTCGGTGTCGGCTCCGGCGCGGACGAGCGGGTCCTGGAACGACGGCAAGGATCCCTTCAACTGCTCGACCAGGTGCGGCAGGGCGCTCGCGAGGTTCACGTGCTCGCCCGGGTCGCTGTCCAGGTCGTAGAGCTCGAGTGCATCCGCGTAGGCGACCAGCTTGTGGTGCCCGACGATCACCGCGCGCGCCGGGCGCTGCGCCAGCGCGCCGAGCTTGGCGGCCTTGAGCGCGTCGCCGTAGAACTCGATCGCGGTCGCGTGCGTGCCGCTGGCGCCGAGCGCGCGCAGGTCGCGACCGGGGCCGTCCAGCGTGCTCCCGCCGATGCTGGCCACGGTGGCGGCGACGTCCACCAGGCTGACGGGATCGTTGGTCGGGGTCAGGCTCGCGCCCTGCGGCGGGAAGACGAGCAGCGGCACGTGCGTGACCTCGTCGTAGACGGTCGTGCCATGCTCGAACACGGCGTGCTCGCCGAAGGCCTCGCCGTGGTCGGCGGTGACGAAGATCCACGAGCTGTGCAGCAGGCCGCGCTGGTCCAGCGCGCGGAAGAGCTCGCCGACCTGGTGGTCGAGGTAGGCGAGCTCCTCGTCGTAGCGCGCGGTCAGCTGCGCGATGCGCTCGTTGGAGAAGCTGCTCGAGAGGTGCTCGGAGTGCTCGCCGTCGTGCACGGGCAGGAAGTGCCCCTTGAACGGCTCGGGCGGCGCGTAGGGGCCGTGCGCGTCGACGTAGTTCGCGAACACGAACAGCGGGTTCGGGCCCTCGGCCCAGGGCGCGAGCATGGAGAGGAGCGTGGCGTTCACGTCCGTGGCGCGCGCGCAGCCCTTGGCCACCTCCCACAGCGTGCTCGGCAGGTAGCGCTGACGCAGGGCTTCGCCCACGAAAGGCAGCTCGTCCGTATCGGGCGCGCGCAGGTAGCGATCGAAGCCGCGCGGGAAGCCGTGTACCGAGTGCAGCCAGTGGTTGGCGTAGCCGGCCAGGGTCGCGTAGCCGCTCTCCTGCATGCGCTCGGCCAGCGTGGGCAGTCCGTCGGCGATGGAGAAACCGCTGCGCACCTCGCCCGTGAGCGAGAAGTGCGCGCCGTGGGTGCCGGGCAGCTGCCCGGTGAACAGCGAGCCGTGCGAGGGCACGGTCCAGGTGCCGTTGGCGTAGGCGCGCGGGTACAGCACCGCGTTCTTGCGCGACTGGAAGAAGTGCGCGAGCTCGGGCGTCGTCTCGCGCTCATAGCCGTACAGCGAGAGGTGGTCGGCGCGCACCGTGTCGAGCACGATCACGAACACGTTGGGCTTCTTCTCACCCGCCACGCGCGGAGCCGAGGAGGCATAGCCGTCGGGCGGCTGGCGGTGCTCGCCGTCGCCGCGCTCCAGGCGCGGACGCAGCGACACGACGCAGCCGAACAGCAGCAGTCCCGCCACGCGCAGGCCGGAGGACACGCGCGCCGGCAGGAGTGCGAGCACGAACGCCAGGGCGCACAGCGTCAGCGGCAAGAGCAGCGCCGCGCCGACCGACTCGTAGACGAAGTCGTCCTTGTGCCCGAGATGCTCGGCGAAGGCCGTGCACTTCAGGTAGGCGCAGGCGAGCGCCAGGGCCGCGACCGCGCCCAGCACCGCGGGCCGCGTGCGACGCGCGAAGCTGGGCAGCGTGGCCAGCGCGGCGACGGCGAAGCCGGCGGCACCGTCGATCCAGCCCCAGCTGAAGCCGAGACACAGGCCGCACCAGGCGGCGAGCGCCAGACCAGGGGAGAGACGCAGCAGCGCCGAGGCGAGCCCCACCGCCAGCGCCAGCGCTAGCGTGAGTCCGGCCGAGAGCGCGAAGTACGCCGGCGCGTGGTACCAGCGCTCGGCGAAGGCGTAGACGGTCTCGAGCGTGCTCAGGCCGAGCGCGGCCACCAGCACGGCCACGAGGGCGTCGGCGCGCGCCGGGCGCGCCAGCGGTTCACGCGGCGGCATGCCTACCCCCGCTCTCGCCCCACCAGCCCGCCATCGGGCTGCCGTCGAGCACCTTCTCGACCAGCGCGACCAGCTCGGGCTCGAGCTCGTCCTTCCAGGCGCGCGCGATCCTCTCGGCGTCGCCCGAGAGCGCGCGCACGCGCCGTCCGAGCTCATCGTTCCATTCGAGGCCGCAGGCGCGGTAGACCTCGGCGCTGGTGCGCTCGGGATCGCGCGCCAGGTCCTCGTACAGCACCAGCGTGTAGTTTTCGCGCCCGCGCCCGGCCTCGTGCAGGGCCTCGTTCACGTAGCGCCACCACCACAGCTCGCCCTCGGCGCGGCCCATGCCGTCGATGTCGCCGAACAGCCGCGCCCAGCGCGGGTCACGGCGCGCCACCTCACGCAGGCGCTCCTCGTCGCGCACGGCGTCGGCCGTGCCCTGGCCGCGGTCCATGCCGCCCTCGCCGCGCACCCAGCGCTTGAGCCACGACTTGGCGAAGCCGCCGGGGTGCCGCACGATCTGCAGCACGCGCGCCGCCGGCCGCGTGCGCAACGCCCAGGCACCGTAACCGACGGCGGCGTTGAGCTTGAAGACGTGGTAGCTCCGTGCGAGCGCGGCGGGATCGACCATCCAGCCGGGGAACGGATGCTCCTTGCCGTCCATGGGCTTGCGCCGGTGGATCAGGCGCTCGACCGCGCGGTAGCGCTGGCGCAGGAAGAAATACCCGGCCCGGCGCCGGCCGCGCTTCAGCCAGTCCTTCTCCACGTCGGCCATGTGGTCGCGCGGACCGACGCAACGCGCCGCTTGCAGGAAGGCGGGGTCGAAGCGCTGCGCCAGGCGCGCCTCGTCGTCCACGAAGAAGCGGAACTCGGCGAGCTGCGCGAGCGCGCTCGAGTCGAGCTGGTCCGGCTCGTTGCGGCAGTGCGTCGCCGCGCTCTGGTCCAGCAGGCTGAGCAGGTAGTTCGTGCCCGAGCGGCCCTGGCCGATGAGGAGCGCGTAGGCGAGCGGGTCGGGGGACGACATGCGGGTCCGATCAGGCGCGCTTGCGCGTGGAGGCAGAGGACTCGGCCGCGGGCATGTGCCGCAGCGTGCCGGCGCGCCGGCGCGGGCGGAGCACGCGCCGCAGGGCCTTGCGCAGCACGAAGACGACCGTGAGCGCGATCAAGATCAGGTCGTAGGAGACGGACTTGTTGCGGATGTAGTGCTCTTCACCCTCGAAGCGCAGCTTCCAGTCCTCGATCGCCTTGTCGCCCAGCGCGTTCTCGAGCACCGACACCTGGCTGACGTTGGTCAGGCCGGGTTTGACCAGATAGCGGTGGTTGAAGCCCGGGATGGCCGCGCACAGGACCTTGTTCAGCCCGGCCGCGATCGGCCGCGGACCGACCAGCTCCATCTCGCCGCGCACGACGTTCCAGAGCTGCGGCAGCTCGTCGATCTTCGTGTCGCGCAGGAAGCGTCCGACGCGCGTCACGTTGGGGTCGTCGAGCGTGACGCCCTTCTCGTACTTGGCGACCTTGTCGCTGCCGCTGCGCATGGTGGTGATCTTCCAGATGGTGAAGTCACGCCCCATGAAGCCCGGCCGCTTCTGCTTGAAGAAGAACGGCGCGCGCGCCGAGAGCCGCACCGGCAGGTACAGCACCAGCATCAGCGGCAAGGACAGCAGCAACAGCACCAGTGCGAGGAAGCGCTGCGTCAGGGCCCACAACGTGTTGGTGACCTGCCACTCGCGGTGCACGCGCGCGGGATCGACGCCCTCCAGCGAGAGCACGCCGCGCAGGGGCTGCGGTTCGCCAGACTTCACGCGCTCTTCCTCTGCTGCTCGTCGGACTGGCTTGCGGGGGTCTCGCCGGGACGCTCGTTCCAGTCCTCGAGGATGTCGCGGATCGAGCCCGCGGCGTGCTTGACGCCGCCGAAGGGGCCGGCGGCGCGCTTGTGGCTGTCGACCATCTCGCTCAGGCGCTTCTCGACCAGCGCCAGGATCGGGCGCAACGAGCTGGTCACGCCCTTCTCCGCCGCGCCGTCGCAGCCGGCGTTGATCAGCCCCTTGAGCGTCTCGATGTCGAGCGTGCCCGAGAACGCGATCACCAGGGCCTCCTTGTTGCGCGTGCGGATCTCGCGCGCCAGCTGCCCGGCCATGAGCTCGCCCTCGAAGTCGTTGTCGAGGAAGTAGAAGTCGAACGAGCCCGCTACGTCGGGCGTCCTGCGCGTGGTGAGCTCCAGGTCGGGGTAGCGACTGGAGAGCAGCAGCTCGAGGTGGTCGAGCGCCTGCGGATCGTCGTCCACCAGCAGCGCGCGCGGACGCTGCGTGCCGTAGGGTCCGGCGGTCTTGCCCATCGGCAGCACGCCGCGCACGGCGCTCTGCGCCAGCAGACGCAGCGCGAAGGGCAGCCCGTCCACGAAGTAGCGCTTGAACAGGCGCCCCGGCTCCTGCCACACGCGATGCAGCCACTCCAGGCCCACGCGCTGCATCCACACCGGCGCGCGCTGCACCTCGCCGCACAGGAAGCTGAAGCTGATGCCCACGCCCAGCCACCAGGCCTCGGGCCGATCGTGACGCAGGTGGCGGATGACGAGCTCCTGCTTGGGCGAGCCCAGCGCGACGAAAACGATGTCGGGCTTGGCCTGGTGGATCCGGCGCGACAGACGCGCCATGGCCAGCGCGTCCTTGTCGAAGCCCAACGGCGGGCAGTCGGTGCCGGCCACGATCAAGCCCGGATAACGCGCCTGCAGCACCTCGGCCGCCTTGCGGGCCGTGCCCGGGTTGCCGCCCAGCAGGAAGACCGAGCGCTTGCGCGTCGCCGCGCCCGCCGACAGCTTCGAGATCAGGTCGGAGCCGGCCACGCGCTCGGGCACCGGTGTGCGCTGCAGCGCCAGGGCCCACACCAGCAGCTGGCCGTCCACCACGCGCAGCCTGGCCTCCGAGTAGAGCTCGGCGAACTCGCGGTCGCGCGCGGTGCGCAGCAGGTGATCGAGGTTGGGCGTGACCACCCAGCCACCGCGGCCGGCGTCGAGCTCGTCGAGCACGTACTCGACGCACTCCACCTGGCTGACGGCGTGCACGCCGATGCCGCGCAGGTCCACCTCGGGCAGCGCTCCGGGGCGCTGGCTGACGGGCAGCTCGTTGCGTTTGGCCGCCTTCAAGCTGGGGTCCGCCGTTTCATTGCCCGCGCGTTTCCCAGCCCTGCACGAGCGCGCGGTACTTGGGCGCCTGGTCCAGCGGCTGTTGCAGGTACTCGAGCACGCTGAAGGTGTCCGCGCTGCCGCGCGGCCCGCAGAAGTCGTAGCCCACGAACAGCTCGACGCCGCGCGCCTGGGCGCCGTCGATCAGCGCGCGATAGGCGTCGAACATGGCCGGCAGGTCCTGGCAAGCCAAGGAGGCCTCCACGCCCAGTCCGCCGCCGGGTGAGCGCGCCACGATCGACTGTCCGCCCTCGTAGGTCAGCAGCGCGATGTGCCGCCCGAGCTCGGTCGTGAAGGTGTTGGCCAGGTTCTGGTGGTCGCTCAGGCGCGGCAGCACGGCGTCGTCGAGGTTGGCGCGCGCCGCGGCCAGCAGCTGCTCGGCGGTCGAGTCCAGGTCCACCGAGTCGCGATCGGCGCGCGCGCCGAAGTACGCGCCCACGGCCAGGGCGTCGAACTTGCCGGCCAGCGCGCGGCACAGCGTGTTGGCGATGCCCGGGTTGTGCAGCTGCACGCCGGCCACGCGCACGATGCGCGCGGACTGCTTGCCGAACACCTGCGTCCACACGTCGAAGACTTGCGCCGCGCGCTCGGCCACGACCTCCATGGCCGGGATGCCGCGCAGACGCGACTGCTCGCGCGCCCACTGGCCGGCGGGGAAGTCGGTGTTCCAGGTCTCGTTCGAGAACTCGACGTAGATCTTGGAATCGTGGTGCAGCGCGTCGCGCACCAGCGTGGCGAAGTTGCGCACGTACACGTCGTCGGCCGTGTGCGGGATGCAGAACCACGGGTCGGCGTCGAGCTCGTTGCACAGATCGATCATGTACTCGAGCGCCACGCCCTCCTGCGTGCCCTGGCGCGCGCTGCTCAGCATGGTGCGCTGGTTCCAGCGGCCCGAGGTCGTGTACACCCGCATCCACGGGTAGAAGCGCAGCACCGAGAACGGCTTCAGGCGCTCGAGGAAGGCGGGGTGGAAAGCGTGACAGCTGTCCTCGAATCCCGGCAGCCACACGTGGATGTCGCGCAGCGGGT
This sequence comes from Planctomycetota bacterium, assembly GCA_009691855.1. GTDB lineage: Bacteria > Planctomycetota > UBA1135 > UBA1135 > JABFRZ01. The sequence goes on along the minus strand of SIAI01000012.1, from coordinate 69,322 downwards.
CGAGGCTGTCCACGTTGCTGAGCCGCAGCCCGGGCTGGCCGCCGTTGACACCATCGACGCTCACCACGAGACGGTTGGGCGCCTCGCTGACCACGCCGACGTGGCCGGTGAACTCGAGCGTGCCCTTGCCCTGCCACGTGACCACGTATTCACCGACCGGGATGCGCCTGCGCATGCCGACGAAGAACTGGCAGGTCACCGCGCGGTTGCGCGTCGGACGCGGCCAGCCGTCGGGATCGAGCGGCACCTCGTCGACCGGCGGCTGGTGCTTGCCGCCCTTGCCCGAGCGGCGCGCGGGCGGAGCGGAGGTCCCATTCTCGTAGCGCCAGTCGCTGGCCATCTTCAGCGCGTCGGCGAAGACCCAGGCGCGATCGTAGGGCGTGATCGGCCGCAGGTTGATGCCGATCGGGACCGGCGCGACGACGGGCGCTTGCGCCGCGGGCGCCGACGCCGCCAGGCTCAAGGCCAGCGCGCAGACGAGCTTCCAGACGCGGGGAGCGGGGAACATCGCTGCCTCTTTCGGATGCGACGGTGCGGGTTCTTGCGTACGCTCCGCGCGCGCCTGCTGCGCGAGCGCCTGTCCCGTCACTCCTGCTCTTCGAGGCGCTGATTCCAGGCGCGGAAGAGATCGCGAAAGGTCTTCACCAGGTAGCGACCCGAGAGGTCGGAAGGCGCTTCCGCGCGCAGCTCCTCGAGCTGCGCCATGCAGCGGTCGAGCGCGGCCAGCATCTCCGGCAGGTCGGCGGGCACGCGCTTGTCGCACACGCCGTTGCAGCCGGCGCCCAGCAATTCCTTCAGGGTGTTGCCGTCGAGCGAGGCGGAGAAGGCCAGGATCAGCGCGTCGGGGCGCTGCGCGCGGATGCGGCGCGCCAGCTTGCCCGCCAGGCGCACGCCCTCGAAGTCGTCGTCCAGCAGGTAGACGTCGTACTCGCCGGTCGGGTCGGGCTCCGAGCGCGCGTCGATCGTGAGCTGTGGATAGCGCTCGGCCAGGATCGCGCGCAGGAACTCGAGCGCGTAGGGATCGTCGTCCAGCAGCAGGGCCTTCAGGCCACCCTCAGCTGCCCGTTTCGGAGCGCTCATGCGGGCTCTCATCGGATGCTGCGCGCGGCGGAGATGACGTGCGCTCGGTCTTCTTCCAGGTCGTCTCGCGACGGCCGAAGAAGCCCAGATACAGCGGCAGCTTGCGCAACACGTAGCCCGGAGCGCAGCGCAGCGCGCCGAGCAGCGCCGCGCGTCCGGCGAAGCGACCGAGGCCGGCGGCGAGCCCCACGAACAGCAAGCCGCCGGCGAGGAGCGCGGTCCAGGCCGCCGCGGCGCCCGCGCCCAGGAGCAGACTCGCCAGCGCCAGGCCCGCGCTCGCGGCCCAGCCGAGCACCAGGAAGGCGAGCGGCGGCACGAGCAGATCGACGCCCAGACAGAAGAGCACGCCCCGGCGCGTGAACACGCCGCGCAGCAGGAGCGCGGGAGCGGTACGGAACACCAACGCCAGATGACCGTGCTCCCAGCGGCGTCGCTGGCGCAGGGCCACTTCGTTGCGCTCTGGCAGCACGCTGCGCACGCGCGCCTCGGGCAGGAAGCGCGTCGCATGTCCGGCCTTGGCGAGGTCGATCGCGAGCTGGTAGTCCTCGGCGATGCTGCCCTCGCCGTGCGGCGCGGCGCGCAGCTGCGCGAAGGGATAGGCCGAGCCCGCGCCGTTGAGCAGACATGGCCAGCCGAGGCGCGTGAGCCCGAGCGGCCGCACCACGTTCTTCACCAACAGCGCCAGGCTCGAGAGCGAGCTGAAGTCGTCGCCGCTCGTGGGCGCAAAGCGGTAGTCGCCCTGCACCGGTCCACCGCTTGCCGCGGCGGCCGTGGCCAGCGCGCGGATCGCGCCCGGCTCGGCGCGGCAGTCGGCGTCCACGATCACGACCACGTCGGGCGGTTCGGCATCGAGGTAGCGCAGACCCACCTTCAGCGCGGCCGGCTTGCCGCCCTTGCCGTCGTCGCGGGCCTCGACCACCTCGGCGCCGCGCGCGCGCGCGACCATCGCCGTGCGGTCCGTGCAATTGTGGGCCACGACCACGATGCGGTCGGCCTCGCCGAGCTCCTCCTCCAGCGAGCGCAGCGCCTCCGGCAGACAGCCCTCCTCGTCGTGGGCCGGCACCAGCACCACGATGCGCGGCGCGTGCACGAGCACGAAGCGCTGACGGCGCAGCGGCAGACACGCGGCCAGACACTCGAGGCACAGGATCGCGCACGGCACCAGCGCCAGCGCGGCCGCCAGCAGGGCGAGCAGGCCGAGGGTGTTCATGCGGCGCGACGGAAGAGCTCCGCCAGCTTGCCGGCCTCGATGCGCGCGTCGTGCTGCAGGCGCACGCGCTCGGCGCCGTGACGCCCGAGTTCGGCCAGCGCCGCGGGTGTGGCGCGCAGCACCTCGCGCAGGGCGGTGGTGAGCGCGGCGACGTCACCCGCGGGCACGAGCCAGCCCGAGCGCGCGGGCTCGACCAGCTCGGGGATCCCGGCCACGTAGGTCGAGATCACCGGGCGCCCCAGCGCCAGCGCCTCCATCAGCACCACCGGCAACCCCTCGGCAAAGCTCGGCAGCACCAGCGCGCGCGCGGCCTCGATCTCGCAGCGCACGCGCTCGTTGGAGATCCAGCCGGTGATGCGCACGCGGTCGCCGAGAGCGTGACGCGCGATCGCGGCCTCGAGCGACGCGCGCAACTCGCCGTCGCCGGCCAGCACCAGCTCGAAGGGGATGCCCTCGCGCGCGAGCTGTGCGGCGGCCTCCAGCAAGAGCAGTTGCCCCTTCTGCTCGCACAGCCGCCCGACGCACACCAGGCGCGGCGCCACGGGGATGGGCTTGCGCTCGGCGGCCAGGAACAGCTCGTCCACGCCGCAGTGCACGACGTGGATCTTCTGCCAGTCGGCGTGCGGGCTCCAGCGGTACAGCTGGCTCTTCGAGAACTCGCTGACCGCGGCCACGAAGCGCGCGCCGGCGATCTTCTGCTGCAGCTTGAGCGCCGTAGGCCGGTCGAACTCCTCCGGGCCGTGCACGGTGAAGCTGTAGGAGAGCCCGCCCAGCTCGTGCGCCAGACAGCACACCGCCGGCGGATTCGTGCCGAAGTGCGCATGTACGTGGCCCACGCCCTCGCGCCGCGCCAGGCGCACCAGCGCGCAGGCCTCGGCCAGGTACACGAGGTGCACCAGCAAGCCGCGATCGGAGTTGCGGCCGAGGCGCAGCGCGGCGCGCAGCGTGCGCAGCAAGCGCAATGGCTGCTGGACCAGCGCCGCGAGCAAGCCGAGCACGATCCCGGAGGGCACCAGCAGGCGCTGCGTGCGCAGCGCTTCCTCGTGGTCGCGCGCGTCCACCAGGTCGCTGGCCGGCGCGCGCACCGAGATGCGCAGCACCTCGAGGCCCAGCTCCTCCAGCCCGCGGATCTCGCGGCGGATGAAGCTGTGACTCGCCTTGGGGTAGCAGTTGACGAGGTAGGCGATCTTCACTGCAGGTGGCGGTTGTCGATCTCGTTCTGCGCGCACAGCAACCGCCGTTGCCAGGCGCTCAGGTTCAGCGTGCGCGCCAGGCGCGCCTGCGCGAGGTGTGCGAGGCCGTAGCGTTGGCGGCGGAAGGAGAAGCGCGCCAGGCGATCCTGGACGCTCAGCGCGAAACGTTGCGCGCCGCCGACCTCGGCCGGGGCCACGCCGCTCTCCTCGTAGCCGCGCGCGCGCAGCAGCGGCCCGATGCGCGCCTCCAGCAGCGCCAGCTCGGCGGGCGTGAGCTTCTGCTTCCACTGCCCGATCAGCTTCGGATCCGGGCGCTCGTAGGAGGAGTCGCGCGAGTAGTCGAGCATGCCCGCGTCGTAGTCCGTGCCCAGGAACGCGCACAGCTGCGCCAGCTGGCGCTCGGGATCGCGGATGAGGTCCTCGTAGCGCAGCTCGTAGCGCTGCGCGGCCGGGAGGCGCGGCGCAAGAGCGGCCCACAGCTCCTCGGCCTCGATCCAGCGCTGGGCGCCGAACCACACGTTGCCGGCCCAGCCCATGCCGATGCACGAGCGCGCCACGTCGCGCCCGTCGCGCAAGAGGTGCACCAAGCGCGCCTCGGGCCAGATGCGCAACAGACGGTCGAAGTGCTTGTGGCAGGTAGCACCGTGCAGGGGTTTCTTCGAGCGCTTGCCGTACTGCGTCACGAAGCTCTTCATCAGCGCCGGGTAGTCGAGCGTGCGATCGATCTCCAGCGCGTGCGGCAGGAAGATGCGGTTCGTGCTCAGCCACTCGTAGACGTCCGCGAGCGCGGGCCAACCCTGCGCGGGGATGGGCTCGACCAGGAACTCGAACTCGGGTGCGCACTCGATGCGCGCGTGGTGCGCCAGCATCAGACGCAGCAGCGTGGTGCCCGAGCGCTCGGAGCCAACCAGAAAAAAAGGTGCCGCCTGCGCGCTGGCGATCGTGCTGCTCAGGGCTGCCATAGTCTCCGTCCCTCTTTCGTGCCCAGGAGGTGCGCGACTCCACCCGCACCGGCGGTGAAGGCCTGGATCTCGAAGGCATTCAGCAGGCCGTCGAGCGTGACCAGCAAGGACGCCACCGCCAGCACGGCCATGGCCGCCAGGGCCGGGTGACTCCAGTACTGGCTCGGCAGCCGACGCCACAAGAGAAAGGGCGGCAGGAGCTGCATCAGCCACAGCCCGGCCAGCGCGAACACCCCGTAGAGCCCCAGGTACAGCAGCCAGCGGCTATCGACCAGCACCGGCGAGCCGCCGGTCTCGTTCTCCAGCTCGCGGCCCTTGTTGCCGGTGAACTCCTTGAAGTCGTCGTAGCCGAACCACGGGCGCTCGAGGATCTTGTCGCGCAGTTCCTTCTCGCTCTCGATGCGCACGTTGAGCGAGATCGCGCGCGACTTGCCGAACACGTTCTCGGCCAGCTCCACCAGCTCCTCGGCGTCCCAGCGCAGCCCTTGACGCAGGCTGACGTAGGTCGGCGGCACGAGCACCAGGACGAGCACGGGAAAGGCCAGGCGGTGGCGCGTGCCCAGCAGCAGGATGCTGATGCCCAGGCCCAGCAGCAGGATCGCGTTCGAGGACTGCGCCGCGAAGGTCATGAACACCAGCGTCCCGACCACGAAGCCCATCGGAAAGCCCCACACGCGCAGCACGGCCTTGGTGTGCCACAGCCAGAAGGCGCACAGCGCGGCCAGCGAGTTGAACAGCGCGTAGGCCAGGCCGTGCGACACGAATACGTTCGGGCGCCACAGGCCGAACGAGCGCCGCGCGTGCTTGAACGAGCGCAGCATCACGTTGTAGAACTCGCGGTGCAGCTGCGGGCTCATTTTCACCTCCCACAGCGCGAAGGGCACGTAGATCAGCGCGCCCACGATCACCGCCAGGGCCAGGTACTTCTGCGCCTCGAACTCGGCGAAGTACAGCCGCCCGAGGAACCACGGCAGGGCCCAGCGCACCAGGAAGTCGAAGGCGTTCGACAGCCCGCGATAGGCGCCATCGCCGTTCATCACCGCCGACAAGAACGGCGCCAGACACAGCATCAAGACCGGCAGGTCCACCCAGCGCGGGCGGAAGCCCAGAAAGCGCGCCGGGTCGCAGATCACCGCGGCCACGCACACGCCGAGCACGATCGCCAGGCCCTTGTCGTAGTTGGGGATGCCGGGCAGGTCGTAGATCACGTTGGGCAACAACAGGAAGCCCGTGACCAGCCCCACCGCCACCGCGCGCGCCGGCGGCAGCAGCATGAACAGCAAGAAGCACAGCGGGTACCAGCCCGCCATGACGGCATCCACGATGAAGCCGTAGTTGCCCGAGTGCTCCATCTCAGCGCGCGGCCGCCGGCCGCAACGAACGCCACACCCACAGCGCGAGCGGCGCGGACAGGACCACGGTGGCCACCAGGAAGGCCCACGGCACGCCGAGCCAGCCCTGCCAGACGAGCGCGCGCGCCAGGGCCACGCCCGCGCCCAGGCAGACCAGGAACAGCAGCGAGTACGCGCTCATCGGGCGCAGCACGTGCAGGCCGCGCTGGTGCATCACGTAGGCGCCGAAGGCGCAGCCGGCCACGTTGCCGAGCGCGTTGCCCAGGATCGCACCGGTGATCGAGCCGCCACCGAAGTGATAGCCGCCGACGATGCCCACCACCGTGAGCACCGCGTTCCACAGCGACATCCCGGCCACGCCGCGCGACTCGCCCAGCGACAGGAGCGCGCTGCGCGGCACGTGCTGCAGGATCATGAACCACACCACGATCGCGAACAGGATCCCCATCGGGCCCGCGGCCGCGAACGAGTCGTCGTACAGCACCCCGAACAGGACCGGTGCGAACAGGCCCGAGCCCACCGCAGCCGCCAGACACGCCGGCAGGAAGCGATCCAGGCTGCTCTTGACCAGCGCGCGGTGCTCGGAGGGATCGCGACGGTTGAGCTCGGCGTAGTGCGGGATGATGACGCGGTTGGCCAGCGCGGTCATCGGCTTGGAGGCCTGCGAGCAGAAACTCCAGGCCAGCTGGTAGACGCCCAGCACGCCGAGCGGCAGGAACTTGCCCAGGTACAGCACGTGGAATTGCTGCGCCACGAAGCTGACCATCGTCGAGCCGAGGATCCAGCGGCTGTAGCCAAAGAGTTCGCGCGCGTAGTCCTTGTTCCAGCCCAGCGGCACGCGCTCCCGGCGGTACCACCAGTGGCTGAGCGCCGCGCGCGCGAGGCCGCCGAACAGCGGCCCGGCGGCGAGCGCCCACGCGCCCGGGCTGTACAACGCCCAGCCCACCGAGGTCAGGATCGAGACCACCAGCGCGAACACGTCGAGCAGCGTCGGCACCATCTGCCGCAGACGCCGCTCCTCGACGTACACGCGCACCGAAAGCAGGCCGTTGTTGACCGACTCGAGGCCCGCGATCGGCAGCAGGAACAAGAGCAGCGGCTCGCCGTAGAACGCCGCCGCCGGCCAGGCCACCAGGCACGTCAAGAGCCACATCGCCAGCCCGCGCAGGAACTGCACGCCGAAGGCGGTGCTCAGGAACTCGCGCTCCTCGCCCTTCGGGTGGTAGGCGATCGCGCCGCGGATGCCCATGTCGCTGGTCATCTCGACGAAGGTCAGGAAGGTGCGCATGAGCGCGATCGCGCCGAAGTGCTCGGGCAAGCACAGGTACGAGAGCGCCATCTGGCTGCCGAGGCGCAGCACGCTCATCACGATCATGGACGAGACCGTCCAGGCCGAAGCGTGCGTCAGGCGCTGGCGCTCGCCGGCATCGCCACGCGGCACGGCGCGCAGCGGCGGCGGGCCGGGTTGCGCTCGCGGAAGGGCGCCCATGGGCGGGGCGAACTGGCGGCCGCTAGGCCGACTCCTCTTCGAGTCCGAGGAAGTCGGTGCCGCGCGCCTTGGGATCGGGCACCTTCGCCTCGGATTCGTCGCCGCCGCGCGGGTGCGTGGCGGGCGCGCTGGGCCCGCCCGGACCGTAGCTGATGCCGCCAGAGTAGGCGCGTGCCCCGCGCTTGGAGGAAGAGCAGTTGGGCAGCGCGCCCAGGATGCGCGCGCCGACGCCGCGCAGGATGCCAGCCGCGCGTTTCAGATTGGGCGCACGCGACACCTCGAGGCGCAGCACGAACACGGTCGCGTCGGCCATGGCCGCCAGCACGCGGGCCTCGGAGGTCTCCAGCACCGGCGGCGAGTCGATGACGATGCACTCGTAGCTCTCGCGCAGCGCGCGCACGAGCTCGGTCAGCGCCGCACCCTCGCACAGCTCGGCCGCCTTGCCGCGCGCGTCGCCGGCGGGCAGGAGGTCGAGGCCGTGGGCCACGCTGGGCACGATGGCCTTCTTCACCGCCGCGGCGCTGGTCAAGAGCCCTGCCAGGCCCAGGCCGTTGTCGATGGAGTAGATCTGGTGCTGCGCCGGCTTGCGCATGTCGGCGTCGATCAGCAGCGTCTTCTTGCCGGCGCCGGCCAGGGCGAAGGCCAGGTTGCTGGCGCACACCGTCTTGCCCTCGTCCGCGCTGGCCGAGGTGACCAGCACCACGCCGCGCCCGCCGGGCAGGGCGAAGATCGTGGCCGTGCGCACGCTGCGGATGGCCTCGGCCACCAGCGAGTGCGGGTCCTCCTCGACCGAGCGCGCGATCTTCACGCGGTTCGCGCCGTGCGGCAGCTCGGGCAGCACGCCCAGCACGCTCATGCCCAGCAACTTGGGCACGTCCTCGACGTCGCGCACGCGCCGGTCGGCGAGGCCCAGCAGGAGCACCAGGCCGAAGGCCAGGATCCCGCCTGCACCCAGGGCGTAGATGTAGGTTTTCTCCACTTCTGGGTAGGTCGGGCGCACGCCGGCGCGCGCGTACTCGATCACGTCGAGGTTCAGCGCACCGGTGTCGTTCAGGACCTCGAGCTGCTTGATGCGCTCGTTGAAGGTGGCCACGCGCAGACGCAGCTCTTCGCGCGCCGTGCTCAGGTTCTTGATCTGGTCGATGACCGCGTTCTGGCTCGTGACCTGGGCCAGCAGTGCCTGCTGGTCGGCGGCCAGACTCTGCTCGTTGAGCCGCGCGCGCTCCCAGTCGATCAGCGTGCTCTGCAGGTAGTGCTGGGCGTAGTCCAGCGCCAGCTGATCCTCCGCTGCGCGCAGCTTGGCGATCGCCTCGCGCAGGCTAGCCAGCTTCGGATTGGCGGGCCCGAGCTCGGCCTCGCGGCGCGTGAGCTCTTCTTCCTTCTGCTCGCGCTGGCTGCGCAGGGTGTTGCCGCGCTCCTCGAGCATCGCCACCGGCGACTTGGAGCGCCAGTACAGGCCGCGCTCCTTCAGGCGCTCGGGCGCCGGGTCCTGGCTCGCCAGGCGCATCTCTTCGTACACGCCGAAGAGCTTCTGCGTCTCGAGGTGCGCCAGGTTGAGGGCGGCGTTGGCGTTGTCGAGCTTGGTCTGCAGCGGCGAGCGGTCCTCGCCGGCCAGCAAGCCGTTGTCGCTCTGCAACTTGGTGATCTTGGCGCTGACCTCGTCCAGCTCGGTGATCGCGCTCTGCCACTCCTTGCGCACGATCTCGGCCAGCTCGGTGGCCTCGGCGCGCTTCTTCTCCTTGTGGTACTCGATGTACACACGCAGGGCCTCGTCCACGACTGCCACGGCCTCCTCGCGATAGGGCGAGAGGAAGGAGACGAGCAACAGGTCGGACTCGACGTCGATGTTGGTCTGCAGGTTCTCGTTGAGCGCGCCGATGACGGTCGTGCCGTTCAGGCGTTCGGGCGCAAAGGTCTTCATCCCGGCCAGCGCCGGCGACTCGGCCACACGCCTCAAGAGCGGGGTCGACTTGATCAGGCCCTGCTGCTGCTTCAGCACCGTGCGCGGCTTGTTGATCGCTTCCCCGGCGCCCGCCTTGAGCGGGTTGACCTCGCGCGCGTCGACCTGCACCCTGGCCGTGGCGCTGAAGAACTCGGTCTGCCCGTCGAGCCACAGCTTGGCGGCACCGAAGGCCAAGAGCGGCACGGCCAGCAGGATCCACTTGCCGCGCCACAGGATCTGCAGCATGCGGCCCGGATCGGCCTCGTTGCCCTGGCTCTGGCTCTCGATCTGCGGCAGACGGATGGGGTCGTTCTGGGTCATGGGCTCAGAGGGTCGGCGAGGCGGTGCTGCTCACGTTGACCGAGGCTCGGAAGCCGAAGACCTGGCTGAAGAACTGGCGCAACCAGCTCCCTTGCGTGTGCTCGACGGCGATCACGTCACCATCCTTGATGACGATGTTCGAGCCGCTCTCCAGTGAGTTCCCGTCGATTTTGAAGGTCGCGCCGGCGATCGAGCCGTCGGCGCGCTTGCGGTAGATCGAGGCGTAGCGCGGGGCCGCGTTCTCGTCCACTCCGCCGGCCGAGGCCAGGGCCTGCATGAGGTTGAAGCGCCGCGGCGGCGGGTACGTGAAGATGCCGCTCTTCTTGACCAGGCCGTAGACGGTGAAGCTGCGCTCGGGCGGCGGCTCGACCACGATCGTCTCGCCGCCCAACAGCGCCTGGTCCGCGAGCGGGATGTCGTCGAGCATCACCTCCAGCGTGCGCGTCACCGGCTGGCCCTGCTCGTCCGTCCCACCGAGCACCAGGATCTGGCGCGCGCCGCGCTCGCTCTTGATGCCGCCGGCGGCCATGAGCGCGCCCACGACCGAGAGCTGGTTCGACTTCAATTCGTGCTGACCGGGCTGGTTGACGGCGCCGATCACGACCACGTTGACGGTCTTGAACTCGCTGATCGTCACCACGACGCTGGGTGCGCCGCTGAGGTTCGTGGGCTTCGCATACTCGAGGGCCACGTCCTGCTCGATCTCTCCGGGCGTCTTCCCGACCACGGCGAACGAGCCCAGCATCGGCAGCAGCACCGTGCCGTCGTCCTTGACGCGGCACTTGATGGCCACGCTCAGCGGCGCGGCTGAGCCGTCGCTCGCCTTCTCGCCAGCCTGCACGCCCGGCGGCAGCTCGAAGGACAGCAGGTCGCCCGCACCGACGCGATAGGGCCCGGCCACCTGCATCGAGGCCGGGGTGAGCACGTCGGCCTGCAGGTCCGCCGGCCCGGCGGCCTCGAAGGCGCGCAGCTCCTCGCCGGTCGGCATGACCGGATAGATCACGCGCGCGCCGATGCAGCCGCTGGCGAGCAGCGCGACGAGCATGAGCGAGGCACCCACGAAGACGGGGGCGTAACGAGCCGCAGGGAAGGGCATGGAGATCGGGAGCGCTGGAGACGGGGAGATGAGGTTCCCGGTCGGCAGAAAACGGCTCCGCGCTTGAGCGCGGCCCGCCTATCCGGCGGCGGCCAGAGTCAGGCGTCCGAGGAGTTCGTCCAGCATGCGCCGGATCTCCTCGCGCGAGGCGCCGGCGCGGATTGCGTCCTCGCAACGTCCGGCGGCCTGCGAGACCGCGGGGAAGCCATAGGTGGCGGCCGTGCCGCGCAGGCGGTGCACCAGCGTGCGCACCTCGTCGAGGTGCCCGGCGCGTTCCTGCCGGCGGATCTTGTCGACGAGTTCGGGGAACGAGGCCACGTAGCGCTCGATCAAGCCGCGGAAGCGCGGGTGCTGCGCCAGCGACAGGAGCTGGCCCTCGCCCTGCGCCGGACCCTCGCCCGCGTGGGGCCGCTCCGTCTGCGCCGCCACCGGTTCGCGCGCGCGCACGTGCTTCGCCAGCGTGTCGAAAAACGCCGAGGGCACGATCGGCTTGCCCACGTAGGCCACGCAGCCGGCCGCGCGACAGCGCTCCTCGTCGCCCGCCAGGGCCAGCGCGGTCAGCGCGATCACGGGACTGCTCACGCCGCCGGCGCGCAGCGCCTGGGTGGCCTCGAAGCCGTTGAGCACCGGCATGTTCATGTCCATCAAGATCGCGTCGAAGGGCGTGCGCGCCTTCTCGGCCGCCAGCGCGCGCTCCACGCCCGCCTGGCCGTTCATGGCCATCTCGCTCGTGGCCCCGGCCTCCTGCAGCAGGAAGCGCAACACCTCGCGGTTCTCGAAGCTGTCGTCCACGATCAGGATGCGCTTGCCGCGCAGCACTGCCGGCAGCGCGCGCGCCGGCTGGGAGTTGACGGCCTGGCGCGAGGGCAACGCGCGCAGCACTCCGCGCGCGCCGTCGAGCGGCAATTCGAGCGTGAACACGCTGCCCTTGCCGACCACGCTCTGGACGGCGACGTCGCCGCCCAGCAGGCGCGCCAGCGAGCGCGAGATCTGCAGGCCGAGGCCTGTGCCGCCCGAGCGCTGGTTGACCTGCGAGAAGGGTCGGAAGAGCTTGTCGAGCGCGGGCTCGGGGATGCCGATGCCGGTGTCGCTCACGCGCAGTTCCAGCGTGTGCCCCTCGGTCGCGCTGCCCTTCTGGCGCGCGCGCACGGCCACCGAACCAGAGTTCGTGAACTTGATCGCGTTGCCGACCAGGTTGACCAGGATCTGCTTCAGGCGCACCGGGTCGGTCTCGAAGCTCTCGGGCACCTCGCCCTCCAGCGCGACCGTGAACTCCAGGCACTTCTCGCGCGCGCTGGCGGCCAGCAGGTCCTCGACGCTGCCCAGCACGTCGGCCAAAGCCGCCGGCTCGCGCGCCAGCTGCATGTGCCCGGCCTCGATCTTGGACAGGTCGAGCACGTCGTGCACGAGGCCCAGCAGGTACTCCGTGCTGCGGCGCAGGTTCTGGATCCACAGCTCCTGCAACGCGCGCTCGGGGTGCGGGCGCGAGAGCAGCTCGGCGTAGCCGCGGATCGCGTTCATCGGCGTGCGCAGCTCGTGGCTCATGCTGGCCAGGAACTCGCTCTTGTAGCGGTTGGCGACCTTCTCGCGCTCGACCGCCAGCTCCAGCTCGTGGCGCGCCTGGCTGCGCTCGCGCTCGGCGATCTGGCGCTCCACGCCGCGCGCGAACGAGTCGATGATCAGCTGCACCGCCGCGACCTCGTCGTCGAGCCATGCGCGCCCGCGGTCGTGCACGAAGGCGAACACGCTCTCCAGACGCCCGTGGATCAGTGCCGGCAACAGGAGCAGCGCGCGCGCGCCAGGGTCCAGGAGGCCGCGGCCCGTGCCTGCCGGCAGCGGCAGGGCGTCGTCGACGCGCAGCGCCTCACCGCGCTCCAGGACGCTCGTGGCCCAGGCGTAGCTGTCGGCCTGATCGGCCTGGCCGCCTTGCTGGTGTTCGGGGCCGCGCTCGGGCGTCCACTCGTGCGTGCGCAGCAGCCAGCGCCCGTCTTCGCGGAAGCGGTGCAGGTAGCCGTGCGGGACGGAGAGCGCTTGCGCCACGCCGGCCAGGATCTCGAACACGGCCTGGTTCAGGTCGTCCTTCTCCAGCAGGTGCACGGCCACGCGCCGCGAGACCTCGGCCAGGGCCATCAGGCGCGTGCGGCGCTCGTCAGCCGCGCGCCGCGCGCTGATGTCGCGCGCGACCAGCGCGAAGCCGACGCGCTTCTTGGTGCGCGTGTGCTGCACGGGGAAAGCGTGTACCCAGCAGGGCGTGGTCGTGCCCGCGTCCTTCCACGAGTAGAGCTCGAGCTCGCCGTCCCAGCTCTCGCGGCGCAGACGTGGCACCATCTGCTCCTCCACCAGCGCGCGCTGCGCGGGCGTGAACAGCTCGTGCAGGCCCAGGCCGAGCGCGTCCTCCACGCGCTCGATCCCCAGACGCGCCAAGGCGGCCGCGTTGACGTACGTCGCGCGCAGCTCGGAGTCGAACAGGAACACGAACTCGGAGCTGGCCTCGACCAGGTGCTGCAGCTGGTCGCGCTCCTCGACCACCACCTGGCAGCCGCGCATCTCGCGCGCCAGGGCGAAGACGCGCGGCACGCCGGCGAGCTCGTCCAGCCACAGGCGCGTGTCGGTGGCGATCAGCCCGCCGTCGCGGCGGCGCAGGTGGCCAAGCAGGCTCTGCGGGCCCTCGCTGCGGATGGCCTCGACCGTGTGCTCGAAGCTCTGCGCCGTCAGGCACGTGACCAGCTCCCAGGCGCGCTGGCCGAGCAGTTCTTCCTGCGCGCGATCGAGCGCGCGGCAGGCAGCCGCGTTGGCGGCCACGACGCGTCCCTCGAGATCGAACACGAGACACTCGTCGGCCGCGCTCCCGAGGGGACCCAGGGCGCTGGCGCAGGCTGCGCGGGAGACGTTTTCCATGCCAGTCAGGGGACGTTGAGACTTGCCCCTATCGGCACTCCGCGCTCGCGACCTGGGCGCGGAGCAGCGCGGTTCCTAGAGTGGAGCGCGAGAGATGCCCAGCCCGGACGTGCTCGAGCGCGAGGAGCGCGACCAGATGCTTTCGCGGCGCGCGCTGGCCGGCATCTTTTTCCTGGCCCTCGTCGTGCGCCTCGGCGCGCTGCTCGAGCTCCACGGCAGTCCCTGGAACGAGGTGCTGCTCGGCGATGCGCGGGCCTTCGACGAGTGGGGCCAGCGGCTCGCGGCCGGCCAGGCGAGCGCGGGCGTCTTCTACCAGGCGCCGCTGTACGCCTACGTCCTGGGCGCGCTGTACGCCGTGTTTGGCCACTCGCTGCTGCTCGTGCGCGTGCTGCAGTGCGCGCTCGGCGCGCTGGCGGCCGTGGCGGTGGCCCGGGCGACGGAGCGCCTCGGCTCGCGCCGTGCGGCGGGCGTCGCGGGCGTGCTGGCGGCGCTGTACGCGCCGGCGATCTGGTACGACCTGCAGCTCGAGAAGACCTCGCTGGCGACCAGCCTGACGGCGGGAATCCTCCTGCTGACGAGCGCGCGCGAGCGCCGCGAAAGCTGGGCGCTGGCGAGCGGCGTCGCGCTCGGTGCGCTCGTGCTCCTGCGCGAGAACGCGGCCGTGCTGCTGCTGCCGCTCGGCCTCGCCGCGTGGCAGGCGCAGCCGGCCCGGCGCGTGCGCCGCCTGGGCCTGCTCACGCTCGCGTTCGTGCTCGCGCTCGCGCCGGTCGCCTGGCACAACTGGAACGAGGGCGGGCTGCTGCTGCCGACAGCCTCCAACGCCGGCGTCAACTTCTACATCGGCAACGCGGCCGAGGCCGACGGGCAGTACCGCCCGCTGGTCGCGGGCCGCGGACACCCCGACTACGAGCGTGAGGACGCCACGCGCATCGCCGAGACGCTCAGCGGGCACGCGCTCTCCCCCGCCGGCGTGTCGAGCTTCTGGTTCGCGCGCGCGGGTGAGGAGATCGCCGCGGAGCCTGCGCACTTCTTGCTGCTGCTCGGGCGCAAGCTGCGGCTCCTCTGCGCTCACGCCGAGATCATGGACGCGGTGGCCTTCGAGTCGTTTCAGGACGAGGCGTGGGTGCTGCGCGTGCTCGGGCTCGCCGGCTTCGGCGTGCTGCTGCCGCTGGCGCTGGCGGGGATGGTGCTCGGAGCGCGGCGCGGCGCGGTGAGGTTCTGGCGCCTCGCGGCCGCGCTGGTGGCGCTCTCGATCGTCGCGTTCTTCGTGGTCGGACGCTTCCGCCTGGGGCTGGTGCCGTTCCTGTTCCCGTTCGCGGCGCTGGCGCTCGACGCGGTGCTCGGGAAAGACCCGCGCGCGCGCGCACGGCGGTCGGCGGCGCTGGCAGCGCTGGCGCTCGGCGTGGCGCTGGCGTGGTGGCCGCTCGGGCTGGAAGGCGACGCGCGCGCCACCAGCGCCGCGAACCTCGCCGCGGAGCTTCTGCGGCGCAACGACGACGTCGCTGCCGAGCGCTGGGCGCGCGTGGCCCGCACCCGCGATCCGCGCTCGGCCGAAGCGGCCTACAACCTCGGCCTCGCGCTGCGGCGCCAGGGCAAGGACGCCGAGGCGCGCGACGCGTTCGAGGCCGCGCTGGAGCTCGAGCCGGCCTACGCCGCCGATTGCCTGGTCGAGCTGGGCGCGCTCGCGCTGCGCGGCGGCGACAGGGCGCGGGCCCGCGAGCTGTTCGCGCGCGCGCTGGCGCTCGAACCCGGCAACGCCATCGCCCGCCGCTCGCTGCTCGAGCTCGAGCGCGCGCGTGAAAGGTGAGTGAGGGCGCGCGCGTGGCGCACGCGTGCGCTGCGAGCGCTGGCGTGCTTACGCGAGGCTTGCCCGTTCGCCGTCAGGTCGCAGCGCGAGCGCGGACGATCCTGGGCCACCTCAGAGGAGAACCAACGCCATGATGAGCATTACGCAAGCACCGCACGGCATGAACGTGGTCGTCGAGACCGGGGACTCGGTCATCATCGGCCGCCTCGGCAAATTCGAGGGCGACCAGGTGAAGATGCACCATGCGGCCGTCTTCCAGGTGACCGCCGGCGAAAGCCCCGAGGAGCTCATCCGTCACACGGCGAAGTACGGCGTGCCGGTCGAGCACGTCGAGCTCTCGTTCGACACTCAGTTCATCCAGCGCGTTCGCAAACTCGGCGACGTGCCGAAGACCTGAGCCACCGCGAGAGCGCTGCGCCGTTCCGGCGCAGCGCGCTCGCGGGCGCGAAGTTTCAGGGGCGCGAGTCCTCTCGCGCCCAGCTCTACTCTGACGGGAGGAGTCCGTCGTCCGGGGGTCGCGCTCCGTCGTGCGCGGCCCCTGCGCGTTCCCGGAGACGAAGGCTTCCGTCCGCACCTACCTGTTCGGCTGCGGCGTGACGCGCAGGTACGGCTTGAGCTCCTTGAAGCCCTTGGGGAAGAGCTTCTTGGCCTCGTCGTTCGTGACCGCGGGCACGATGATCACGTCCTGCCCGTCCTTCCAGTCGGCCGGCGTGGCCACGCGGAACTTGTCGGTCAGCTGCAGCGAATCGAGCGTGCGCAGGATCTCGGTGAAGTTGCGCCCCGCGCTGGCCGGGTAGGTCAGGATCAGGCGCACCTTCTTGTGCGGGTCGATGATGAAGACCGAGCGCACCGTGAAGGTGTCGTTGGCCTTGGGGTGGATCATGTCGAAGAGCGTCGAGACCTTGCGGTCCGGGTCGCCGAGCATCGGGAACTGCACCGCGTGGCCCTGGGTCTCGTGGATGTCCGCGAGCCAGCGCTTGTGATCCGCGACCGAGTCGACCGAGAGCCCGATCACCTTGCAGTTGCGCTTCTTGAACTCGCCCTCGAGCTTGGCCACGGTGCCTAGCTCGGTCGTGCACACGGGCGTGAAGTCCTTCGGGTGCGAGAACAGCACGCACCAGCTGGTGCCGATCCACTCGTGGAAATGGATCGGGCCGGAGGTCGAGTCCTGCGTGAAGTCGGGAGCGATTTCGCCGAGATGGATGGCCATGGGTTGTCGCGTCTCCTGTCGAAGTAGTAGGGAACAGCGCGCGCATTGTCCCCACTCGGGAGTTCGTCGCCAAGTGCCTGCCTTGGCTGGCGAGCCCCGGGTCGCCCCGGCGGGACCGACGGGTCAGAGCTCGATCGTGATCGTGACCGGGCAGTGGTCGCTCGCCTCGGTGTGCTTCGGGCCGATGGTCCCGTAGCGCGGGCCACCGTACTTCTTGCACTTGGTCGAGAGCCCCTTGCGCAGGACGAGGGGCTTTTCCTTCACCGCGAGGCGCTTGTCCAGCAGGACGTAGTCGAGCCGGCTGACGGACTTCTCGCTCTCGTAGAAGTGCGTCCAGCGTTCGGCGGCCTCGAGCGCGCCGAAGGGATCGGACAGCTGCGCGTGCCCGACGAGCGGATCCAGCGAGCCGTCGTTCTTGGCGCCGGCCTTCCCGGCGTCGTAGTTCAGGTCGCCGACGACAATCGGATGGCGGCCCGCCTCCACGTTGGCCTGGACGAGCTTCGCCACGGCCTCGGACTGCGCGCGGCGGCGCTTGACGGAGGCCGGCTTGCCGTCCTGGGCCTTGAGGTGGTTCGCCAGCACGGTCACCACCTTGCCCGCGACCTGGAGGTCGACTTCCAGGCAATCGCGTGAGAAGACCGCGTTCTCGGCCAGGTAGCCGAAGCCCTTGCGCGAAGCGCGCTGGACGCTGCGGCCGCCGATCCCGTCGTCGACGTGGCTGCGCACGGCCACGACCTCCGCGTCGAACTTGCGGCGCACGAGGATGCCGACGTCGATGCCGCGCGGATCGTTGCCGTCCATCAGGATCATGCGGTCGAAGTGGTCGTCGAGGTACTCGTCGTTGAAGTTGCGCAGGGTGTAGAGGTTCTCGACCTCCTGCACGACGAGGACGTCCGGCTCCGAGTCCAGGATGGCCAGGGCGGTGTTGTTGCGCTGGATCTCGGTGGTGGCATACGAGACCAGGTCCCCTTCCCGACTGGCGATCGAGGCAACGCCGATCGCCATGACCATCTTCTCGTAGTCGCGGTTCTGCCACGGCTCGTCGAGCAGGGCATAGCGATTGAAGAGGTTCTCGCAGTTGAAGGTGGTGAGCTTGAGTTTCATCGCCGGAGGTCGGAGATTGGAACGCCGTCGCACGCGAACCGACACCCGTATGAACGGCGGAGGCCCGCGCGCCCCGCCAGACATCTCGGGGCGAACCTGCCCTGCGCCCCCGCTCAGCCGCTCAGCGGCGCGAGCGCGCCCACAGCTCGTCGATCTTCCTGGCCAGCACGAAGTCGTTGTCCGACAAGCCGCCGGCCGCGTGCGTCCACAGCACGAGCTCGAGCCGGTTCCAGCCCGTCAGGTGGAAGTCGGGGTGGTGCTGCTGCTCCTCGGCCAGCATGCCCACGCGGTTCGTCCAGGCCAGGGCGGCGCGGAAGTCCTTCAGCGCGAAGGTGCGCCGCAGGCGCGGGAAGTCGAGCGTCCACTCGGGCACGTGCGCGAGGCGCGCCTCGGCCGCGGCACGCGCGAGCGCCGCCGTGCCCTTCGCGCACGGTACGCAGTGCTCGGGCAGGCCGGTTCCGCTCAATCGTCGTCCTTCGAGCCCAGGAACCAGTGCACGTAGCCACAGCGGCCACACACGAGACAGTCGGCGGTGGGATTCGTCCAGTCGAGGCTGAAGAACGAAGCCACGGCCGTGTTGAGCTGGCCCTTGCGCATGAAGAAGAGATCGCACGCGCACACCTGGCAGGTGAGCCTCGCGCCCGTGCGGATGGCGGCGTGCTTGGGCTCTTCCTTCGAGAAGAGCCCCACCTCACACCATCCAGGTCTCGCCCGAGTAGATCAGCTGCTCGAGCGTGCCCGCGCCGCGCTTGGCCTTGGCCGCACGCAGCTGGTCGTGCACGGCTTCCTCGAAGATCGGCGCGCGCACGTCGCGCACGATGCCGATCGGGCGCGGCATGGCCGGGTCGAGGTGCAGCTGCGACATCACGAAGGCCGGGCCCGGCGAGTGCGTGTCCGAGCGCCACAGGTCGGCCTCGGCCGCGGGCACGATCTGCGGCTCCCAGCCGACGATCTTGATGCCCTTGTCGAGCTCCTTGCCGAACACCATCGGCTCGCCCGGCTTGAGGTCGATCGTCTTCTCGTCGCGCACGCCCTTCTCGGCGAAGTCCTCGAAGCACGCGTCGTTGAAGATCACGCAGTTCTGGTAGATCTCGACGAAGGCCGTGCCCTTGTGGTGCGCGGCGGCGAGCAGCACCCGCTCCATGTGCTTCAGGTGCGAGTCGATCGTGCGCGCCACGAAGGTCGCCCCGCAGCCCAGCGCGAAGCTGAGCGGGTCGAAGGGCCGGTCCACCGAGCCCATCGGCGTGGACTTCGTCTTCAGGCCCACGGGCGAGGTCGGCGAGTACTGCCCCTTCGTGAGGCCGTAGATCTCGTTGTTGAACAGCAGGATCTTCAGGTCGACGTTGCGCCGCAGGATGT
Organism: Planctomycetota bacterium; assembly: GCA_009691855.1. Classification (GTDB taxonomy): domain Bacteria; phylum Planctomycetota; class UBA1135; order UBA1135; genus JABFRZ01. Next base: position 50,299 of record SIAI01000012.1, on the reverse strand, counting down.
GCGCCATGTGGTTGCCGCCGATCGACAGGCCGTCGCCGTCGCCGGTCACCATCCACACGCTGAGCTCGGGGTTGGCGGTCTTGATCCCGGTGGCGATCGCGGGCGCGCGGCCGTGGATCGAGTGGAACCCGTAGGTGTTCATGTAATACGGGAAGCGACTCGAGCAGCCGATGCCCGACACGAAGCAGATCTGGTGACGCGGGATGCCCAGCGTGGCCATGATCCCCTGGACCGAGTTGAGGATCGCGTAGTCCCCGCAACCCGGGCACCAGCGGACTTCCTGGTCCGACTTGAAGTCCTTCTTGGTGAGCGGAGCTTGAGCTTCGGGCGTCATGCTTACTTCTCCAGGAGCGATTCGACCTTGGCGATGAGCTCGGACGTGCGGAACGGCAAGCCCTGCACCTTCGGATAGCTGATGATGTTGTGCTGCGGATATTCGGAACGCAGGATCCGCGCCATCTGCCCCATGTTCATCTCCGGCACCAGCACGGACTGGAAGCAGCCGAAGATCTTGTCCAGGCCCTTGGGCAGCGGCCAGACGTGGCGCAGGTGCAGGCTCGAGACCTTGCGGCCCTTGGCGTGCAGCTTCTCGATCGCGCTCGTGATCGCGCCCTTGGTCGAGCCCCAGCCGACCACCAAGAGCTCGCCGGTCGAGTCGCCGAACACGTTGGGTGTCGGGATCGTCTCGCGCACGCCCATGACCTTGTTCTGGCGCATGCGCACCATGAACTCGTGGTTCTCGGGTTCGTAGTTGATGTGCCCGGTGAGGTGCGCCTTTTCGAGACCGCCGACGCGGTGCTCGAGCCCCGGCGTGCCCGGCTTGACCCACGGCCGCGCGAGGTGCTGGTCGCGCGCATAGGGCAGGAAGCCGCCCTCGGGCACGCTGCCCAGGAACGGCTTCGGGAACGGCTTGAGCTCCTCGATCTTCGGCAGCTTCCACGGCTCGGCGCCGTTGGCGATGTAGCCGTCGGAGAGCACGATCACCGGCGTCATGTAGGTCGTGGCGATGCGCACGGCCTCGATGCCGACCTCGAAGGCGTCGGCCGGCGAGGCGGCCGCGATGACCGGCATGGGCGCCTCGCTGTTGCGCCCGAAGATCGCCTGCAGGAGGTCGGCCTGCTCGGTCTTGGTCGGCAAGCCGGTCGAGGGCCCGCCGCGCTGGATGTCGACGATGATCAGCGGCAGCTCGATCGACACGGCCAGGCCCATGCCCTCGCCCTTGAGCGCCATGCCCGGCCCGGAGGTCGAGGTGATGCCCAGGTGTCCGGCGTAGGCCGCGCCGAGCGCCGAGCAGATGGCCGCAATCTCGTCCTCGGCCTGGAACGTGATCACGCCGTGGTTCTTGTAGGTCGAGAGCGTCTCGAGGATGCCCGAGGCCGGCGTGATCGGGTACGAGCCGAGGAACACGTCGAGGTTCGCCAGCTTGGCGCCGGTCACGAGCCCGATCGCGAGCGCGTCGTTGCCCATGATGTTGCGATAGGTGCCCTTGGGCATCACGTCGCAGGCGTGGACCTCGTAGCGGCCCTGGAACAGCTCGTGGATGTCGCCGGCGTTGAAGCCGGCCTGCATGGCGAGCTTGTTGGCCTCGGCCAGCTCGGGGCGCTTGACGAACTTCTCGTCCAGCCACTTGAGCGTGCTCTCGAGCGGCCGGCTGTACAGCCAGTACATCAGCCCGAGGGTGTAGAAGTTCTTGCAGCGCTGGGCCTCCTTGGAGGAGAGCGTGGTGCCCTTCAGCGCCTCGCTGACGCGCTTGTTGATGTCGATCTCGATCACGCGGTAGGCCGACAGCGTCCCGTCCTTGAGCGGGTTCTTGGCCAAGGCGGCCTTCTTCAGGTCGCTGTCGCCGAACTGCCCCGTGTTGACTACCACCGTGCCGCCGACCTTCAGGTCCTTGATGTTCACGATCAGCGCGGCCGGGTTCATGGCCACCAAGACGTCCGGCTGATCGCCCGGCGTGTGGATGTCCGCCGAGCCGAAGCGCACCTGGAAGGCCGACACGCCCGGACGCGTGCCGGCGGGCGCGCGGATCTCGGCCGGATAGTCGGGGAACGTCGCCAGGTCGTTGCCGAGGATGGCGGACGTGTGCGTGAACTGGTTGCCGGTGATCTGCATTCCGTCGCCGGAGTCTCCGGCGAAGCGGATCACGACCTCCTCTTGCTGCTGGAGCGGCAACTCGGAGCCGGGGTTCTTCGATTGGCTCATGGCTCTCTCTGGCGTGGCCTCAGGAACCGATGCGTCGTACGGCTCGAGCGGGGTGAGCTCGGCGGCCGCGCCTCGGGTGCGCGGCCCCGGATTGTGCCACGCGTACCTCAGCCGCGCACCCCTTCCCTGTTGTCCAGGCCCACGAGCGAGTGGAGCCGCTCGTTGGCGCGCGTTTGCGGGGGCGCGCCGACGACAGCGCGAGGATGGAACGAGGCTGGGAAGAGGAGCGCGGACGCTGACCCCGCGAAGGCCCAGGATGTGGTACGAACTCGTGCGCCTGAACACGGGGCCTCCCTTGCGCGAAACCCGCCCGACGGCGGAGGATAGGATCAACCGTGAGCCAATCGCCCCCCGCGCGTGCACCGAGCACCAAGATCGCTCCGCGCTTCGCCGGCGCGCTGTCGATCCTCGCCGAATCACCGCGCGCGCTGCGCGAGGCCACGGCCGAGCTCGAGGCCGGACTCGACGGCGCGACACCCGATCTGTTGCTGGCCTTCGCCACGCACCACCACGGTCCGGCGCTGGAGGAGCTCGGCCCCGCGCTCGCCCGCGCCACCGGCGCGCGCGTGGTCGCGGGCTGCACGGCCGAGAGCGTGATCGCCGGTTCGCGTGAGGTCGAGGGCAGCCCGGGCCTCGCGCTGTGGGCCGCGACCCTGCCTGGCACCGAGGTGCGCCCGTTCGAGGTCACGGCCCACGCTGGCGACGACGGCGAGCCCGTGTTCTCGCGCCTGCCCCAGGTGGGCGATGCGGAGCGCGCGTGCCTGGTGCTCACCGCCGACCCGTACACCTTTCCGGCCGACGCGTTCCTCACGCGGCTCAACGACGAGCTGCCCGGCGTGCCCGCGATCGGCGGCATGGCCAGCGGCGCGCTGGGTCCCGGGCAGACCTTCTTCTTCAGCGCCGAAGGCGTGCACGATGGCGGTTGCCACGGCCTCGTGCTGGAGGGAGACATCGAGCTCCATCCCGTGGTCAGCCAGGGCTGCCGCCCGGTGGGCAAGCCCTGGGTCATCACCGACTGCGAGCGCAACGCGATCAAGAAGCTCGGCGGCAAGCCCGCGCTCGAGGTCTTGATGGAAACGCTCAACGAGCTGTGGAAGGTCGAGCCTGCGCTGCGCGAGCGCCAGAACATGCCCTTCCTGGGCTTGGCCATCGACGCGACGCGCACGCGCTTCCAGCGCGGCGACTTCCTGGTGCGCGGGATCATGGCCCTGAACCAGCGCGAGCGCTCGGTCGTCGTGGCCGACTTCGTGCGCCGCGGGCAGACGGTGCAGCTCTTGGTGCGCGACGCGGCCTCGGCCGGCGAGGACCTGCAAGCCCTGGTGAGTGCCCACGGCCTCAGCGCCGCGAGCGCAGGCGCTGCGTGCGGGGCGCTCTTGTTCTCCTGCAACGGCCGCGGCCAACGCATGTTCGGCAAGCCCGACCACGACGCGAGCTGCATACGCACGCTGCTCGGCCCCGACCTGCCCCTGGCCGGCTTCTTCGCCGTGGGCGAGATCGGCCCGGTGGGCGGGCGCAACTTCCTGCACGGCTTCACGGCCTCGCTGGCCCTGTTCCGTCAGCGCGCCGAGGGCTGACGCGCGCGCGCCGAACCTCGCCGTGGAGTCCGACCCTGCGCCTGCCGATACTGCTGCCATGAAGCTGAGCGACCAGGAGATCGAGCGGGACGTCGCTTTTGCCATCGAAGCCGCGCGCGAGGCCGGCCGGCGCGGGCTGGGTCTGCGCGCCGAGAAGCGCTGGGAGGGCAAGATGTTGGCCGACATCGGCGACCAGGCGGCCGACGGCTTCCTGCAGGGCTTCATCCGCGGGCGTTATCCGCAGGACGGCATCCTCTCCGAGGAGACCGTGGACTCGGCCGAGCGCCTGAGCAAGACGCGCACGTGGATCGTGGACCCGCTCGACGGCACGCAGGAGTTCAGCGAGCTGCGCGCCGACTGGGCCGTGCACGTGGCGCTGACGGTCGGCGGACGCTGCGCGCTGGCGGCCGTCGCCTTGCCGGCCGACGACGACGTCCTGTGGGGCGTGTGCGTGCCGGGCCAGTCGCGCGCGGGCTCGACCAAGGGCTCGACGCTCGCGCTCGGATCCAGCGCGCAACCCGCGCGCCCGCGCATCGCCGTCAGCCGCAGCCACGCGCCGCCGTGGGTCGAGAAGTTCGCGCGCGCGCTCGACGGCGTGCTCGTGCCCTGCGGCTCGGCCGGCTACAAGGTCTCGCGCCTCCTGGCCGGCGAGGCCGACATCTACGCGCACACCGTAGGGCTCAAGGAGTGGGACACCTGCGCGCCCGAGAGCGTGGCGCGCGCGCTGGGCTGGCACGTCTCCAAGCTGCGCGGCGAGGAGCACGTGTACAACCAGAAGAACCCGAAGAACCACGAGCTGCTGGTGTGCCGACCGGCGTGGAAGGAGCGCCTGCTCGCGGCGCTGAAGGACTCCGGCGCGCTCGAGCCGATGCCGGAACGCGTCAAGAAGTAGCACGTTCCGCGCGGCAAGGACGCCAGTGAGGCGCGCCCCGGCGCGCGCGTCTTGCTAGATATGGTGGGCATGACGCCCCCCACCAAAACGCCGCCGAGCCGTTGCTGGAGCGCGAAGCTCGGCCCGCTCGCCTATCTGGGCGGCCTGGCGCTGGGCAGTCTGCTCGTGCTGAGCCTCGGACGCTTGCTGCTCGTGCTCGCCTTCCACGCGCGCGCCGCGCTGGAGCCACGCTACGGCCTCGTCTTCCCGCTCGGCCTGCGCATCGACCTGGCCACCGTCGGCTACGCGCTCGCCCTGCCGATGCTGTTCGTGCTGCTCGCGCCGGCGGCGCTGCTGCGGCGAGCGCGGCGGGCGCTGGCGCTCTACTTCGCGCTGGTGCTGACGGTTCTGGTGGCGCTGGAGGCGATCAGCTTCGACTTCATCGAGCAGTACGACGCGCGCCCGAATCGCCTGTTCATCGAGTACCTGGGCTCGCGCGAGGTGTTCGCCACGCTGTGGGCGCAGTACCGCGTGAACCTCCTCTTGGTGGCGCTGGCGATCGTCGTGTGCCTGTACGGCGGAGCGCGTCTCGGCGCCCGGCTCGCGCGCGACTCGGCGAGCTGGAGCGCCGTGCGGCGTGGCGTGGCGCTGCTGGCCTGCGCGCCGCTGCTCTTCCTCGGCATCCGCGGCACGCTGCAACACCGCCCGATCAACGCCGCGATGGTGGCCTTCTCGGGCCAGAACATCGTCAACCAGCTGGCGCTGAACTCGAGCTACACCGTCGCGCGCGCCTGGTATGACGTGCGCCACGAGCGCTCGCCGGCCGAGCTGTACGGCAAGATGCAAGAAGAGGAGGTGTTCGCGCGCGTCGGACGCTACCTCGATTCGGCGCCCACCGAGCGCCTCACCGGCGACGTGCCCTTCCTGCGCCGCCAGGGCTCGCGCGCGAGCGGCGCGCGCCCGAAGAACCTCGTGATCGTGCTGGAGGAGAGCCTGGGCGCCGAGTTCGTCGGCTGTCTGGGCGGCAAAGCGCTCACGCCGTGCCTCGACGCGTTGACGAAGGAGGGCCTGCTGCTCACGAAGCTCTTCTGCACCGGCACGCGCACCGTGCGCGGCATCGAGGCGGTCGTCTCGGGTTTCCTGCCCACACCCGGCGACAGCGTGGTCAAGCTCAGCCGCTCGCAGGCGGACTTCTTCACCCTGGCCGCGCTGCTGAAGCAGCACGGCTACGCCACCGACTTCGTCTACGGCGGCGAGAGCCACTTCGACAACATGGCGGCCTTCTTCCTGGCCAACGGCTTCGAGCGCTGCTTCAACGAGGACGACTACGCGCAGCCCGCCTTCCGCGGCACGTGGGGCGTGTCCGACGAGGACCTGATGCAGAAGGCGAACGAGGTCTTCGTCGCCCACGGCGAGCAGCCCTTTTTCGCGCTCGTGCTCTCGACCACGAACCACTCGCCCTACGAGTTCCCCGACGGGCGCATCGAGCTCCACGACGCCGAGAAGGCGACGCGCAACAACACCGTCAAGTACGCCGACTACGCCATCGGCCAGCTCTTCGAGCGCGCCAAGAAGGAGCGCTACTACGCCGACACGCTGTTCCTGGTCGTCGCCGATCATGACGAGCGCACCTACGGCCCCGACCTGATCCCGGTGGACAAGTTCCACATCCCTGGGCTGTTCATCGGCGCGCTCGTCGCGCCCGGCACGACCTACGAGCGCGTGGCGAGCCAGATCGACCTCGCGCCGACCGCGCTCGGGCTCCTCGGGCTCGAGACGGTGCACCCGATGATCGGCCGCGACCTGCTCAACCTGTCGCCGGACATCCCCGGCCGCGCGATCCTGCAGTTCAACGACAACCACGGCTTCCTGGTCGACGACCGCCTGGTGGTCCATCCCGGCGGCGCGCCGCCGCGCAGCTTCCGCGTCGTCGACTGGCGCCTGCAGCCGCGGGACGACGATCCCGAGCTCGTGCGCGACGCCCTGGCCCACGCGCTCCTGCCGGGGATCCTGTACGAGAGCGGACGCTACCGCCTGCCCGCCGTCGCGAAGTAGCGCGCGGCAGCCGATACGATGGCTGCCGATGCACGACCATCCGCTGGAGCGCTGGCGCCAGCGCCACGACTTCCTCGGCGCGCACCACGCCGAGAACGAGCGCCGCACACGGCTCGTGATCGCGCTCACGCTGGTGATGATGGCGGTCGAGATCGCCGTCGGGCTCTTAACGGAATCGATGGCGCTGCTGGCCGACGGCTGGCACATGGCCACGCACGCCGGGGCGCTGTCGATCTCGGCCGCGGCCTACGCCTTCGCGCGCCGCCACGCGCAGAACTCGCGCTACGTCTTCGGCACCGGCAAGGTCGGCGATCTGGCGGGCTTCACCAGCGCGGTGCTGCTCGCCGCGGTGGCGACGCTGATCGGCTACGAGTCGTTGCGCCACCTGCTGGACGCGCCCGCGATCCGCTTCGACGAGGCGCTGGTCGTGGCGGTGATCGGCCTGGCGGTGAATCTGGTGAGCGCGTTCCTGCTGCGCGGCGACCACGCGCACGAGCACGACGCGGGGCACGCGCACGGCCACCACGACCACAACCTGCGCTCGGCCTACCTGCACGTCTTGGCCGACGCGCTGACCTCGGTGTTCGCCATCGGCGCGCTGCTGGCCGGCAAGTACCTCGGCTGGAGCTGGCTCGACCCCGTGTGCGGCTTGCTGGGCGCGGTGGTGATCCTGCGCTGGTCCTACGGCCTCGCGCGCGACGCCGGCGCGGTGCTGCTCGACACGGAACGCGACCCCGAGCTCGCCGCGCGCGTGCGCACGCTGCTCGAGGGCACGAACGGCGACCGCGTGATCGACCTGCACGTGTGGCGCGTCGGCCCGGGGCGCTTCGCGGCCATCGTCTCGCTGGTGAGCGACGAGGCCCAGCCGCCCGAGCACTACAAGGCGCGCCTGGCGGACATCGAATGCCTCGTGCACGTCACGCTCGAGGTGAATCCCTGCCCCGGCGGGCATCCGCAGGTGGCGGGACGAGTCTCGTAGCGCTCAAGCATCCCCCAGCGAGGCGTGGATGCGCGCATAGGTCGCGAAGCGTCGCGCGGAGAACGCGCCGGCCTGCGCTGCTGCGCGCACGGCACAGGCGGGCTCGACCCGGTGCGAGCAATCGCGGAAGCGGCAGTGCCGCGCGAACTCCGCGAACTCGGGGAAGTACGAGGCCAGCGCGCGCCGCTCGAGGCCCAGCAAGCCGAACTGGCGCACGCCGGGCGTGTCGATCAGGCGCGCGCCGTTGGCCAGCGTGACGAGCTCGGCCGCGCTCGTCGTGTGCCGGCCCTTGCCGTCGGACGCGCGCACGGCTCCGGTCGCGCGCGTCCGCGACGGATCCAGGGCGTTGAGCAGCGAGGACTTACCCACCCCGCTCGGGCCGACGAAGGCGCAGGTCCGCCCGCGGGTGAGCTCGCGCAGGAGCTCGAGACCCTCGCCGCTCGCGGCCGAGAGGCACAGCGCCTCGGCCCCGATCGCCGCGTAGGGCGCGAGCTCCTCCGTGAGCGCTGCGCGCTCGGGCGCCGCGAGCAGGTCGACCTTGTTGACCACGATGCGCACGCGCGCCCGGCCCTCCTCGGCCGCCAGCAACACGCGGTCGACGAAGCCGGGCTTCCAGCGCGGCTCCCGGGCCGCCACGACGCACAGCACGAGCTCGACGTTGGCCGCCAGCACGAGGCGCCGCTGCGGGTGCGCCGGATCGGGCCGCGCCAGCCAGCTCGAGCGCGCGTGCAGCTCGCGCACGAGCAGCAACCCGCCCGCACGACGCTCGAAGCCGACCCGATCCCCCACCGCGAGCTCGAGCGTGGGCAGGAGTACCGCGGGCAAGCACTCGCTGCCGCACTCGAGCCGTACGCGCCCGCGCGCCACGCCGACGACGAGCCCGACCTCGAGGGTGGCCGGCGGCTCGGCTGCGTTCGCCGCGCCTTGCGTGCTGCGCGGCGCGCGCTCGCGCCGCGGCCCGAGCTTCTCGAACAGCGCCTGCTCCTCGTCGTCCGCCCGCCAGCGCTCGTGTGACGGCTTGCGCCGCCGCGCGCGGCGTCGGCGTGCCTCTTCCTTCTGCAGCTTCAGCTCGGCCAGGGTCTTGTGCTTCTTGGAGGCTCGTTGCGCTCGTTCCTGGAAGCGCCGCTTGTCGTCTTGATCCACGTCGGTATCTCTCGCTCGGTCGTTCGTGCGCGAGGCGTAGGGGAGCGCCGGACTCGCGCGTAGCGGCGCGGGCTGACTCGCGCGTCCTTGCGGACGGACGAGAAGCACACAGCGGCTCTGCTAGGAGCGGATGCCGCTCACCGCCCCATCGGCGCCGATTCGAAAGGCCAGGCTCCGCCCGGGAGCCCCGGCGTCAGCGCGCGATGGAGGCGCGCACGACCGAGACAAGCTTCGCGTGGGTCATGGGTTCACCTCCGGAGGATTGGACCGAGGAGCGCAGGATGTCCGCGCTCGCGCTCCCAAGGTACGCGCTCGCGCGCGAACGCACCAGGTGACTCGCGTGGGTTCTACCCAGGCTGCGGTGAGCGGTGACGTTCTCCTTCGCCGACCACCCGGATGGAGGGGCACGGCGAAACCAGGCGGTTCCGCCTCGGTAGGATCCGCGCCACCCTCGACGCGCCCCGGGAACCGCGCGTCGAGTCCTCCGTCCGCCCGGAACCGCTCGTACGCCCATGGCTCGACTCCGCCTCGCCGCGCTCTTTCTCCCGCTGCTCGCCCCCGCGCTCCGTGCGCAAGACCCGCAGCTCGACCTGGCCGAGGCCTACGCGCTCGCCGACGACCGCGAGCAGGTCGTGCGCACGCTGCTGGCCGGCAGCGAGGAGGCCTACGTCTACACCATCCGCGAGCTGCAGGACCATGGCGAACTCGCCGCGGTCGAGCCCCTGCTCGCGGCGTGGATCCAGCGCCACGGACGCACGCCGGGAGTGATCGAGGCGGAGAACCGCCAGGCCTTGCTCTCCTTCGCGCGCGCTCCGCAGGCCACGTTCGCGTTCCTGCGCCAGCGCCTGGGCCTCGCCTTCGACGACGCTCCGGACTCCGCCGGCGCGCCGGGCGACCTGCCCACCCGGCTCGATCCGGCGCTGCTCGCGCGCGCGGCCTGGAGCCAGCGCGCGCGCTCCGAACACGTGGGCAGCCTGGACGGCTTCCGCGATTCGGCGCTGTTCTGGCTGTCCCAGGGCACGCTCGACGACGGCACGCTGCACGAGCTCCTGGCGCGCCTGGAGCGGCCCGACCTGCCCGGCTTGCCGGCCTTGATCGTGCGCGACCTCGCGCTGAAGACGAGCCGCCCCTTCGGTGCGCTCAACATCCACGACCTGCTGCGCCTGGAGCAGCTCGAGGAGTGCGCGCGCCTGCAACCCGAGCTCTTCAGGGAGCCCGCCTTCGTCGCCGCCTGGCTGGCACGCCTCGCGCCGGACGCCGATGCGGCCTGGCTCCACGACCCAGAGGAGCGTCGCGACTACCTCGTGCGCCTGTGGGACTTCGGGCGGCGTCTGCCGGCGGCGGGCAACTCGCTCAAGGCCCACGTGCTCTACCACTTCCTGGCCTTCGACCTCTCGCAAGGCGCGCCCGACGCGGAGCGCCTACGCGAATACCTGCGCCTGCCGCGCAGCGGGGGACACGCCGTGGCGGCGTACCACGACCGCTTCCAGAGTCGCGAGCAGGTCAACGCGGCGCAGCAGTTCGCCACCGGCCTCGCGCCGATCGGCGACGACGAGCCGCTCCTGCGCGCGTGCCTCGAGCAGATGTTCGCGCGCGAGGAGCGCATCGAGCCCTACGCCGAGTTCCTCGACGCGGACTGGCTGCGCAACGTGCTGGCCGAGACGCGCCTCGTGAACGGCGCTCCCGACGCAGCGCGCTGGAGCGCGCTGCTCGGCGAGCGCCCGCGCGTCGAAGCGCTCGAGCGGCGCGTGGAGCTCGATTTCTCCCCCACCGCACGTCGCTTCTACGCCGCGCGCGAGCCCGTGGTGCTCGAGGCCGACGTCAAGAACGTGCCCACGCTCCTGGTCAAGGTATTCGCCATCGACGCCTTGCGCTATCTGACGGCGAACGACAAGGACGTGGACGAATCGCTCGAGCTCGACGGCCTGGTGGCGAACGCCGAGCAGACCTTCCGCTACGACGAGCCGCCGCTGCACCGCGTGCGCCGGCGCTTCGAGCTGCCGCTCCTCTCCAAGCCGGGCACGTACGTGGTCGAGCTCGTCGGCAACGGCCTGCGCAGCCGCGCGCTGATCCAGAAGGGGTCGCTACACCACGTCGAGACGCCCGGCGCGGCCGGGCACGTGTTCACCGTCTTCGACGAGGCCGGGACGAAGCTCGCCGACGCCTCGCTGTGGCTCGGCGGGCGCGAGTACTCCGCCGACGCGAAGGGCGAGATCCTCGTCCCCTACAGCACGGATCCGGGCTCGAAGACCGTCGTCTTGCACCAGGGCGAGCGCTCGACGCGCGCCAGCTTCGAGCAGCTCGGCGAGCAGTACGCGTTGCGCGCCGATGCGTTCGTCGAGCGCGAGGCGCTGCTGGCCGGCGCGCGCGCGCGGCTCGTGCTGCGGCCAGAGCTCTCGCTCGCCGGCCGGCCGATCGCACTTCGGCTGCTCCAGGAACCCGTGCTGACGCTCGTCGCCACCGACCTCGACGGCCTGGCGACGACGCAGGAGGTGCGCGGCCTCGCGCTCGTCGACGAGCGCGAGCTGCTGCACGAGCTCGGCGTGCCGGAGCGGCTGCAGTCGCTTGCCGTCTCGCTACGCGGCTTCGTCACGGACCTCGCCGGCGAGCGCGTCGAGCTCGCCAGCGCGACCACGGCTTTCCGCGTGAACGGCATCGACACGACCACGGCCACGGCCTGCCCGCAGCTCCTGCGCACGAGCGCCGGCTACGCGCTCGAGCTGCGTGGCAAGGACGGCGAGCCGCGCGCCGGGCGGGCGCTGGCGCTGTCCCTCTCCGCGCGCGACTTCGTCGATCCGCTGGAGGTGCGCCTGCAGACCGACGCCCACGGGCGCATCGAACTCGGCGCGCTGGAGGGGATCGAGAGCCTCACCCTCGACTACGGCGGCGCCACGAGCGAGCTGCGCCTGCGCGAGGCGGCCTGCCGCTCGCCCGCGAGCCTGCAGGGGCTCGTGGGCGAGACGCTGCGCGTGCCCTACGCCGGCGCGGCGACGGCGCCGAAGCGCGAGGCGTTTTCGCTGCTCGGCCAGGCGCGCGACGCCTTCGAGCACCTGGCGCTCGCCGACGGCTGCCTCGAGCTCCGCGACCTCGCCGCGGGCGACTACGAGCTCGTGCTGCACGAGAGCGGCACGCGCATCGCGGTGCGCGTCACGCAGGGCGTCGCGCGCGGCGGCTGGCGCGTGGGCCGCGAGCGCATGCTCGAGAGCTCGGGCGCGGCGCCGCTCGCGATCCGCAAGCTGGAACTCACCGCCGACGCGCTGCGCGTCGAGCTCGTCCACGCGACGCCGAGCACGCGCTTGATGGTGGTCGCCACGCGCGCCCTGCCGGCATTCGAGCTGTTCGAGTCGCTGGGCGGCGCCAGCGCCGCGGCGCCGCGCGCGCTGGAGCTGCCGCCCGCGCAGAGCACCTACCACGCGGGCCTCGCGCTGGGGGACGAGTACCGCTACGTGCTCGAGCGTCGCTTCGCGCCCAAGTACCCGGGCAACATGCTCGCGCGGCCGAGCTGGCTCTTGAACCCGCTGGACCTGGACGAGGTCGCCGGTCACTACGGCACCGGCACGCCGAGCGCGTTCGCCTCGCGCCGCAAGGGTGGCGGCGGTCTGGGCCAGGGTGGCGGTGGCGGCAGGGGCGGATCCAGCCGTGGTCCCGGCGACACCGTGCCGCCGGCGGCGCTCTCCCCAAACCTCGACTACCTCCCCGCGCCCTCCGTCACGCTCGCCAACCTCGTGCCCGACGCGAACGGCCTGGTGCGCGTGCCGCTGGCCCAGCTCGGCGCGGGCTCGCTGGTGCACGTGCTCGCGCTCGATGGCGCGCAGGCCGTGTGCCGCACGCTCGTGCGACCGGCCACGCCGCTCGTGCCGCGCCCGCGGCACCTGGCCGCCGCGCTGGACGAGCGCGAGCACTCCGTCGAGCAGCGCCGGATCGAGTTCGTCCCCGCCGGCGGCACGAGCGTGCTCGACGACGCGCGCACGACGAAGAGCGCGCGACTCGACTCGCTCGCCGCCGTGCACCGGTTGCTGCTCTCGATCAGCGGCGACGCGGACCTGGCGCGCTTCGAGTTCGTCGTGCGCTGGCCGCAGCTCACGCGCGACGAGCAGCTCGCGCTCTACTCCCGCCACGCCTGCCACGAACTCTCCTTCTTCCTCTACCAGAAGGACCCCGCGTTCTTCGGCGAGGTCGTGCGCCCGTTCCTGGCGAACAAGCTCGAGAAGACCTTCCTCGACCACTGGCTATTGGGCGACGACCTCTCCGCCTACCTCGAGCCGTGGGCCTTCGGGCGGCTGAACCTGATCGAGCGCATCCTGCTCGCGCGGCGCGCCGCACCGGCCGAGCGCGCGGCCATCGTGCGCGCCGTGGACGAGGCCCACGCCCTGCGCCCTCCGGACCGCGAGCGGCTGCAGCGCCTGTTCGAGCTCGCGCTCGCCAACGACGCGCTCGCACCGCACGCCGAAGCGCCCTCCTCGGGAGCGAACAAGCAAGCCGCCGCGGAGGTCCCGGAGGAGGTGCTCGCACGCACGGGAATCGTCTCGAAGGAGCTCGAAGAGAGCGCAGAGCTGGATTCCCTCGGCGACTGGGCAACCGGCGAGCCCGAGCAGCGCGCGCAGGACGCCGAGCGCCGCAAGGACGTGCGCCGTCTCTATCGCACCGTCGAACCCACGCGACGCCTGATCGAGCACGACTACTGGCACCGCGCGCCGCTCGCCGACGACTCCTTCGCCGCGCTCGTGCCGGCCAGCGCCTTCTGGGACGACTTCGCGCGCGCCGATCCGGCGCGGCCGTTCGTCTCGCCGGCGGTGGCCGAGGCCAGCACGAGCTTCCTGGAGAGCTTGTTCGCGCTGTCCGTGCTCGACCTGCCGTTCACGGCCGGCGAACCGACGCTGCAGCGCGACGGCGGGCGCACCACGCTCAGCGCGACCACGCCGCTCTTGCTCGTGCGCAAGGAGACCGCGCCCGTCGGCCCTGCGGCCGAGCCGGCGACGCTGCTCCTCGGCGAGAACTTCCTGCCCCTCGACGCGCGCACCGAGCTCGTCGATGGCGAGACGCGCGACCGCTTCGTCACCGGCGAGTTCCTGGTGGACGTCCCCTACGCCTGCCAGGTCGTGGTCACGAACCCGACCTCGAGCCCGCGCACGGTCGAGCTGCTGCTGCAGATCCCGACCGGCGCCGTGCCGCTCGCCAAGGGCTTCTGGACGCGCGGGCAGAGCGTCGCGCTCGGCCCCTACTCGACGCGGGCGCTCGAGTACGCCTTCTACTTCCCCGCCAGCGGCGACTTCGCGCACTACCCGGCGCACGCCTCCGACAAGGAACGCCTGGCCGGCGCCGCCGCGCCGCGCACGCTGCACGTCGTGGACGCGCCGACGCAGGTCGACACGAACGCCTGGGAGCACGTCGCACGTCATGGCACGAGTGCGCAGGTGCTGGCGCACCTCGACGGCGCCAACCTGCAGGCGCTCGACCTCGGACGCATCGCCTGGCGTCTGCGCGCGCGCGAGTTCTTCGCGCCGCTGGTCGAGCGTCTGCGCGCGCGCCACCGCTACGACGCGCGGGTCTGGTCCTACGGCCTCTACCACGGCGACGAGCGCGTCGCGCGCGAGTACCTCGAGCACCAGGACGCCTTCGTCGAGAGCTGCGGCGCGTACCTCGACTCGCCGCTGCTCTCCATCGACCCGCTCGTGCGCGACACGTTCTGGTACCTTGAGCTCGATCCGCTCGTGCACGCGCGCGCGCACCACCGCGGGCGCCTGAACCTCGAGTCGAGCCGCGAGTTGACGGAACAGTACCGCCTGTTCCTCGACGTCCTCGGCCACAAGCCGAGGCTCGCGGCCGAGGACTGGGCGCGCGCGACGTACTACCTCGTGCTGCAGGACCGCGTGGACGACGCGCTCGCCGCCTACGCCAAGATCGACGCCGCGCAGCTCGCCGCGAAGCTCCAGTACGACTACCTCGGCGCCTACCTGTGCTTCTTCACCGGCGACGCGGCCCGCGCCCGCGCGTTGGCGGAACCCTACCGCGCCCATCCCGTCGCGCACTGGCGCGAGCGCTTCGCCGCCGTGCTCGCGCAGCTCGACGAGGCCGCGGGCAAGAGCGCAAATTCCAGCGCCACGCCGAGCCAGGATCAGCTGGCCGCCAGCGAGCCGGCGCTCGAGCTCGCCGGCGAGGGCCGCGCGCTCGTGCTGCGCTACCGCAACCTCGCGCGGTGCGAGCTGCGCTGGTACCCGCTCGACGTCGAGGTCGCCTTCTCGGCCAAGCCCTTCGCGCCCGCCGAGGGTCAGGCCGCGGCCTACGTGCAACCGCTGCTGGCGAGCACCGTGGCGCTGCCGGCGGACAAAGCCGAGCTCGCGCTGGAGCTGCCGGCGCAGTTTCGCACGGCCAACGTGCTGGTCGAGGTGCGCGCCGCCGGCCTGACGCGCGCGCGCACGCTGTTCGCGAACGCGCTCGACGCGCGCTTCCTCGAAGCCTACGGCCAGGTCGTCGTCGCCGAGCCGAAGAGCGGCAAGCCGCTCTCGAAGGTCTACGTGAAGTGCTTCGCGCGCCTCGCCGACGGCACGGTGCGCTTCCACAAGGACGGCTACACCGACCTGCGCGGCCGCTTCGACTACGCCTCGGTCTCGAACGACCGGGACCTCGCGGCCGAGCGCTTCGCCGTGCTGGTGCTGAGCGACGAGCTCGGCGCCGACATCCGCGAGCTGGCCCCGCCGGCGCGCTGATCAGCCGAACTTGTCGAGCTCGTCCTCGGGCAGCTCCTCGACGCCGCCGTCGGCGCGCCGACAGAAGCCGTCGAGCGCGACGTTCGTCACGAAGCGGAGCAGCCGGCCGGGCATGAAGCCCTGCACGACCACGCGCAGGGACCCGTCCGCGCGGCTCTGGACGTAGACGCGGATCGTCGCCGGCCGGCCCTGCACCACGAGGTCTTCGGTCGGACGATCCGCAGCCGCCCAGAGCTCCGCGAGCGGCAGGCCCCGCAGTTCCGCCCCGCGCGCCTCGACCACGCGCCGGAACTCGGCCAGCTCCTTCGGGAAGGTCCTCACGCGGGGAGAATCGCTCGACGAGCCCGACTCAGGTTCCTGCGACCTGCGCGCGAACCACGCCGGCCCCGTGCTCGAAACGCCGCAGACGCTCCGTATCCGAGATCTCTCCGTTCCGCTGGGGTGCAGCGCTTGCCAAGGCGTCGAAGGCCCGCACGGTCAGCGGCTTCGATCGCAGAGTTCGGGTAGCTTCGCTCCCCTATCCGCGCTCTCCGTGCGCGGAGTCCCCGTGGCGAGGGCCGCGCTCACTTTCGGCGGAAGAGCGCCAGATCGCCCGGCAGCAGCGGCGCCGACACGCGGCGCCAGTCGTTCTCGAAGTGCTGCCACACCAAGGGGTGCGTGGTGCGGAAGCTCTTCTCGACGCTGGTGCCCGGCGGAGGGTCGCCGATGAGCGCCCAATCGACGTGCTGGGCGGCGAGCGCGGCGATGAGTTCCTGCTGCTCCTGCTCGGAAGCGGGGAAGAAGAAGTAGATCCACCAGCTGGGCGAGCTCTTGTCGAAGGCGCAGTACAGCGCGGGCATGTTCGGCGCGAGGAACAGGCGCTCGGCGCCGACGCGCTTCTCGACCGTCTGCTGGATGCCGGCGAAGTAGCGCGCCTGGCCGGCGGGCAGCTCGAGCGACTCGCCGCCCACGTCGCTGGTGACGAAGCGCTCGCCGCTGGCGTCGAGGAGCGGGTTCCAGGCCAGCGCGAAGGTTCCGAACAGCGCCGTCGTGGCGCCCCAGGCGAGACTGCGCACGAGCGTCGCGCGCGCGTCGAAGAAGAGCGGCAGGCCGAGCAGCGCCAGCAGCAACGGCTGCACGCATTGCGCCAGGTGCCAGGCGCCGGAGTTGACCGCGGCGTGGTGCAGGAAGAACGGCGCGAGCAGCGCGGGCGCGAGACACGCGGCGCGCGCGCGCAGATCCTCTGCACGCGTGCGCAACGCGGCGACGAGCAGCGGCGGCAGGAAAAGCACCGGCAGCAGGAAGGCCAGCGACTCGGTCCAGTCGCGCAGCGGCAACGCGCTCGCGCTCGCCACGCGCCAGGGCCACGGCCAGGGCTTGGCGATGTTCGCGCCGTGCTCGAGGATGAGCGCGATGGAGTCGCGCAGGCCGCCGGCGAAGCCGGGCACGAAGGCCAGCATGGCCAGGAACGGCGCGAAGCCGAGCACGACGCCGCCCGCCCACGCGCCCGCGCGCCGCAGACGCCCGGGCTCGCGTTGCTTCCAGGCCACGAGCGCGATCACCGCCGCCGTGCCGAGGCCCGCGTAGAGGCCGAGGTTGCTGCCGAAGTAACCCGCGAGGCCGACGAACACCCCCGCCGCGAGGTGACGGGCAAACGTGGGCCGCTCCAGCAAGCGCACCGCGAACCACGCGGCCATGCTGGCGAGCGCGGACTCGAACAGCTTGTGGCGCGGGAAGGCGCAGGCCGCGAACAGCAGCGCGAACAGCAGCGGCCAACCGAGCCCGCGCGCGAAACGGCGCGTCACCAGCAGCGCGCACAGGAGCCCGAGGCCCTCGAACACCGCGCAGGCCGCGCGCACGCCGAGGATGCCCGTGCCGAACAGCGGCGCGAAGGCCGCGCACCAGTGGTAGCGCCCCGGGTGGTAGGCCTGGAAGTCGCGCAGCGGAACCTCGCCCGCGACCGTCGCGCGCACGCCGTACCACAGGAAGCCCTCATCGGAGACGTTGAGGTGCCGCGCGCCGAAGCCGAGGTGCGCCAGCGCCGGCAGCAGGAACGCCAGCGCGACGCACAGCAGCACGCCGGCGCGCTCGCGGGAATCGGCGACGGGCGCGGAACTCGAGGCACTAGTGGTGTGAGTCACGCTGAGGGGCCTTTATCCCGAGGTCGTCTGCGTTCGCCGCAAGGCGCGCCGACGACGCGACTTCGGTGCAAGTCTCGGAGGAGGCGCAACGCCGCGGCGGGCGAAGACGGCCCGGGATGAAGGCCTCTGAGCGTGAATCACACTACTAGCTCGACGCGGCCGTCGGCGTCGAGGCGGGCGCGGCCCGCGGCGACGAGACACTCGATGCCCGCATCCATCTGCGCCGCCAGCGCGGCACCCAGCGCGCGGAAGCCGAACAGGCGCGAGAGCGCGCGCTGCAGCTCGAGCCGCGGGCAGGCGCCGTTGGCGGCCAGCAGGTGCGCGGCGGCGTTGGCGATCTCCTGCCAGGGGAGCTCCTCGGCCTCGCGCAGGTCGGGATCGTCGCTCGCCGAGGTGCGGAAGGCGCGCCACGCCGTGGGCTCGACGCCGCGCGGCCAGAGGATCGCGCGCGCGCCCTGCGCGGTGCGCGTCAGACCCGCCTGGCGCGCGACCTCGTCCACGCGCTCGAGCACCTTCTGGCGCACGCGCTCGAAGCCGAAGCGCCGCGCCACGCGCGCCGCGGCGAGCTCGAGGCACAGCGGCCCCTCCTGCTCGACCGCCGCCAGCAGCGCCGCGCGCAGCTCGCGCGCGCTGGCGGCGTCGTAGAAGTCCTGCTGCGAGCCCAACGCGGTGCCACGCGGCACGCGGTAGGGTTCGAGCGGCACGGCCTCCGCAACCCGCTCTGCGGCGAGCGCGTTCGGCGTGGCGGCCTGCGGCGCGCGCGCGGCGGGCGTGCTCGCGAGCGGCGGCGGCGGTGCTGTCGTTGGCGGCGCTGTTGATGGCGGCGAAGGCGGCTCTGGCGCGCGCGCCTTGCGGAGCGCCTCCTCGAGCACCGCACCCAGACGCACGAGCTGCTCCTCGCGCGCCTCCCACCAGTCGCTCGACCACACGCGCACGAGCTGCCAACCCAGGCCCTCGAGCACCGCCTGGCGCAAGCGATCGCGATCGCGCGCAGTCGGCGCCGAGTGGTAGTTGCGCCCGTCGCACTCGATGCCGAGCAGGTACTGGCCCGGCCGCTCGGGATCCACCACCGCGAGGTCGATGCGATAGCCCGAGCAGCCGACCTGCGCAACCACCTCGTGGCCGAGCGCGCGCAGCGCCGCGCAGATCTCCGCCTCCAGCGGCGACTCGAAGGCATCGAGCTCCTCGGGCGCCAACACCTCGGCCGGCAGCGCGCTCACGCCGTGCTGCGCGTACGACAGGAAGGCCTTGAGGTCGCTCACGCCGCGCGCGCGCGTGCGCGCCAGGTCGATCTGCTCGGCGCGCAGCGTGGAGAACACCAGCAGCTCGCGCCGCGCGCGCGTGACCGCCACGTTCAGGCGCCGCGCGCCGCCCTGCTGGTTGAGCGGGCCGAAGTTCAGCGCCACGCGCCCGTTCTCGTCCGGGCCGTAGCAGATCGAGAACAGGATCACGTCGCGCTCGTCGCCCTGCACGTTCTCGAGGTTCTTGACGAACAGCGTCTCGCGCCGCTCCTCGGAAGCCAGGAAGAACGGGTCGAGCGCGGGATCCTTGCGCCGCTCCTCGTCCAGCCGATCCTCGATCACGCCCTGCTGCGCGGCGCTGAAGGTCACGATCCCGATCGAGTGCCGCGCCAGCTCGGGGTCGCGCAGGCGCCGCAGGACCTCGGCCACCAGCGCCTCGGCCTCGACGCGATTCGTGCGCGAGCGGCTCTTGTCGTACACGCCGCCCGCCACGTGGCGCCACTGCACGCCCAGGCCCGCGAAGCGCGCGGCGGGGAAGGTGTGCAGGCGGTTCGCGTAGTACTTGCGGTTGCTGAAGGTGATCAGACTCTCGTGGCGACTGCGGTAGTGCCAGCGCAGATCGAGGGCGGGCACGTTGGCCGCGCGGCACTCGTCCAGGATGCTCTCCAGGTCTTCGACCGCGTCCTCGGCGTCCTCGTCCGCGCTGACCACGACCTCGAAGAAGCTCGTCGGCGGCAGCTGCTTCGAGTCGCCGACCACGATCGCCTGGCGGCCGCGCGCGATCGCGCCCACCGCGTCCCAGGTCGGGATCTGCGAGGCCTCGTCGAACACCACCAGGTCGAAGGCGAGCTCGCCCGGCGGCAGGTACTGCGCGACCGAGATCGGGCTCATCAGGAAGCACGGCTTGAGGCGCTGCACGAGCGTCTTGGTCTGCTGGAACAGCCGGCGCAGGCCGAGGCGTGGGCGCTGCAGCTGCAGCTGGCGCTGCAACACGCCCAGCTCGCTGCCCGGCACCGACTCCGCGCCGACGCTCGGCACGCGCGCCGCCAGCCGTGCCGCGACGACCTTTCGCGCGAGCTCCAGGCACTGCGCATCGAGCTGGCGGAAGCGCGCGATGCGCTGCTCGTGCGACAGCGCCAGGAAGTTGTGCAGGGCCGGCTCGCGCGCGCGCTGCAGCTCGAGCCAGGCCTCGAGGTAGCTGCGCTCGAAGGCCTCGGGCAGCGCCACGCTGCGCAGCTCGCCGGCTTCGAGCGCGCTGACGAGCGCGCCCAGACGGGCCTGCACCAGGCGCGCGCGCAGGCGCCGCCACAGGGCCCACGGCTTGAGCTGCGCCAGCGCCGGCTCGATGCGCTGCATGCGCTCGAGCCAGGCCGCGAGCCGACGCGGCGTGTGCGCCGTGCGCCAGGGATCGTCGGCGGCGAGGCGCAGCAGCTCGGCCGTCGCCTCGGCGGCGTCGAGCACGCCCGTCAGCGCCGCCAGCGCACGCTGCGGCGGTCCGCCGCCGGCGCCGCGCTCGAGATGGGAGAGCGCGCGTTCGCACAGGCCCTGCACCACAGTGGGCTCCGGCGCCAGCGCGTCGAGCGCCGCGCGCGTGCGCTGCGCCCAGGCCAGACTCGTCTCGATCTCCGCCCAGGGCGCACCCTCGGCGCGCCAGTCGCAGCGCGCGCGCTCGTGCAACGCGCTCAGCGCTCCGGCCAGACTCGCCTCGGCGTCCTTCAGCGCCAGGGCCTTCTCGAGCGCGGCCCACAGCTCGTCCAGCGTGAGCACGACGCCCGGCTGCGTGACGCCCAGCAGGTCCCGACGTAGCGCCCGCGTCCGCCACCAGCGCGCAAAGAACCACGAGTCAAGCGCAGCGCGCACGCGCCCGCGCAGCCCCAGCAAGTCGAGCTCGAGCAGCCGCAGATCGAAGCGCCGCGCGAGCTCGGCGCGCAGCGCAGCGCGCTGGCGTCCCAGCCGACAGGCCTCCACCACCGCGGACTCGGCCTGGCGCGGCTCGACGGCCAGCAGCGCGGCGCCGCGCGCGGGCGCCGTCAGCAGTCCCTGACAGGCCGCGGCCGCGAGGCGCAGCTCGCGCGCGCCGGCCGTCGCGGGATCGAGCGCCAGCGCCTCGAAGAGCGGTTGTGCGGCCTCGGGCAGCGCGGCGAGCTGCACACGCAGCGCCTCGAAGCTGGCGCGGATGCGCTCGGCAAGACCGGCACTGACGTCCTCGAGGCCGATCCCGGCCAGGGCGTGCGCGTGCGGCTCGCCCGTGACCTGTAGCGCGTTCACGGCCTCGCGCAGCGCGCCGCGCGCCACCTCGAGGGAGGCGCGCTCGATATCGGCCAGGTCGTCCCAGCCCAGCTCGACGCGCGCGGCGGCGCGCAGGGTCGTGAGGATCGAGGTCGCGCGGAACACGGAGCAGCCGTTGGCGTGCTCGCGCCACACGGCGCGCGCGTAGGCGTTCAGCTCGCCGCGCAGGCCGTCGAGCTCGTCGGCCAGCGCGCTCCACTCCTCCGGCGCGCGCGGGCGCGCGCCGCGCAGCGCGTGGCCCAGGCTCTGCACGACCTCTTGCTTGCTGGCCTTGCTGGAGTGCAGTTCCAGACAGAAGCGCTCCAGGCCGATGGCCTTGAGCCGGTCGAAGACGACGTTCAGCGCGGCGGTCTTCTCGGACACGAACAGCACCGTCTTGCCCTGCGCCAGGCAGTGCGCGATCAGGTTCGTGATCGTCTGCGACTTGCCGGTGCCGGGCGGGCCCTCGAGCACGAAGCTCTTGCCGTCCGCCGCGGCGATCACGGCCGCCAGCTGCGAGGAGTCGGCCAGCACCGGACAATGCAGCTCCGCGCTGCGTTGGGTCTCGTCCAGGGCCGCGTAGTCGGGCTCGCGCCAGGCGGGATCGAAGGCGCGCTCGGGCTGCTGCGCGAGGTGCGCGACCAGCGGGTTCGCCAGCAGCACCGCCGACTGTTCGTCGAGGTCCTTCCACATCAGGAACTTGGCGAAGGTGAAGAAGCCCAGGCAGGCCTGGTGCAGCACGCGCCAGCGCGGGACGTCGCGCAACGCTTCGGTCACGCGCAGCAGCAGCGTGTCGACGTCCACGCCCTGCGCGTCCTCGGGCAGCGGATCCATGCCGGGGATCTCGACGTGGTGCTGCGCGCGCAGCATCTCCAGCAGCGTGGTGTTGAAGCGCGTCTCGTCCGCCGCGCGCGCCAGCTTGAAGCCTTGGCGGATCGAGCCGCGCTGCAGGTCGACCGGCACCAGCAGCAGCGGCGCGAGGCGCGGCCGGTCGCTGGTCGGGCTCTCGTACCATTCGAGGAAGCCGAGCGCGAGGTACAGGCCGCTGGCGCCGCCCTCCTCCAGGCCCTCGCGCGCGGCGCGGAAGATCTCGGTCAGGCGCGGGGCGAGCTCGGCCTCGGTGAAGGGCGTGACCAGGCGTCCCGCATCGAGCTCGGCCTCGACCAGCCGCCGCACGGCCTCGTCCGCCAGCGGACGCACGTTCGCCGTTGCCGCCTGCATCTCCGTCAGGCGCTCGCGCAGCGTCAGCAGGCGCCCCGAGCTGCACAGATCCTCGAGCCGGCCGAGCGCGCTGCACTCCAGCGGCACGGTCTTCTTGGTGGGCAAGAAGTTGAGCAGGCGGTTGCGGTTGGTCAGGTCCAGCAGGTGGCGCTTCCAGCGCTCGATGCGCGAGTCCGGAGCGCTGGCCTCGGCCGCGAGAGCCACGGCGCGCGGCAGGGCGAGGTTCGGGGCCGGCACCGCTGCCGTCGGCGAGCCCGGCTCGCCCTCGGCTTGCAGCTCGACGCCGTGCGCGCGCAGCGGCAGCGGGCGCACGCCGCCCTTGCGGCTGCGGGCCACGTCGATGACGCAGCGGAACTCGCGCGGATCCTGCAGACGCGCCTGCGCGGCGCGCAGAGCGTCCTCGAAGCTGCGCGCCGGACGGTGCGTCGCCAGCGTCGGATCGAAGACGGCGATCTCGCCCAGCGCGATGCGCTTGCCCAGCAGCGCGCCGTCCTCCAACGCAGGCTCGGGGAAGCTCGACTCCTCCAGCCACACGCCGGTGAAGGCGTGACCGGCGACGGTCACCACCAGCGCGTTCAGCCCGGCCTGCTCCAGACAGGCGGCCGCGGCCAGCGCCAGATCGAGACAGGTGGCGAGCTTCTCCTCCTGGATGCGCTCGGCCGTGCGCACCTTCTGGCCCGTGGCCTCGAAGCTGGCCGGCGGGCTGACGTAGGCGATGCCCGCCTCCTGTAGCGCGTGGAAGATCGCCGCGCTCGTCTTCAGGCAGCGCTCGCGACTGTGGGACTGGTAGCCGCCCAGCGAGGGATCCTGGGTCCATTCCTCGAGCAGCGCCGCCGCGCGCCGCAGCCAGGGCGCGAGCGCCGGATGATTCGGCAGGACGAAGGCGCACAGCAGCTCGGGCAGGGACTGCAGGCCGCCCCACTGGTCGTAGGCGAGCACGGCCAGGGCGCCGTGCGCCTCGAGCGGGGCGTCGTCTGCCGCCTGCACCTCGAAGTGCAACGCGCCCTCGACGCGCTCGCGCAGGCCCGCCAGGAAGGAGAGCGAGAGCGAGAGTGGCGGCGCGCTCCACACGTGGCGCGCGTGGGGCGCCAGCGCGGCGAGATGCAGCTCCAGCGGCGCGGCGAACTCCGGCTCGGCGCGCAGGCGCACGACGATGTCGCGCAGCTCGACGGCGCCCGAGTTCTCGAGCGTCAGGCTGCGCAGCGGCGACACGCCGTTCTGCTGCATCGCCAGGTTGAGGCTGGGATCGAGCTCGAACTCGAGGCGCAGCCCGGGAGCCGCGTCCCCGGCGGCATCGACCTCACCCGGGCCCGGCGTGCGCGGCGAACGGAACATGGGCGCACGAGTCTCGCGCGCGGCCGGGGATCGCGCCAGCTTCCTCGCCCGGCCGCGGGCGAGCGCGTCGCGCTACGTGCTCAGGCGACGACGCGCACGCGCTCAGCCCTACGGCTGCCTCACGCTCTTCTTGATGGTGGAGCCACTCGATTCCCTTGATCGGCCGCCCCGACTCCCTCAGCTCGGGCGTCGTTGTCGCGAACGACCGTGAAGCGCACGCCGGGGTCACGCCACTGGACGGAACTTCACGACGATCGAGAGGGGACCGGTTTGGCCCCGACTGACGAGCTCGCGGTATCCGCCGCGCCTGGCGACCGCGGAGTGGACGTTCTGGGTGAGAGCGTCCTTCAGGAAGGAGAAGACGTCGAAGAGCGCCGACTTGCCCGAGCCGTTCGCCCCGACGACGATCGCCAGCCGCGGCAACCCGCGCAGCTCGGTCGAGCGGAAGAGGCGGAAGTTCCTGATCTCGATGGACTCGATCTGCACGCGTCAAACCTCTCGGCCGGTCTCGAAGGAAGAGTGGCTAGCCAGCCGGATCATGAGGCCGCAAGAGCAGCGGCCGCCGCGGGGCCCTTGCACGCAGCGACTCAGGACTTCGCGCCGGCCTCGCTCCTCTTGTAGGTCTTCTGCTCCTCCTGCGGGATGTACTGCTGCAGGTGGCTGAGCGACTCGATTTCCTTGATCAGGTTGCGCGCCACGACCATGCGCTGGACCTGGTTGGTGCCCTCGTAGATCTGCAGGATCTTCGCGTCGCGGAAGTTCTTGGCGATCGGGTAGTCCTCCATGAAGCCGTAGCCGCCGAAGATCTGCACCGCGTCGGTGGCGACGGCCATGGCCGTGTCGCTGGCGAAGCACTTGCCCATCGCGGCGATCTTGGTGACGTTCTGCATGCCGGTGTCGATCGCGGCGGCCGAGGCGTACACCAGCCAGCGCGCGGCCTCGGTGTGGATGGCCATGTCGGCGAGCATCTTCTGCACCATCTGGAAGCTCGAGATCGGCGCGCCGAACTGCTTGCGGCGGTTCGAGTAGACGATGGCGAGGTCGAGCGAGCCCTGCGCGGCGCCCACGGCCTGCGCGGCGACGCACGGCCGCGCGCGGTCGAGGGTCTGCATGGCGTGCATGAAGCCCATGCCCTCGCGCCCGCCGATCAGGTTCGAGAGCGGCACGCGCACGTTGTCGAAGTGCGTCTCGACCACGGGCACGGTGCGGATGCCCATCTTGTCCTCGATCTTCTTGACGCTGAAGCCCGGGGTCCCCTTCTCGACCACGATCGCGCTGATGCGGCGCGACTTCGAGGTCGGATCGGTGACGCAGAAGACCGAGTACACGTCGGCCACGCCGCCGTTGGTGGTCCACTTCTTCTCGCCGCAGATCACGTAGTGGTCGCCGTCCTTCTCCGCCGTGACGGCGAGACCGCTGGCGTCCGAGCCGGCGTTCTTCTCCGACAGGCAGAAGGCCACGAACTTCTCGCCGCGCGCGATGGCCGGCAGCCACCTCTGCTTCTGCTCCTCGGTGCCGCCGACGATGATCGGCGTCGAGCCCAGCGCGTTCACCGCGAAGGCCACGCCGAAGCCCGAGTCGGCCTTGGCCAGTTCCTCTGTGACCAGGCACAGCGCGAGCGAGCCCGCGCCGTAGCCGCCGTACTCCTTGGGCACGAAGACCTTGAACAGCCCGGCCTCGGCCGCGGCCTGGGCCGCCTCGCGGTTGTACTCCTGGAGCTTGTCGTACTTCGCCGCCAGCGGGCGCACGTACTTGTCGGCGATCTGACGGGCCTTGGCCTGGAGCTCGAGCGCGAGCTCGGAGAAGACGATGTTCTGCGGCATGGGAGGGAAGGGGTCGGGGTGAGCCGCAGAATACAGCCCGGGCGCGGGAGCGGAAAGCTCGCGCGCGCCCGGGGCTCCACCCGCCGGCCCTACGACTTCTTCTTGGTGCGCAGTTCGGCCATCAGGGCCTCGATCGTGCCGTCGATCACGTCCTCGCCGGGGTTGCCGAACCAGCGCTGGCGGATCACGCCCTGCTCGTCGAGCACGTAGAACTGCGGGAAGCCGCGCACGGCCCAGGTGCTCCACAGCGTGCCGTCCGAGGCCTCGCCCAGGTCCATGGCGTTGCGCCAGGTGATGTTCTCGCTCTTCAGGCGCGCGGCGATCTCCTTGGGGTCGCCCTCGCGGCCGTACATGCCGAGGAAGGTGAAGGGTTCGTCCTTGAGGCGCTGCACGAGCGCCTTCTCGTGGGGCAGGAGCCCCACGCACGTCGTTCAGACGAAGCCCCAGAAGTCGAGCACCACCACGCGGCCGCGGTAGTCGCTGAGCTTGAAGCGCACGCCGTCCTGGTCGGCGAGCTCGAAGTCGGGCGCGACCTGGCCCACGCGCAGGGCCTGGATCTCGTGGCGCGCGCCGGCGGCGAACTGCTTGCCGGTCATGGCGTTGAAGTCCACGTCGCTGTACTCCTTCTCGATGCGCACGAGCAGCGCCTCGGCCTCGGCGCGTCCCGCTTCACCGAAGGACTCGTCCATGCCCACCAGCAGCGCGAGCTCGGCGAGGCAAGCCTGCTGCACGCCCACGTCCTTGTTGCCGGCCAGGATCTTGCGCAGCGCCTCGGCTCCGTCCGGCGCGGTCCACGGCGGCGCGCCGTAGACCAGCATCAGCGTCAGGTTCGCGACCTCGGGCGAGGTGACGTGCTCGCTCGTCAGCCGCTGCAACGCCTGCGCGTGCAGCGCGCGGTCCTCGATCAGGCGGCTGATGCGGAACAGATCGACCCAGGCGCGCGCGGCGAGCTCGGTGCCCTTGTTGGCGTTGGCGAGCGCGGTCAGCGCGGGCACGAACTCGTCGCGCGGAAAGGCAGCCGCGAGCTCGGCGCGCTCGGCTTCGGTCTGGGCGTGTTGCTTCAGCTCCGACCAGACCGCGCGCTCTTCGGTGAGGCGCCTCTCGAGCTCTTGCAGCTGCTTGACGGCCTGGGGATCGTCGGGCGCCGCGGGGCGGGCCGCGCCGAGGAGCGGGAGAAGCAGCAGCGCGCTGCCCGTGAGAAAGAATCGGATGCGCATGGCGTCAGGGAGATGCGGGGAACGGATGCGGCCGGCGAGCTCGGGGCAGTCGAGTGCGGCCGCGGGAACGAGCCTATCGAACTCGCGCGCCTTGCCCAGCGCTCCGTGACCCCTCGAACCGATCTCGTACCGCGCTACAGGCCGCGTTCGATCTCGTCCAGCGTCAACCCGAGCGCGGTGTAGGCGGCGCGCTCGAGCGCGGCGCGCGGGCCGACTAGGTGCAGCGTGCGGTGGCGGTGTTCGAGCGCCGCGCCGGGCGCGAGCTCGAGCGCCGGCGAGGACGACTCGAGCTCGTAGAACGGGCCGAAGGGCGCCGCGCCGGGCGCGCTCGGGCCGTCGTTGTAGCTGTTCACCGCGTCGCCGCGGAAGGGCTCGCGCTGCAGTGGATCCCAGGTCGAGTTCACGTAGTCGCGCGCGCCCGCGGGGAGCGTGAAGGTGACCAGCGTGAGCACGCCGCGCGCGGCGTCCCAGCTCCCGGCGATCGGCCGCGCCGCGCCGGGCGCGACGCCGATCTTGCCGCGCTGCGCGCCGTCGCCGCGGAAGAGCAGCGCCGAGCCGCCGGCGGCGCGCACGCGCTTCAGGCGCTGGAGCGGCACCTTGCCGAAGTAGGCGTCGTTCACGAGGCCGCCGAGGTCGGTGGCGAACGGAGCGCTGAGCGGCAACACGATCGTGGTCCGCGGCGAGGGCTGGAACATGCCCAGGATCCAGATCGAGAGCAGGCCCGTGGCCTTCGTCCACGGCCGCGTGCCGGCGTTGGTGAGCGTGTTGCGCGACTCGAAGGCGACCGCCTCGAGGCCGCTGGCGTCGAGGCCGAGCTCGGCCAGCGCGACGCGCGCGTCGAGGACCTCGAGCGTGCGCTCGATGGCGAGCTCGAACTCGCTCCCCGCGAAGTTCGTCAGCCGCGCGCTGCGCCGGAAGCGCGCCGAGGACGCGTCGTGCGCCACGAGCTCGAACGGCTCGCTGTCGATCAGCGCCGGCGTCTGCCAGAACTCGAGCGTCTGCGCCGGCGCGCCGCGCGCGAAGAACAGCGAGAACGGCCCGCCCTCGGGCCCGATCCAGAAGCGATCCTCGCCGCCGTAGGGGTTGATGCCCTTCGACAGCGTGCGCGTGGCGACGAGCTCGCGCTTGATGAAGCCGAACGAGGGTCCGTCGGCGCCGCCGGTAGTCGAGGTCATCACGCGCCCCTGGAACTCGGGCACGACCGCGATCCGGCCGCGGCCGTCGGGCGCGACGAGCTCGAGTGTCTCGCGGTGCGCGCGCAGGAAGGCGAGCTCCTCGGCGAAGGTGGGCGAAGCGGTGGAGCGCATGGCGTCGGTGCGGCAGCCGGCGAGGAGCGCGAGCAGCGCGCTCGCGGGCGCCAAACGAAGAGGGCAGAGGTGCATGGGAGCGCGCCGCCTCACTGCACGACCAGCGTGCGTCCGGCGGCGTTGGCGGCGAGGCGCATGATGCGCCGCCGCGCCTCCTCCGGCAACGCCGGACGGTTGTGCGTCGCGCCGGGGCGCGCGTACCAGAAGCTCACCGCCGAGTAGCCGAGCTGGTCCTCGGGCCCGCGGATGTCCGTGCCGGGCGAGGCCTCCATGTCGAAGCGCAGCCGGCGTGCGAAGGGGATCGCGTCGAGGGCGCGCGTGCGCGTGCAGATGTTGTAGCCCTGGGTCGTGCCGTCGAGGCCGCCGACGCGCACGTTGGCCAGGAACGGGTGAGAGAATTCATCGCGCCGCGTGGGCACCTCGCCGCCGGCCCAGCCGTAGTAGTCCTCGGAGCCCGTGCCGAAGTGCGTGGGGAAGCCGCGCTCCCAGGCGTCGTCCACGTAGATCTTCTCGTCGCCCTCGCCCCACCAGGTGTTGCGCTGCGGGTTCAAGACCGTCCAGGCGTCGCCGACGTAGACGCCCGCGCCTGTGACGTCGACGAAGTTCCAGTCGTGGAACTCAGCGCCGGAGACGATCTCGTCGGGCCGCCAGGTGGCGTGAAAGTGCAGGGAGCGCGCGTCCCAGTCCCAGGCGCCCTGCACGAGCTCGAGCTCGACCTCCAGCGCTTCGGCGGCGAGATTCTCGATGCGGATCTCGGCCGAGCGCGCGAAGGGCATGGTCCAGCGCGAGCGCAGGCGTCCATCCGCGGCGACGTCGCGCTGCAGCGTCGTGAACGGGTGCGGCTCGTCCGCGCTGCAGAAGAAGTCGCCCAGCGGACACCACACGCACTCCTCGCCGTCGAAGTTCATGGACAGCACCGTCGAGCGCAGCAGCGCGGGGTTCGCCGCCGCGCCCGGCAGGCGCAGCGTCAGCGCGCGGATGCAGCCCGGCGCGCGGCTGGCCTCGAGCGTCCAGGCCGCGCCCGGCTGGAGCGTGGCGCGCGCGAGCCGCGGCTCCTGCGCTGCTTCGGGAACCCGCAGCAGCGCCGCGGCGCGCGCCAGCTCGGTCGCGTAGCGTGCCTGGGCGTCGGCGCGGAAGCTCTCGACCTCGGTCCCGCCCGCGTAGGCGCGGTAGTTCACGAGGAAGTAGAAGGGCTTCGCGCGCAGCGTGATCTTGCAGCCCTTGGCGAACGGGATCGGCAGGTACAGGTCGCCCGCGCGCGCCGTCGGCGCCGCGAAGGGCGGCGCGAGCGAGCCCTCGCCGCGCACGAGGCGGATGAGCGACTCGTCGAGCACGGGCTCGCTGGCGCCGTCGAGGTACACGCGCACGTTCGGCCCCACGCGCTCGCCGAAGTCGTAGTAGAAGAACGGCGTCCAGAGCCGCGTGAGGCAGCCGGGGCCGTCGTGCTCCATCAGCACCCACTCGCGCGCGCCGCCGTTCGTCTCCTCGCGCAGGAAACCCGTGCCGTCGCTGTCGGCGAACCAGCCCGGCTGGTCACGGCCGACGGACTCGCGGTTGTAGGAGGACGCCTGCAACGAGCGATAGGTCGGCTCCGGCAAGCGCGCGAGCGCCGCCGCGTCGGTCATCTCGGCCAGCAGCGTGCCCACGGTCACGCGCCGCGCCGGCGCGGCGCAGGCGACGCCGAGGATCGAGAGCGCGACGAAGAGGGCGCAACGGAGGAGCTTCATCGCGCCTGACGATAGCGAATCCGAACGAGTCCCCCAGCGCGGGTTCGCCCGCAGCCCAAGCCGACCGCGGAGGCGCGGAGGACACGGAGGAGCGCGGAGAACGGAAAGGCA
Organism: Planctomycetota bacterium; assembly: GCA_009691855.1. Classification (GTDB taxonomy): domain Bacteria; phylum Planctomycetota; class UBA1135; order UBA1135; genus JABFRZ01. The sequence continues at coordinate 20,398 of SIAI01000012.1, read as the reverse complement.
GGTCCGGAACCTATCTTGGATCGATCTCCGCGTGGCTCCGCGTCCTCCGCGCCTCCGCGGTCGGCTTGGAATCGGCACGCCACGCCAAGACTCCAGAAGCTAGTACATCAGCGCGCTCGCGCCCAGACGATCTGCCGAGGCGCCTCGGCGGCGAAGGCTCGGCCGTCGAAGTCGCCCTCGGTTCGTGCGTGAACGAGCCCGACGCGCGCGAGGAGCTCGGCGACCTCCCCCGGCTCGTACAGGCGCACGTCCTCGCGCCAGCGGCGCTCGGCGCCGTCGTCGGTGCGCGCGACGACATCCTTGACCACGCGCGTGCCGCCCTGCTCGAGCCGGCGCGACTCGTCGAGCACGAGCGTTCCGCGCCGCGTCGTGGAGCGCGGTACGAGCGCGGCGCGCACGCGGGCGGGATTCATCAGGTCGAGCACGGCCATCCCGCCCGGCGCCAAGACGCGCGCCAGCTCGCCCAGCGCGCGCTCGTTCTCGAGGTCGGCGAAGTACCCGAAGGACGAGAACAGCATCCACACCGCCGTGAACGCGCCGCCGCGGAACGGCAGCGCGCGGAAGTCGCCGCGCACGACGCGCTCGCGCAGCTCCGGCGCCACGCGCGCGAGCAGCTCGCGCGAGCGGTCCAGACCCCAGGCGTCGAGCCCGCGCTCGCGCAACGCCGCGAGGTGCCGCCCGGAACCGCAACCCAGATCCAGCACCGCGCCTCCCCCACCCGCTCCGCCGCGCGCCACCAGACCGCCGACCTCGGTGCGCGCCGCGGCCAGGTCGCGGTGCGCGTAGAGCTCGAGGTAGCCCGCCTCGAAGGCGCTGTCGAACCAGGGGCGTTGATCGGACATGGAAAGAGCAGAGACTAGCGCTTGCGTGAAACCGAGCCCGGCTCCGCGCGTCGATCGGCAGCATGAAGCACTCTCCCGCCCCCACCCCGCCGCACTTCTTCGACCGCCGCGCCAAGGAGGCCCGCGAGCGCGCCATCCTCGCGCCGTGGGCCATGCACAGCGGCCTCTCCCTCGGTCGCGCGCACCCCGAGGAGGAGGACGAGCTGCGCACCGGCTGGGAGCGCGACCGCGACCGCATCGTGCACTCGGTCGCCTTTCGGCGCCTGATGTACAAAACGCAGGTGTTCGTCAACTGGGAGGGCGACCACTACCGCACGCGCATGTCCCACAGCCTGGAGGTGGCGCAGGTGGCGCGCAGCGTGGGCAGCGCGCTGTTCCTGAACGAGACGCTGTGCGAGGCCGTCGCGCTCGCGCACGACATCGGCCACCCGCCCTTCGGCCACCGCGGCGAGCAGGCGCTCGACGCCTTGATGGAACCCTTCGGCGGCTTCCGCCACAACGCGCAGGTCTTGCGCGTGGTGGATCAGCTGGAGCGGCGCTCGCCCGACTATCCGGGCCTGAACCTGACGCGCGAGGTGCGCGAGTCGCTGCTGAAGCACGAGAGCGACACGGACTGGCCGGCCGAGTTCCGCCCGCGCCCGCAGCGCCCGTGTCTCGAAGCGCAGGTCGTCGACCTCGCCGATTCGACCGCCTACAACGGGCACGACATCGAGGACGGGCTGCGCTCGCAGGTCTTCCACGAGGAGGACCTGGCCGAGGTCGCGCTGTGGAACGGCGCGCGCGCGGCCGTGGAGGCGCGCCACCTGGGCTTCCTGGACTCGACCACGGATCAGAACCTGCGCGTCAAACGCATCGCCAACGAGCTCCTGAAGATCTGCATCAAGGACCTGATCCGCTCGTCGCACGAGCGTCTGCAGCAAGCGCGACCGGAGTCGCCGACCGAGGTCAAGGCCAAGAAGTCGATGCTGATCGACCACAGCGCGGCGCTGGCCAAGGAGGTCGGCGAGCTACAGCGCTTCCTGTACGAGCACGTGTACCGCCATCCGAAGCTGCTGGAGCTTTCGCAACACGCCGCGGAGGTGCTCGCCGGACTCTTCGGGGCGTTCTGCAAACGGCCCGAAGAGATGCCGCCCTGGTACCAGCGCTGGGTCGGCGAGGTCGGCAAGGAGCGCGCGGTGTGCGACTACCTCGCGGGCATGACCGACCGCTTCGCGGAGCAGGAGTTCGAGCGCCTCACCGGCCACGCGCCGGCCTGGAAGCGCGCGCGCGGCTAGTGTTCCTTCCCCGCAGTAGCGCCAACAAGGCGTCGTGATGGATCGTCGCTGGCAAGGCGCGCCGACGACGCATATTCACTGCAATACTAGGGAGGAGGCGCAACGCCGCCAGCGGCGATTCAGCGCGGCGGATTGTCTGGCGCTACTTCGGGGAAGGGACACTGGACTAGTCCACGCGCTCACTCGTCCTCGCCCTGGAAGTGCCGTGGCAAGGGCAGGTCCTCGACCACGATCGGCCAGTCGTCGGTGCGGAACGGAGCGGCCGGGAGGCCAGCCGCGTTGCACAGGTTGACCGGCGGGTTCGGCGCCCAGGCGTAGCGCGCGGCGAGAGGCTCGGGTACCTCGGCGCTGGTCAGCAGCACGCGCGTACCGTCGAGGCGCGCCTCGGCTGCGTGCCAGGCGCGATCCGCGCCCGCGAGTGCGAAGGCGCGTGGTTCGCGGCCGTCGCTGGTGCGCAAGCCTTCGGCGTGCTCGAGCTCGATCCTGAAGGAGTGCCCCTCGCGCCGCGCACGGGCCAGGCTCGGCCCGGCATCGACGATCTCCGTGCGCCCATAGGTGCGGTGCAAGGCGAGACGCGCCAGGCGCTCGCCCACCGGACGCTTGCGCGGCGGATGGATGTTCTCCGCGTCGCCCACGTCGAGGGTCACGGCCAGACCCGAGTTCGCCAGCCGCTCGACCGCGCGCGCCTGCTGCTCGCGCACCAGCGGCCAGCCGTGGTCCAGTACCGGCCGCGACGAGGGTGCGAGCCAGCTGCTGAGCTGCACGACGTAGAACGGCAGCTCGCGCCCCCAGCGCGCGCGCCAGCTCGCCACCAGCGTCTCGAGTTGGCGCGCGTAGAGCGCCGGCTCCAGCGCCTCGCGCGTCTCGAGTGAGGTGCCCGTGTTGTACTCGCCCTGGTACCAGACGACGCCGCGCAGGCCGTAGCCGCCGAGCGGTGCGATCATGCTGTTGTAGAGGTTGCCGGGGTGGTTCTTGCTGGCCAGCGGGTGGCGCACGAGCTTGGGCCGACGTCCGAGCTTGGCCGCGTCGCCGCCGGCCTCCTCCCAGCGCTGGAGCGCGAGCTCGTGCTGGCGTTGGAAGAACTCGGGTGAGCCCGTCTTCTCGTACTCCACGCTCTTCTTGGCGTAGAACGCGTCCACCCGCGTCAGCAGCGCGGCCAGCTCTGGCACGGCGTCCTGGGCCGCGCGCGGCGTCCACGACTCGATGGCGGTGCCGCCCACCGCGCTGACGATCACGCCGATGGGTACGTCGAGCGCGGCCACGAGCTCGCAGCCGAAGTAGTACGCGACGGCGCTGGTCGAGCCGACCGTCGCGGGCGTGAGCACCACCCAGCGCCCGCCCGCGTCCGCGGCCGGCTCGGGCGCAAACTCCTTGTCGACCATGAAGATGCGCAGCCGCGGCTGGTCGGCCGCGCCCATCTCGCGCGCGGCATCCTCCACCTGCGGCATGCGCGTGCCCATGTTCGACTGCCCCGCACCGAGCCACACCTCGCCCACCAGCACGTCGCCAAGGGTGAGCACCTCAGCGCCGGATTGGACCTCGAGCTCGAACGGGCCGCCGGCCTCGAGGCCCACCAGCTCTGCGCGCCAGTGTCCGTCCGCTGCGGCCACGGTCACGGCCTCGTGCTCGCCCAAGACGACGCGCACGCGCGCGCCGGGCTCGGACTCGCCCCACACCGGGACCGGCAGCTCGCGTTGCAGCACCATGTGCTCGCCGAACAGCCGCGCCAGCACGAGTCGCGTCGTGGCGGTCGCGAGCGGAGGTGCAGCGCGCTCGCAAGCACCCGCCACCAGTGCCGCCAACGCAGCGAGGAAAGTGGCGAGTGAATTGCGCGCGGTAACCTGCATGCTGTGTCGGGAGTCTAGCAGTCCGTTGAAAATGGTCCCTGCTACGGCTTCGCGCTCTTCGCCTGGGCGCCGTCACGCTCGACGTGCGGTATCCATCCCGGCCGTGCTCAGCGGCCATGAAGGCCGCTTCCGCCGTCTCTCTGCGTTCCTAGCCCCGGCGAAGAGCGCTTTGCCTCGCGACGGGACTTTTTCAACGGCCTGCTAGCCTTTGCTCCCAGGGCCGCGACGCTGGAACCGCGCCCGCAGCCAGGCCACGAGCCGTGCGAACCGGCCGCGCGGCGGCGCGGCACGCGCGCCGTCGAGCAAGCCGCCGAACAGCGGCTCGACCAGGTGATCGTGCTCGCGCGGCCGGTAGTCGTCGCTCACGCTGTCACCCGCCGCGCGACGGCAGAGCGCTGCGCAGCGCACGCAACGCCGCGAGGCCGGACTGCGCGCGCGCGTCGAGCGTGCCCTGCAGCGACACGGGCTGCTCCACGGGCGGCTCGCCGACGAGCTCGAACAACTGGTCCTTGCCGCCGAGCGAGCGCAGCTTCCAGCTCGCGTCCAGCAGCGCGCAGTCGTCGCTGTCGGCGTCGTAGATCTCGACCAGGATCCAGGGCCGAGGCGGCCGCCAGCCGGCGGGCTCGTGCAACGCGCCCAGGAACGAGACCGAGTCCTCGCCGCCGCCGCCCGCAGCGCGCCACTCGCGGATCCCGACCGCCGCGCACACCGTGCCGAGCACGTCGACGATGCTGATCGGCGCGCTGCAGCGCTGGCCGTGCGGGATGCCGGGCCCCACGGCCACGAAGGGCACGCGCACGCCGCGGTCGAAGGTCGTGCCCTTGGCGTTCTCGACGGGTCCGTAGGTCTGCGGCGCGGTGCCGTTATCGGACAGGAACAGGAACAGCGTGTGCTCCGGGTCAACCGCGGCGCGCAGCTCGCGCGTCACCGAATCCACGCTCGAGATCATGGCCGACAGGACCGAGCGCGCCTTCGTGCCGGGCGCGACGCCGGGCGGCAAGAGGTCGTCGGGCGGCTGCTGCAGTGGCTGGTGCACGGCCGACAGCGACACGAGCAGGAACTTCGGGCTGGGCGTCTCGCGCCACCAGCGCAGGGCCGCGTCGCGCTGGGCGCGCGTGGCGAACTCGGTCTCGCGCCGCTCCACGCCGTCGTCGACGCGCAGCCAATCGCTGTAGCTCTTGCCGTCGCGCGCGTTCAGGTTCGCCGGCGCGCCCGCCAGCCAGTGCTCGAAGCCGTGCGCCTGCGGCGCGCTCAGCATCGGGTCGGCACCGGGCGCAGCGGCGGCCTGGCCGAGGTGCCACTTGCCCACCAGCGCCGTGTGGTAGCCGCGCGCCTGCAGGAGCTTCGGCAGCGAGGTCAGCGTCGGCGCGGGCGTGGGATTCGTGGCCGAGGGCGGCGCGTAACTGTTCGTAACCGAGCCGAGGCCTGTGCGCCGCGGCCAGCGGCCGTGCAACAGCGCGTGACGCGCGGGCGAGCAGTTGGGCATCGCGTAGAAGCGCGTGAGCGTCACGCCCTCCGCCGCCAGCTTGTCGAGCGCGGGCGTGCTGGCGTCCTCGAACTCGGGCCAGCCGAGGTCGTCGACCAGCACGATCAAGACGTCGGGGGCGGCGCTCGCGGCAAGCTGCGCCGCGTGCGCGGCGGCCAGCGCCCCCGCGGCCGCGAGCGCCAGCACCAGCGACAGACTGCGGAGCGAGTTCATCGGCGCGCGATCATACGCGGCGCACGCGGGCCGGCGAGGCCGTTTCAGCGCTCGCGTGGCGGCGCCGGCAGGTCCAGGATCGCCGCCGCCTCGCGCAGCACGCGCGCGCCGAGCTCGCGCCCGCGCCGAGCGACGAGGTGCAGCGGGTCGGAGAAATCGCCCTCGTCGTAGGGGCCGCTGTCCTCGAGGGCGAGGAAGTGCGCGCCGTGCTCGCGCTCCAGGCGTCGCGCGAACTCCACGAACTGGGCGCGCGTCGTGGCGTGATCGTAGAGCTCGTAGCTGAGCGGGTGCAGCGGGCCCTCGACGATCAGCACCTCGCAGCCGCGCGCGCGGAGGTGCGCCACGGCCGCCTCGATCAGGCCCTCGTTGGCGGCGACGTGCGGGCCGACGCCGATGTCCTGCACCTGCCGCAGCGTGGCGTCGGGATAGCGGTCCCCAAGCGTGCGCCGGAAGCGCGCACGGAGCGCCTGGAACTCGGGCGCCCGCGCGGGCGCCTCGTCCAGCTCGTGGCTGACCAGCGTGGGCAGGCGGCCCGCGTCGTCGGCGCGGAAGCCGAGCGCGTCGTTCAGCCAGGCGCGCTCGAGGACGTCGCGGTAGCGGTAGGCGTTGAACAGCACGGCGAGGCCGAGGCGCTCGAGCTCCACCCGTTTCTCGAAGGCGAAGGCCGGTTCCCAGCCGCCGCGCGCGGCCACCGCGTCGAGCACCAGGCCGCCGGTAGCGCGCAGATCGGCGAAGCCGGCGCGCGGCACGATGCGCGGCGGGCGGTGCGTGTCGTACTCGGAGAACAGCGCCACCACGAGCGCCGGCTGCGCCGCCGCGACCTCGCGCGCGCACAGGCGGAACTCGAGCGGCGAGAGCGGCGCGTGCGTCAGGCGCGCGAGCTCGAACTGCGGCGGCACCTCGCGGAACTGGAAGCCGTCGTTCGCGCGGCTGTTGCCGAACAGCACCACGCGCGCCACGCCGGGCGCGGCTTGCCCGAGCCGCGCGAGGTCCACGCGGTCGCGGGCGATGCCGAGCTCCACCCTCACCAGCGCCTTGGGCACGAGCTCGAGGCGCGCGACGATGCGCGCCCACAGCCCGGCCTCCGCGAACACGAGCCGATCGGCGGCGAGCACCAGCCCCAGGGCCAGCAGGCCGCCGAGCGGCAGGCGCGCGCGCCGGGGCTCAGAACTGGAAGTAGATGAAGGGGCGGGCATGGTCTTCGGCCAGCAGCACGAGGGCGGCGAACACGAGCGCGTACACCGACGCGCGCAGGAGGACGGGCAGGCGCAGGACGAGCTCGTCGTCGCCGCGCCAGCGCTGCACGGCCTCCACCAGCAGCAAGGGTGCGACGTAGACGAGCAGCGGCACGAGCCAGGCACGCGCCATGCCCGCGTTTCCGTCGCTGAACAGCGTGCGCCACAGGTCCAGGGCCTGGCCCATGTCCGCGGCGCGGAAGGGCACGAAGAACAGGCACCACAGATGGAACGCCAGCAGGCCGCCGGCGAGCTTCCACGGCCACGCGCGCGGCAGCACGCGCGTCGTCCAGGGCGTCAGCGCATGCTGCGTCATCAGCGCCGCGGCGTGCAGGAGACCCCACACGACGAAGGTCCACGCCGCGCCGTGCCACAGGCCGCACAGCAGCATCGTGACCAGCATGTTGCGGTAGTGCTTGAGCGTGCCGACGCGGTTGCCGCCCAGCGGGATGTACAGGTAGTCGCGCAGCCAGGTGGTCAGGCTGATGTGCCAGCGCCGCCACAGGTCGCGCAGGCTGGTGGCGAAGTACGGCCACTCGAAGTTGTGCATGAGCTCGAAACCCAGCAGCCGCGCCGAGCCGCGCGCGACGTCCGAGTAGCCCGAGAAGTCGCCGTAGATCTGGAACGCGAAGGCGTACACCGCGAGCCAGGCCTCGGGCCCGGTCGGGTGCGCGTCGCGCGCGTACACGGCGTCCACCAGGTTGCCCAGGTTGTCGGCCACGAAGACCTTCTTGAAGGTGCCCCACAGGATCAGCCACGCGCCGCTGCGCAGGCCCTGCCAGGTCACGCGCCGCGGCGCCTGGATCTGCGGCAGGAGCGCGGTGGCGCGCTCGATCGGCCCGGCCACGAGCTGCGGGAAGAAGCTCACGAACAGCGCGAAATCGACGAAGCGCCGCGCCGGCTGCAACTGCCCGCGATAGACGTCGATGGTGTAGGACAGCTCCTGGAAGGTGTAGAACGAGACGCCCACCGGCAGGACCACGTGCAGGGCGAGGTCGGGCGCGTGCACGCCGAGGCGCGCGAGCAGCGCGGCGGCACTGCCCACGAAGAAGTCGAAGTACTTGAAGGAGCCGAGGATGCCCAGGTTCACGGCGACGCTCGCGCCGAGCAGCCAGCGCCGTCGGCGCGCGTCGCTCAGCGCGCCCAGCCCGCGCCCGATCCAGTAGTCGATCGTGGTCGAGAGGAACAACAGGCCCGCGAAGCGCCAGTCCCACGCGCCGTAGAACCAGTAGCTGGCCAGCAGCAGCAGCACGTTCTGCGCGCGGTGCGCCAGCAGGTGGTACAGCCCCACCACCAGCACCAGGAAGAGCGCGAAATCGAGCGTGTTGAAGAGCATGCCCGCGCGGTCAGTCCGTGGAGCGGGCGGGGCGAAGGCTCATCTGCGCGCCCCGAGTATAGCCGGGGCCCGACGGGCTACGACGCGTCGCTCACACGCGCATGCGCCGCTCCCACAGGCGCCAGGCGACGAACGAGGTGCCCAGCGCGATGCCGGCGAGCACGCCGATCTCGGGCAGGATCCCGAGCAGATCCTTCTGGTACCAGAACAAGCCCTGGTAGCCGTCCATCGCCCAGGCGTTGATCGTGAAATGGCCGAGGAACTGGTACCACTCGGGCGTGATCGCCAGCGGCCACCAGCTGCCGCCCAGCGCGCTCATGGTCAGCACCACGATCGTCGACAGGCCCTCGAGCTGCTTGCGCGAGCGCGCCACGACCGCGAACAGGACGCCGAAGCCGGTCACGGCCGCGGCGGTCGTGGCCGAGAGCACGAACAGCGCCAGCGGCGCGCGGAAGATCGGCACGTCGAACACCAGGCCGCCGTAGGCGAACAGGATCACGAGCTGGACCACGCCCACCAGCCAGGTGAACAGGAACTTGCCCGAGAGGATCGCGCTCGAAGCGCCGGGCGCGAGGCGCAGGCGGTCGAGGGTGCCCGAGTCGGCCTCCTCCAGCAGCGTGCCGCCGCAGTGGATCAGGCCGAAGAGCAGCATCATCACCGCCATGCCGGCCACCGACTGCGCCTGCTGCGCGATCTTCTGCTCCTTCGCGTGCTGGTCGCCGCCGACCACGTCCTCGATCGTGATGCCGAGCATCTGCGCCACGCCCTGCGCGAAGTCGAAGCCGGCGTCGTCGGACTTGGCCTCGGTGCCGGCCCCGGCCGCCGACGCGCCTTCGGTCTTCTCGTCCTCGTCGAGCTCGCCCTTCGCGCGCAGCTCGCCGACCAGGCCCTCCATGCTCGACCACGACAGGTCGAGGATCGTCTGCGCGCGCTCGCGCCCGACGAGCGGGAAGTCGAGCGCGTCGAGCACCTTCTTGCTCATGCGCTTGCCGGCGCCCTCGCCCAGCGCGCCCAGGAAGGCCGGGATCAGGTTGCCGGCCAGGATCTGCTGCTCGATCGTCTTGCCCGGATCGCGATAGAGCGTCAGCGGCAGGTCGTCGCCGGCGGCGAGCGCCGCGCCGAAGCCGGGGCCGAGGCGCAGGGCGGCGGGCGCGTTGCCCTCGGCCACGCGCTGGCGCGCCGTGTCCTGCGTGTCGCTCGCCAGCACGTCGAGGCGCAGGCCGTCCGCCTTGGCGAGCTCGGCCAGGAACTCGCGCGAGGCGTCGCTCCGGTCCCCGTCCTCGACCACGAGCTCGATGCGCCCCACGCCGTCGCCACCGCCGATCGCGCCCATCGCGCCGGCGAAGACCGTGCACAGCGCGATCGGCAGGCCGAACCCGAGCAGCACGCCGATGCGATCGCGGAAGTAGACGCGCAGATCCTTCTGCGCCAGCACCCAGGTCTTCACGCGTCCTCCCTGTCGCGCAGCGCGCGGCCGGTCAGGTCGAGGAAGATGCGCTCGAGGTCGGGGACCTCTTCCTGCATCTCGCTGTGCAGGTTCTGCTGCAGCAGCAGCCGTTGCGCGCGCAGGGCCTCGCCGACCGCGGCGAAGCGCAGGCTCGCGCCGCCACGCTGGTGCACGCTCGGATGGCGCTGCAGCTCGGCCAGCGTGCCCTCGGCCACCTTGCGCCCGCGGTCGAGGATCACGATGCGGTCGCACAGGCGCTCGACCTCGCCCAGCTGGTGACTCGTGTAGATCATGGACACGCCGCGCGCGTGCAGCGACTCGACCATCTCGTAGACGCGCTCGCGCGACTGCGGGTCGATGCCCACCGTGGGTTCGTCGAGGAACACGAGCTCGGGCGAGTGCACCAGCGCCACGGCGATGTTCAGGCGCCGCTTCATGCCGCCGCTGAAGCCCTTGACGCGGTCGCGCGCGCGCTCGGCGAGACCACTGAGCGCCAGGCCCTGCTGCACGGCATCGGCCAGCATCGTCCCGGAGAGGCCCTGCAGCCCGGCGAAGAACTCCAGGTTCTCGCGCGCGCTGAGGTGCTCGTAGAGCGCCAGCTCCTGCGGCACGACGCCCAGGCGCGCGCGCAGGCGCTCGCCGTCCTTCACCGGGTCGAGGCCGAGGACGCGCACGCTGCCGCTGCTGGGGGCGAGCAGGGTGGAGAGGATGCGCACGGTGGTCGACTTGCCGGCGCCGTTCGGGCCCAGCAGCCCCAGGCACTCGCCGGCACGCAGCTCGATGTCGAGTTCGTCGACGGCGGCGCGCTCGCCGAAGCGGCGCACCAGCGCGCGCACCTCGATCACGGCCGCGGTGGATTCGTCAGGGGTCATGGGGAGCGGCAGGATGTATCGGCGAGGTCGCCGATACAATCCGTGTCACCGGACTCGGGGATCCTGCGTGGATTCCGGAGCTTCTTCGTTTGCATGTGCCCGCAGCCCCACGACTTCCTCGATCCCCAGCTCCTGGCGCTGGCCCTGACCCATGCCTCGACCGGCAACAGCACCGACAACGAGCGCCTGGAATTCCTGGGGGACGCCGTGCTGGACCTGGTGGTGGCCGAGGAACTCTATCGGGTCGTGCCGTCGCTGGACGAGGGCGCGATGACCGAGCTCAAGGCCTGGGTCGTCTCGCGCAAGGTCCTGGCCTCGGTGGCGCGTGACATGGAGCTGGCCGAGCAGGCGCGCGTCGGCGCCGGCATGCGCGACCGCGCCCTGACCTCCTCGATGCTGGCCAACCTGTACGAGGCCGTGCTGGGCGCCGTGTACCTCGACGCCGGCCTGGACGCCGCGCGCGCCTTCGCGCGCACGACGCTGGAGGCGCCGCTGGCGCGCGTGCACGGCCTGAAGAGCGCGCCGAACGAGAAGCAGCTGCTGCAACGTCACAGCCAGCTCGTGACCGGCGTGCCACCTGCCTACGTGGTGCTGAACGAGCGCGGCCACGCGCACGCCAAGGCCTTCCTGATCGCGGCCGAGATCGGCGGCCGGCGCTTCCCCGGCGCCTGGGGCCGCACGCACAAGGAAGCCGAGCGCTGGGCGGCGCACGAGGCGCTGCTGGTCCTGTTCGAGGAACAAGGGCTCGCCGGGTGAGCGCCCCCCCCTCGACCGCAGCGCTCGCGCCGACGCTGCTGGAGGCGAGCCCGCTGGTGCGCCGCCTGCTGGCCGGCCTCGTCCCGCGCCGACGCCTGGCCGCGGGCAACCTGTGGGGCTCGTCACAGGCGCTGGTGGTTTCCGCGCTGATCGCGCGCCGCGCCAAGCCGTTCCTGTGCGTGTGCTCGACCGAGACCGAAGTCGAGGCCTTCGCCGAGGACCTGGCCGCGTGCGGGGTGAAGGCACTGCTCTTGCCGGAGCGCGAGACCAGCGCGCTGGGCGGCAGCCACGCCGATCCTGAATCGCTGCGCGCGCGCCTGCAGGCGGCGCAGGTCCTGTGCGGCCCGCGTGAGCGCCGGCCGCAGGTCGTGCTGGCGAGTCTCTTGTCGCTGATGCAGCCGGTGCCGGCGCCGGGCGAGCTCGAGAAGCAGCTCCTGCACCTGCAGGTGGGCGCGCGCTTCGTTGCCGAGGCCGTGCTCGCGCGCCTGGTCGAGGCCGGCTACACACGCGTGCCGCTGGTCGAGCGCCCGGGCGAGCTCAGCCAGCGCGGCGACATCGTGGACGTGTTCCCCTTCGCCGCCGACCTGCCGCTGCGCGTCGAGCTCTTCGACCAGGAGATCGAGTCGCTGCGCACCTTCGAGCCCGAGAGCCAGCGCAGCCTGGAAGCGCTCACGCGCACGGCGCTGTCGCTGGTCCGCGACGCGGGCGGAGTCGAGGAGCGCGGCGGCGTGCAGCCGCTCGAGCTGTTCCCCGGGGACACGGCCGTGGTCGAGATCGAGCCGCTGCGGCTCGAGGACCAGGCCGCCGGCCTGCGCATCCAGTCCTCGGCCCACGCGCGCGCGCTGAGCGAGCTATACGGCGCCTTCGATGCGCGCCTGCGCCTGGCGTTGCAGAGCCTGCCGGCCGAACTGAACGCGGTCACGCGCTCGGTGCAGTCCCTCGGTGTCGGCCCGAAGGATGCGCCGCCGCTGCTACGCAACATGGCGCGCGAGGCGCGCGTGGTGGTGCTGTGCGCGACCGAGGGCGAGCGCCATCGCTTCGGCGAGCTGGTGGGCGAGGACAAGGGCGGGGTCGAGCTCGCGCTGGGGTCGCTGGCGCGCGGCTTCCGCTGGGACGAGCAGGAATGCCCGCTGGTGATCGTCAACCACCGCGAGCTCTTGGGCCTGGCCGGCGCGCGGCGGCGCGTGCACAAGGAGCGCAAGCTGCCGCTGCGCGCGCTGGAGTCGTTCTTCGAGCTGCGCGAGCAAGACCTGGTCGTGCACGCGGTGCACGGCGTCGCGCGCTATCTCGGGCTGGAGCGGCTGGAGCGCGCGGGCGGCCAGGAAGACCACCTGCACCTCGAGTTCGACGACGGCGTGTCGCTGTACGTGCCCGCGGCGCGCATCGAGCTCGTGCAGCGCTACGTCGGCAGCGGCTCGGCCGCGCCGCAGGTGGACCGCCTGGGCGGACAGTCCTATCGCCGGCGCAAGGAGCGCGTCGAGCGCGCGCTGGTGGACCTGGCCGCCGAGCTGCTGGAGATCCAGGCGCGCCGGGAGACCAGGAAGCGCGCGCCGTGGAAGGTCGATCCCGAGCTGCTGCGCGACCTCGTGGCCTCCTTCCCCTACGACGACACCAAGGATCAGGCCGAGGCCGAGCGCGAGATCGAGAAGGACCTGTCCTCGACGCGGCCGATGGATCGCCTGCTGTGCGGCGACGTGGGCTTCGGCAAGACCGAGGTCGCGCTGCGCGCCGCATTCCGCGTGGTCTCGGGCGGCGCGCAGGTGGCCGTGCTGGTGCCGACCACCGTGCTGGCGCGCCAGCACAGCGAGACCTTCCGCGAACGCCTGGCCGACTTCGCCGTGCGCGTGGCCATGCTCTCGCGCAACGTGAGCGGCGAGGAGCAGCGGCGCACGCTCGCCGGCGTGTCCTCCGGCGAAATCGACATCCTCATCGGCACGCACCGCCTGCTGTCGAAGGACGTGAACTTCAAGAACCTGGGCCTGGTGATCGTGGACGAGGAGCAGCGCTTCGGCGTGACGCACAAGGAACACTTCAAGAAGCTGCGCGCCGAGGTCGATCTGCTCACGCTGACCGCCACGCCCATCCCGCGCACGCTGCACTTCTCGCTTTCCGGCGCGCGCGACATCAGCGCCCTGTCGGAGCCGCCCGAGGGCCGCCAGGCGATCGAGACCATCTTGGCTTGGCGCGAGGACGACGCGCTGATCCGCAAGGCGCTCTTGGCCGAGAAGAGCCGCGGCGGGCAGGCGTTCTTCCTGCACAACCGCGTGCACTCGATCGAGCAGCGCACGCGCGAGCTGCAGCGCATCGCCCCGGAGTGCAGCTACGCCATCGGGCACGGGCAGATGGGCGGGCGCGAGCTCGAGCGCGTGATGGAATCCTTCACCAGCGGCGCGGTGGACGTCCTCGTGGCCACGACCATCGTCGAGAACGGCATCGACATCCCCGCCGCGGGCACGATCCTGATCGACGAGGCCGAGCACTACGGCCTGGCCGAGCTGCACCAGCTGCGCGGACGCGTCGGGCGCGGCGCGCACCACGCACACTGCTACCTCTTGATCGATCGCTCCAAACCGCTGGACGAGGCGGCGCGCCAGCGCATCAAGGCTCTGGAAGAGCTCGCGCACCTCGGCGCCGGCTTCCAGATCAGCATGAAGGACCTGGAGATCCGCGGCGCGGGCAACCTGCTCGGACAGGAGCAGTCCGGGCACATCGGCCAGATCGGCTACGACATGTACTGTCGCCTCTTGCGCCAGACGGTCGAGCGCCTGGCCCACGCCCCGCCCGCGGAGCCCGGCGACGAGCTGCGCGCGCGCCTGGCGACCGAGGTACCGGCGGCGGTGACCGAGGAGCTCGAGGCCGCGGCGGTCGAGCTCGAGCTGGGCCTGGCCGCGTTCCTGCCCGAGGACTGGATCCCGGAGGAGAAGACGCGCCTCGAGATCCTGCGCCGCCTGAGCGAGATCGAGAGCGAAGCCGACCTCGAGGAAGCGCTGTCCATGCTGCGCGACCGCTTCGGACGCGTGCCGGCCGAGGCCCTGGCCCTGGCGCGGCAGTTCCTGACGCGCGCGGTGCTCTCGGCGGTCGGCATCCGCCGCCTGGCGTTCCGCGACGACACGTACCTGATCGAGTACAAGGACCGCATCGCGCTCGAGCGCGCCTTCCCGCCGCGGTCGATCGAGTTGCGCCCGCTGCGCGCCGGCCGCGCGCACCTGGTGATCCCGCTCGCGCAGCGCGAACCGGCCAAGGCCCTGGCCTGGATCCTCGCGCTCTTGCGGCAGCACGAGCGCCCCACCAAGATGGCCGCCCACGAGTCCCGATGATCGCCCTCGTCCACGTCCTGGTTCACGTCGTCGTCCTCGCCCAGGCCGCGCCGCAGGAAACGCCCGCGCCGACGCCGGCCGTCGCGCGCCTGCTGGACGGCGTCGCGGTGCAAGCGGGCGAGGACGTGGTAACGCTGAGCGAGTACGAGCGCCTGAGCAAGCGCTACGCGGAGATGCAGCCGCCGCAGAACCGCGCGGAGGAGGAGCAGCAGCGCCTGAAGGTGCTGCGTGAGCTGTGGGTGCTGCGGCTCGAGGAGCAGAACGGCAAGGACCTCGGCCTCGACCCGGCGCAGATCGGGCGCATGCGCAAGGGGATCCTGGCCGAGGAGCGCGAGAAGGCCGGACGCGAGGCGTATCTGGCCAAGCTCAAGGCTGAGGGCAAGGACGCGCTGGCCGAGGACTCGGACCGCGAGCGCGCGATCCTGCGCTACCTGTGGGAGCAGGCGGCGCTCGGCAACGCCTACGCCGCCAAGCGCGCGACCCAGGACGGCTACGTGCGCCCCGGCGAGCGGCGCGAGATCTTCGCGCAGAACAAGTCGCGGCTGGCCCCGACCACGGTGCAGCTGCGACGGCTGATCATCGCCAGCGAGCACGCCGGCAGCCCCGAGCTGGCCCGGCAACGCTGCGAGGAAGCGCGCGCGCGTGCAGAGACCGGTGAAGACCTGGCGCAGATCGTCGAAGAGCTGGGCGACGCCGAGCGCGACTCACGCGGGCTCACTTCGTACGTGATGCCGCGCGATTTCACCGATCCGGCCCTGGCCCAGTTCGCGGAACAGGCCGAGGTCGGTGCGCTCGAGATCCTGCCGCTGATCAACCCGCGCACCCGCCAGCCGACGCCCGAGGTCGGTTATCAACTGGTCGAGCTGCACGACCGACGCGTCCCGCCGCCGCCCGAGTTCGAAGCACGCGAGATCCAGGTCAAGCTCAACGAGGTCTTCGCCGAGCAGCGCGAGAGGGCCATGCTGGGCCGCGCGCGCGAGAAGCTGCGGCGAGCGAGCTACTCCTGGGTGTCGCCGCTGCTCACGCCCGCGAGCGCGCCGGCCCCGGCCAAGGCCGAGACCGGTCCCTAGGGACGAGCTGAAGGGCGTGCATCGTCGCGCCGGGCGCGACGCGCGGAACGCGTTACTTGCCGGCGACCGCCTTGGCCTTGTTGAGGGCTTTCGCGACGCGGCTCTTGTAGCGCGCGGCGGCGTTCTTGTGGATCGCGTGGACCTTGGCGGACTTGTCGATGCGACGCATGGCGTCGATCTGGGCCTGCTTCTGGTCGGCTTCCGCGGCGGCGAGGACGCGCTTGATGGCGCTCTTCATGCGCGTGCGGGCGTTCTTGTTCACCACGCGCTTCTTCTCGCTCTGACGGTGGCGTTTGAGGGCTTGCTTGCTGTGGGCCATGTCTAACGTAGGGTTCCCATCTTGGCGGCCACATCGCGATAGCCGATGTCGACTTCGTAGATGCGGATGTAGAAGGACCGCGCTTCTTCGCGGTTCCCTCGAGCCTCGGCGATGGATCCGAGATTGTACAGGATCTCCTTGGCGCGGTCGCTCTTTCCGTCGGTGCCGGCCAGGGCGCGCTCGTACTCTTTTTTGGCGAGATCGAAGACGCCCTTCTGCTGGAAGCACTGTGCCAGGTGGAACAGCGCCTCCTCGCGCACGCGCGGCTCGCCCGAGCAGCGTTGCAGCTCGGCCAGGGCACCGTCCACGTCGTCGGCGCGCAGCAGCTTCTTGGCCAGCGCCAGGCGCAGGGCCGCGTCGCTAGGCCGCGTCTCGACGCGGCGTTTGTAGTCCTTGACCTCGTGCACGATCAGCTCGCGCTCCAGGGCCCCGGCCTCCTCGGCCTTGCCGCCCTTGTCGGCGCGCGCCACGGCCTTCTTCAGGCGCTTGGACTCCAGGTCGCCGACCTTGCACACGAGCTCGAAGGAGTCCTTGCGATAGCTGAGCGCGCGCTCGGCGAAGTCCAGGGCCGCGGCCGGGTCGCCCAGGCGCTCGTGGGTGTCGGCCAGCTGCAGCATCAGCTCGACGTCGGCGGGCGTCTCGGCGAAGCGCTCCTCGAGCCGCGTCAGTTCGGCGCGCAGCTCCTCTTCCGAGAGCACCAGGCGCTTCGAGCGCTCCAGCTCACGCGAGCGGTCCTTGTCCTTGATCAGCTCGCGACTGTGCCCGACCGTGCCTGAGTTGGAGCGCGAGAGCGCGGTCTCGGCGGCCAGGTTCTTGCGCGCTTTGAGCGCCTCCTGATCGCGCGGGTCGGCCTCTAGCGCGCGCTCGAAGTAGGTCAACGCGCGCGCGTGGTCGCCGGCGCGCTGGCTCATCGCCCCGGCGCGCTTCAGCGCCTCGGGGTTCTTGGGTGCGATCTCGGCCGTGAACTCGTACACCGACAGAGCCGACTTGAAGTGACCCGCCGCCTCGAGGGACATCCCGAGCAGCAGGTTCCCCTCCTCGTCCAGGGGATTGCCGCCGAGGTAGTCCTCGAGCGCCTTGGCGCAGGCGTTGTGCTTGCCGAGCTTCTGCAGCGTCTTGGCCTTGGACAGCGGCAGCGCTCCAGAGACGGCGCGGAACAGCTTGCTCTTGTCGCCCTCCTGCTCCTGGCGCTTCTTCAGCGCGCGGCGCAGGCCGGCGCGCGCCTCACCCTGGTCGGGGTCGAGGTCCACGAGCTGGCGGAAGAGCTCCACCGCGAAGTCGAAGTTGCGGCGGCGAAGGGCTTCCTCGGCCTTCTGGATCTGCTTCGAAAAGTCCAAGGGGGTCTGGAGCCCCCGTCTCCGGCTGGGTCTCCGGCTGAAAACCAGGGCGTGAGAGCGTAACGGGGAGCCCTCGAACCGTCAACGCGGGGCCATCCGAGGCGGCCGCCACCAAGCGTGTCGTATGGTAGCCTGAGCGATCTCCCGGCTTGCTCCGGGAAGCCAAAGAAGCCCAGCGGATGGCCCCCGAGCTGCACTTCGACCTGACCCTGTATCCGGATCCGCTCCTGCGGCGGCCGGCTCTGCCCGTGGAGGCCTTCGACGAGGAGCTGCGAGCGATCGTCTCGGGCATGTTCGAGCGCATGCACGCCAGCAAGGGAGTTGGCCTGGCGGCGCCGCAAGTCGGGCTCAAGAAGCGCATCCTGGTGGTCAATTCGACCGGCGAGACGGGCGACGAGATCGTGCTCGTCAACCCGCGCATCCTCGCGCGCAGCGGCTCTCCGACCCTGTTCGAGGAGGGCTGCCTGTCGTTCCCCGGCATCTACGCCGAGGTCGAGCGCCCGGACGCCTGCCGGGTGCAGGCATTTGGCGTCGATGGCCAGCCCTTCGAAGCGCTCTACGAGGGCTTCGTCAGCCGCATCGTCCAGCACGAGCACGACCACCTGGAGGGCGTGCTGCTGGTCGACCGGATGTCGCCCGCGGACCGGTTGCGGAACAAGGCCGCGCTGGAAGAGCTGGTCGCCAAGTTCAAGCGCAAGACGCCCACCCCGGCGCGGTGAAGGCCACCTTTCGCCGCGACCGGCTCGTCCCCGCGCCGAACGGGGCGGTGGTGTCTCTGGGGATGTTCGACGGCGTCCACCTGGGGCACCAGGCGATCCTGAAGGCGAACGTGGCCCGGGCGAGCGCGCTCGGCGCCGAGTCCACGGTGGTCACCTTCCGCCGACACCCCAAGCACCTGCTCCTGGGGCGCGCGCCGAAGACCCTGACGACCCTGGAGCACCGCCTGGAGCTCTTCGCCCGCGCCGGAGTCCAGCACGCGGTCGCCCTGCCCTTCGACGCGGCTCTGCGGGCGCTGGGCGCCGCCCAGTTCGCCCAGGAGATCGCCGTGCGCGGCCTGGGTGTGCGCTCCTTCGTCTTGGGCTTCGACAGCAAGTTCGGCCACGACCGGGGCGGCTCCGCGGAGTCTCTGGTGCGCCAGGGCTTCGACGTGGTGGTGGCCGAGAAGGTCGTCGTCCTGGGGAGGCCCGTTTCCTCCACCGCCATCCGCGAGGCGGTCGAGCTCGGCGACCTGACCGCCGCCGCGGCCATGCTGGGCCGACCGGTCAGCGTCTTCGGCCGGGTGGTCCACGGAGCCAACCTCGGGCGCCGCATCGGCTTCCCCACCGCGAACCTGAACCTGCGCCAGGAGCTGCACCCCCCGCTGGGGGTCTACGCGGTGCATGTGAACCGCTCCCTGCCGGGCGGGACGCTGGAGAGCCTCCCCGGCGTCGCGAACATCGGCTTTCGGCCGACGGTGGCCGCCGAGCCGCCGCGGCGCCCGCAGGTCGAAGTGCATCTGCTCGACTTCGAGGGCGATCTGTACGGCGAGCCCATCGAGCTCGAGTTCGTCGCCCGCCTGCGGGGCGAGAAGCGCTTCGCGGGGCTGGACGAACTCGCGGCTCAGATCGCCCGCGACGTGCGCGAGGCGCGCGACACGCTGGGTGCCCGTCCGGGTTGACGGTTCCGCCTCCCGCGGGCACACTCTCGCGCCCGAAACCGGCGCTGGTCGGCCCGGGATGTGGGCAGGTAGCTCAGTCGGTAGAGCACTTGACTGAAAATCAAGGGGTCGCCGGTTCAATTCCGGCTCTGCCCACCACCGTCTCCCCACGAACCCATGGCCCCGCAACCGCGCCAGATCACGCGCAGTGATCCCCGCCGGATCGAGTTCGAGTGGGACAACGGGGAGCACACCGAGCTGACGGCGATCCAGCTGCGCGCGATGTGCCCCTGCGCTGCCTGCGTGGACGAGCTCACCGGAGTGCGGCGCCACGATCCGCGCTCGGTCCCCGAGGACATGCAGCACACCGACGTGCGCCTGGTCGGAAACTACGCCCTCACCATGGGCTTCAGCGACGGCCACAACACCGGCATCTATCCCTTCCCCATGCTCTGGGAGCACGGCAGGAAGGCATGAGGAAGGTCCGCGCCAGCCTGCGCGTCGGTCCCGAGCTGGTGATCCCGCCCGAAGAGCTGGTCTTGGACACGGCCCGCTCGGGCGGTCCGGGAGGCCAGAACGTGAACAAGGTCGAGAGCAAGGTGATCCTGCGCTACGACGTGCGCCGCAGCAAAATCTTGACCGAGGAGCAGCGCGCTCTGCTCGTGGAGCGGCTGGCGGGACGGCTGACCAAGGAGGGCGAGCTGGTGCTGCACTCCTCGCGCTTCCGCGAGCAGCGCCGCAACGCCGATGCTGCCCGCGAGCGGATGCTGGAGATCCTGCAGGAAGCCCTGGCCCCGCGCGTGCCCCGCAAGGAGACCCGCGTTCCGCGTTCGGCCAAGCGCAAGCGCCTGAATACCAAGCGCAGTCGCTCCGAGGTCAAGCGCGGTCGCCGACGAGCGAGCGAAGAATGAGTGCCGCGGAGGTCGAAGCGGCCGTTGCGCAGCTCGAGGAGCTGGCCAAGGGCGGCCACAAGCCAAGCCACTACGTCGCACGCAGGCTCCTGCTTGCCCTGGGGCAAGCCCTCCGGGAGGAAAGGGGAGGTTCGAGCGCCTGGGTCGCTCGCGCGCAAGCCGCGAGCGAGGCCGCCGGCCCGACCTGGCGCACAGAGGTGCAGGGGGAGCTCTCGCTGGCCTGCGGCGAATTCGCGCAGTGCGTCGATCCACGCTACCTCGCCCTTCCGACCTACGACCTCGAGTACACCCGCGCCGCGCGCCTACGCCTGGGCGACCGGTTGCGCGCCGCGCTCGAGCTCGGCTTCACGTTGAGCGAGCGCGAGACGGATGTGCTGGACCTCGCCGATCGGGTCCTGGCGACCTTCGAGCAGAACCGCGCCGAGCCGCGGCCGCACCCGAAGCCGCAACCGGGCCCCTCGGAGACGGGTCCGGGCGACAACGGCGAGACTTCACAGAAG
>SIAI01000011.1 GCA_009691855.1 Planctomycetota bacterium | reverse complement strand
ACCACCGTCCGACCCGGCTCGCGGCTCAGCCGCACCGCTTCACGCTTGAACTCAGCACTGTGCTTCCGTCGTGATCTGGCCATGGACACTTCCTGCGAGGAGCATCACTGCTCCTTCTCTGGGTGTCCACTTTCTCCGTGGAAGATCACGGCTTCTTCAGCCCGCGCTCGCTGAACTGCTCGACCTCGGTCGAGCCGGCCATGGCCGTGGTCGAGGACTTGCCGCTGGCCACGGCCTGCGACACGGCGTCGAAGTAGCTCGTGCCGACTTCGCGCTGGTGGCGCGTGGCGCTGTAGCCGGTGCGCTCGGAGATGAACTCGGCCTCCTGCAGCTCGGAGTAGGCGGCCATGCCGCGCTCGCGATAGCCGCTGGCCAGCTCGAACATCGAGTGGTTGAGCGCGTGGAAACCGGCCAAGGTCACGAACTGGAACTTGTAGCCCATGGCCCCGAGCTCGCGCTGGAAGCGCGCGATCGTGTCCAGGTCGAGGTGCTTCTTCCAGTTGAAGGAGGGCGAGCAGTTGTAGGCCAGGAACTTGCCCGGGAACTGCGCGTGGATGCCTTCGGCGAAGTGCCGCGCCTCCTCGAGGTCGGGCTTGCCGGTCTCGCACCACACGATGTCGGCGTAGGGCGCGTAGGCGAGGCCGCGCGCGATGGCCTGCGCGAGGCCGTTGTGCACGCGGAAGAAGCCCTCGCTGGTGCGCTCGCCGGTCAGGAACGGACGGTCGCGCTCGTCCACGTCGCTGGTGATCAGGTTGGCGGCCTCGGCATCGGTGCGCGCCACGAGAACCGTGGCCACGCCGCACACGTCGGCCGCCAGGCGCGCGGCGTTCAGCGTGCGGATGAAGGACGCCGTCGGCACGAGCACCTTGCCGCCCAGGTGCCCGCACTTCTTCTCGCTGGCCAGCTGGTCCTCGAAGTGCACGCCGGCCGCGCCGGCCTCGATCATGCCCTTCATCAGCTCGAAGGCGTTGAGCGGGCCGCCGAAGCCGGCCTCGGCGTCGGCCACGATGGGCGCGAACCAGTGCGTCGAGTCGTCGCCCTCCATGTGCGCGATCTGGTCGGCGCGCTGCAGCGTCTGGTTGATGCGCTTGACCACCATCGGGACGCTGTTGGCGGGATACAGGCTCTGGTCGGGATACATCTGCCCGGCCAGGTTCGCGTCGGCCGCGACCTGCCAGCCCGAGAGGTAGATCGCCTTCAGGCCGGCCTTGACCATCTGCATCGCCTGGTTGCCGGTCAGCGCGCCGAGCGCGTGCACGTAGTCCTCGCTGTGCAGGAGCTCCCACAGCCGTTCCGCGCCCAGCTCCGCCAGCGTGTGGCGGATGCGCACCGAGCCGCGCAGGCGCGCGACATCGGCCGGCGAGTAGTCGCGGCGGATGCCCTCGAAGCGCTTGGCACTGGGGGCAGTCCCGTTCTGGAGCTCAGGCAGGTAGGGAGAGGGGGCCATCCTCGCCCGATCGGCAAGCCCGGCGGCGGATCTTTAGCGCCCGCGCTTCAGAGCTGGGCGTAGGCGGGAATCGTGAGGAAGTCCTCGAGCTCGCTCTGCGTGCTCAGGCGTTCGAACAGCGCGGCCGCGGCCTCGAAGCGGCCGGCAGCCCAGCGCTCGGGGCCGACCCAGGCGCGCAGGCGCTCCATTTCTTCGCCCAGCGTGGTGCGCACCAGCGCGACGTCGACCGTGCGACCGTCGGCCAGGCGCGCGCCATGGCGCAACCACTGCCAGACCTGCACGCGCGAGATCTCGGCCGTGGCCGCGTCCTCCATCAGATCGTGCAGCGGCACGCAGCCCACGCCGCGCAGCCAGGCCTCGAGGTAGGCCACGCCGACCGCCAGGTTCTGGCGCAGGCCCGCCTCGGTGATCGCGCCGCGCGGCACCTCCAGCAGGTCCTGGGCGCTGACGCGCACGTCCTCGCGCTTCACGTGCAACTGGTTTGGACCGTTCAGGCCCGCGAAGGCCTCCAGCGCGATCGGCACCAGCGCCGGGTGCGCGACCCACGTGCCGTCGTGGCCGCTCCGCACCTCGCGCTCTTTGTCGGCGCGCACCTTGGCCAGCGCGGCGGCGTTCTTCTCGGGGTCGTCCTTGATCGGGATCTGCGCGGCCATTCCGCCCATCGCGTGCACGCCGCGGCGGTGGCAGGTCTGCACCAGGAGCTGGCTGTAGGCCGACAGGAACGGGCGGTCCATGCCCACCGTGGCGCGGTCGGGGAACACGCAGGCCGGATCGGCGCGCAGCTTCTTGATGCAGCTAAAAATATAGTCCCAGCGTCCGCAGTTGAGGCCCGCGGAGTGCTCACGCAGCTCCCACAGGATCTCGTTCATCTCGAAGGCGGCCAGGATCGTCTCGATCAGCACGGTGGCCTTTAGCGTGCCGTGCGTCACTCCGAGCGTGTCCTGGGCCAGCTCGAAGACCTCGTTCCACAGGCGCGCCTCGAGGTGGTTCTCGAGCTTGGGCAGGTAGAAGTACGGACCCGAGCCGCGCGCCACGAGTTCGTGCGCGTTGTGGAAGAAGTACAGGCCGAAGTCGAACAGCGAGGCCGATATCACGCGCCCATCGACGCGCACGTGCTTCTCGTCCAGGTGCCAGCCGCGCGGCCGCGCGAACAGCACCGCGGTCTTCGCGTTCAAGCGATAGCTCTTGCCGCTGGCCGGTTCGGTGAAGTCGACCTGCCGGCGAATGGCGTCGAACAGATTGAGCTGCCCGCGCACGCAGTTCTCCCAGGTGGGCGCGTTGGCGTCCTCGAAGTCCGCCATGAAGACCTGCGCGCCCGAGTTGAGCGCGTTGACGACCATCTTGCGGTCGACCGGCCCGGTGATCTCGGTGCGGCGGTCGAGCAATTCGCTCGGTACCGGGGCCACGCTCCAGGCCGAGTCGCGGATGGCGCGCGTCTCGGCCAGGAAGTCCGGCCGCCAGCCCAGGTCGAGCTGGCGCTTCAGCGCCTCGCGGCGCGCCAGGAGTTGCGCGCGGCGGAAGCGGAAGCGGCGTTCCAGGTCGCGCACGAATGCGAGCGCGGGCGCGCCCAGGATCGCCTCGCAGCCGGGCGGTACGGGTGCGAGCAACTCGACGCCCGACGGAAGGGAAGCCGGGTTCGGCGTGGAGGGCCGGAGGAGCGACGACATCGGTGGTGGCGGAGGTCGCGGGCCGAGCGGAGTACGAGACGGGGAAAGCTAAGGGCCCCGACGACACCGTGTCGGATTTCGCGGGCGTTTTCTTGGAGCCGCAGCGGGGAAAGCGCCGCTACAGAATCGTTTTCCAGGCGCACCCCTTTCTTGGCCACTAGTGTTCCTTCCCCGCAGTAGCACCAACAAGGCGCCGTGCTGGATCGTCGCTGGCAAGGCGCGCCGACGACGCCTATTCGCTGCAATACTCGGAGGAGGCGCAAGGCCGCCAGCGGCGATTCAGTGCGCCGGCTTGTTGGCGCTACTTCGGGGAAGGGACACTAGAGGCGCGCGCGCAACTCCTCCAGCTCGCGCGCGAGTTCGGCGCGCTCGGCCAGCAACAGCTGACGCAGGCGCTCGTGGGAGACTAGGCGCAAGAAGGTGCGCACCTCGCCCAGCACCGCCAGGCGCCAGTCGCGGAAGGCAAGCGCCACCAGCCCGAGCGGCGGCGCGCCCAGCGCGAGGATCAACGACCAGCGCGGCTCGGAGCGCCAGGCGAGCAGCGCGCAGGCTCCGCCGAGCCACAGCGGGAAGAACACGAAGCCGGCCAGGATGCGCCCCGTGGCCAGCGTGTCCGGAGTCGCGAAGCGCCGCGGCAACGCGCCGGCGACGCGCTGTGGCACGATCCAGAAGACTGCGCCGAGCGCGGCCAGCGGCAGGCCCAGCACCAGCAACATCAGGTTGCGCAGCACGAAGCGCGCGACCAGAGCGGGCGCGTAGACGAGCTCGAGCTTGTGCAGGTCGGCGGCGCAGAGATCCAGGCGCGCCAGGCGCTCGCCGAAGGCGGCGATGCGCTCGCCCAGTTCGGCCACGCGCTCGGGTTCGGTCGCGCGCAGCGTGCGCAGGGCCTGGGCGAAGGCTTGCACGCGCTCCAGGCGCAACTCGGCCGGCGCGCGCTCGTCGAAGCGGATGCGTTCGGCCAGCTCCAGCAGCGGCAGGTCCTCCCAGCGCTCCAGCTCCAGCGTGACCCCCCGCAGTCCGTCAGCGATCTGCTGGTTGAGCGCGGCGACCGCGGCCCGTTCGTCGCGCTCGAACAGCTCGCGTAGCGGCGCCACGGCGAGCGGCGCGCCGGTCCACACCGCCACGCGGCTGCGAAAGCTCGGCTTGGCGCGGTACACCAGGCCCACCGGCACGACCACCACGCCCAGCGTCCAGCCGCCCTTGGCCTCGGCCCCCAGGGCCATGCGCGCCGCGCCGGTCTTGAGCTTCGCCAGCGCGGGCTCGTCGTGGCTCTTGCCCTCGGGGAAGAGACACACGAGCTCGCCCCGTGCCAGAGCCGCGAACACGGCCTCGAAGGTGCGCGCGTTGTCACCCGTGTCGGCGCCGTCCTGACTGCGGTAGACGGGCAGCACGTCCATTCCGCGCATGACCTGCCCCAGCACCGGCATCTCGAACAGCGGAGCCTTGCCCAGAAAACGCACCAGCCGCGAGGTGGTGCCCGCCAGCAGCACCGGATCCACCAGCCCGTTCGGGTGGTTGCCCACCAGGAGCACCGGCCCGCGCGCGGGCACGTCGCCCCCGAGGTGCGCCACCCGGTAGTAGAGGCGCACGGCGCGGCGCGCGAATCCGAGGAGCAGGCGCTGCACAGCGAGTCCGAGTCTGTGGCCTCCTCAGCGCGGAATCCAGCCTCCCTGTAGGAACGAGCGGCGGCTCCGTCTCCAATGGGGCCCCCTGATCCTCGCTCCGCCCCGAGACTCCGCATGAGCTCAGCTCCCGACACTCGTTTCTTCGGCCACCCGCGCGGGCTGGCAACGCTCTTCTTCACCGAGATGTGGGAGCGCTTCAGCTACTACGGCATGCGCGCGATCCTGATCCTGTTCATGACCGCCGCAGTCGCGAACGGAGGCATGGGGCTCTCGGCCGCGGAAGCGGGCCCGATCTACGCGATGTACACGTCGCTCGTGTACCTCGCGACCGTCCCCGGCGGGTGGCTGGCGGACAACTTCCTCGGCCAGCGTCGAAGCGTGCTGTTGGGTGGCCTCGTGATCATGTTCGGCCACGTCTTGCTCGCGCTGCACGGGACGGGCATCTTCTTCGCGGGCCTGGGTTGCGTCGTGCTCGGCACCGGCCTGCTCAAGCCCAACATCTCGGTCATCGTCGGACAGCTCTACGGGGAGAAGGACACGCGCCGCGAGGCCGGCTTCTCACTCTTCTACATGGGCATCAACCTCGGCGCCTTCAGTGCACCGTTGGTGATCGGTTGGTTGGCGCAGAACGCGCGGTTCCG
Source organism: Planctomycetota bacterium (assembly GCA_009691855.1). GTDB lineage: Bacteria > Planctomycetota > UBA1135 > UBA1135 > JABFRZ01. The sequence continues at coordinate 90,962 of SIAI01000011.1, read as the reverse complement.
CACAATGCTGGAAGGCTGGGGAATCGATCCGAACAACGCCTGGCACTGGGGCTTCGGTGCCGCCGCGGTGGGCATGGGTTTGGGTGTTGTGCAGTACCTGCTGACCGGCAAGAGCCTTGGCGAGGCCGGGCTGCGCCCGACGCCCAAGCCGCCTGCCGTGCACGCCAAGAACAAGCGCACGCTGGCGCTGGGACTGACGCTCTGTGCCCTGCTCGCGGCTGCTCTGCTGGCCTTCGAATCCAGCGCCCGGCATGCGAGCCAGGTCGAGTGGGAGAGCGCCGGTGCCGACGCCTTCGTGCTGCGTGGAACGCCCGAGGGTGCCGACGCGCTCGAGGTGGTGAACGGCGGCGAGCCCCTCGGGCTGGACGGGGTGAAAGCCCTCGTGGGCGAGGCGAAGGGCGCCGAGTTCGAGGCGGCACTCAAGGCGGGCGCCACACGCGGCAGCCTGGCGGGCGTCGACATCAAGTTCGGTGGGCTCAACAAGGGCAACATCAATGAAGGCTACACGATCGCCTTGGCGCTGATCGTCGTTGGCTTCTTCGCGAATCTGTTCCTGACCGGACAGTGGACCCGTGCCGAGCGCGCACGCCTGGTCCTGATCTTCATCCTGTTCTGCGCGGCCTCGATCTTCTGGGGCGTCTTCGAACAGGCTGGATCGACCCTGAATCTGTTCGCCGACCGCAGTACGCAGAACACCGTCTTTGGGTATCACTTCGACTCCTCTTGGTGGCAGTCGGTCAACTCAGCCTTGCTCGTGATCTTCGCGCCTGTGTTTTCCTGGTTGTGGATCGCGCTCCGCCACCGCAATCCCTCCTACGCAACCAAGTTTGCACTAGGCCTCCTGTGTGCCGGCCTGGGTTTCCTGTGGCTAGTCGGGGGCGCGCGCGGAGCTGCCGACGGTTCGCGCGTCGGTATCCACTGGTTGTTGGGCGTCTACCTGTTGCACACCATCGGCGAACTCTGCCTGTCACCCGTGGGCCTGGCGGCCATGAGCAAGCTCGCGCCCGCGCGAGTGACCAGCACCATGATGGGCGTGTGGTTCCTGGCCACGTCGGTGGGCAACTTCATGGGCGGCTCCGTGGCCGGCTACTACGAGCGCTTCGAGTTGCCCACGCTGTTCCTGCTCGTGGCCTGCAGCGCCTTCGTGATGGCGGCGCTCATGTTCCTACTCGTGAAGCCGCTGCGGCGCATGCTGCGGGATGTAGGTGTGGGGGCCGACGAAGGCGCCTCCTGATCAGCGCGCGTAGCCGAGGTCCTCGAGCTCGTCCAGCGCCGCCTTGTCGAGCTTGCCGGGGTCCAGCACGGTCAGCGGGTGCTCCTTCAGCAAGCGCTCGAGCTCGGAGCGCAGCGCCGCCAGCGTCTCCGGCTCCTGCGCCGAGAGCTCGTGGTCCTCGTCGTCGAGCCGGTAGAGCTCCTCGCGCCCCGAGTTCGTGCGCAGGTACTTGTAGCCGCGGCCAACCACGCCGGTCATGTCCTCGCCGGGCCCGATCTCGTGCGTCGGCTCGCCGGCCACCGAGCGCAGCGCGTGCTGCATCGCCGTGCGGTTGGCCAGCGTCTCGCTGGAGTACACGGGGTGCTGGATCAGCACGCAGCGCTCGTCGGCGCCCGTCAGCCCGACCAGCGAGCGCCCCGAGGCGCGCGCGAGCGGCGGCAGGTGCAGCGCGTCCAGGATCGTGGGCGCGAGGTCGACCATGCTGGCCTGCGTCGTCACGCGTGCGCCCGGCGGAAACAGCGGCGCGTAGCGCACGAACAGCGGCAGGCGCAGCGTGCACTCTCCCAGCGACTCGGTGTGCTCGAAGTAGACGCCGCGCTCGAAGCTCTCGCCGTGATCGGCCACGACGACAGTGAGGGTGTCCGCCGGCACGCCGTCCAGGAGCTTCCCCAGCCACGCGTCGAGGCCCTCGACCTCGCAGCGATACAGCGCCTTGCCGTGCTCCAGCACCGCGCGCGGCAGATCCCCGCCGTTGGCCGCGGCGATGCCGTGCAGCGACTTCAGGTCGAGTGCGGGCAACTTCGGGGCGAGCTTCGGATCCAGGTCGCGACGGAACTCTGTCGGCGGCGCGTAGGGCAGGTGCGCGTCGAACAGGTGCACCCACAGGAAGGTGGGCGCGTCCTGCGCTTGCGCGCCGAGCCACGCCAGCGCCGCGGGCACGACCTCGTCCGCCGTGCGCTGGCGGCCGGCGGTGGGCGAGTCGAGCAGCTCGAAGCCCTGGCCCGCGCCGGAGTCCGTGTCGAGCAGGCTCACGGCCACGAAGGCCGCGGTCTTGTAGCCGGCGTCGCGCAGGCGCTCGGCCAGCACGTCCTCCGAATCGGGCAGCGCGAGCGCGTTCGAGAGCACGCCGTGCTCGCGCGGGTAGCGCCCCGTGAACAGCGAGAAGTGCGACGGACGCGTCATCGGCATCGGCGCGCTGGCGTGCTCGAAGACCGTGGCCGTGCCCGCGAAGCGATCCAGGTTCGGCGTGCGCGCGCGGTCGCCGTAGGCGCCCACGTGGTCGGCGCGCAGCGTGTCGAGCGTCACCAAGAGCACGCTCGGCCGCGCTGGCGCAGCGGGCGAGCACGCGCCGCACAGGACGAGGAACGGCAACCAAGAGCGGACCCGCGAACTCATCGCGTCTGCAGCATGACGAAGTACTGCCCGTTCCGCGACGCGACGCGCTCGACCGTACCCGGACCGTCGAGCTGGATGGGCTGGGCCGTGACCCAGGCTTCGGCCCCGCACGCGCGCAGCAGGCGTCGCAGGCTGTCGTCCTTCTCCTCGCCCTGCTTGCGCACGTTCGCCCACGAGGCCCCGTTCCAGAACACGAGCGGCAGCGGGTTCACGCGGCCTTGCAGGTAGAGCTGCTCGACCGACTCGAGGTACGCGACCGTGCGTCCGGCGCTGCGCTGCTCGAGCTCGGCCGCGACCTCGCGCTGGTCGGCCAGGGTGGCAGCTCGAAGAACCATGGGCGTCTCCAGCGTGAGCTCGGGGCGCAGCGCGCCCGGCCGAGCGCAGACGAAAACCACCGCGAGCAGCGCCGCGCCGGCCGCCTTTCGTGCGCGCTCCGAGCCCAGGCGCGGCGCGAGCGCGCTCCACAACCCGCTCCAGGCCAGCGCCAGGAAGAAGGCCACGCCGTGCAGGAGCACGAACAGGTCCGCGTGCCACTGGAAGTCGAACAGCGAGAACGCCGCGATGCCGAGGTGCACCACCAGCAGTGGCACCAGCAGCGTGCGCAGCTCGCGGCGCTTGACGAGCCACACGAACGCCACGCCCACGCCGACGAGGCTCAACGCCACCAACAACGTCTGCGCGGCGCAGTCCGTGCTCACGAGGTGCCCGATGCGCTCCAGCCGCGCCCCGAAGCTGTCGCGCGCTTGCGTACCCGCGCTGCGGTCGAGGGAACCGCCGATGGACTGCGTCAGCGCTGCGCCCAGGGCGCCGTGCAGCGCGAAGTACGCGAAGTAAGGCAGGACCCCGAGGGCACCGCCGGCGACCACGCGCAGGGCCGCACGCCTACGGTCCTCAGCACACAACGCCGCGGCCAGGAACACGCCCAGCCACGCCAGCGCGCCGATCTGCCAGTCGAGTGCCGCCAGCGCGCCAAGCGCGCCCGCGGCGAGCCAGCGTTGTCGGTGGGCCAGCAGCGCCGCGCCGCTGGCGCACAGCGCCACCAGCTCCTTGGGCACACAGCCGGTCGCCGGCAAGAGTCCGAGCAGCCCGAAGGAGCAGTAGGCCAGCGCCCCGAGGCCGCCGGCGAGCGCGCTGCCGTACGCCAGACGCCGCTGCACGGCGTAGGCGAGCAGCCCCGTCGCACCGGCCAGCGCCAGGTACCCGGCGCGGATCGCGAGCAGCGGATCGACGCCGAGTGCGCCGCCGAGCCCCTGCAAGCCCGCGCCGACGAAGCTCGCCAGCTGCGTCTTGTGATCGAAGAAGTCGCGGTGCGGCACCGCGCCCGCGCACACGCGCCAGGCGAAGTAGAGGTAGAAGCGCACGTCGCTCACGATCGGGAGCGTGGTGATGTCGAAGCTCGCCAGGTGCCAAGCGAGCAGCACGCCCGCGAGCGCGAAGCCCAACCAGGCGCCGCGCCGCGGCGGAGAGTCGCTCGGCTCGCCCATCAGCGCAGCACGGGCTCGGCCTGGACGCGGAAGGGTTCGAGGCGCGCGCGCGCCGCGGCCAGGCGTTCGGGGGCGCGCGCGCCGAAGACCAGGTTGGTGCGCTCCTCGGGATCGGCGGCGAGGTCGTACAGCTCCTCCTCGCCCGTGCCCAGGTAGCGCACGTATTTCTCGCGCGCATCGACCCAGCCGAGCATGGGCGTGGGCGGGTCATCGGGTTGCTTGCGCTCGTACTCGAGGTACACCGCCTCGCGCGCCGGTGGAGCGCCCCCGGCCAGCAACGCGCCGAGGTCGTGCCCGGCGAGGTCGGTGGGCAGTGCGGCGCCGCCGAGCCGCGCGAGCGTGGGGAAGAGATCGAGCGAGCTCACGACGGTGTCCAGCTCGCGCGCGCACACGCCGGGGCCGCGCACGACCAGCGGCGTGCGCACCAGCTCCTCGTAGAAGGCCGGGCCCTTGGTGACCAGCTGGTGCTCGCCGTGCAGCGTGCCGTTGTCGCTCAGGAACACGACAACCGTGTTCTCGGCCAGGCCGCGCGCGTCGAGTTCGGCCAGCACGCGACCGATCTCGACGTCGAGCGCGTCCACCACCGACTGGTACAGCGCGCGCACGCGCAGCAAGCCCTCCACGCCCTGCTGGCGGAACAGCTGATGGCCCTCGCTCGCGCCCTGCAGCGCGGGCTTCTCGGAGAGGTCGTCGGCGCTCGAGGCCGGCAGCGTGAAGCGCGCGGGATCCTGGGCCAGGGCCGGATCGGGCGGCGGTGCCAGCGGCTCGTGGGGCGAGGTGTAGGCCAGCCACAGGAAGAACGGGCGCGCGTCTTCCTGCGCCAGGAAGCGCAGCGCCTCGTCGGTGAACAGCGTCGGCACGTAGCCCGTGCGCTGCTCGTTGCGACCGTCGAGCGAGAGCTGCGCGTCGAAGTACGAAAGCTGGCGGCGATCGATCGCGCACCACGAGTCGAAGCCGGCCTGCGGCTTCTCGTCCTGGCCCAGATGCCACTTGCCGACGAAGCCCGTGCGGTAGCCAGCGTCGCGCAGCACCTCGGCCAGCGTCGTGCGGCTCGTGTCCCAGGCGCTGCGGTTGGCGAGCGCGCCGCTCTGGTGTGGATACACGCCGAGCAAGAGCGCCGCGCGGCTGGGCGCGCACTGCGGCGTGGGCACGTAGGCGCGGCGGAAGTGCGCGCCCTCGCGCGCCAGGCGATCCAGGTTGGGCGTGCGCGCGAGCGCGTTGCCTTCGTAGCCCACGGCGCGCGCGGCCAGATCGTCGGCCACGATCAAGAGCAGGTTCGGGCGCGCCCGCGGAGCCTTCCCGCAGCCGGCGAGGAGCCCGGCGAGGAAGCAGGACGCGAGAACGGCGCGGAGCGGCATGAGCGCGCGATTAGAGCACAGCGGCAACGCGGGGTCTGAGCGCTATTGCGAGGCTAGGAACGCCGTAGGTGGTAGACGAGCCAGACGAGTCCGCCCAGCAGCACGAGCGCGAGGAGCAGCACGACCGCCAAGGAGCCCGGGAGCTGCACGGGGACGGTCGTGCTTGGGGCGCGCAAGTCCTCCACGGGCCGCTCGGGCTTGCGTACCGTGAGCGGCACGGCGCGGCTCGTGGCGCGGCGATACGCGGCCGGCGGGCTGGGGTCGAAGTACACGAACTCGAGCGCGGGGATCGCGTTCACGTCGCTGCGCTCGGGCGCGAGGTCGTAGCGCGCGATCAGCCGACCCGCGGCGCGCTCGACCAGCCGCCCACGCACGTGGAAGCCGTCGAGGTGCTCGAGCTCTGGCGGCTCGCACTGCGACAGGTCGCCGCGTCCCGCGATGGTCAGGGTCAGGCTCAGCTCCTGGCCGAGCACGAGCTCCTGCGGCGAGGCGGCGGCCTCCAGCGTGAAGCTGCCGATCGCGCCGCTGAAGCCCGCCGGCCGGCCCTCCTCGGGCGGCGCCTGGATCCGCAGGGTGCGCGCCGCGCCGCGCACCAGTCCGTCGTGACGGTCCACCGCGCGCCGGCCGCTGGTGAAGTCCTCCTCGAAGCGCGTGGCGTAGGCCAGGCGCAGGAGCGGCGCGGCGAGTTCCAGCGCGCCGCTCTGCGTGGCCGCGAAGCGGCGCGTGAGCTCGAACACACGGTAGTTCTTGCCCGCGATCTGGCGCTCGCCCGCCGCCGCGCAGGCGAGCACGCGCTCACCCAGGGCCACCGTCGGCCCGCGCGGCGGCTCGAGCTCGCCCAGGGCCTCGGCGCCGGGCAGCAGCTCGAGCCATGGCGCGTGGAGCTGCACCGGCACATCCAGCGCGCGCTGGAAGGGTTGCACCGCGCTGGCGCGCTCGAATTCGAGCTCGAGGCCGAAGCGCAGCGTGAGCGTGAAGGGCTCGCCCACGAGATACGTGTCGCGCGCGCTGTCGAGCTCGACGAAGGCCAGGCCGCGCGCACTGACGTCGTCCAGGAGCCCGAGCGTGAGCTCGACCGCGGGCTCCGGGCGCAGGCCGGTGAGGCCGGGCGAGTCCTGGAGCGACGCGGGCCGCGCGCCGAGCGCCAGCAACAGGGCGAGGAGCGCAAGCACCCGGCCAGGATCGGCCCAGGGCGCGCGCGGAGCAAGGATGGAGGGGCCTTGCGTGCCAGCGGGGACGGTGGGGAGCTCGCTGGCGCGATCCTTTGAATCGGCGCTGGCGCGGCGGCGGTAGGCGAGAATCGCTGCGCCCGCCGCTCCGCGGCCAACGCAGCGGTGGGGCTGGCGTAGAGCCGCGCGCAGCCCATGCCTTGGCCTGGCGCGCTCCCGCATTATCCTGTTCGGGCTCGTCCCGCCCCCGCTCACCCCGTCCATGCCGCAGATGAACGCCCGGACCGTCTCCTACCCCCTGCTCGTCCTGGCCATCGCCACCCCGCTGCTCGGCGGCTGCGGAAAGGGGGAGGCGGCATCCCCGTCGGCCGCGCCCGTCCCCGCCAAGGGCGACGCGCCCAAGGACGCTGCGAAGGGCGCCGGCAAGAAGGAGAAGGGCCAGGCCAGCGCGATGGTCGCGTACCAGAGCGGCCTGCAGCTGTTGCTCAAGGGCGACCCCAAGAAGGCCCTGGCCGAGCTGCAGCGCGCGACCGAGCTCGACCCGAAGATGTCCGAGGCGTTCTACGAGCTCGGCAAGCTGCAGGTCCACCTCTCGTCGCAGAACGTGGGCTCGCAGGCGCGCGACCAGGACGTCCTCGAGCGCGGCATCGCGAACCTGGAGACGGCGCGCACGCTCGAGCCGAACAACGACCAGTACTGGTTCTGGTGCGGGCGTGCCTGGTTCCTGAAGAACGAGCCGGCCAAGGCGCTCGAGCTCCTGAGCAAGGCCGTGGAGCTCAACCCCAAGCACTGCGGCGCCTGGAAGGCGCTCGGCTTGGCACAGACGGGTGCCTCGAAGACCGAGGAGGCCAGCGCCAGCTTCCAGAAGGCGATCGAAGCCGATCCGAAGGATTCGGGCGCGCACTTCCAGCTGGGGCAATCGCTCGAGGTCCTGGGCAAGCTGCCCGAGGCGCGCAAGGCCTATGAGCAGTCGATCGCGCTCAACCCCACCGACCCCGAGGTGTTCGGACGCCTGACGCAGGTCTGCAGCCGCTTGGGCGATGCCGAGGGCGAGACGCGCGCGCGCGCCGGGATGGAGCTCACGACCGAGTACGCGAAGAAGCTCGAGAAGCGCCGGCGCGCCGTGAACCAGAACCCCGGCGACGCCGCCGCGCTCGTGCGGCTGGGCGAGATGTACCTGCAGGTCGAGAACTGGGACGAAGCCCTGAGCTGGTTCGTGAAGGCGATCCACATCGACTCCAAGAGCGACCGCGCGCACTTCCTGTGCGGGCTCACGCGCCGGCACCTCGAGGACTTCGCCAACTCCACGAACCACCTCAAGGAAGCCGAGTTCCTGGCGCCCGACAACCTGGATCCGAAGCTCGAGCTGCTGCGCCTGTACGCGGACACGAAGGACGAAGGCAGCGCCAAGGAGCTGGTGGCCAAGATCGAGACGGAGGGCGTCGCGGACGGCAACTCGCTCTGGTTCCTGGCCGAGGTGTGCCAAGAGACGGGCCGCGCCGAGGACGCCACGCGCCTGTTCGAGAAGGCCAAGGCCCTGGGTGTGAGTGCCTCGCCGGACGTCGCCGCGGTGCCGGCCGAAGGACAGTAGGCGCTTGCGGTTCCCCGCGCTCGTCGCGCTCGCGCTGCTGGGCGCCTGCGGGAAGGGCGAGCCGGACACGCTGAGCGCCGAGAGCGCGCTCGCGCCGAGCCCCTGGCACGACGACGGGCCGTTTCGCTTCAGCGACGCGACCACGGCGTCGGGGCTGGGGAGCTTCCAGCAGGTCTGCGGCTCGGCCGAGAAGCCGTTCTTGCCCGAGACCGTCGGCGGCGGCTGCGCGCTCTTCGACCACGACAACGACGGTGACCTCGACGCCTACCTCACGAACGGCGCGAAGTTCGGCCAGACGCTCGAGCAGAATCCCTCCGACGCGCTGTGCCTGAACGATGGTCGCGGGCGCTTCACGGACGGAACGCGCGCGGCGGACATCGACGAGCGCCGCTGGACGGCCGGTGTGCGCGTGTGCGACGTCGACGGCGACGGCTGGAGCGACCTCTACCTCACCAACTTCGGGCGCAACACCTTCTACGTCGCCGACGGCCGCGGCGCGTACGTCGATCGGACCGAGGCCGCGCACCTCGCGGTGAACAGCTGGAGCACCGGCGCGTCCTTCTTCGACTTCGACAAGGACGGCGACCTCGACCTGCACGTGGCCAACTACGTGGCCTTCGACGAGGCCCGCATGCTGGCCGAGCACCCGACCACGAGCTACCAGGGCGTCGAGGTGATGAAGGGCCCGCAGGGGCTGCCCAGCGCGCCCGACTGCTTCTTCGTCAACGAGGGTGCACTCGTGTTTCGCGAAGCGAGCGCGGAGCTCGGCATGTCCGACGCGGCCTTCGGCTTCCAGAGCCTGGCCTTCGACTTCGACCTCGACGGCTGGGTGGATCTGTTCGTGGGCAACGACTCGGTGGGCAACAACCTGTGGCGCAACCTGGAGGGCAAGCGCTTCGAGGACGTGGCCCTACGCCAGGGCTTGGCCTTCAGCCTCTCCGGCCGTCCGCAGGCCTGCATGGGCGCGACCCTCGGCGACTACAACGGCGACCAGCGCGCGGACGTGTACGTCACGAACTTCGCCGACGACTACTCGACGCTGTACCGCGGCGAGGAGCGCGGCTTCGCCCTGGACGTGACACAGTCGCTCGGGCTCGCCGCGCCGACGATGGACAAGCTCGCCTGGGGCACGGGCTTCGCCGACCTCGACCTCGACGGCGATATCGAGCTGTACGCCGTCAACGGCCACGTCTACCCGCAGGTCGACCGCTTCCGCCTCGGCACCGAGTACCGCCAGCCGGCGCAGCTGTTCGAGTGCGTCGATGGGCGCTTCCGCGAGCCCGCGGGCCGCGGCGGGAAAGCCTTCGCCGACAAGCGCGCCGGCCGCGGGGGTGCGGTGGGGGACGTGGATGGCGATGGCGACCTGGATCTCCTGTTCGAGGACATCGACGGGCCTCCGCGCCTGCTGCGCAACGACGGGCGGAATGGGCACGGCCTCGAGGTCGTGCTCGTCGGCGCAGGCGCGAATCGCGAGGCCGTGGGCGCGCGCGTGCGCCTGCGCGCGGGCGAGCGCGTGCAGACGCGCTGGCCGGGCGTGGCCGACGGCTTCCTGTCGAGCTCAGCGCGCACGCTGGTGTTCGGCCTGGGCACGCTGGGCAAGGCCGACGAGCTCGAGGTCACCTGGCCGCTGGGCAAGGTCGAGCGCTTCACCGACCTGCAGATCGGCACGCGCGTGACGATCGCAGAAGGCGTTGGCGGCGCAGCGGCTCGCTTGACGCGCTGAATCCAGGGCGGAGGAAGGTCGGGTCTTTCTGTGGCCTGAAATAGAACCGGCCCGGCGCGCGCGTTCGCGTGTCGGGCCGGCCCTGAACGAGCCCAGGGGAATCAACCCCCGGGCACCGGGTTCGCGCGCAAAGCGGTTTTCGCCGCCGCGCGCTCCCCCGGACCGTCGGACTACTTGAGTTTTTCCCAGTACTCCGCCGGCATGTCGTGGGCGATCTTGAGCGCGCCGTTCGAGCCGCCGTATACCGGCTCCTGGATGCGGTTCACCTTGCCGCCGCCCAGCTGCTTGTGCATCTCGCGCTCGATGGCGAGGTGCAGGCCGCGGATCTGGCTGCCGCCGCCGGCGAGCAGAACGCGGTTCTTCAGGCGCTGCTGGAACTCGGGGTCGAAGGTCGACACGAGCTTCTTCAGCCCTTCCACGATCGGCGGCACCATGCCCTGGCAGGCCTCGCGCAGCTCGGCTGTGACGTCGAACTCGGTCGGCTTGCCGTTGACGGGCAGCATGGCCAGCGCCGGCTCGACGCGCTCGTCGACCGAGGAGTTGCGCTCCTTGATCTCCTTGAGCATCTGCACCGTGAACTGCGCTTGCGGGTGCTTCTCGACCATCAGCTCGGCGAAGCGGTGGTCGACCCAGTCGCCCGCGTGATAGATCGTGATCTGGTCGGATTCCTCGGGCATCGTGCCGTGCATCCGGCACAGGTCCGTGGTGCCGGCGCCGATGTCGATCACCAGCACGTCGTCGAGCATGTCGAGGCCGTAGGCAACCGCGAACGGCTCCGAGCACAGCATGACGGAGTCGAGCGCCTCCTTGGCCGTCCTGATGATCGCGTCCTTGGAGTGGATCGAGGCCTGCGCGGGCACGCCGATCACGCCGTAGACGAGCTCGTCCTTGCGCGGCTTGGCCAGGCGGATGATCTCCTTGAGCAGGTCCTGAGCGGCCTTCAAGTTGGCCTCGAAGTCGTCGCGGTTGTGGTCCTTCGTCTTCAGGATCTCGAGCGGGCGGTAGAAGTTCAGCGACAGGCGCTTCTCCATCGCCTCGTCCCCGAACAGCACGTCCTTCTTGAGCAGCTTGCGGCTGACGACGTCCTTGGGGTAGCCGACGTGCGAGGAGATCGTCTCACGCACGCCATTGGAGGCGGCCACCGAGGTGTGTGACGTGCCGAAGTCGATGCCCAGGTAGAGCACCCCCTCGGTCTTCTGCGGTTCGGCCGTGGCCGTGGAGGTCCCCTCGAAGGTGCTCTCCTCGCCCTCGTCCTTCTTCTTCTTGTTCTTGGAATCGGTCATGGTGTGGTTGTGGACAGGCCAGGAAGCCCTGGCGGACAGGTCTGGACTCGTTCAGGTCTTCTTCAGCGCTGCCAACTGACCGCGTAGGGTCATGTTGGCATCGAAGATGTTCTTCAGCATCTCCTTCTTCTGTTCGGCACCGCCCTCGTCCGCGCTCAAGCCCTGCACGATGCGATAGAGCGAGGCTACGCCGAGGTCGATGTTCTTCAGCTTCGCCACGCGCTTGAGCTCGGCCTCGGTCAGGCCCAGGCTCTCGGTCAGCTTGGCCACGCGGCGCTCGAGCTGACCGATTTGCTTCTGGCTGTCGATGATGCGCCCGGCGGCGGAGGTCTCGCGCCAGGCGGCGAGCTCGGCCTTGAGCACGGCAATGACCTCGCGCTCGACGCGCAGCACGCCCTCGGTCTTCTCGGGCTCGCGCTGGAACAGCTCGATGACCTTGTTGACGAGCGCGTGGCCCCACAGCTCGTCCTTGTTGTCGACGTCGGAGAACAGCTTCTCCTGGAACTGCTGGATCTCGGCGATCTGGCTGTCGACCTCGTCGCGCAGGCGGTCCAGCTCGCGCTCGACCTCGCGCGCCTGGATCACCTTGTTGCCGCCGCCGGACTGGGCCAAGCCCATGCCGGTCTCGGCCTCCTCGATCAGCGATTCGAACGACTTCGGACCGGGGTGCAGGTTGTGCGAGATGCCGGCCGAGACCGAGATCGTCTCGGTCTCCGGCACACCCTGGAGCTTGAGCGCGGCAGCGCGCTTGGCCACGTCCTCGGCCATCAGGATCAGGCGATCCGGCGTGACGTGCGGGAAGATCGCCAGCTGGAAGCGCTCGGTCCACACGCCCAGACCGCGGATGTCGTTCTGGAACGTGACCGCCTTGAGCTCCTGGAAGATGGCCGGCATCAGCGTCCGCCGCCAGGGCAGGTGGTGTTCCTCGTCGAAGCCGTCGAGGCCGACTGCGAGCGCCGAAATGGGGTAGCCGTGCTTCAGCGCCCGATCCATTTCGAGCCGCATCAGGTGCAGCATCTGCGCCGTGGACAGGCGCTGCTTGGGCGGCGTGCTGGGCGCCGCGGCGGCTTCGGTGGTGGGGGTCTCGGGGACGGCGGTCGTCACGATGGTGCTCTCGGCCCGGGGAGCGGGGAGGGCCACGGAAGGAAACTCCTCTCCGTCGCAGTCTCCCTCACGGGCCGGTGGCTCGGCGGATGCCTGTCGGCCAGCGCGAAGCGCGCTCTTTAGGCGCGGCGGCGTTTGCGGCGCGCGGACACGGGGTGGATCAGTTTTTCTTCTCGCCGCCGTAGCCGAGGTCGTGCAGCCGCTGGCGCGCCTCGTCCGAGAGTGGCGGGCGCAGGAGGCTCGGATCGGCGTCCTTGCGGGCACTTCGCGAGCGCTGCTTCTCGGCTTCGAGCCGCACCCCCATGCGCGTCATGCGTTCCGGCTCGGCGGCCTTGCGGTCGTCGCGCTGCTCAGGGTCGTGGCACAGGTCGTAGAGCGCGTAGTAGGGCCCGGCCACGAGCTGGCGCAGCTCGGCGATGCGTTCTTGGAACCCGGGCCGGGCCAGCAGCTGGTTCAGAAGTTCCAGCGAGAGCGGACGCGTCAGTAGTTCGGGCGCATTGAGGCGGTACCACTCGTCGGGCACGCGCGGATGCGTGAGCAGCGAGGACTCGCTCGACTCCGAGCCCGGCCGCTCCTCGACCAGGCGCCAGCAGCCCTGCGTGAGCGCGTACTGCTCGATGTGCCCGCCCTCGCTGTACAGCACGGGCTCGTCGTCGGCCGCGGCCGGCGCGAGGCGCGCGAGCAGCGAGCTCCCCTGCAGATAGCCGCCGCGCGTGTCGCCGCCGGCGAGCTCCACCAGCGTCGGATACAGGTCCACCAGCGACACACCGCGCGCCACGCGCGTGCCGCCGTGCGCATTACCGGGCAACTTGACGATCAGCGGCACGTGCAGCACGTCCTCGTGCATCACGCCGTGGCCGTAGGCCTCGGGCCCGAAGTGCTCGCCATGGTCGCCGGTGACCACGATCACCGCCGAATCGTAGAGCCCGCGCCGCTTCAGCGCGGCGAAGAGTTCGCCCAGGTAGTGATCCACCTTGAGGATGGTCTCGTCGTAGCGCGCGACCGTGTCCTCCAGCGGCAGCTCCTCGGGCAGCGGCAGTTTCTGGTCCGGCACGAAGGTGCGCCCCATCCACTCAGGCATCGTGCGATAGGTCTCGTTGTTCGAGCCGGCCGGGATCAGCGTGCGCGGATCCGCCAAGGCGCCCGAGAACGAGTCGCGGAACGGCGCGTCGGGCAGGTACGGCCCGTGCGCGTCGAGCGCGTGCAAGAACAGGAACGGCGGGCTGTTGGCGCGGCCCGCGTCGAGCCACGGCGGCACCAGGCGCCGCACGATGGCCTGGATGTGCTTGGTCGGATCGGCGAACGAGGCCATCGCGCCGTCGCCGTTGTAGACGTCGAAACCCTGCGGGAACTGGAAGATCGGCGACAGCCACTGCGTGTCCACGAAGCCGCCCGTGCGGTAGCCGCGCGCGCGCAGGGCCTCGGCCAGGGTCAGGCGGTTCTCGGCCAGCTGCCAGCGGTCGAAGAGCGTCACTTCGGCGCCGTCGAGCTCGAGCCAGTGCGCGCGCGGGTACAGCCCGGTCATCACCGACAGGTAGCTCGGCAGCGTCCAGGGCGCGTTGGTGAGGCAGTGCTCGAACACCACCGCGTCCTGGGCCAGGCGCTCGAGCTCGGGCGAGGTCGCGCGGCCGTAGCCATACAGCGAGAGATTGCGCGCGGCGAAGGTATCGATGCTGACGAACACGATCGGCGGACGCGGCGCGGGCGAGCTCTCGGTGGCCTCGAGGCGCGTGAGCGCGAGCTCGGCCCCGCCCGGCGCCAGCCACTCGAGCTCCAGCACGCGCAGCGCACCGCTGCGCGGGGCGAGTTGCAGCGTGCCGCGCAGCTCCCCACCCTCGCTCGCGAACCTCGGCGCCGGCTCGGAATCCAGGCTGCACTCGCCATTGCGCGGGTTCAGCGTGCCGAGGCGCAGGATCAGCTCGCCCGCGCCGCTGGCCGCGCCGGCGAACGAGAGCGTGGCCGGGCTGCTCAACGCCAGCGCGTAGCGCGCGCCCGTGCCAGCGGCGAAGCGCGCCGCCTCGGCCGCGACGTCCAGCGTCACGCGCGCCTCCGGCCCGTAGGCGACGTGCGTCAGCGCCAGCGTGTCCCACGTCGGCGGTGCCGGTTCCGTGCAGAGCGGCGTGCGCAGCGTGAGCTCGTTCTCCCCGCGCCTCCAGAACTCCTGCGGCGCGTGGAGCGTGAGCGGCGCGACGGGCGTGGCCGCCAGCGCGAGCCCCGCATGCAGCACCTCGCCGTTCAGCAGCACGTCGATCTTGGCGGGTTCCGCGCCGACGGGGCGCGAGCACCACAGCCCGAGCACGAGTTCGCGCGCGACCGGCCGCGTGGCCGGCAGGATCAGGCTCGCCGTGGCCTGGTTCGTCTCGCGATAGGCGACGCCCTGTGGCAGCGTGAACATCTTCTGCGACCAGCCCGGCCCCTCGCTCACGCCCCAGGTGCCGAACCCAGCGATGTCGCCGACGGGCGCGATCACGGCCGGCTGCTCGACCACGAGATCCGGACGGCGCGCGAGCAGGTGCAGCGCCTCCGCGGCGGACGGCGGCGGCGGCTCTTCGCGGCAAGCGCAGCCGGCCAGCGCCAGCGGGACGATCCAGGGGAGGCGCGCTCGATTCACTGGGCTGAGCACATCGGCCGGTACGGGCGGAAAACGATAGCGCGAGGGCGGAGTCCGCGCGCGCTCTTCACAGGTGCCAGGTCAGGCGCCAGGCGAGCTGGAACAACGCCCCCGAGCCGTTTTCCGTGCCCTCCGAATCCACCCACATGAAGGTCAGGTCGGGCCCCGTGGCGAGCGCGGGCGTCAGCTCGAACGCGTACCCGCCACAGGCGTAGGCGCCGCCGTAGTCGCCCGGCTCGAAGTAGCTGGAGCGGCCCTGGCTGCGCAGCCAGGTGATCCCCGCGCCGTACAGGAACGCGTCCCCGGGCTCGCGGGCCGCGCAGCGCAGCCCGGCCCAGGCGCGGGTCCAGGCGTCGCCCGAGGGACCCGGCTCCTCCAGCGTCTCTTCCTCGAGCCCGAGCTCGAAGTCGATGCGCCGCGAGCCACTGTCGACCATGCGCTGCGCCAGGGCCACCCCGGCGCCCACGCCCGGCACGCCGCGCGCGGAGAGCGTGAGATCCAGATCCCGGCCGCCGAGCGGCGAGCTGCATGCGCTCAGCGCCCACAACAACGCGGCCAGCGCCACGCGAGGGTTGGAGTGAAGCAGACGGGTCACTAAGGTTCTTGCCGAGTATGGTGAAGGTGGAGATCTGCGTCGAGAGCGTGGCCGGGGTGCGCGCGGCGCGCGCCGGCGGCGCGCAGCGCGTCGAGCTGTGCTGCGCGCTGGGCGAGGGCGGCCTTACGCCCAGCGCGGGCGCGATCGAGGCGGCCGTGGCCGTGGGCGGGATAGAGGTGGTCGTGCTGGTGCGCCCGCGCGGCGGCGACTTCCTGTACTCGGCCGAGGAATTCGCGCTGCTCGAGCGCGACATCGTGCGCACGCGCGAGCTGGGCGCGCAGGGGGTTGCCGTGGGCTGCCTGGACGACGACGGACGCATCGACGCCGAGCGCCTGGCGCGGCTGGTGGAGTGCGCGCGCCCCCTCGTCGTGTGCTTCCACCGCGCCTTCGATCTCGTGCGCGAGCCCGAGCGCGAGCTCGAGACGCTCGCCGCGCTCGGCGTGACGCGCGTCCTCTGTGGCGGAGGAGCGCGCACTGCATTCGAGGGCCGCACGCGCCTCGCCGCGCTCGTGCGCGCCGCGCGCGGGCGCGTGGCAGTGGTCGCCGCCGGCGGCGTCCGCCCCGAGAACGCGGCCGCGCTGGTGCGCGCATGTGGCGTCGCCGAGGTGCACCTCTCGGCCGCGGCGCGCGTGGAGAGCGCGATGCGCTTCCGCAACGCCGCGCCCCAGCTCGGCAGCGCGCGCGCGGCCGAAGACTACGCGCACTGGGACACCGACGAGAGCCACGTGCGCGCGCTGGTCGAGTCGCTGCGCGAGGCGTGACTACGGCCGGAAGCCGGCCGAGAGCAGGTCCTCGGCCATGAGCGCGGCGAAGGCATCGCTCGGGTGCTGCGGATCGACCTTGGCCTCGTGGATCTCGACCCCAGCCGCCAGCGCGCGCGCCAGCGTGTAGAGAAAGCCGTAATGCGCCACGCCGAGCTCGACCAGCGTGCGCTCGGTCTCCTCGAGCAGGCGCGGCTTCGGCTCGGGCCACTCCGCGCGCGGCACGAGCCAGGGCAGGATCAGGACGGTGAAGCGCGCGTGGCGCGCCTGCACGAGGTCGCGCAGCGCGCGCATGGACTCCACGACCTCCTGCTCCAGCTCCTCCGCGCGCCCCGCGCTCGTGCTGCGCACGAGCATGGTCCACACGAGGCGGTACGTGTAGCAGTGCGCCATCCACCACGGCGAGGGGTAGCGCCCGCCGACCTTGCTGTGCACCGCCACCAGGTCGTCGTCGACCTTGAACACGATCGGGGTGGTCTCGTAGTCGTTCAGGTGGAAGGTGAGCACGACGTGGTCGGCGGCCACGTCCGCGAGATGGTCGCGGTAGTAGGCGAACTCCTGCTGCGTGTTGTAGCCGGTGACGCCGCCGTTCCAGTACTCGTACGCGTCCTCGCCCAGACGAGCGCGCAGCGCCGCCTGCAGCTTGCCGCGATCCGTGACCGAGTCGCCCAGGAACAGGAGGCGCGTCTTGCCGGGCGCCTTCTCGGGCACGTACTCGTTCCACTTGCAGCCGTGCGTCCCGTAGTTCTTGCCGCCCGGTACGGGGCGATAGCCGAGCTGGGCATCGACCTGGAAGATCCCGCGCTCGGGGTGCACCTCGAAGCGCGGGTCGATCTTGACCACGCGCTCGCCCGGGCCGCCGATGAAGGCACTGTCGAACAGGCGTACCGCCGGGGGGGCGAACAGCCGTAGCCCGATCTCGAGCAGCGCGAGGGTCGCGACGCCGCTCGCCAGGCCGAGCCCGAGCCTCCGCTTCCAGCGCCCGCGCATCGGCGGGGATCATGCCCGCCCCGGCGCGGGGACGCAACCGCAAGCGGCCCCTGGCGCCGCTCTGGGCCGGCGGCATAATGCGCCGCCCAAGGGCGTGCGCGCGCGCGCCGATGCCCCGAACAGCTCAGACTCCAATGACCTACGTCGTCGCCGAACCCTGCATCAAGTGCAAGTACACGGACTGCGTGGACGTGTGCCCGGTGGATTGCTTCTACGAAGGCGAGAACTTCCTCGTCATCCACCCGGACGAATGCATCGACTGCGGGGCCTGCGTGCCCGAGTGCCCGACCGAGGCGATCTTCAGCGAAGACGACCTGCCCGAGAAGTGGTCCGAGTACAAGGAGCTGAACGCGAAGTGGGTCGAGAGCTGGCCCAACATCGACAAGAAGAAGGAAGCCCTGCCCGACGCCGAGGAGTGGAAGGCCGTCGAGAAGAAGCGCGAGCACTTCTCCGAGAAGCCCTTCGGAGGCTGAGAGCCGTTCGCCCTGCGAGCACCCGGCTCCAGCTGGCTCCGCTGCGGGGCTACGCGCCGCCTGCTGCGCGCGCTTTACTTCCCGCCCTCGGGCCGCTTCGATGGTGCGATGACTCAAGAGGCTCGTGAAGCTCGCGAAACGCCGCCCGAGCGGCGGGCGGTCGATTACGAGAGCACTCCGCTCACGCGCCAGGAGTACATCTCGGCCATCGTGCACCTCTACCGCGGTGAGCTCGACCGCGCAACAACCTGGCGCCTGCGCCTGGACGCGACCACGAACTGGGCCATCATCACCACGGCCGGCATCCTGTCCTACTCGTTCGGCAACGAGACGCACACGCACCTCGGCCTGCTGGTGGGCTTTCCGCTGGTGAGCGTGTTCTGGATGATCGAGGCGCGCCGCTACCGCTACGCCGACATCTGGTTCGCGCGCGTGCGCAAGATCGAGGAGAACTTCTACGGGCCGATCCTGCGCCGCGACCCGGTCAGCCCGAAGCGCGAGTGGGGCCAGCTCGTGGCCGAGGATCTCTTCCGCCCGCGCTTCAAGGTCTCGGTCGCCTACGCCCTGCGCAAGCGCTTGATCCGCAACTACTGGGCGATCTTCGGCGTGCTCCTCGGCGCCTGGGCAGTGAAGTTGATCGCTCATCCCACTCCGGCCCGCGGCTGGGCCGAGGTCCGCGAGCGGCTGAGCGTCGGGCTCCTGCCCTGGTGGTTGCCGTGCGCATTCCTGCTGGGCTTCCTGGGGTTCCTGGGCTGGCTGGCAGCGGCGGCGCACGGGGGCGCGGAGGAGCGCGCGAGCTGAGCGTCTGCCCGGGCAGCGCAGCGCTCCTCGTGAACTTGTTTTGTGCTCGCCGCGGCCCTCAATCGGGGCGCTGCAAGCGCGCCAGGACCGCCGCGCGATCGACCTCGTCCGCGTTCCACAGCAGGCGCCCCTCCATGCCGCCGGCGACCGACACGCTCTCGCCCGAGACGTGCGCGGCGGCGCTGGGCGAGGCCAGCCAGGCCACGGTGCGGGCCACGTCTTCCGCGCGCGCCAGCTGGCGCAGGGCCATGGTGCGCACCACGCGCTCGAGCGTGCCCGGCTGCGCGAGCGCCGGCCGCGCCATGTGCGTGACGGTCCAGCCCGGTTCGACCGCGTTCACGCGCCCGTAGGGGTCGAGGCGCACGATCTCGTTCTTGAGCGTTTTCACCGCGCCGCGCAGCGCGGCCTTGGCCACCGCGTAGTCGACGTGCCCGCGCTCGCCGAAGCGCCCGGCGGTCGAGCCCGTGAAAATCAGCGCGGCGCCGTGGCCGTCGGCGCGCGGCCCCGTGGCCGCCAGCGCGCTCAGGAAGGCGCGCGCCGTGAACAGCGCGCCCAGCAGGTTGACCTGCAGCGTGTCTTGCAGACGCTCGGGCGTGAGCTCGTGGAGGTCGCGCGGCTCGCTGGGCCACTTGCCGGCGTTGGCGCAGCACACGTCGATACGCCCATAGCGCGCGCGGATCTCGTCCGCGCAGCGCGAGAGTTCGTCGGCCGAGCGCACGTCGGCGCGCACCAGCAGGGCGCGCGCGCCCCAGGGCTGCTCGTGCACCCAGACGCCGAGCGCGTCGAAGCCGCCGTGACCGTGCAGCGCGAGCTGGGCGCCCTCGGCGGCGAAGACCTGCGCCAGCGCGCGGCCGATGCCGCCCGAGGCGCCGGTGATCCACACGACCTTGTCCTTCAAGGCGAGATCCATGGCAGCTCCGGTCCGTTCAGGAACGAGGTTTCGACTTTGGGTGACGCGCGCCCTCGGGCTTCGCCTCGAAGGCCGAGCACTCCTGGCCGGAGGACAGGCGCACGGTATCGCACGGCAAGTGCGCGCTGGAGAAGGCGAAGGTGCGGCAGCCGTAGGGACGCGCAGGCTCGTAGGTGACGAAGAACGCGCGGCAGCGGAAGCAGTCCGGCGCGCGCCGCTCCTCGCCCGCCGCGCTCACTCGAAGAAGGCCGCCAGGGCGCGCGCCATGAGGCCGGCGTCGTACGCCCCGCACAGCTCGCGCGCGGAGTGCATGGCCAGCATGGGGTTGCCCACGTCGACCGTCTGCAGCCCGAGCGCGGCCGCGGTCAGCGGGCCGATGGTCGAGCCGCAGGCCATGTCGCCGCGGTGTACGTAGCGCTGGCAGGGCACCTCGGCGCGCGCGCAGGCCTCCAGGAACAGCGCCTCGCTCGAGCCTTCGCTGGCGTAGCGCTGGTTCACGTTGGTCTTGATCGCCGGGCCCGCGTTCATGCGCACGGGATGCTCGGGCTCGTGCTTCTCGGGGAAGTTCGGGTGCGTGGCGTGGGCCATGTCGGCCGACACGCACGCCGAGGCCGCCAGCGCGCGGTGCAGCTCCTCGCGCGCGCCGCCGCGCGTGAGCACCGCGCGCTCCAGCACGTCGCGCAGGAAGCCGCTCTGCGCGCCGCGCGAGGACGTGCTGCCGACCTCCTCGTGGTCGAAGAAGCACAGCGCGGCCACGTGGCGCAGCGGCTCGCGGCCCTGCAGGCGCGCGAGCAAGCCCGTGAGCGCGCAGAAGCACGAGGCCAGGTTGTCGAGGCGCGGCGCGCTGACGAACTCGTCCTCGAGCCCTACCAGGCGCGCGGGCTGGGCGTCGTGCAGCATCGCGTCCCAGGACAGCACCAACCCCGGATCGACGTGCAGCGCCTCGCCCAAGAGCTCGCGGAAGGCCGGCTCAGCGCCCGTGTCGTGGGCGAAGAGCGGGTTCAGGTGCAGCTGCGGATTCAGGTGCAGACCCTCGGTCGCGATCTCGCGGTTGAGGTGGATCGCGAGCTGCGGGATGCGCAGCAGCGGTCGCGGCAAGGCGAAGAGCTGCTCGACCGGGCCGTCGGCGCCGCGCACGAAGGCGCGCCCGGCCAGGGCCAGGTCACGGTCGAGCCAGGAGTTGAGCAGCACTCCGCCGTAGACCTCGACCGCGAGCTGGCGCAGGCCCGCGCGCGCCGTGTCGGGACGCGGCTTGAGGCGCAGGTTGGGGCTGTCGGTGTGCGCACCGACGATGCGCCAGCCGCGCGTGGCCTCGGCGCCCTCGGGCGCGACCCACGCGGCCAGACTGCCGCCGCGCATGACGAAGGCGCGCGGCACGCCACGCGCCCAGGCCTCGCCCTCGCGCAGCTCGCGGAAACCGTTCGCCTCGAGGCGCCGGGCCACCTCGGCGCAGGCATGGAATGGCGTCGGCGCGGCGTCCACGAAGGCGCACAGATCGCGCGCGAGCTCGGAATCTCGTCCCACCGAAGAGCTGGACATCGCGCTATTGGAAGGGGCTGAGCACCAGATCGAGCGCGTTGCACAGCTGCGTCCCGAACGGCGCGCCGACGACCACACCCTGGGCGGAGAGGTGGAGTCCGGTCAACGCGAGAGCGCTCGGAATCGACACGTGGTGCACGGCCGTCCAGCGGTCCGAAAGCGCGATCGAGGTCCACAGGCGCAGGCCCGGCTGCACCAAGAACTCGCCGTTCGCCCCGCGCGCGGCGTGGGCGTCGAAGCGTGCGTACGTCTCGGCCCCGAGGACGAGCTCGACCACGCCGCGCGGACCGCTGTCGCTCAGGCGCGTGAACAGGCCGCGCGCTTCGAGCTGGGCGGCACTCGCCGAGAGCGCGAGGAGGGGCAGGCACACGAACGACCAGCGCGTAAACAGAGGCATGGGCGCGTTTGCGGGGGAGGGACGCAGCCGGAGTGGGACGCCGCACCGCGTTCTGGAGTGTATTCCACCCCGGCCGGGAGAGACAGGCCGGCCCGCTGGCTACTCGTAGGTGCTCAGCACGAGGTCGAGCGCGTTGCAAAGCTGCGTCCCGCCCGGAGCGCCGACGATGATGCCCTGCACGCTGGCCGTGAAGCCGACGAGCGCGGCGTCGATCGGGATCGCCACGTGGTAGGTGGCGAAGAGCCCGTCCGAGGGCGCAGTCAGCGCGACGAGGCGCACGCCACCGACCAGCAGTTCGCCGAAGGCCGTGGCGAGACCCGGGCTCGGGGTGCTGTAGAACCACAGCAGGGTCGGGTGCCCGACGCCGAGGGCCGCGACCTGCGGCTCCCAGGTCGAGCCCAGCAACGGGTTGGTGAAGCCCAGCAGACACTGCGGGTTGACGCCCGAGCCGTTGCGCAGGGTCGCGCTCGCGGGCGGCGCGAGGCTGGCGGCCAGGAGGTCGCGGTCGGCGACGTCGAAGTCCGCGTCGCCGTCCATGTCCAGCGTCTGCTCCGCACCCAGCGAGCGGAAGCCCTGCACCAGGATCCCGTTGGCGGCCACCAGATCGTCGGGGTCGCGCGCGCCATCCATGTCGTAGTCGCCGGAGAGCAGCGTGGTCGTCACCAGGCAGCTCGCCGTGGCCATGTAGTTGCGAATGCGCTGCTGCTCGCGCAGGTGAAAGCGCATCCCCACCCCGCCCGTGCCGAAGGTCTGGTGGCAGTAGCTCATGATCGTGCCCGAGTCCGGACCCGAGCCGTCCTGGCACTCGATCGGCGGAGTGAAGTCGAAGCTGTGGATGCAGCCGAAGGAGTGCCCGAACTCGTGCGCCACCACGAACAGGTCCCAGTTGTCGTTGTGGGTGTGCGCGACGGGGTAGGGGAAGTGCCCGAAGACGCTGGAGATCTCGTAGCCCTGCGCGTTCTGGCAGATGCCGCCGATGTTGTAGGCCACGCCGCCGAACACGGGATAGGTGAGCACGTGCACCGCCGCGCGCGGCAAGTTGCGGTCCGGATTGGCGGCACTGCTCCAGTAGCTCTGCACGCTGCTGATGTCGCCGAAGGTCGTGATCGCGCCCCACGGCGGCACGCTCGTCCACACGCGCAGGTACCCGTTGGGGATGTTCAGGCGCGCGCCGAGGTCGCGACGGTAGATCTCGCTCACGGCGGTGATCAGGAGCGTCGTGTAGTTGATGCACCTGTACGTCGTGCCGAAGAGCTGGCGGTACTTGTTGTCGGCCTCGATGAACAGGTCGGCGGTCTTCACGTTGGCGCTGACGAGCGCGCGCGGGGACACGCCCGGGTCGAAGGGCAGCACGCCGCCCGGCAAGCCGCAGAACGGAGACACGCCCGTGCCGGTCTGCGAGGCGTGGGCCAGCGTGGCGCGGCCGCTCGGCGAGCCGCCGCTGCTCAAAAAATAGAACTCCGCGCCGCGCCGCACGTAGCCCTCGACGCCCTCGGGCGTCAGCCCCAGGAACATCTCGCCGCCGCCGGCGAGCCAGCCGCTGAAGCACTTCACGGTGGGCGCGACCCAGGTGATCGAGCCGTCTTCGTTGACGACCTGTGCGCGCGCACCCTCCGCCATCGCACTCACCGGCGCGAGTTGCGCGCTGACCTCGATGCCGCCCGGCAGCGGCAGGTGCGCAAGCTCGAAGCTCAAACCGCGCGCGTGCAGCACCGTCGCGCGCCCATAGGCCTCGGGGTCGAGAGCGAGTTCGGCCACGCCGCCCGCACCGCTGTCGCTCAAACGCTCGAAGAACGGGCGCCGCTCGCGCTGCGCCAACGCGAGGGAAGACAGGAACAGCAGAGACAGGGAAAGCAGGCACGAACGAGCGGCGTGGCGCATGGAGTGGGGGGCAGGTGGAACCGGGAGGTGCGCGCGGAAGAACCGCGCAGATTGTATGCCCGCGCCCAGCAAAGGGGGGACGAGCGAGGTGCCATAGGCTAGCCTGCGCGCGTGGCTGGACCGCTCCGCGCTTGCCCGGTGTGCCTGCTGGTGCACGAGCTCCCGCCGCTCCCGCCGGCCAGCGTCGCGCGCTGCGTGCGCTGCGCGGCCCGCATCGCGCGCACGACGGAGAGCGACGCCAACGCGCGCGCCTGGCACGCGGCCTGTGCGGCGCTGATCCTTTATCCGTTCGCGATCGCGCTGCCCATCCTGCGCCTCGAGCGCCTGGGCGAGGCGCGCGAGAGCTCGGTGTGGTCGGGCAGCCTGGGCCTGATCAGCGAGGGCGAGCTCGCCGTCGGCCTGCTGGTGTTCGTGTGTTCGGTCGTCGTGCCGCTGCTCAAGCTCGGCACGCTGGTGGTCTTCCTGCGCTGGCCGGGCTTGCTGGGCGGCGCGCAGCGCGCACGCGCCTGGCGTTTCCTCGAGCTCAGCGGGCGCTGGGGCATGCTGGACGTCCTGCTGGTCTCCGTGCTGGTCGCCTGGCTCGAGCTCGGAGCCTGGGTCGAGGTGCGCGCTGGCCCGGCTGCGGCGGCCTTCGGCGCGTGCGTCGTGTGCAGCCTGCTGGCCAGCGCCTGGCTCGATCCGCACGCGCTCGGCGAGGACGACTCGTTAGCATCGCCGTCGTGACTGCCGCACCTTTGGCCCATGTCGCGCCCGACCGGCGCAGCCCCTGGACCTGGATCCTGCCGCTCGCGGCGCTGCTCTTCGCGCTGTTCTTGGTGCGTCGCGCTTGGGCCGAGCGCGGGCCCGGCGTGCTCGTCCACGCCCAGGACGGCCACGGGCTCGAGGCCGGGGATCCGCTGCGCTACCGGGGCATCGACGTCGGACGCGTCGAGGCTCTGGAACTCGGCGCGGCCGGCGACGTGCTCGTGCACGTGCGCCTGGCGCGCTCGGCGAGCTCCCTGGCGCGCGCCGGCACGCGCTTCTGGATCGCGCGACCGGTGCTCGGCGTGGAGGGCGTGCGCGGCCTCGAGACGGCCCTCGGCGCGCGCTACCTGGCCGTGCTGCCGGCGCTGGAAGGGACGGCGTCGCAGCGCGAGTTCGTGGCGCTCGAGGAACCGCCGCTCGCGGAGAGCGAAGAACCAGGTGCGCTGGAGGTCGTGCTGCTGGCCGCTGCGCGCGACGGCCTCGCGCGCGGCGCGCCGGTCCTCTACCGCGGACTCGCCATCGGCGCGATCGCCGCGGTGAGCCTGGCCAGCGACGCCACCGCGGTGGAGGTTCGCGCGCGCATCCAGGCGCCCTTTGCCGAGCTGGTGCGCAGCGATTCGCGCTTCTACCGCACGCGCGGCGTTGCGCTGTCGCTGGATCTCGGCGGTCTCGAGCTCGCCGTCGATTCGCTGCAGTCGCTGTGGCTCGGGGGCGTGGCGCTGGCCACGCCTACCCAGGCCGGAGCGCGCGCCAGCACCGGCGCGCGCTTCGAACTCGCGCGCGAACCCGAGGCGGAGTGGCTCGAGTGGCGCCCGGCGTTGCCCGTGGGCAGCGCACTCACGTCCGCGAGCGCGCAGCTGCCGCGGCTCGTCGCGGCGCGCCTCAGCTGGCGTCCCAAGGGCTGGTTCGCGCGCTCGCGCGTGCGCTCGGGCTGGCTGGTGCGCGAAGCCGACAGCGTGCTGGGCCCGGCGGATCTCTTGCAGGTGCCCGAGGACGCGCAAGAGGTCTTCCTGGAGTTCGGCGGCGCGCGCATGGCGCTCGTCTCGCCGCCGGAATGGACTTCCGGCGCGCTCGCGCGGCGCGCAAGCGCGGGCGACGGCGGCGCGCCTCCACGCGCCGACACCCGCGCCCTGGCCCAGCCGGAAGATTTGCTGCTGTGCGCGGACCCGGCCCTCGCGCCCATCGCGGTCGCGGCGAGCCACCTCGAACACGACGAGCGCGGCTGGAGCCTGGCACCGCTACTGGCCCTGGACGAGCGCTGGCACGGCGCAGCGGTCCTGGCCCGCGAAGACGGTCGCTGGGTCGGGCTGCTGCTGGTCGCGGACGGTCAGGGCCGGATCGCGGACCTTCCCGGCCCGTGAGCTGCGCACGGGGATAGACTGCTTTTGCCGCGCTGGGCCACCCCTCCAGCCCCTCACGATGTAACGCCTTCCTGCCGCGGCGAGGCTTCCCATGGACTCGCAACCTGCCGAGCACGCTACGGTCCCCGGTCGCTGGCTGCGCCTCGTGCGCAAGGACGACTTCACGCGCCTGATGGGTGCGGCGATCGAGGCCAGCCTGATACGGCGCGGCGGCCTCGCGCCGGCCCACGCCCGCGTTCTGAGCGCGGACGCCTTGGCGCGCTTCGGGCGTGCCTTCGGTGCGCGCACGCGCCGCGTGCGCGCCCTGACCAAGAGCGAGGTCGTGGCCGAGCTCGAGCGCACCCACGCCGAACTCTCGCTGCAACGGCGCCTGCACTCCAGCGAACTCGGCGAGCTCGAGAACGCGCTGGCCTACGCCCGCAACCCGGCCCGAGCGAGCACGCTCTCGCCCGCCGAGGAGGCGAGCCTGGCGCAGGCCCTGGAAGCCGATCTCGCGCGCCTGCTCACGGCACCGAACGCACGCGCGACCCTGCCGCTGCTCGTGGCGCGCGAGGGCGAGCGCCGCCGCGCGGCTCTGGCCGGCGTGGTGCAGCGCGAGCGCGAGCGCATCGACGTGCTCGAGCGGCGCCTGAGCAAGCTGCGCGCGGAGCTCGCGAGCATGGAACTGCAGCTGGCCGAGCTGGCGCGCCGTGCAGAGCTCGATGGGGGTCTGCCCTCGATCTACGCCGCGGTGCAGGGCCTGGCGCCTGGCGAGAGCGAGCGCGAGGCCAAGCTGCAGATGCTGGCCCAGATTCGCGCAGAACTTGGGGCTGCAGCGCCGCGGCGCCTGAGGCGACCCGGCTACTTCCGCTCCGCCTGCGGTTCCGCGGGCTCAGGCACGGCGTCCTCGCCGGCGTAGCCCAGGTCCCTGAGCCGCTGCTCGAGCTCGAAATCGAGCTTCTCGAAGTTGGCGGGGAACGAGCCGCCACGCGCCTCGGCCGTAGCCTGCAGCAGCGCCTCCATGGCGCTCGTGTCGGCGCGCAGGAGCTGCGTCTCGCGTGGGTCGGCAGCCAGGTCGAACAGGTGTCGCGCCAGCACTGCGCCGCCGACGGGATCGTGGTAGCGCAGCAGCTTCTGCTGCGCGTGCACCACGCCTTCCTCCAGGCGTCCGCCGGTCGAGTTGCGCGCGTACAGCGCGCGCGTCCGTCCGTCGTAGGGAGCGCCGCGGATCGCGCCGCACAGGCTCTGCCCCGGGCCGAGCGGCGGCGGTAGCCCGAGCCAATCGAGCAGCGTGGCGGCCACGTCGATGTTGGCGCACGGCTGGGTGATCACGCGCGGCTCCTGGACCAGCGAGCTAGGCAGGATCCACAGCGGGATGCGCAGGTTGAAGTCGTGCAGCGAGGCCTTGCGCTGCCGCCAGGGTTGCCCCTCGCCGAGCTCGAGGTCGTCGTCGAGGTCCTGACCGTGGTCGCTGGTCACCAGGAACAGGAGCTTGTCGCCGTAGCGCGCGCGGAAGAGCGCGTACAGCTCGGCGATCTTCCCGTCGACGTAGCGCGTGGCTGCCTCATAGCTGGGCTCGAAGGGCGCGTCGCGCCAGCGCTCGGCGCTCTCCTTGCGCCCGTGCACGTCGATGTAGTGCACGTACACGAACTCCGCCGCGCCGAGCGCGCGCCCGTCGAAGTACGCGCGCACCGCCGCGTTCACCGAGTCGGAGTACATGCGCTTCGTCCACACCTTGTCGCCGTGGCCGCGCGTCGGGCCTTGGTCGCCGATGAAGCTGGCGTCGAACTTGTCGAAGCTCCCGGCGAACGGGTGGTTCCACTCGTGAAAGAAGGGATTCGTGACGAAGGCCGCGGTGTGGTAGCCGGCCGCCTGCAGCGTGCGCGGCAGGAGCGGCACGTCGCCCGAGATGGTGGTCAGGCGCTTGCCCTGCTGGTCGGCGTCGGCGCCGTGCTGCTGCGGGTAGAGCCCGGAAAAGAGGCTCGTCACCGAAGGGTAGGTCCAGGGCGCGACCGCGCGCATCTCTTCGAAGCGCACGCCGCGCTCGGCCAGCGCGCGCGTCGCGGGCATCCAGCGCTCGGCCGCGTCCGCGCGCAGCTGATCCACCAAGATGAGTACCACGCTCGGGCGGGGATCCGGCGCCTGGCCGCAGCTCGTGACGGCCACAGCGAGGGCCAGCACGACGAGCACGCGACGAAGGAAGTTCATGCAGGGAGGCGCGGGGGCGGCGCGCAGCGGATCTTCGGCTACGCCGCGCGCGGCGGCAAGTTGGGCCTCGATCCAACCTGGCGGGCTCACGCGCGTAGTGCGTGGCGATTGGATTCGCGCTCGCGTGCGTCTAGACTCGCGCGCGCCCCTTAATGGAGTCGAGCGCCGAGCAGGTTGCCCCCGTGACGAGAGCGGGCCCCGCGCCGGGGGGAATGCCGGTCGATTCGCGCTACCGACTCGTGTTCGGCTGCGCGCGCTTCCCCGGTTGGCGCGGCGAGCTCCTGCTCCTGCTGGGCCTCGCGCTGGCGGCCTGCGTCCTCACCTGGCCCATCGCGGCGACGCTGGCGAGCCCGAGCGGCTTGCGCGGCGACTATTTCAACAACCTGTGGAACGCGTGGTGGGTGCAGGACTCGATCCTCCACGGGCACTCGCCGTACTGGACCGACAAACTGTACTTCCCCGAGGGCATCTCGCTGGCGCGGCACACGCTCTCGCCGCTCAACTCGCTGACGCTGGCCGCGCTGGGCTCGGTACTCAGCGCGCACGCGGCCTTCAACGTGCTGCTGCTCGCGCATTTTGCGCTCTCAGCCTGGTGCTTCTCGCTGCTTGCGCGCTATGTCAGCGGCAGCACGGCCGGCGGCGTGCTGGCAGGGCTCGTCTACAGCTTCTGCCCGTTCCACTACTTCTATCTCTGCCAGATCAACGTCTTCAGCTTCGAGTTCCTGCCGCTGGCGCTGCTGTTCTTCCTGCGCCACTTCCGCGAGGGCGGCGCGCGCAACCTGTGGGGCATGGCGCTGGCCACGGCGGGCATGACGATGAGCGCGGAGTACTACGTCGTCTACGCGTACCTGACGATGGGCGCGCTGGTGCTGTGCGCGCGCGCCTGGGCGCCGGAGGTGTCGTGGCGCGCGGGGCTCTCGCGCTCGTCGTGGTCGCTCGGTCTCGGCGCGCTGGCGGCCGTGGTCGTCGCCTTCCCGCTGCTCTACGCCACGCTGGGGCCCGAGCACGGTGCGGAGTCGGGCACGGCGGCCTTCGCGGTCGAGAAGCACCGCACCAACGACCTGTTCGGCTTCTACTGGATCGGCCCGAAGGAGGAGAGCATCGTCTCCTGGCCGACGATGCTCGGGTACTCGACGCTGACGCTGCTCGTGCTCGCCGGCCGGCGCCTGAAGGGCATCTGGCCCTGGCTCGTGGTGGGGCTGCTGTTCTGGGTGCTGTCGCTCGGCAGCAGCCTGGTGGTGAACGGGCGCGACACGGAATTCCCCATGCCCTACGCCGTGTTCGAGCACTTGCCGGTGCTGTCCATGCTGCGCAAGTCGGACCGCGCCTTCCTGATGGTGCAGGTCGTGGCCAGCCTGGCGCTGGCCGCGGCCTGGGCCGCCCTCGCGCCGCGCCTCGGCCGGCGTCAGGGCGTGACGTGGTGCGCGTGCGCGGGGCTCGTGATGCTCGAGCTCACGGGCGTGCCCTTCGCTCGCTTCGAACTCCCGACCTCGCCCTATCTCGCCGAACTCGCGCGCGAGGAGGGGGTTTCCGCGGTGATGGATCTGCCGCCGGCGAAGACGCACGTGGCCAACGGGCGCTTCGACTACCTGCAGACGCTCCACCACAAGAAAACCACGCTCGGCTACACCACCGCCCTGGCGGTGACGCCCTTCCACGACCAGCGCGTCGAGGCGCTGGTGAACTGGTACTGGCAGCTCCTGTTCGAGCGCGGCCGCACGCTGGTGCGCAAGGCGAGCGAGCTCGGCGTGCAGCGCATCGTCCACTACAAGACTTACCCGCTCGGGCGCGAGCGCCTGTGGATCGACGGCCGGGTGCTGTGGACGCCGTTCTTCTTCGTGCGCGAGCCGCTCGTGCGCGTGCGTCAGACGGGGGAGTTCCAGCCGCTCGCGCTGGAGACGCCCTTCGCCGAGGTCGTACGGCGCATCGTGCCCGAGCTCGTGCCGCAGATCCCCGCCGACAAGGCGAGCCTGCCGTTCCTAGACGTGGTGCGCCTCGAGCTCACGCGCGCCTGCGGGCCGCCGATCCACGAGGACGAACAGGTCATGGTCTTCGCCGTCCCGGAGTCCCGATGAGCCCCGCCCCGACCCTCTCCGTCGTCCTGCCGTGCCTGAACGAGGGCGCGCACCTCGAGCGCTCGCTGGCCACGCTTTCCGGTGTGCTCGACGCGCTCGCGCTCGAGTACGAGCTGGTGCTCGTCGACGACGGCTCGAGCGACGACACCTGGGAGGTGCTGGTGCGCCTGGCGCGCGCAAATCCGCGCCTGCGCGCCGTGCGCCTGTCGCGGCGCTTCGGCAAGGAGCTCGCGCTCACGGCCGGACTCGAGCAGGCGCGCGGCGCTGGCGTGCTGGTCATGGACGCCGATCTGCAGCACCCCCCGGCGCTGATCCCCGAGATGGTGCGCGCCTGGCGCGATGAGGGCTTCGAGGTGGTCGAAGCGGTCAAGACGCGCCGCGCCGAGGAGCCGCTGCTGGCGCGCCTCGGCGCGAAGCTCTTCTATCCGGCCTTCCGGCGCCTGTCGGGCTTCGACCTCGAGGGCGCCTCCGACTTCAAGCTCGTCGATCGGCGCGTGCTGGCCGCCTGGGCGCAGATGGGGGAGCGCAACGTGTTCTTCCGCGGCATGTCGGCCTGGCTGGGCTTCCGCCGCAAGGCCGTCCCCTTCGAGGTGGCGCCGCGCGCCGGCGGTCGCTCGGGCTGGAGCCCCTGGCGTCTGCTGCGCCTGGCGGTGAACGGCATCACGGCCTTCTCCTCGGCGCCGCTGCAGCTGGTCACGGCCATGGGCCTGGTGTTCCTGCTGTTCGCCGTCGGCGTGGGCCTGCAGACGCTCTACAACTGGTTCTGCGGCCGCGCGGCGACGGGCTTCACCACCGTGATCGTGCTGGTGCTCATCGTGGGCAGCTGCATCATGATCGGGCTGGGCGTGATCGGGCTCTACCTCTCGCGCATCTACGAGGAGGTCAAGGGCCGGCCGCGCTACGTGGTCCGCGACCAGACCGGGCCGCGCGTGCCCTGAAGTTCGGTCTCGGGCGCGGTTTCTGGCGCTTCTCTGGAACCGGGCGGGTGGGGCCTTGCGTCTCCACCTGCGGCCGGCGAGGCTCCGCCCCGGAAGCCGCTGCCCCCCTGCAGCTTCCGGTGTAGTCTGGGGACCCCGATTCGGCAGGAACACCGTAGATGACGATCCTCTCAGGCCTCCTGGCAGAGCGCCGTCCGTCCCACGAGCCGCAGGCTGTCCCGACCCGCGAGCGCATCCTCGAACAGGTGGGTTGGGTGCGTGCCGTGGCGCGCAATCTGGTGCGCGATCCGTGGCGCGCCGAGGACCTCACGCAGGAGACCCTGCTCGCCGCGCTGACCGCTCCGCCCCGCGACGCGGCCGACGATCGCCAGCTGCGCGCCTGGCTGGCGCGCGTGGCTTTCAACCTGTCACGCCTCAGCTCGCGTCAGTTGGTGCGCAGTCGCGCGCGCGAACAGCGCGTGGCGCGTCCGGAGGCCACGCCTTCGGTCACCGACGGGCTCGAGAGCGCCGCGACCCTGCGTGAGCTGGCCGAGGCCCTGGCCGGGCTGCCCGAGCCCTACCAGTCCGTGGTGCGCCAGCGCTACTTCGAGGGCCTGTCGACGGCCGAGATCGCCACGCGCTGCGGAGCCAGCGAGCTGGCCGTGCGCAAGCGCCTGTGGCGCGCGCGCGGGAAGCTGCGCGAGGCCATGGAGCCCGAGAGCCCGTTCTTGGTCGTGCTGGCCGGCTGGCTGCCGCGCGCGAAGTCGCTGGCGAACCTGCGGCACTGGAAGGCCATCGCCGGTGTGGCCGCGGGGCTCGCCGTGGGCGGCGCCGCGCTGACCCTGGCCCTGGGCGTAGAGCGCGAAGCACCGCGCGTGTCCGCGTTGACGAGCGAGCCCGCCTCGAAACGCGTCGAGCTCGCCCCATGGAGCGACGGTTCGTCGCCGACGAACCCGTTCGTGCCGCGCGACGGCCCCCGTTCGTCCGCGCGGCGCCCCACCGCGTCCGGCGAGCAGAACTCGGTGCCCGAGGTTCGGGAACCGCGCGCGCGCAGCGAGGTCGTGCTACGCGGGGTGGCCCTCGAACTCGAGGGCGCGCCCTTCAGCGGCGGCGCGATCGTTTCAGCCGCGGAGCCCGAGCACGTGCTCGGCACCACCGACGCGCTGGGTGCCTTCCGGGTCGCGGACCTGTCCTTGCCGGCCGAGCTGGAGGTCCGCGCGGAGGGTTGGACCACGCTCGTCGCGGCGCGTTTCGCCTTCGCCACAGCGCGCGAGGAAGCGACTCTGGTCGTGGCCCCCGCCGCGCCGCTCGGCCTGCAGCTGGTGGACGAGTCCGGGGCCGCGGTGCCCTTCGCGGTCTGCGCGCTCGTGTGCGATGAGAGCGCCTGGACGCGTCTCGGTCGTCCGCTGCGCCTGGACACGGCGCTGTGCGCCTCGTTCACGGGCGACGCGGGCGGGGCGCTGGAGATCGCCGCGCTCGCGCGCGGCCGCGGGTTGTGGCTGCGCATCGAGGCCGACGGCTTCGCGACCGAGCAGTACGCGACGCTCGCCCTCGGACGCGAAGAGCGCGTCGTGCTCCATCCGCTGGCGCCGTCGGCACTCGTGGCCGGCACGGTGCGGCACCAGGACGGCCGCCCGGCCGAAGGCACGCGCGTGCGCCTGGGCCAGGTGAGCACCACCAGCGATGCGGCTGGGAACTTCCTGCTCCTCCCGCGCGGCGTGCGTTCCGACGCCGTCCTCGAGTTCAGCGACGCCGAGGCCGAGCCCGTGGCCCTGCGGCGCTTCGGCGAGCGCCTCGCCGACGGCTTTGAGGACGGCCTCGACGTGACCCTGGGCGCCGACTACGACCCCGTCGCGGGGCGCCTGCTGGGTCCGCAACCGAGTGGTTGGCTCGTGGCTGCTTTCCCCGCCGACGAGTCCACGGCGGAAGCGACGCCGAGCGCCTTGGGCACCAGCGACGGCGAAGGGCGCTTCGCCTTCTCGTTGCCGCGCGGCGAATATGCCCTCTACGCGCTCGCCGCGGATGCGCTGCGCGTGGCGCACCTCGGGCACTTCGACTCGCGCCGGCCGCAGTGGAGCTCGACGCTCCCCGCGCGGCGTCCCGTGAGCTTCGTGGGCGGCAGCGTGCGGGACCAGGACGGCCAGCCCCTGCCCGGCGCCGAACTCGAGGTGCGCGTGCGCCTCGACGGGCCCGCGGGCCGGCGTGTGCTGAGCTGGACTCCGCAGGCGACCGACGGCGCCGGGGATTTCGGCTTCGCGGCCGAGCCCGAGCTCGCCCTGGAGCTGGCGCTCGAGCACCCGGCGGCGGCCGCGGCCACGTTCTCCCTGCGCAGCGGTTCCGACGCGCTCCAGCTCTCCCTCGCGCGTCCCGCCTGCGTGCGCGTGGCCGGGTTCGACGGAGGCGACCGCTGCGTGGCGCTCGACGAGGCCGGTCAGGCGCTACGCACCCGCGGCCCCCTCCACGCCGGCGCCGAGTTCGCGCTGCACGCGGGCGACAGCCCGGTGGTCGACGTGCCCTGCACGGCCCGCTGGCTGGAGCTGTTTCGCGGCGGCAAGGCGCTCACGCGCGTGCCGATCGCACCCCGCGCGGGCGAGGTCCTCGACGTCCGTCCGTAGGACGTTCGCGTTCCCCACGGTCGTGAGCGGCGCGCGAACGCCGCACGACTGCGAGTAGCATCGGGGAATGGGTCTGGACCGCAAACGCGCCCCGCTGCTGGCGGCGGGGCTGCTCGTGCTCGTGCTGGCGCTGAGCCTGCCGTTCACCGTCCACCCCTGGTACGACCCGACCAACGACGGCTCGATGTACATCGCCACGGCGCGCGCGCTGCTGGCCGGCCAGGGCTACAGCTACCTCGGCAGCCCGTTCCTGATCCGACCGCCGGGCTTCTCGTGCCTGATCGCACCGGTGCTGGCGGCGCGCGGCACGGACTTCTACGCGCTGAACCTGCTGGTGAGCGCGTGCGGCGCGCTGGGCGTGCTGCTGTTCCACTTCTTCCTGCGCGCACGTCTGGGGCTCGTGCTCGCCACGTTGGTGCCGCTCGTCCTGTGGTTCGATGCGGGCTACCAGACGCTGTGCAACCAGGTGATGAGCGACGTGCCCGGCTGGGCGGCGCTGGTCGCGTGTCTGCTGCTCGCGCGCTTCCTGGAGCGTCGCCCGAGCGTGTTACGCGCGCTGGCGCTGGGCGCAACGGTGGGACTGGCCACCTACCTGCGCTCGGGCAATCTGCTGCTCGCGCCTGCGTTCCTGTGCGCCGCGTTCGCCCGCGAGTTGAGGTGCAAGACGGAGCGCATTGGCTGGCGCGCGACCGGCCTGCAGGGCGCGGCGTTGGTGCTCGGCACCACGCTCGTGTTCGCGCCCTGGATGGCACGCAACCGCGTCGTGGCGCCGCCGCCACCGGCCGATCAGACGCTGCTGTACTCGTACTCGAGCGGCATGTGGCACCAGGACATGGGCGACCCGCGCTCGCCGCGCGTTCCGCTGAGCGCGGTCGTCGGGCGCTTCCCGGAGCGCAGCAACCAGATCCTGCAGACGCTCGGCATGCGTCTGCGCGAGGTGCCGCTCGAACCGTGGACGCGCGGACTCGCCGTGGCGCTCGTGCTGTTCTTGCTGGTGGCGCTGGTCCGGCGGCGCGCCGCGGAGGAGTTCTTCGCGCTCGGCACGCTGCTGGTGGTCGCGTTCTACTTCGGCTACGCGGGACGGCTGCTGCTGCCGGTCTTCGCCTTCGCCGTGGCGGCCGGGGTCGAGCTCGTGCGCGAGCTGGGCGCGCGCTTGGCTTCGCCGCGCGTGGGTGTTGCGCTCGGCGCGCTCGTGTGTGGGGCCTGGATCGGTCTCGACTGGCATCCGCGCGAAGGCTGGCAGCAGATCCACGATCTGCACGACGCCTATGCCGAGAGCGCGCGCTCGGTCAACGCCCATGTCCCGCCCGAGGCCGTGCTGGGTGCCTGGCGTGGCTGGCATCACGCGGTGTTCCTGGAGCGCCCGGTGTACGGCTTCGAGATGGCCGTCCGGCGGGAGGGCGTGGAGCCGGGCTGCGCGCAGGTCATCCAGCGCTACGGCATCGACTTCGTGATGCTTACCCCGCTCGGCCTGCCGGAGCTCGTGCGGCGTCAGGCGCAGGAGTTCTCGACCTACCTCACCAGCCGCTACGGAGGCAAGGATCGCGGACTCGTGCGCGTGCGGTAGCATCACGGGTTGAAATGCGCGTCCGCGGCAGGCGTATGCGCACGCCGCCGACCCGCTCCCCGGAGCGGCGCCCCTGAGTCCCCAGCGATCGTCTTCCCATGAGCTTCCATCGCATCGGGCTCGCCC
This sequence comes from Planctomycetota bacterium, assembly GCA_009691855.1. GTDB lineage: Bacteria > Planctomycetota > UBA1135 > UBA1135 > JABFRZ01. The sequence goes on along the minus strand of SIAI01000011.1, from coordinate 56,092 downwards.
TCCTGGCGAGCGTCGTCTCCCTCGCACCCGTCTTCGCCACCCCTGCTCGCGTGGCCAGGGTCCAGGACCCCGAGTCGCTCTTCCACCACGCCTACTTCCTGGAGAAGGAGCGCGGAAATCTGCAGGAGGCGCTCGAGCTCTACCAGCGCGTGGTCTCCGCGAAAGCGGCCAGCGCCTCGCTGCAGGGCGAGGCCAAGGCCCGCGCCGCCGGTCTGCAGGAGGACCTGGCCAGCGTGGACCTCGCGCGCCTGATGCCGCCCGAGACGATCTTCTATGCCGAATCGACCCAGCCGGGGCAGGCCCTGGTGAAGGTTCTGGAGCAGCTGGGCCTGGCCGGCTCCTTCGAGGAAGCGGCGGCCAAGCAGGGCTTCGCCGTGCGGCCCGAGCTCGTGCAGAGCCTGATCGGCATCCGCGGCCTGGCCGTGGCGCTCACGCGCCTGCCGCTCGACGGCGGCACGCCGGGCGGCGTGCTGGTGCTGCACCCCGGCGAGCTGGAGACCGTGCGCGCGCTGATCGAGTCGATGCTGCTCGCCCAGGGCACGCCCGAGGAGGCGATCGAGGGCGTGCCGGCCTTCGCGCTCCAGGGGCAGGTGCACGTGGCCGTCAGCCGGCGCCTCGTGGTGGCCTCCGACCGGCGCGAGGACGTGGCCGCGGTCCTGCGGCGCATGGCGGGCAAAGAAGAGGGCTCGCTGCTCTCCGCCGCGTTGCGCGAGCCGCTGGCCAAGCGCCACGGCGACCCGTTTTTCTGCTGCCTCAACGCCGAGCCGCTGCGGCCGCTGCTGAAGAGCGTGCTCCAGGCCCAGGCGAGCTCCGACCCGCGCGTGGCGCTGGCCATGGCCGCGTTCGATCCGGAGAGCCTGCAGTCCTTCGTCGTGCGCCTGGCGGTGGGTGAGGACGGGCTGGCTCTCGAGGCCGATCTCAATCTCGCGGCGGAGCACCACAACCTGGTGTTCAACCTGCTGCGCGGCGCGCCGCTCGATCCGGCGCTGCTCGATCGCATCCCCAGCGGTGTGGCGGCCTTCGTGACCGGCGCGCTCAGCGAGCGCGGGCCAGCGCTCGCGGCGCTGGAGCAGAATGCGAAGGGCGCGCCGGTCGTCACGGCCATGGATTTCGGGCGCGAGCTGTTCGCCAACCTGGCGGGCTTCGCGCTGTACGTCGTGCCGGGCGGCAGCGGCCCGATTCCCGAGGCCGCGCTGGTGCTGTCCAGCAACGACCCCGTGCGCACCAACGCGATCCTGTCGTTCTTCCTGGGCTTCGGCAACGCGCTCACCTCGGGCGGCAAGCTGGCCGGCGTCGAGGACGAGATCGCCGGCGCGCCGACGCGCGTCTTCAAGCTGCCGCCGGGCCTGCCGCTCTACCTCGCGACGATGGAGAACACGCTGGTGCTCTCGCCTTCCGAGGACCTGGTCGAGCGCGCGCTCACCGCGCGCAACGGCGGGCGCTCGGTGCTGCACGACGAAGCCTTCGCGCCCGAACTCGGGCGGCTCTCGAAGGACGCCACGTTCGCGCTGTGCGCGCACGCCGGACGCGTGCTGGAGGTGCTGCAGCCGCGCCTCGGCGAGGAGCAGCGCGCGCAACTGACGCGCTTCGCGCCGGCCCTCGCGCACACGGTGGTGGCGCTCCAGGGGCGACACTCGAGCACGCAGCTCGGCTTCACGCTCGCGCTGCACGGCCTGCCGCGCATCGACGGCTTCGTGTCCGAGATGCTGAGGAGCCAGCGCGCGCGGGGCGAGATCGGCCGCGCCGCCGACGCGGCCCAGGAGGGCCTGCAGGCGAACTTCGCGCGCCTGGCGCAGGCTCCGGCCGCGGCCAAGGCCTTTGCCCGCCAGCAACTGCCGCTGGTGCGCGACGATGCGCGCGCGCTCAATAACTTCGCCTGGATGGTGCTGACCGAGGAACCCTACGCCGAGCGCTTCGACGACCTGGCGCTGGAGTACGCCCAGGCTTCCAACGAGGCCAGCGACGCGAGCGTGTGGCAGTACCTTGACACGCTGGCGCTGGCGCAGTTCCGCGTTGGTCGAGTGCGCGAGGCCATCGCCACGGAGGAGCGCGCGCTGGAAGTCGTCGAGGCCGACAGCGACCGCGCCGACGTGACCACCGCCCTGGCGCGCTATCGCGCGGCCGTGGGCCAGAAGGTCGCGACCGAGAAGAATCCGCGCTGAGCGTGCGCGCCGGGCTGCCGCGCCGCGACGCTGCGGACGGCCTGGCTTGCCCGCGAAAAGCTGGGGCGCGAGTCCGCTCGCGCCCCGCTTCGTTTCTGGGAGTGCGACGGCGATGCGAAAGGCGCCGCGCGCTCCCGCCGCGCAGCTCCGGAGGGGCTACAGTTTCGGCGAGGATGGGTGGACCCCTCTCGTGCTCCCACACGCGACGGTCGGCCCGCGGAACATGTTTCGGGCTCGAGAGGTTCCCCAGTCGCGCGCTCTGATCGTCGGGCTTGGCTCGTCGCTGCTCCTTGCCGCCTGTGGCGGCGGGGGAGGCGGCGGCACCGGACCAGAGGAACCGCCGCTCGAGGCTCGCTTCCAGGTGGATGTCCCCAGCGGCCCCGCGCCCCTCCTGGTGAGCTTCCAGGATCTCTCCAGCGGTCCGGTCACGAGCTGGAGCTGGGAGTTCGGCGACGGCGCCGGCTCCAACCAGAGCGCGCCGCAGCACGAGTACGCGGTCGAGGGCAGCTACGCAGTGCGCCTGACGGTGCGCTCGCCGGCACAGACGCACACGCTCGAGCGGCCCGACCTGGTGCGCGTCGAGCGCCGCCCCGGCAACGCCCTCGAGTACGGCATGAACCCGAGCTTCGCGCGCTGGTCCAGCCGCGAGGTGGTCTTTGCCGACGCGATGATGCGCGCCTCCGAATTCTTGGTGGTGCGCAGCGGTGAGCTCTTGCTCCAGCCCGCACCGCTCGTCGCGCTCGGACGCGTGCCCGTGCGCACGGGCGAGGGCTGGCCCGACCTGTCAGCGCTCCCGGCGGGCGACGGCGCGGGCGCGTGGCTCTTCGGCGCGATGGAGGGCACGCTGCCCGACGGGCGCGTCGAGCCCTGGGTCCTGACCTGGGAGGGCACGGGCAACTGCCTGCTCATCGGCACGGCCGTGCTGGGCGAGGCGCGTCGTAGCGCGCGCCGCGCCGACGTGCGCATCGATCCCGACGCCGGCAACGGCAACGGCACGGTGGCGCTGTGGATCGAGAGCTCCTCGCGCGTCGATCCGGTGCGCAACGTCCACGTCTGGCTGCCCGGGACCTTCGGCCAGCGCCCGCTCTTCTGGCCGGCCTACGTGGAGCGCGTGCGCGCCATGAACCGCGGCTCCGGGCCCTACGTCTGGCGCACGCTCGACTGGAGCAGCGTGAACGAGTACGGCTCGTCCGACTCGCCCGTGCCGTTCAGCTTCGACCTCGCAGGTCGCATCCGTCCCGCGAGCCCGAGCCAGGGCACGCGCCGCGGGATGTGCCCCGAGTTCCAGGCCGCCTTCTGCAACCTCGTCGGCGCCGGTCTGCACTTCCAGGTGCCGCACCGCACGGATGCGCTGAGCGAGGCCGACTACGAGACTTTCCTGCGCGACGCCTTCACGCGCCTGCGCGACGGCGCGCCGGCCGTGCCCGGCGTGAACGGCGGCCGGCCCTTCGCGGGTCTCGATCCGAGTCTCACGCTCACGCTCGAGCTCTCCAACGAGCTCTGGAACGGTCTCTTCCCGGCCAGCCGCTGGATGCAGCGCGAAGCCTCACGGCGTGGCCTGACGATGCACGAGCTCATCGCCGCCGAACTCGAGCGCCTGTGGCGCATCGCCGACGAGGTCTTCGACGGCCGGCGCAGCGTGCGCCGCTTCGTCGGCGCCTGGGTGGGGGACGCCGACTTCGTGCGCCGCATCCTCGAGGCCTTGCCGCCCGGCACGCGCGTGGACGCGCTCGGACCCTCGTGCTACTTCCGGCCGCGGCCCGAGACGATCGCGCAGTGGCTCAGCGGCGCGAGCGCCGGCGCGTGCCCGAACTGCCCTACGCCGAACGAGGTCATCGACGCGGCCTACCTGGCTTTCCCCATGCTGCGCACCTCGCTGCGCGAGCACCGCGCCGTGGCCGAAGCGCGGCTCAACCCCGACGGCTCGCACCCGCGCCTCGAGGTCTACGAGTCCGGCCAGTCCTTCGACGCCCGTGGGGAACCGTGGGGTGCGGCGGCGCGCGCGGCGCAGGTGCTGCCCGAGATGTACACGGCCTACGTGGACGGCCTGATCCCGCTGCTGGCCGAGGAGGGCGTCGAGGTCGTCGACTGGTACAGCCTCATGACCGACCCCGATCCGAGCCACGGCGTGGACGTGGGCTTCGGCATCTGGGACGACATGCGCCAGACGATCACGCTGCCGGTGCCCGAGCCCTACCTGGACGAGGGCGCGCCCAAGGCCGCGGCGATCTATCGCGGCCCACCGCAGCAGTAGCGCGTGCTACTTGCGCGGCGGCAAGAGACGGATCGCCGCTCCGAAGCTGATGTTCCAGCCGTCGCCTTCGATGTCGGGCGTATTCGAGAACTCGCCGTCGATGCCGTCCGAGGTCTCGTAGAACGCGAAGCGGTACATGCCCTGGCCGAAGAACATGAGCCCCGGCAGCGGGTAGAACGCGAGGCCGAGCCCCAGGTTCACGCTGATGCCGTCCTTCATCTCGGCGTCTTGGAACACGGTTCCCGTGGCCTGGTCGGTCGAGCCGTTGTCGATGTCGGCGCTACCGATGCCTAGGCCGAGCAGGCTGTAGGGCTGGAACGGGCTCTGCTCCCAGATGTAGTGTCGCCAGTTCACGTCGAAGTCGTAGAACGTCGTGTCGTGGTCGACCGGCGAGCCGGGGAAGGTGCCGTCGTGCTCGGTGATCGAGTACTGCAGCTGGATCTCGTTCATGTGCCAGCGGTACGAGACGTAGAGCCCCGCGCCCGCGCCCACGTCGATGTCGGGCACCGTGATCACGTCGGTCGGACCGAGCAGCGCCGTGTTGCCGTCGAAGTCTCCCCCCGGCTGCGAGGTGATCAGCGAGCCGCCGATGTAGAGACCACTCGCGGGCCAGTGGCTCTCCGGTTCGTCCACGGGGCGCGGAATGCGTATGGCGTCGTTCTTGTCCCGCTGCGGGACGCGGATCGAGCTGTCCTGGACCTCGCTCGGCAGGCGGATCGGATCATCGCCACCGGTGACGCCGGAGGCGGCCGCGACGGGCCGGGCTTCGTCCGGTGCCCAGTCCGGCATGCGCGGGGTGTGCGCGGACGAGGCGCAGGCGCTCACGAGCGTGACGGCCGGGAGGAACCAGAGGGCGAGGGCTTGAGCCTTCATGTGCGACGGAAGTGACGACTGGATGGGGACGTCCCCGCTCGGGAGTGGGGCGAGCAGCTAGTCGGCATTTCGCGGCCGGGACCGGAGCGTCGTGGGTGGAAAAAAACGGCTTCCGTCCCGGATCGTCCGGGCCCAGCGTTGCGGAGGGGGCGCGGCGAGCGGAAGCTCCGCGCACCCATGGAGGTTCGCATGTCGCTCGATGCTCGTCGCTGGTTCGCTCCGCTGGTCGTGGCCCTGGTCGGTGGAGCGAGCGCGTGTTCCAGCCCGCCAAGCGTCCAGGCGCAGGAAGCCGCAACCGAACCGCGCGACGCGCGCCTCGACTGGTGGCGCGAGGCGCGCTTCGGGCTCTTCATCCACTGGGGGCTGTACGCGGTGCCCGCTGGCGAGTGGCAGGGCGAGACCGGCTACGGCGAATGGATCCGCGAGAGCGCGCACATCCCCGTCGGCGAGTACGAGCAGTTCCAGCCGCGCTTCGACCCGCTGCGCTTCGATGCCGAGCAGTGGGTCGCGCTCGCGCACGAGGCCGGCATGGGCTACCTCGTGATCACGAGCAAGCACCACGACGGCTTCGGCCTGTTCGATTCGGCGCAGACGGACTGGGACGTGATGAACACGCCCTTCCACCGCGACGTGCTGGCCGAGCTCTCGGCCGCGTGTGCGCGCGGCGGGGTGCGCTTCTGCGCGTACCACTCGATCATGGACTGGCACCATCCCGACTACCTGCCGCGGCGCGCGTGGGAGGCGGCGGAGCGCTCGGCCGACGGCGCGGACTTCGAGCGCTTCGTGAAGTACCTGCACGCGCAGGTCAGCGAGGTGATCACGAAGTACTCGCCCGGCGTGCTGTGGTTCGACGGCGAGTGGGAGAACACCTGGACGCACGAGCGCGGCGTCGAGCTCTACAAGCTGTGTCGCTCGCTCGATCCGGCGCTGATCGTCAACAACCGCGTCGACGTGCACCGCGGCGGCATGGGCGGCTTCTCGGACTCGAGCGAGGCCGTGGGCGACTTCGGCACGCCCGAGCAGGAGATCCCGGCCACCGGTCTCTCCGGCACCGACTGGGAGACGTGCATGACGATGAACGGGAACTGGGGCTACAACTCGCACGACACGAACTGGAAGTCGGTCGAGACCCTGGTGCGCAACCTGATCGACGTCGTCTCGAAGGGCGGCAACTATCTCCTCAACGTGGGCCCGAAGGCGGACGGCACGTTCCCCGACGAGGCGGTCGCGCGCCTGCACGGCATCGGCGCGTGGATGAAAGAGAACGGCGAGGCGATCCACGGCACGAGCGCGAGCCCCTTCGAGCAGCTCCCGTGGGGCCGCTGCACGGTGAAGAGGAACGGCGCGAACTCGACCCTCTATCTGCACGTGTTCGAGCGTCCGGCGGACGGGCGCCTCGTGCTGCCCGGCCTCGGCAACGAGCTGCTCTCGGCCGGCTGGCTGGCCGGGCCGCGCCTGCTGCTGCCGGTGAAGCGCGAGGGCACTGATGTCGTCATCCAGCTGCCGGCGGCGATGCCCGACCCGATCGCCTCCGTCGTGACGCTCGGCATCCAGGGCGAACCGATCGTCTACCGCGCGCCGGAGATCGTGGCCGAGTCGGACATCTTCGTGCGACCCTTGAGCGTGAAGATCGAGACCAAGAGCCCGGGGCTCGAGATCCGCTACACGCTCGATGGCCAGGAGCCGGATGCGCGCTCGCCGCGTTACGAACGACCGCTCGCACTCGAAAGTTCGAGCGTCGTGAACGCCCGCGCCTTTCACGAGGGCAAGCCCGTTTCCGCGACCGTAGCCCATGCCTTCGAACGCGTCGAGCCGCTTCCGCCCCGCAAGCCCAACGGCGTCGAGCCCGGGGTTCGGGTTCGCCGCTACTCGGGAGAATGGGCCTCGCTGCCCGACTTCTCCGCAGGCGGCACGACCTCGACCGAGGTCGTGCCCGAGATCGCCCTGCGACCCGCCGACCGCGGCGAGAACACGGGCTTGAGCTTCGACGGCCACGTGCTGGCGCCGCGCGACGACGTCTACGTGTTCGCGTTGTCCTCGGACGATGGATCGCAGCTCGCCATCGACGGACTCATCGTCGTCGACAACGACGGACTCCACGGGACGGTGGAGAAGCGCGGGACGGTCGCTCTGGCGATGGGTGCGCACGACATCGCGGTCGTCTGGTTCAACCGCACGGGAGGAGCCGAGCTGTCCTTGCGCTGGGCCCCGCTCGGTGGGGAGCTCGCGCCCGTACGCGAGCTCACGCACAGCGAGTGGTGAGGCTACTCCGCGGCCCCAACCAGGTTCGTCAGCACGCCCAGGCCCTCGATCTCGACCTCGACCTTGTCGCCCGCCTGCAGCCACACCGGCGGCTTGCGCGCGAAGCCCACGCCCGGCGGCGTGCCGGTGGCGATCACGTCGCCCGGCTCGAGCGTGACATGCTCGCTCAGCGACTCGATCAGCTGCGGGATGCGGAAGATGAGCTGATCCGTGCTCGAGTCCTGCATCGTCTTGCCGTTCAGGCGCAGGCGGATCTTCAGCTTGTGCGGGTCGGCGATCTCGTCCGTGGTGGCGATGTACTCGCCGAACGGCGCGAACGTGTCGCAACTCTTCCCGCGCTGCCACTGCCCGTCCTTGAACTGGAAGTCGCGCGCCGAGACGTCGTTGAAGTTCACGTAGCCGAGCACGTGCTCCAGCGCCTTCGCGGCCGGCACGCGCGAGGCGCGCTTGCCGATCACGACGCCGAGCTCGGCCTCGTAGTCGACGTTCGCGGAGCCGCGCGGGATGCGGATCGTGCCGCCGGGCGCAGTGACGCACGTCGGAAACTTCGAGAAGAGCAGCGGGCGCTCGGGCAGCGCCGAGTTCGACTCCGCCGCGTGGTCCTTGTAGTTGAGCCCGATGCACAGGATCTTCCCCGGCCGCGGCACGGGCGCCAGCAGCTGCACGTCCTTGCGCGCGAGCACGGCGCCGGCCGCGCGTAGGCGCGCGAGCTCGCCCTTTCCCTGCGCGCGTTGCGCCAGCGAGCGCGCTTCGCGCAGGAACGCGCCGGCGAGATCGAAGGCCTCGAGCGCGCACTTCGGCTGCGGGATCGCTGCCGCCGGGCTGGAGAAATCGAGCACGCTCTGGCCGTTCTCGAGCAGCGCGCCGACGCGCGCGATGGCGTCACGGTGGGTGAAGGAGACGATCTTCAAGTCGATTCGGCGGGGGACGGAGGTCAGTCGTGGACGAAGACGTGGAGCTCGCGCGGGCCGTGCACACCGACGACGAGGGTGAGCTCGATGTCGGCCGTGCGCGACGGCCCGGTGACGAACGTGATCGTACGCGAGGACGGCGCCCCGGTGGAACCGCGCACGGCGGCGAGCGCTTCGCCGAGTGTCCCGAGCAGTCTGGCGGCCGGCAGGAGCGCGACGTGCACCGGTGGCACGAGCGAGATCAAGCGGTGGCGTTCCTCGGCCGATTCGAGCACCAGCGTGCCGGTCTCGGCGATGCCCCACTGCGCGCAGGTGACCCCCAGCTCCGCGGCCAGCAGCGCGGCGCGTGGAGCGGCTGGTCCGCAAAGCTCGAGCGCGTTCCAGCGCGCCGCGAGCGGCGTCAGGACCGGCGCGTCCGAGAGCGCAATCCGCCGCAGCCCGCGGCCCTGCACCAGCGCCTGCACGCGCTCCAGCGCCGCGCCGAGGCTGGCCACGCGTTCCACGCGTCCGCCCACCCTCTCCAGCGTCGTCCGGAAGCGCTCGTAGCGCTCCGCCAGCGCCACGGGGGTCGCGGCGAGCACGGGCGGCAGCGGGAACGTGCTCGTGCCGCGCTCGGGATCCGCCGCGAGCCTGGCGCGCACGCGCCCGAGAATCTCCGCGCGCGCGTCGCTCATCGCCCGTCCGCCTTCCACTGCTCGCGGAACGAACGCCGCGCGAGCTCCGGCACCGCGCGCGTCTGGCCCCAGGCGCGCAGCTGCGGCGCGAAGCGCAGCAGACCGAGACTCGCGGCGACGCGCCCGAGCCGTGAGGCGAGCGCGAAGCGCCGCGGCCCGGCGCAGCTCCACGCCCACACCTTCCAGCCCAGGCGCTCGAACGCGCCCGACTTCTTGGGCGACGTGCGGCCACCGATCGGCGCGCCGGTCTGCAGGCGCGCGCGCAGCTCGAGCAGGACGTTGGGGATGTCGATCTTGACTGGGCACACGTCGCGACACGCGCCGCACAGGCTGGAGGCGAAGGGCAGGTGCTGCGCCTTCTCGGCGCCGAAGAGCTGCGGCGTCAGGATCGCGCCGATCGGGCCGGGATAGACCGAGCCGTAGGCGTGGCCGCCGATCGCGCGGTAGACCGGGCACGCGTTCAGGCACGCGCCGCAGCGGATGCAGGCGAGCGTCTGGCGCATCACGCGCTCCTGCAGGAGCTCCGAGCGCCCATTGTCGAGCAGCACGAGGTGCAGTTCGCGCGGGCCCTCGCGCTCCGCGGGCTCCGGCCCCGTCAAGAGACTCTGATAGCTGGTCAGATGCTGCCCCGTGCCCGAGCGCGGCAACAGGCGCAGGAACACCTCGAGGTCCGCGAAACGCGGGATCACCTTCTCGATGCCCATGACCGCCACGTGCGCGCGCGGCAACGAGGTCGTCAGGCGCGCGTTGCCCTCGTTCTCGAGGATCAGGATCGTGCCCGTCTCGGCCACGCCGAAGTTCACGCCGCTGATGCCGAGGTCGGCGGCGGCGAAGTGCTCGCGCAGGATGCGCCGCGCGGTGGCGGTCAGGACCTCGACGTCGTCGCTCTTCTCGATGTGCAGCTTGTCCACGAACAGCTCGGCGATCTGCGCCTTGGTCTTGTGGATCGCGGGCACGATGATGTGCGAGGGCGTTTCGCCGGCGAGCTGGATGATCCACTCGCCGAGGTCGGTCTCGACCGGCTCGCACCCATCCCGTTCCAGGGCGGCGTTCAGGCCGATCTCCTCGGTGGTCATGCTCTTGCTCTTGACGAGACGCTTCGCGCCGGCGGCGCGCGCGATCTCCGCGACGAGCGCGCAGGCTTCCTTCGCGTCGCGCGCCCAGTGCACGCGCATGCCGGAGCTCTCGACGCGCTCCACGAACTGTTCCAGGTAGAAGTCGAGGCGCGCCAGCGTGTGCTCCTTCACCGCGCGCGCCTGCTCGCGCAGCGCCTCCCACTCGGGCACCGCGCCGATCGCGGCCGTGCGGCGCTCGCCGAAGAGGTCCGTGGCCCGCGCCAGCGCCCCGCGCAGCGTCGCGTCACCGAGCGCGGCCTCGACGTTGGCCGGGAACGTCGCGCTCGTCGGCTGCGCGGCGTGCGTCACGAGGCCAGGATCTCCGCCAGGTGCAGCGCGCGGATCTTCGAGCCGCGGCGCGCGAGCCGCGTCTGGATCTGCATCAGGCACGAGCCGTCGAGCGCGCTCACCGCATCGACCTTGGCCTCCTCGAGCTTGTCGAGCTTCGGATCGAGCATGGCCGTGGAGAGTTCGGGGTAGCTGGCCGAGAAGGTCCCGCCGAAGCCGCAGCAGGCATCCGAGAGCGGTGGCTCGACCAGCTCGAGCCCGCGCACCTTGCCGAGCAGCGCGCGCGCCTCGGCGCGCAACCCGAGCTCACGCAGGCCGTGACAGGCGTGATGCCAGGCCACGCGCCCGTCGAAGCGCGCGCCGAGGTCGGTGATGGCCAGCTCGCGCACCAAGAAGCTCGACAGCTCGTGCGTGCGCGCGGCGACGCGCTCGGCCCGTTCGTGGAGCTCGGCGTCGTCGGGGAACAGCTCGGCGAGGCGCTGGAGCATCGCGCAGCACGAGCCCGAGGGCACCACGATGCACTCGGCGCGCTCGTACACCTCGACGAAGTGCCGCGCGACCGCGCGTGCCTCGGCGCGGAAGCCGGTGTTGAAGGCGGGCTGACCGCAGCAGGTCTGGCGCGCGTCGAACTGGACCTCGCAGCCGGCCTTCTCCAGCACCGCCACCGTCGCGCGCCCGATCTCGGGCCGCAGCTGGTCGATCAGGCAGGTCACGAACAGCGAAACGCGCCGCTTCACGAGAGCACCACCGCGCCCTTCACGTACTCGGGTTGCGCGGGGTCGGACCCGAAGGCCTGCGCGACTGCGGCGAGGCCGCGGTAGGTGTGCGTGAGCAGCGCGTCGACGACGACCGTGCGGCGCTCGAGCAGCTCCAGCGCGCGGCGGTACACGCTCGGCCGCCCGTCGGCGTCGAAGCCGCCCGAGGCGCCGACCGAGGTGACCAGCACGGCCTCGCGCCACTGCACCGGGTTCAGGAGCTCGAGCGAGGCGCCGCCGTGGCCGATGCCGTAGAGCAGCACCGTCGCCTGCTTGCGGATCAGCGCGGGGATCGCTGCGAAGGCGGCGCCCGCGCCGCTCGCCTCCACCAGGAGCTCCGCGCGCCGGCCGTGCGTGCGCGCGAGCACGGCGTCGAGCAGCTCCGCAGGCGCGAACACCTCGGCCCCCAGGTCCTGCGCGAGCGCGCGCTTCTCCGCGCTCGGATCGGCGACGAGCAGCGCCCCGTCGAAGCGCAGTACGTGGCGCAGCACCTGTACGAAGAGGAGCCCCGCCGGCCCGGCGCCGAGCACCACGGCCGTGCGCACGCGCTCGGCCGGTTCGGCGGCGTTCACGGCGTAGCGCGTGCGCGCGCGCTGGCCGAAGTCGGCGCTGTGGAGGACGCACGCGAGCGGCTCGGTCATCGCCGCGACCGGGAAGGACAGTGCCGATTCGATGCGCACGGCGTTCACCGCCGGCACGACCAGCTCCTCGGCGAAACCGCCGGGGAGGCCGGTGATGCCGTGTTCCATGTAGAACTCGCACTGGTGCGAGTTTCCGCTCGCGCAATACTCGCAGGCCGGCTCGCGGCGCTCGCTGCGGCAGTTGCGGCCCTGGTCGACGACCACGCGCTCGCCGGCGACGAGGTCGCGCACGGCGCCGCCGACCTCGAGCACCGTGCCCGTGATCTCGTGGCCCAGCACCTGCGGTGCGCGCTCGAGCGGGATCGGCGCGCCGCGCTGGTCGAGGTTGAAGTTCGACTCACCGCTCCATATGTGCAGGTCCGTGCCGCACACGCCGACCGCGGCCGGGGCGACGCGCACGTCGTGGGGCCCGAGCAGGGGGCGCGGGAGCTCGATGAGCGCGATGCGTCGCGGAGCGACGAGGGCGGCGGCGCGCATGGTTCGTTGGCTGGCACCTACAGCGAGACCGATTGCTCCGCCCAGAACTGGAACTCGCGGTGCTTCGTCTCCTCGGCCCGGGCCAGCACCTCGCCACCAGCCACCGCGCGGATGCGCTCGAACACGCGCCGGCCGACCTGTTCGATCGTCTCCGTGCCGTCGATGATCGTGCCCGCGTTTAGGTCGAGGTCGCGGCCCATGCGCTCGAAGATGGGCGTGTTCGAGGCGAGCTTGATCACCGGCGCGATGGCGTTGCCGATCGTCGTGCCGCGCCCGGTGGTGAAGACGATCACGTTGGCGCCCGCGCCGACGAGGCCCGGCGTGGACTCCTGGTCGTAGCCCGGGCCCTGCATCAGGTGCAGCCCGCGCGAGGTCGGCGGCATGGCGTACTCGGTGCAGCCCTCGACGCGCGTGGTGCCGGCCTTGGCCATGGCTCCGAGGGACTTGATCGTGATGTTCAGCAGCCCTCCAGCGACATTGCCCGGACTCGGGTTGTCGCCCAGCACCGTGCCGAACTTCTTCGCGTACTCCTTGTACCAGTCCACGTACTCGAACACGCGCTTGCCCGTGGCCGCGTCCTTGGCGCGCGCCGCGAAGAGGTGCTCGCCGCCGCAGAACTCGGGGACCTCGGTGATCATCACCGTGCCGCCCGAGCGCACCACGAGGTCGGAGGCGTGGCCCAGGGCGGGATTGGCCGAGAGCCCGCTGAAGCCGTCCGAGCCGCCGCACTTGACGCCCAGCACGAGGTGCTCGGCCGAGACCTCGCTGCGCGCGGTCTTGTCGGCCTCACCCAGCATCGAGCCGATGATCTCGAGCCCTTTCTTGATCGTGTTCTCGGTGCCGCCGAGGTCCTGGATCCCGAGCCACTCGACCGGCTTCTGCGTCGAGAGCCCGCCGCGCTCCTTCAGGTAGCGCCCGACCAGCGTGAGGTTCGTCTTCTCGCAGCCCAGATCCATGAACAGCACCGCGCCCACGTTGGGATGGTCGGCGTAGTTCGCCAGCGTGCGCAGCATGACCTCGAGGTTCGAGCCGTCCGAGCAGCCGCAGCCCTTGTTGTGCGGCAGGGCCACCACGCCGTCCACGTTGGGGAACCTCGCGCGCGACCACAGCGTGAGCTCGGCCAGCATCGCGATCTGCGCTGCCTCGTGGCTGGCGCACATGCTGGTCGGCACGATCAGCACGAAGTTGCGCGTGCCCACGCGCCCGTCGGCGCGCACGAAGCCACGGAAGCGCGCGCGCTGCGCAGGCGCGAAGTAGTCCGGCGCCGGATTCGACAGGCCCGCCGGCAGCTCGCGCACCACCGGCACCTCGTTCGACATGTTCGCGTGGCTGATCGGCTCGCCTGCGCTAATGCCCGTCGAAGTCCCGATCGGCTGACCGTACTGCAGAACGAACGTCCCGGCTGGGATCGCGCGCGTCGCGAAACGGTGCCCAGGCGTCACGGAACCTAGGATCTCGAGCTCGTGCGCACCGTCGAGGGCGACGCGCTCGCCGGTCGCGAGCGCGCTCTTCACCACGGCCACGTTGTCCCTGGAGGAGACGACGACGGCACACTCGGCGAGCGGGCGGGGAGCTGCGGAGCGCGTGGACATCCGTCGGATCTTAGCGCTCCAACCAGCGCGTGGCGCATTCGGCGACGGAGAAACGGACGTGCATGGTGAAGCGCGCTACGGCCCGGAAGCGCCAGCGGCGCTCGCCCCTTCCTGCCGCGGAATTTGGGCAGAAGGAGTGGTAACGCCGTGGGCCAAGCGCCCTACTCTGGAGGCCGCGTAGCCGGTCGTCTCGCGGTCGCCTTGCCGCGACGCGCAGACGAGTTTTTCAGACATCCTTTTGCTCGCTCACACGCGAGCTCCCATCACAAGGAGTGTATTTCCCCATGAATCTTCGTCCTTCGTCCCTCTCACGCCTCGTGTTCCTGTGTGCCCTGGCCAGCCCCGTGACGGGGCAGATGACGACGCGCATCAGCGTTGGCAGCGGCGGAGTCCAGGGCACCGCGGACAGCTATTCGCCTGCTCTCTCGGCCAACGGCCGCTTCGTGGCCTTCCAGAGCGACGCGCCCAACCTCGTGCCCCATGACACGAACGGTGAGGGCGACGTGTTCGTGCGCGATCGCTTGTACGGGATCACCACGCTCGTCAGCCTGAACTCGAGCGGCCTGCAGGGCAATGGCGAGAGCGAATACCCCACGCTGTCCGCCGACGGCCGCCTCGTGGCCTTCTGGAGCCGCGCGAGCAACCTCGTGCCGGGCGACACCAACGGCGTGGCCGACGTTTTCGTGCGCGACCTCCTGCTCGGGACGACGGTGCGCGCCAGCGTCGACTCGGCCGGTGTCCAGGCGGACCGAGACAGTATCAACCAAGTGCTCTCCGGCGACGGTCGCTTCGTGGCCTTCGAGAGCATCGCGACCAACCTGATCCCGGGCGACACGAACAACCAGTCGGATATCTTCGTGCGCGATCTCCTGCTCGGGACGACGGTGCGCGCCAGCGTCGACTCGGCTGGCGCCCAGGGCAACCGCGGATCCCACGCCGTCACGCTCTCCGACGACGGGAGCAAGGCCTGCTTCGAGACGTCAGCGCTGCTCTCGGGCGCAGACGCCAACGGCTTCCTGGACGTCTACGTGCGTGACCTCCTTGCTGGCACGACCGTGCTCGCAACCGTCGCCTCGAACGGCGTGCAGGGCAACCAGGGCGGCGGGGACTACCCCGCGATTTCCGGCGACGGACGCACCGTCGCCTTCTCGAGCCTGTCGACCAACCTCGTTCCCGGCGACACGAACGAGGCTTCCGACGTCTTTGTGCACGACCTCGTCAGCGGCGTCACCGCGCGCGTCAGCGTGGATTCGCACGGCGCACAAGGAGATCAGACCAGCTGGCGCTCGTTCCTGTCCACGGACGGCCGCTACGTGGCCTTCAAGGGCTACGCCACGAACCTCGCACCGCGCAACGACACCAACGGCGTCCAGGACGTCTTCTGGCACGACCGCGTGAGCGGCATCACGCTGCGTATGAGCGAGGCCTCCGACGGGACGCTGGGCAACGCCGCCTCCAGTCAGCCCATGCTCTCGGCCGACGGCCGCACGGTTGCCTTCTACAGCGTTGCGAGCAACCTCGTGCCTGGCGACACGAACGGCGTGTGGGACGTCTTCGTGCGCGACATCGGCAAGCTCCGCGCGCGCTGAGCGGCCCAGTGTCCCTGCCCCGAAGTAGCGCCAACAATCCGCCGCACTGAATCGCCGCTGGCGGCGTTGCGCCTCCTCCCTAGTATTGCAGCGAATACGCGTCGGCGGCGCGCCTGGCCAGCGACGATCCATCATGGCGCCTTGTTGGCGCTACTGCGGGGAAGGAACACTAGCGAGATGCCCGCGTCCCGGGTGGCGCGGGCACCCACGTTTCCGTCAGGCGAGATCCCGCGCGTCTAGCGCGCCGCGCTCGGCCAGGACGCGCAAGCGCGCGAGCGTCTCGCGCACGCCGCTCGCCACGCTGGTGTGCACGAGCCCGGGCACGGCCTCGTCGATGGCGCTGCCGTCGAGTCGCGGCGGGATCGGGATGCGCGGGCCGCCGTGGGTGAGCGTGCCGCGCGCGGCGGGCAGCTCGGCCTCGATCGCGCGCACGAACTCGGCGACGTCGAGCGTGTCGCCGTGCAGGTTGAAGACGTGCGCGCCCGCCGGGCCGCGGTCGGCACAGGCCAGGAACGCGGCGGCGGTGTCGGCCACGTAGTGGAAGTCGGTGGGGCCGCTGAAGCCGATGTGGAACGGGCGGCCGAGCACGGCGGCCTTCATCGCGCTGGTCGGGCCCGAGGTCAGGCCCTGGTCGCGGCCGACGCCGTAGACGGTGAGCGGGCGCAGCCCAACGCTGGAGAGTTTCTTGTCGAGCCAGTAGATGCGCGCCGTGCCCTCGTTGGCGCGCTTGTAGACACCGTAGTGCGTGACCGGCTCGCAGGGCGCGTGCTCGTCGGCGGGGTGCTCGTCGTCCTCCGAGGGGCCGAGCACGGCGGCGGAGCTCGCGTACACGACGCGCGCGAGGCCCGCCGCGAGCGCGGCCTCGAAGACGTGGATCGTGCCCAGCACATTCACGCGCGCGCCCAGCGCCGGATCGGCCTTGCAGAAGGGCACTTGCAGCCCGGCGAGGTGCACGAGCGCGTGGGGCTTGGCCTCGAGCACGGCGCGCTTCACGCTCTCGAGCTCGGTGATGTCGCCCTGCACGAAGCGCACCTTCGCCAGGCCGGCCTCGCCGAGCAGGTCGCGGATGCGGCGCGGATCGCCGCCCAAGTCGAACACGACCGGCACGTCGCCGCGCTCGAGCAGTTGCTTGACGACCCAGGCGCCGATGCAGCCCAGTGCGCCGGTGACGAAGTAGGTTTGCTTCATGGGATGCAGTAGATACGCGCGGCGTTGAGGCCGAACAGCTTCGCACGCGCGCTCGTCCCCAGACGAGCGGCCCAGTCGTCCACCAGCGCGAACACCTGGCCGTAGTCGCGCGCGGCCAGCAGGCACACCGGCCAGTCCGAGCCGAACAGGAGCCGATCCTCGCCGAAAGTCTCCAGCGCGACGTCGAGGTAGAAGCGCAGGTCGTCGGGCGTCCACTCGTTCCAGGTGGCCTCGGTGACGAGCCCGGAGAGCTTGCAGGCGACATGGGGGAAGGCGCCCAGCGCACGGAAGGGCTGCTCCCAGCTCGCGCGCTCGCGCTCGGCGATGCGCGGCTTGCCCAGGTGGTCGAGCACCAGCGGCACGGCGTGGCGGGCGACGAACTCGCCGACCAGGGGCAGGTGGCGCGAGTACACCAGGATCTCGTAGACGAGTTCGTGGCGCGCGAGCGCGCGCACGCCGCGCCGGAAGTCCGCGCGCAGCAGGAAGCCCTCGTCGGGCTCGTCCTGCACGACGTGGCGCAGGCCCTTGAGGAGCGGTTCGCGCGTCAGGCGCGCGAGTTCGCGCTCGACCCCGGGCGCGCACAGGTCGGTCCAGCCGACCACGCCCTTCACGAACGGGTTCGCGCGCGCGAGATCGAGCAGGAACTCCGTCTCGGCGCGGCTGGAGCGCGCCTGCACGGCGATGCAGCCCTCCAGCCCGGCGCGGCGCAACTCGGGCTCCAGGTCCGCCGGCAGGAAGTCGCGCCGGATGCGCTCCATGCGCTCGCCGATCCAGCCATACTCCGCGGCCGAGTAGCGCCAGAAGTGCTGATGGGCGTCGAGGCGCACGGGGCGCGCGATTCTCTCCGCTGGCCACGAGCGCTCGCAAGGGGCTATTCTCTGCCTTGTCCGTTCGCGGAGAGCCCCCTGCATGAAGCCGTTCGCTCGCCTGGCGCTGTGTCTCGCGCCGTTCCTCTCGCTCGCCTGCACGCAGGAGAGCAGCAAGGCCCCGGGAGCCAAGCCGCGCATCGCCGTGATCCCCAAGGGCACGACGCACATCTTCTGGCAGACGGTCGAGAAGGGTGCGCGCGTCGGCGCGGCCGAGGCCAACGTCGAGATGCTCTTCAAGGGCCCGCTGCAGGAGAACGACCGCGCGCAGCAGATCGCGCTGGTGCAGCAGTTCCTGGGCGCGGGCATCGACGCGCTGTGCCTGGCCCCGCTCGATCACACGGCCCTCGCCCCGGTGGTGGCCCAGGCCAAGGCGCAGAAGATCCCGGTGGTGATCTTCGATTCGGCCCTCGATGGCGTGGCGGGCGCGGACTTCGCCAGCTTCGTGGCCACCAACAACACCGCCGGAGGCAAGCTCGGCGGCGAGCAGCTGGTCAAGCTCCTGGGCGGGAAAGGCAAGGTCGTGCTGCTGCGCTACAACGTGGGCTCGGCTTCGACCGAAGAGCGCGAGGCCGGCTTCCTGGCCGCGGCCAAGGCTGGCGGGCTCGAGGTCACGGTGGACAACCGCTACGCCGGCGCGACCCTGGGCGAGGCCAAGACCAGCGCGCTCAACCTGCTCGACGCGCTGCGCGAGGCGCAGGGGGTCTTCTGCTCGAACGAGTCGGCCAGCAGCGGGATGCTGCTGGCGCTCGAGCAGATGGACCTGGCCGGCAAGCTGAAGTTCGTCGGCTTCGACGCCTCGCCGCCGCTGGTCGCGGGCCTGCGGGCGGGCAAGATCGACGCGCTGGTGGTGCAGGACCCGAAACGCATGGGCCAGCTGGCGGTGAGCACGGCGGCCGCGGCCCTGCGCGGCGAGCGCGTGCCGCCCGCGATCGACACGGGCGCTGTGCTGGTCACGCGCGAGAACATGGGCGACCCGAGCGTGGCTGCGCTGCTCGAATGAGCGCCGCTGGAGCGGCGCCGCGCCTCGCGCTGCGCGCGGTCGCGAAGCGCTTCGGCGAGACGCGCGCGCTGGGCGACGTGGCGCTGGAGGTCGCGCCGGGCGAGGTGCACGCCGTGCTAGGCGAGAACGGCGCCGGCAAGTCGACGCTGATGCGCATCCTGGCCGGCGCGCTGGCCAGCGACGCGGGAACGATGGCGCTCGACGGCCGGCCCTACGCGCCGCGCACGCCGCACGACGCGCGCGCCGCGGGCGTGGTCCTGATCCACCAGGAGCTGGCGCTCGCGCCGCACCTCAGCGTGGCCGAGAACGTGTGCCTCGGCAACGAGCCGCGCCGTGGCGTGCTGCTCGATCGCCCGGCCCTGCATGCGCGCGCGCGCGCGGCGCTGGCGCAGGTCGGACGCGCCGAGCTCGACCCAGCGCGCCGCGTGGGCGAGCTGCCACTGGCCGACCGCCAGCTGGTCGAGATCGCGCGCGCGCTGGCGCTCGAGACGCGGCTGCTGATCCTCGACGAGCCCACCTCGAGCCTCGCTCGTGCCGACGTGGCGCACCTCTTCACGCGCATCCGTGCCCTGGCCGCGCGCGGCGTGAGCGTGCTGTACATCTCGCACGTACTCGAGGAGGTCTTCGCGCTCGCCACGCGCTTCACCGTGCTGCGCGACGGTGTCAGCGTGGCGAGCGGGGAGCTCGCGAGCGAGACGCAGGCTTCGCTGGTGCGGCGCATGGCCGGGCGCGAGGTGGGGGAGCTCTACCCGCGCTCGCCGAGCGTCCCGGGCGAGGTCGTGCTGCGTCTGGAGCGGCTCGCCGGCGCGCGCCTGCCGCTCGACGCCTCGCTCGAACTGCGGCGTGGCGAGGTGCTCGGGATCGCGGGCCTGATCGGGGCCGGGCGCACCGAGCTCCTGCGCGCGCTGTTCGGGCTCGCACCCGTGCGCACGGGCGCGTTGCGCATGTTGGCGCTCGAGGGCCCGCGCCAGCCGCGCGCGCGCTGGCACTCGGGCGTCGGTTTTCTGTCCGAGGATCGCAAGGGCGAGGGTCTGGCACTCGCGCGCAGCGTGGCCGAGAACCTCGCCCTGCCGATGCTCGCGCGCGTCGCGCGCCGCGGCGTGCTGAACCCAGGCGAGCTCGCGCGTCGCGCCGCGCCGTGGATCGAGCGCCTGGGTGTGCGCTGCGCGTCGGCACGGCAAGCGGTGGGCGCGCTCTCGGGCGGCAACCAGCAGAAGGTCGCGCTCGCGCGTCTATTGGCGGCCGAGGTCGACCTGCTGCTGCTCGACGAGCCCACGCGGGGCGTGGACGTCGGCGCCAAGGCCGAGATCTACCGCTGGATCGACACGCTCGCGCGGCGCGAGGGCAAAGCCGTGCTGCTCGTGTCGAGCTACCTGCCGGAACTCCTGGGCGTGGCCGATCGCATCGCGGTCATGACGCGCGGCGTGCTGGGCGCGGCGCGGCCGGTGACGCAGTGGGACGAGCACGCGCTGCTGCTGGCGGCCACGGGGGCGAGTGCGTGAGGGCCTGGCTGCGCGCGCTCGGTCCGCTGCTCGGCCTCGCCTCCACCTGGACGCTGTTCGCGCTGCTCTGTGGGCGCTCCTTCACGCAGTGGCCGAATCAAGAGCTGATGCTGCTGCAGACGGCGGTCGTCGGCACGGCGGCGCTGGGCGCGACGTGGATCATCGTGCTGGGCGGCATCGACCTCTCGGTCGGTTCCACCATCGCGCTGGGCACGATGGTGGCGGCGCTGGTGCTGCGCGCGGGCGGCGGGGCGAGCCTGGCGGCGCTGTGCGCGCTGCTCAGCGGCGCGGCGATCGGCGCGCTGATAGGCACGCTGGTCAATCGCGCGCGCCTGTCGCCCTTCATCGTCACGCTGGGGCTGTGGGGCGCGCTGCGCGGTCTGGCGAAGGGCGTGGGCGACAACCAACCGATCTATCCGGGCGAGCTGGGCTGGATCGGGAAGCTGATGCTGGCCGGGCGCGGCTTCTTGCCGGCGGGCGTGTGGATCCTGGTGGTGCTGGCCGCGCTGTCGGCCTTCGCGCTGCAGCGCACGGTCTTCGGGCGTCACGCCGTCGCCATCGGCTCGAACCAGGAGACCGCGCGGCTGTGCGGCGTGCCGGTCGAGCGCACGAAGCTCCTCGTGTACGTGCTGGGCGTCGCCTGCGCCGGCGTGGCGGCGGTGCTGCAGCTCGCCTACCTCTCGATGGGCGATCCGACCACGGCCCAGGGCTACGAGCTCAAGGCCATCGCCGCGGCGGTGATCGGCGGTGCCTCGCTGGCCGGCGGCGAGGGCTCGATCGGCGGCACGCTGATCGGCGCGCTGATCATGACCGTGGTGGACAACGGCTGCACCAAACTCGGCCTCGACAACTGGGTGCAGGAGCTCGTCACCGGCGTGATCATCGTCGCTGCCGTGGCCCTCGATCGCTGGCGAGCGCGCGGCGAATAGCGTCGACGAGCCAGACGAGCAGCAACAGCGGCCACAGCGGCCACAACTCCCAGATGTGGCGCCACGAGCGGCGGTCGTCGAGCGACTCGGCAAACGACGCATGGGCAGCGATGGCGTTCACCCCGGCCGGCGTGCGCACGCATCGCCACAGATCGTGGTCCTTGTCCATGGACACTCAACCTAGGGCTTCAGCAGCACCTTCGTGCAGTTCTCGCGCTTCTCGTCGAACAGCGCGTAGCCGCGCGGGCCGTCCTCCAGCGCCATGCGGTGCGAGAACAGCGCGGCCACGTCGAGTCCCCCCGAGGCGAGACGCGCCAGCACGCGCTCCATGTACGCACGCGCCGGCGCGCGGCCGGCGCGGTAGGTCAGGTTCTTGTCGTAGACCTTGCCGGGCGAGAAGGCGAAGGTCGGCTCGTTGTGCACGCCCGGCGCGCTGATCGTGCCGCCGATGCGCACCAGCTGGTAGGCGAGCGCGCTCGCCTGCGGGCTGCCCACGACTTCCAGGACCACGTCCGCGCCGCGCTGCTCGCTGGCCGCGCGCACGCGCGCCTCGGCCGAACCGAGATCGACGGCCTGGGCCCCGAAGCGTTCGGCCAGCGCGCGGCGCTCGGGCACGGAGTCGACCGCGATCACGCTGCGTGCGCCCAGGCTGAGCGCGCCGATCACGGCGGCGAGCCCGACCGGACCGCAGCCCAGGACGCACACCAGGTCGTCGCGCTGCACGCCGCCGTTCTCGGCCGCGAACAGGCCGGTCGAGAGCACGTCGCCGGCGAGCAGCGCCTGCTCCTCGGGCACCCCCGCCGGCAGCTCGACCAGCGTGGCGTCGGCCAGCGGCACGCGCACGTACTCGGCCTGGCCACCGTGCAAGCCGCGACCGTGCTCGACCCAGCCGAACAGCTGCCCCATCTCGCAGCGGCTGGGCAGCGCGCGGCGACAGAAGAAGCACGCGCCGCAGGAGGTGCTGAAGGGGCTCACCACGCGCGCGCCGGGCTTCCAGCGCCGTACCTCGGCACCCGCCTCGATCACCGTGCCCAGGAATTCGTGGCCCATGACCGTGCCCGCGTCGAGGCCGGCCTCGACCCCGCGGTAGACATGCAGATCCGAGCCGCAGATCGCCGCCAGGTCCACGCGCAGCAGGACGTCGGTGGGGGCCTCGAGGCGCGGCTCGGGCACGGATTCGCAGCGCAGCGAGAAAGGAGCGTGGAAGGCTAGGGCGCGCATCTGGGAGCCCCAGGGTAGCGGCGGCCGAGCTCCTTGCTGCAACCAGTACGGGGCGCCGCACAAGCTTCACTTGCGCTTGGCCGGCGCGCGGCGATGATTGGAATAGGGATGATTGGCCCGCGCAGCGCGCCGACGTCCCGTCCGTCTCCATCCCCGGAGTGCTTGCGTGGCCCGAATCCCCCTGAAGCCGTCTGTTCTCTTGTTCGTTTGCACCCTGGGCTCCGCGCTCGGCGCCCAGACCGCGCTCGTGAACTGGGAGACGCCGCACGTATCGCCCCTGGCCATGACCGCCGATCGCACCCGGCTGCTGGCGGTCAACACGGCCGACAACCGCCTGGAGGTCTTCGATCTGACCAGCGGGACGCCGGTCGCGCTCGCCGCGATCCCTGTGGGGCTCGATCCCGTCTCGGTGCGGGCGCGCACCAACGACGAGGTCTGGGTGGTGAACCACGTCTCCGACTCCATCAACATCGTCAGCCTCGCGGCCGGGAACGTGGTGGCCACGCTCGACACCGATGACGAGCCCGCCGACGTGGTCTTCGCCGGGACGCCGCAGCGCGCCTTCGTGTCCTGCTCGCAGGCCAACGTGGTGCTGGTGTTCGATCCCGCCAACCTGGCCGCGGCGCCCACGCGCGTCGCGCTCCAGGGCGAAGATCCGCGCGCGCTGGCGGTGAGCGCGGACGGCAGCAGCGTGTACGCGGCGATCTTCGACTCGGGCAACCGCACCACGGTGTTGGGTGGCGGCGCGGTGATGAACATCGGCTTTCCGCCCAACGTGGTCAGCGACCCGGCCGGTCCCTACGCGGGCGCGAATCCGCCGCCGAACGCGGGCGCGGGCTTCGATCCGCCCATTGCGGGTGGGCTGCCCACGCCGCCGCCGGTGGCGCTGATAGTGCGCCAGCACGCCGCGGGGCAGTGGCTCGACGACAACGCCGGCGACTGGACGGCGCTGGTCAGCGGAGCGCAGGCGGCGCTCTCCGGGCGCCCGGTTGGCTGGACGCTGCTCGACCACGACGTGGCCCTGATCGACGCCGCCACCCTGGCGGTGACCTACGCCGACGGGCTGATGAACCTGAACATGGCCCTGGCCGTGCACCCCTCGGGCGCGGTCACGGTGGTCGGCACGGAGGCCCTCAACGACCGGCGCTTCGAGCCCAAGGCCAACGGCACCTTCGTGCGCGCTGAGCTGGCGAGCTTCCTGCCCAGCAACCTCGGCTTGATCGCGCTCGACGACCTGAACCCGCACCTCGACTATCTCAGTTCGACCTTGCCCGAGAGCGAGCGCGCAAAGTCGCTGGGCGATCCGCGCGGCATCGTATGGAACGCGGCCGGCACGCGCGCCTACGTCAGCGGCATGGGCTCGAACAACGTGATCGTGCTCGACCAGAACGGCGCGCGCGCCGGCCTGGCGCCGACGATCGAGGTCGGCGAGGGACCGACCGGCGTGGCCCTGGACGAGCCACGCGCGCAGCTGTACGTGCTCAACAAGTTCGCCGGCTCGCTGTCGGTGGTGAACACGGCCAGCGAGCTCGAGGTCGCGCGCGTGGGCTTCTTCGATCCCTCGCCGGCCGCGATCAAGAACGGCCGCAAGCACCTCTACGACACGCGCAAGACCTCGGGCACGGGCGCGGTGTCCTGCGGCTCGTGTCACATCGACGCGCGCATGGACCACTTGGCCTGGGACCTCGGCAACCCGGCCGGCGGGATGAAGCAAGTGGACAACACCCAGAACCTGGGCGCGAACGTGCCCGGGCTGGACACGGGCTTCGAGGACTGGCACCCGATGAAGGGCCCGATGCTCACGCAGACGCTGCAGGACATCGTCGGCAAGGAGCCGCACCACTGGCGCGGGGACCGCGACGGGATCGAGGAGTTCAATCCCGCCTTCCTCGGCCTGCTGGGCGACGACCAGCCGCTGAGCGCCTCGGAGATGCAAGAGTTCGAGGACTTCCTGGCGACGATCTACTTCCCGCCCAACCCGTTCCGGAACTTCGACAACTCGCTGCCCACCAGCCTGCCGCTGCCTGGGCACTTCACCACCGGGCGCTTCGGCCCGGCGGGTTTGCCGCTACCCAACGGCAACGCGGTGGCAGGCCAGAGCCTCTTCCGCCCGCCGAACCTACTCGACATGGGCGCGCTGGCCTGCGTCTCTTGCCACACCCGTCCGACCGGCGGGGGCACCGACCATCGCCTACAGGGCCTTACCTACCAGCCCTTCGCTGTAGGGCCGAACGGCGAACACCATCTTGCGCTGGTGTCGATGGACGGCCTGACCAACGTGACCATGAAGATCCCGCAGCTGCGCAACCTCTACGAGCGCACGGGCTTCAACCTCACGCAACCGCAGGCCACGGCCGGCTTCGGCTACCTGCACGACGGCGGGGTGGACTCGATCGAGCGCTTCGTGAACGAGCCGGTGTTCAACGTCGCCAGCAACCAGCAGACCGCCAACCTGGTGGCCTTCATGCTGGCCTTCTCGGGCGTGTCGCAGAGCCAGGGCTCGACCGGTTCGGTGCTCGAGCCGCCGGGTCCGACCAGCCAGGCCACGCACGCGGCGGTGGGCACGCAGCTCACGCTCGATGGCCCGCCGAGCGTGGCCGAGGACGCGCTGCTCGACTCGATGATCGCTCTGGGCGACGCAGGCACGGTGGGCCTGGTGGTGAAGGGCAAGCAGGCCGGGCTCGCGCGCGGCTGGTACTACACCGGCACCAACGCCTTCCAGTCCGACCGCAAGGCCGAGACGGCCACGCGCGCGGCGCTGGAGGCGCTGGCCGGCGTCGGCTCGGAGCTGACCTTCACGGTCGTGCCCAAGGTCTCCGAGCGGCGCATCGGCGTCGACCGCGACCGTGACTCGTGGTTCGATCGCGACGAGCTAGACTGGGGCAGCAACCCCGCCGATCCGAAGAGCCGCCCTAAGCTGCGCGAGGTGCCCTCGAACGAACGCCCGTAGCGGGCTCGCGCCCGCTGGGATCGAAAGCGCACAAGAGGGCCGTGCCGACGAGGCGCGGCCTTCCCGTTCCTGCGCTTCCAAAGAACAAGCGGTTCAGGTGCCCTGGCCTGGGACGAGCTTGTAGCCGAGCTGCTTGGCAGCGCGCTCGAGACCGGTGAGCCTTCTGGCTTGGTAGAGGCGCTCGTAGGCTTCTTGGCCGATGTCGGCGAAGGACCTCGTTGGTCGCGAGCATGGAGTAGAAGAGGCAGGCGAGCTTGTCGGTGGCGGTGATCGCCTTGGGGGCGCCGAGCTTGGCCTGCATTCGCCGGTGGTAGGCGCCGAGCGCGCTCTTGGCGTGGTGCAGTCCGTAGGCAGCCATGCGGAAGACACGTGCTGCGCGGTTGACGCAGGGCTGGGAGCGTGACGACAGGACCTTGCCGCCGGAGACGCGGTTGTTCGGGCAGAGCCCCAGCCAGGAGGCGAAGGCTTTCCCCGAGCGCCAACGACGCGCATCGACGCCGGTCTCGGCGAGAATCGTCAACACCGAGGTGGTCGATAGCCCTGGGATCGCGGTCAGGTCGACGCCGGCGAGGCGGAAGAGGTGAGCGTAGGCGTCGAAGCCCAGGCCATTTTTCGATGCGCGTGGCGGTGGCTCCGGCGGTGGAGGTATTCGACCGTCGTCCCTTGGCCCGTGCTGTTCGAGGAAGCGCTCGATCTCGGCGGCGCACTCGCCGATCACCGCTTGGCGCAGCGCGAAGACGTGCTCGGCTCGGTAGTGCCCGGTCAGGGCCTTGGCGATCGTCGCTTCGTCATTCTTGCAGCGCGGGTGGCGGTGCTTGGCCAGCTGCTTCGGATCGCGCTTGCCAGCCAGGATGTCGTCGATGATCGCCATCCCCGTGGTACCCGTGACGTACGACAGGACCTCGGTCAGCTTCACGTTCATCAGCTCCAGCGCCTTCTGCATGTGCTGGATGTGCTGGGCGGCCTGCAGCACCAAGCCGTCGCGCTGGCGCATGTAGGCGCGCAGCACGCACGTCTCGTCGTCCGGACGGAAGGCCGACATCAGCAGGCCGTACGTGTGCAACTGCTGCAGCCACTGACAGTCGGCGACGTCGCTCTTGCGACCGCTCACATTCTTCACGCGGCGCGCGTCCACCCAGCGCACTTCGAAGCCGCGCTCCTCCAGGACCTGGAACAACGGGATCCAGTAGACCCCCGTCGATTCCATCGCCACCGTGCGCACACCGCACGTCGTCAGCCAGTCCGCGAGCCGGTACAGATCCGCGCTGTAGGCCGCGAACTCGCGCACCGGCTGATCGTCGCGATCCTCGGGAACGGCCACAAAGCGGCTGGCCGAGCCGCTGTCGATGCCGGCCGCATCCAGGTTGATCCGTTCCATCGCCGACGGAACTCGGCGCTTGCCTTCTGATGATCCAGCCATCGTTGCCTCCGGGTTGAGGAGCAGCGCCGAGAGCGGGGCGGCAGAAAAACACTCTTCCAAACGGGATCGCCGCTCGCGCGGCGTCACCAGTGACCAGGCCGCAGGTACCCGCAGACCAGGCTCAGAGACGGGCACGAAGCACCAGAGCGATAGCGGTCTCTTTCCCGGCGCACGCGCGACATGCTCGCCTTCCAAAGAACAAACGCTTCAGAAAGGCTCGCCCGACTCGGGCCTGACGAGCCGGTGCTTGTTCTTTCCTGACCAGGCCCGCCTGCGGCGGGTAGCGAGGCTCAGAGTGTGAGCAACAATCCAACCACGGCGAGCTTCGAGGCCTGGGGCGCGAGGGACTCGCGCCCAGGGGGGTTCGAGCGTGAGCAAGAACACCCGCGCCGGAGCGGCGCGAGATTCTTGCTCACGCTCTCAGTCGCCCTCTTCGGGCGCGAAGCGCTCGTGCGAGGGATCTTCCATCTCGCGCAGCTTGTCGAAGGCGGCCTTGACCTTGGCCGGGTCGCCGTCGAGCAGTGCGCCCTCGAGCTCGAGCTGGTGCGTGAGGAAGTCGACCATCTGGCGGCGGTAGGCCGTGACAAAGGCTGCGCGCTCGGCCTCGGGTAGCTTGGCCGCGGCCTCGGGCGTGAGCAGCTTGCACTGCAGGGTGAGGCTTTCGATCTCGGCCAGAGCGCTCAGCGCTGCGGGCAACGTGGCCGGATCCTTCATGCTCTTGCGTAGCCCCTTGAGCGTGTCCTCGAGCTTCTCCATGTGCTGCCCGAGTTCGGTCTCGTGCTCCTGGTGCTCGCCCCGCGGGCGGGGGTCCTGCGCCCTGAACACGGGCGCGAAGCTGAGCGCGAAGAGCGGGAGCAGGGCGAGTGAGTGCTGGAATTTCATGTAGCGCAGTGTCGTTTCGCGGACCCCGGCTCAGATCACCGGGGTGACCCCAGGGATGGCATGGGGATAGACGCCATGGGCGTCGGGCAGGACGCGCGGCAGAGCGTCCCAGGCGTAGCGCTCAGGCGCGAGCGACAGGTTCGAAGCCAAGGCCTCGTCCCAGCCCAGCACGCGTCCGGAATAGGTCGCCATGCGCCCGAAGATCGCGGTCATGGTCGAGGTCGCGCCGTACTCGGCCTCGTTGTAGGGCGTGCCCGCGCGGATCGCCGCGAACAGCGCGTCGTGCTCGAGCTGGTAGGGATCCTGCGCCTCGCCGCGGTGACGCCAGTCCCAGCCGCCGGCGCTCTGGATCTTGCCACCCGAGACGTCGGCGTAGCCCAGCGTGCCGTGCGCGTGCTCGCTGACCGAGTCCCAGCAACCGCCGATGTGGCGGCACTGCGAGAGCATCTTGGTGCCGTCGGCGTAGGTGAACTCGACCACGTGGTGGTCGAAGATCTCGCCCGTGTCGGGGCCGGTGCGCACCATGCGCCCACCCTGGCCCTGCGCGCTCACCGGCGGCGCGCCCTGGATCCAGTTGCACACGTCGAGGTTGTGGATGTGCTGCTCGACGATGTGGTCGCCGCACAGCCAGTTGAAGTAGTACCAGTTGCGCATCTGGTAGGTCATCTCGTTCCAGCCGGCCTCGCGCGCATGCGTCCACACGCCGGAGGAGTTCCAGTAGCAGCGGTAGAAGAGGATCTTGCCGATCGCGCCCGCGCGCAGGCGCGCGACCGTCTCCTGGTAGGCGGGGTCGTGGTGGCGCTGCAGACCGACGCCGACCTTGAGGTCCTTCTGCTTCGCCTCCGCCGCGCTGGCCAGCACGCTGCGGATGCCGGGCGCGTCCACCGCCACCGGCTTCTCCATGAACACGTGCCGGCCCTTCTTCACCGCGTAGGCGAAGTGCAGCGGGCGGAAGCCGGGCGGCGTGGTCAGGATCACCACGTCCACATCCAGGTCGATCGCCTTCTGGTAGGCGTCGAAACCCACGAAGCGCCGCGACTCGGGCACATCGACTTGCGTGGGGTGCTCCTTGAGGATCTCCGCCAGCGCGCCGTCCAGACGATCGCGGAAGGCATCGGCCATGGCCACCAGGTGCACCGGACCGGCGGTCGAGAGCGCCTGCATGGCCGCGCCAGTGCCGCGGCCGCCGCAGCCGATCAGGGCCACGCGCAGGAGGTCGTCGGTGCGCACGCCGGACGCGCCGCGCGTCAAGGAGCCGGCGGCGAGCACCGCGCTGGAGCCCTGCAGAAACGTGCGTCGATCGGGGGTCGGAGGCGTGGAGCTCATGGGCACTTTCAGCGTCCGCCTTGGCGCTGTTTCTCCAGCACCTCGCGGATCGAAGCGACGTCCGCCTCCCAGTAGCGCGCGCGTTCCTCGGGCGGGGGCGGGACGAGCGGACGCACCACGCGAAAGCCCACGAAGCGCGCGTCGGTAAGGTACCAGATGCTCTTGGGCTGTTGCGGGTCCTGGACCTTCCAGGCCTTGAGCGAGCCACGCCGCGCGGCCGAGCGCAGCTTCTTGGCGTTATCGTCCCAAGAGCCGCCGCGCACCACGTGCGGGAAGGACTCGCTCGGCCAGCACAGCGGCTGGACGGCGCGGACGCCGAGCGAGGCGTAGAACTCCTTGACGTACGCGTCGAGCACCCACTCGCTGACGTTGCCGTGCATGTCGTAGAGGCCCCAGGGATTCGGCTTCTTGCCTGCCACCTTGTGGTAGGCGTCGTCCGCGTCGTCGAAGTGCCAGGCATAGGCGTCGAGCGCGCTGGCGTCGTCGCCGAAGGAGTAGGCCGTGCTCGTGCCCGCGCGGCAGGCGTACTCCCATTCGGCCTCCGTGGGCAGGCGGTAGAAGCGCCCGGTCTTCATCGACAGCCACTTCGTGTAGTGGCGCGCGGCGAACTGCGTCATCGAGATGGCCGGGAAGCCGTCCACGCCCATCTCGAAATCCATCGGCACGTAAGGCGGCGTCGGGCGGCTGACCGCGTCGGCCCAGGCGTCCTGCGGCACGGCCGCGGCCTTGCCCTCCGCGCGCGCCTTGCGATCGAGCGAGAGCATGAACGGGTGGTACTCGTTCCAGGTCGTCTCGTGCGCCTCCATCCAGAAGGGCGCGAGCTCGACCTCGACCTGCGGGCCCTCATCGGCGCCGCGCCCGGCCTCGGAATCCGGGCTGCCCAGGCGGAAGGTGCCGCCGGGGATGGGCAGCATCGCGAAGCTGGCGGCCGTGCCCGGGACGGCCTCGGTGTAGGCCTTCATCTCGGCCGCAGCGCTCGCCTCGGCGGCGGCCAGCGGCACGACCGGCGGCTCGCCGGCGGGCGGATCGGCGAACTTCTTGTGCTCCTGCGCCAGGCACACGAGGAGACAGCAGGCGACGCTCGGCATGGGGCGCGGATTGTAGAGCTGGTTCGGCGCGCTGGAAGCCCGCGCGGCGCTGGATAGCCTGAAGCGCGTGAGAGCGGGCCTCCCTGAGCGCGTTCGGAACGGGTCCGTCCTTCGTTCCGCAGTCTTGGCCCTGCTCGTGTGCGCGCTGGGCGCCTGCGCCGCGCCACTGGCGCGCTTCGAGTTCACGCAGCCGGCGATGGGTACCGAGTTTCGCGTCGTGCTCTACGCGGACGAGGCGACGCGCGCCGAACGCGCGGCCGCAGCGGCCTTCGAGCGCATCCACGCGCTCGACGCGGCGCTCTCGGACTACCAGCCCGAGAGCGAGCTCGCGCGGCTCGGCGCGCGTTCGGACGGCGGCGCGCCGACGGAGTGGATCCAGGTCTCGGCCGAGTTGTTCGCGCTGCTGCGCGTGTCCGCCGACGTCGCGCGCGCCAGCGCGGGCGCCTTCGACGTCACGGTGGGACCGTTCACGCGTCTTTGGCGGCGCGCGCGGCGCCAGGGCGAGCTGCCGGGCGCAGTGGCGTTGGCCGAAGCGGCCCTGGCGGTGGGGTACGAGAAGCTCGAGCTCGATCCGGCCACGCGCCGCGTGCGCCTGCTGGCGCGCGGCATGCGCCTCGATCCGGGCGGCATCGCCAAGGGCTACGCGCTCGATGCCGCCCTGGCCGCGCTGGTCGCGCACGGCTGCGAGCGCGCCCTGGTCGTGGGCGGGGGCGACGTGCTGGCCGGCGCGCCGCCGCCGGGTCGCACGGGCTGGAGCGTGGCCATCGCCGGGCTCGATTCGGCGGACCCACGCGAGGATCGCGCCGCGGCGCGCCTCGAGCTCGCGCACGCGGCGCTGTCGAGCTCCGGCGACATGGTGCGCTTCGTCGAGCTCGACGGCCGGCGCTACTCGCACATCGTCGATCCGCGTAGCGGCGCCGCGCTCGAGCAGCGCAGCCTGGCCAGCGTGCTCGCGCCCGACGGGATCCACGCCGACGCCTGGGCCACCGCGCTCTCGGTGCTGGGCGTCCCCGGCCTGACGCGGCTCGAGGGCGAACCCGGCCTGGCCGGACGGTTGGTCGTGCACGGCGCGCAGGGCCTCGAGCTTTTCGAGAGCCCGGCCTTCCGTGCGGCGCTATCCTCGCCCTCGGCCTCCATCCCCGCAGCCACAACTCCGCCCATGAGCCATCCCCGTCCTTCGCGCCGCGAGCTCCTACGCGGCGCCGTCGCCACCACCGTCGTCGGTCCCTACATCTCTACCTCGCCGCTGGTCGTGCGCGCGCCGGGCGGCGCCGAGATGCTCAAGATCGGCCTGATCGGCTGCGGCGGACGCGGCACGGGCGCGGCGGTCAACGCGCTGCGCGCGGATCCGAACGTGAAGCTGTGGGCCATGGGCGACGCCTTCGCCGACATGCTGGAGTCGAGCCTGAAGTCGCTGGAGACCTCCGAGGACACCGCCGACCTCAAGGGCAAGCTCGACGTGCCGCCCGAGCGGCGCTTCATCGGCTGGGACGCCTACAAACAGGTGATCGCGAGTTGTGACGTGATCCTGCTGGCGACCTCGCCGCACTTCCGCCCGCTGCACCTCGCCGCCGCGGTGGCCGCCGGCAAGCACGTGTTCGTCGAGAAGCCCATCGCCACCGACGCGCCGGGCATCCGCTCGGTGCGCGCGACCTGCGAGCTCGCGCGGCAGAAGAAGCTCTCGATCGTCTCCGGCCTGTGCTACCGCTACGAACACAAGAAGCGCGCCACGATCCAGCGCCTGCACGACGGCGCGCTCGGCGACATCGTGGCCCTGCACACGACCTACAACGCCGGCGGACTGTGGCACCGCGGGCACAAGCCCGAGTGGAGCGAGATGGAGTACCAGATGCGCAACTGGCTCTACTTCACCTGGCTCTCCGGCGACCACATCGCCGAGCAGCACATCCACTCGCTCGACAAGCTCGCCTGGGCGATGGGTGAGTACCCCGTGCGCTGCCTCTCGACCGGCGGTCGCGCCGAACGCATCGGCCCCGAGTACGGCCACGTGTACGACCACTTCAGCACGGTCTACGAGTGGAAGAACGGCGTGAAGGGCTTCAGCTACTGCCGCCAGTTCGCCGGCCAGGTGCAGACCGAGGTCTCGGACTGGATCCTGGGCACGCGCGGCAAGTGCAACATCCAGGCGGCCGAGATCGACGGCGGCCCGGGCTGGAGCTGGAAGTGGCGTCCGGAGAAGGACGACGAAGCCGACGACATGTACCAGAACGAGCACGACGAGATGTTCGCCGCGATCCGCAGGGGCGAGCCGCTCCACAACGGTGAGTACATGTGCGACAGCACGCAGATGGCGCTGATGGGCCGCCTGTCGGCCTACACCGGACAGGCGCTCACCTGGCAGCAAGCCTCCGACTCGCAAGAGAGTCTGGCGCCGAAGGCCTATGTCTGGGGGCCGATCGAAACGGCGCCCGTCGCGCGCCCCGGCGTGACGCAGTTCAGCTGAGCGCAAACGAACGCGGCGCCCTTGCGGCGCCGCGTTCGAGTCGGACTCGAAGTCCTCGGGACGGGCCCCACACGCTCTATCCGAAGGCGTACGTCTCCCACAGCTGCGGCTCGGCCGGCAGTTCCTCGCCGGTGAGCGAACGTAGCGCCTGCCAGGCTGCCGCGCGCACCTCGGCGTCGCCCTCGAACAACAGTTCGACCAGCGCCGGCACCGCACGACGCGCGCCGAGCTGCGCCAGCGCGCCGCACACCAGCACCTTGGCCGGCGAGTCCAACTCACCCAGGACTCCGGCCAGCGTTAGCGCGACCTGATCCCGGCCGATCGGGTGGCGCAGCAGGGCGCGCAGCGTTCCCGCGAGTTCTGGCGTGTGCTCCGGCGTGAGCCTGGCGAGCAGCGCGTTGCCCTCGCCCTTCCACCAGCTGAGCTCGCCCTCGAGCCAGTGCTGCCATTCCTGGCTCGTGCTGAGGCGCTTCTGGCCCGAGCACTCGCGCAGGGCCCACAGGGCCGCGCGCCCGACACCAACGTCGTCGTCGCCGAGCAGGGCCACTAGACCCGCAGCAGACTGTGAGTCGCGCAGCTGGCCCAAAGCCCGCGCCGCGCTCGCCCGCAAGGCCGAGCTCTTGGCGCCGAGCTGCAGCCGCAGACGCGGAGCGATCTCGTCGGCCACGCGCCACGGATAGCGCGCGCCCAGCTGGGCCAGACCGTCCAGCACGCTGAGATCGAGCTCCGCATTGTGCCCGAAGAGCTTGCTGAGCAGCGTCACCGCCACGCCGCGGTTCGAACCCGCCAGGGCCTCGGCCGCGAGCTGCTGTTGTTCCACGGGCGCGGCGAGCAGCAGGGGCTCGAGCGCCCGGCCCGCGTCCGCGTCGGCGCGCAGGATCTCCTGCAGCGCGTTATGGGCCGTGGTGCGCAGGCCGCGCTGGGCGAGCTCCGCCGGAGCGCGCGCCAGCAGCTCGAAGTACAGCGGCAGGCCGGCGCCCGAGCCTTGCCGACCGAGGATGCGCAGGCTCGCGGCCCGCGTGCCGAGGTCGTCGTGTTCGGCGCAGCGTGCGCGCAGGAACTCACGCAGCGGCAGCTGCGGGAACTCGGCCAACGCGCTCAAGGCCAGCTCGCTCATGCGTTCCGGGTCGCACAGCCACAGGCTCGTCTCGTCCTCGCCCAGCAGCGCGCCGAGTTCTTCGCCGCTGAGCAACCCGAACAGCGTCGGCGTCACGCTCGCACCCAGCGCGACCAGCCGACGCACCAGCACGTCCTCGCGCACGGTGCCCGTGGCCTCCGTGCGCAGCAGGACGGCGCGCACCGCCGGGAGGCCGTCTTGCGACGACCCCCCCGACGGTGCGCCCGAGGCCAGAATCCACAGGATCGTAGAGACGATCATGGGGACCTCACGGACGACCGATGCGGTGCATGGCCTGGAAGGTCCACGCTCCGTCGTCGCCCGCGCCGGAACCCGGCAGGCCCGGCATCTTCAGATCGCCGTTCGATATGCGACCGTCGTAGTTGACGGTCAGCTTCGAGTGCGCGGTGCCGAAGTCACGCTGGATGTCGACCTTGTTGCCGGCCGTCATGTTGCCGTACACCGCCACCTTGGCCGAGCCCGCGGCGTTGAGGTTCTTGTCGATGAAGTTGTTCTCGGCGTACATGAAGGCGTGCATCTGCTCGAGCGTCCCGAACACGGGGTCACCGAAGTAGATGTTGCCGCTGTCCGCCACCACGGAGTCCTTCATGGCGATGAAGGCCACACCGTCCTCGGCCGTGTTCTTGTAGAACACGTTGTCCGAGAAGTAGATGTTGCCCTTGACCACGAAGGAAACCTGGACGCCGCTCGCCGAGTCGTTGACGATCTTGAACGAGAAGACGTTCTTGTTGTGGATCCAGAGGTTGCCGTCGATGTAGTAGACCTTCTGGTTGCCGTTCACGCCCGGCTCGCCGCCGACGCCGGAGATCGTGATCGGGCACGCATCCGCGCCCGTGCTGCCGCTGTCGGAGTGCACGGGTTCGTACGGGTCCTCCAGGAAGTAGTCGTTCTTGACCGTGGCGTTGATGTCGCTGAGCCGGTCGTTCGGGTTCTTGCGGAAGATGTGGGCCGGGTTCGCCTCGGGAACCTGGTACGCCTTGCCGCCGAGCGCGTTCGACTTGTAGGTCGCCGTCGTGAACAACGAGGCCACCTTGAAGTCGGCCGTGTTGGCGTAGTCCATCGCCATCAGGTCCGGGATGGGCTGCGTCACGCCCGTCTCGCCGCTGGCGCCGGTGATCGTGCCGTCGGCGCGGATCGTGCCCGCCACGCTGGCGGTGCCGGTCACGAGCACGTTCCCGCCGCTGTACACGTCGCCCGTGACCTGGTCGGCCTGGGCGTTCTTGCCGCCCAGCTTCAGGTTGTAGAGCGGGTCACCTGAAGTGTTGCCGGCGAACAGGGCGTGGTCGTAGATGTCCTGGCCGCCACCCGTGAGCAGCGCCTCCAGGTTTTCCTGCTCACCACGCACGTCGGCGAAGGCGCGCACGGTGCACGCCTCGTCACCTGCGTCGACGGTCACCCAGTAGGTGCCGCCGCCGAAGGACGCGGGCGCCCCTTCGGAGCCCACCTCGGCCTCGGCGGTCTGGCCCGCGGCGACCTTCAGCAGGGCCTCGTTCAAGCCTGCCTGGGCCACCGCCGTGGCTTGATGGTGGTTGACGGCGACGCCGCCCTCGCTGTTCGAGCGCGAGGCGATCATCAGCATCGCCCCGCACAGCCCGACCAGCACGGTGATAGCGACGAGCGCCACCACCGCGGCCGAGCCGCGCGTCGAGTTTCGTCCACTGAAATTCTGCCGATTCATGGTCATCCTCCCGAGTTGTGCAGGCGCACGGCCGTCTCCGCCGTCTTGGTCAATAGACGCCTGCCTTCGTCCTGGCGCTGGCAGGTCAGGCGCACCGTGACCACGTTCTCGTCTGCGGAGAACGTCAGTCCCGACTCGTCGACCAGGCCATTGCCGTTGTCATCCACCGCGTTCGCGAGCTCGCCCTCGGCCAGTTCGGCCACGCCGCTGACCAGGACCACGCGCGTCTCGTTGGCGCCACCGTCGTCCTGGACCAGCACCACGCGGAGCTCGTCGATCAGGCTGTCGCCGTCGTTGTCGAGACCGTCGTTCAGTTCGCCCGGCTCGAGCTCGGCCAGGATCCGCTGCGGGGTCCAGGTCACTACCCCGCCCTCGAAAGAAGCGGGCGTCTGAAAGCTCACGTTCTCGTTGCCGTCCTCCGTCGCGCTGGCGATCAGGCTCCCGTCGGAGAACTCGATCGCGCGCACGATGCGCTCCAAGGCGCGGTGCAGACCGGTGGAGAGCGTGTGCTCCGTGCCGCCCTCGTCGAAGGCGTCGGAGGCGCGCGAGCTGGTCTGGGCCACGGCCAGGAACAACACCGCCAGCAGCGAGACCGCGATGAGCGACTCGACCAGGGTGAAGCCCTGGATGGAGGCGCGTTCGCGCGGATGAACGGTAGAGGGTGTCTGCATCACGGCACCAGCAAGAGGTCCAGTTCGTAGGAACGATCGCCGCCCGCGCCGGTCCACTCGACGATCAGCCGCGCCGGCAGGATCGTGTAGTCGCCGGAGTGATCCGCACCATCGACGAAGGCGTCGCTGTTCAGGTCACGGCCGCCGTTGGCCATGCCCAGACGCGCGTCTTCCACGTTCTCGCGCAGCGATTGCGCGCCGCCGCCGACGTCCACGATCGGAAAGACGATGCGTCCCACGCGCCCATCCGCGTCGTCCGAGCGCGGCGTCAAGCCGCGCACGTCGAAGTGCATGCCCGGGGCCGTGCCAACCGGATCGTTGGCCGGGTTCGCGTCGTACAGACGGAACAGATCCGCGAAGGCACTGGTCTGCATGCGCGCAGCCAGGGCGCGGGTGGCCTCGTCGGCCTGGGTGCTCTCCTCACTGCTGCGCGAGAGGCGCAAGGAGGACAGGACGGCGCCGGACAGGCCGCCGATGGCGACCAGCAGTAGCACGGCCAGGATCGCGACCTCGAGCAGTGAAAACCCCTGCTGCTCGCGAATGGATCCCGACGCGCTCGGACGAGCGGTGATCTTCCCCACGGTTGTTGGGCCCCCCCTTGGGCCGGGATGGCTATCGGGAGGGGCGGGGGCTGAAGGTGAGTAGAGGGCGGTAAAACTCAGCCCGCGTCTGGCGCGAGTGGAAAGCCTTGCACTGCCCCGCTTCGAAGAGGTTCCTTCCACGGGCTCACCGGAGCGGGCACGCTTGGTACAGTCGAAAGCCTCCTTTTCAGGCCATGTCCATGTCGCCCTCCGCCAGTCGGCTCTTCTGGCCGACGCTTACCTCCCTGGTGCTGGTCGCGTGCGGCGGCGGCAGTGGTTCCTCCTCGGGCCCGTTCGCCCCGCCTGGGACCGAACTGGCCAAGCCCGGCGGCGGGACGTTCTTCCTCGACCCGCATCGGAGCGGACAGGCGAGCCGCGTGCATCTGCCCGAGATCACCTGGGGCCGGCTGGTGGACGTGCACCAGCTGGATGTGCTCGGCGAGGTCGATCCGCTGCCCGTGTTCCGCGACATGCTGGTGAACGAGACCGTGCAGAGCGACGCCACCGACTACCGGCTGGAGACGAATCCAATCACGCAGCGCACGCGTCTGGTCGTGCAACGCCGGCGCGGGGAGCCCGACGCGGGCAACGGGACCTTCGAGCTCCTGCTCGCGCGCGCGCGTATCAACCTGCCACCCGTGATCCCGCATGCGGACGATGGTTCCGCCGCTGGGCCGTTCTCGCTCGTGGCGCGCAACGCCTGCTTGTCGTTGCGCTGCGACGATCTGCTCGACGACGGACCCGCAGCGCGCGAGGCCTTGCGCGAGACGGTGCGCGTGCTGAGTGGCTACCCGCCCAGTCAGCCATTCGTGACGCGCATCCTCTTCGACCCGAACTACGGCGGAGTCGTGGGGGACGAATTCCACTCGACGCGCGTGCTCATCGACCTGGCTGTGTCCGAGGAGGACGTGGGCACTGTGCCCTTCCCGCTGGAGGTGAACGTGCTCGGCCTGCCGCCGAGCTTCGCGGGCGACGAGCGCGCCAACCTCTCGGTGCGCCTGCCCTCGCGCACCAATCCCCAGGGCGGACTCTTCACGCTGCTCACCAACCTCGCCGGGGCGCCGCTCGATCGGCGCGACGACGGGCCGGTCGATCTCGACTCGCCCACCGTGGACATCGTGCGCGGGTTCCGCTCGGGACGCGCGGACGACGGCAACAACGGCTTCCTGCTCGACCTGAACAAGCCCGAGCTGATCGGCGCCTGGCCGTGCACGCTCGACGCCGCCCAGGCCGACCCCGCCGGAACGGCGGGCTTCGACCTCTTGCTCGACCTCACCTTCGTCGGCACGTGTCGGCGCGCCCTGAACCCGGCCGACATCCTGCAGGTCGGTGAGTTGTTCCTGGAAGTGCGCCAGGCGAGCGCCGAGCCGAGCAGCGCAGGCGTCGTGCTCGACGCAAGGGCGCGCGTGCTGGGCGACGAGCCGCTGGGCAACCCGGCGATCCTGCGGGGCGCGGCTTTGTACCTCTCGACCTATGCGCCGGGGCTGACGTTGCCCAGTGGCTGCTGGGTCAGCGTCGTGCCACCGCCCGCGGAGCCGCCGAGTGCGGGCCTCGGCTCCGACAGCCAATTCCAGGTGCGCTTCAGCGAGCCGATGAACCCGGCCTCTGTCGATCCCTTCGAGACCCTGCTGCTGGCGCGCGGGGACTCCAGCACGCCCGTCGTGGCCACGAATCTGGTGGTGTCCGAGGCCGTCGGCTCGGGCGACCTGCGCCTCTTCACCCTGCGTCCTCTGCTGCCGCTCGCGCAGGGCGTGAGCGGCGAGTACCACCTGGACCTCGCGGCCGGGGTGAACGGCCTCTCCGATCTGGCCGGCAACCTGCTCGTCGGCACGCCCGGCGCGCTCGACTTCGTGCTCGCTCCGGACGAGGTGGCCCCTCCGAGCGGCGGAGTCGTGATGCGCTTCGCCAGCACGGACGAACTCGAGCCGATCGGCTTCAACGACCTGCGCGGCCAGTTCTTCTACGACCTCGCGAACGGCAAGATTCACGGCCGTTCGGTGGTGTTCGAGAGCTTCCCGGCCGACAGCTCGCAGCCCGTGCCCGGGATCATGATCCCCTTCGCGCCGGGCGTGCAGACACCGCTCTCGGGGCTGGGCAGCAAGCTGCAGTACGTGTGGCGCTACGCCGACCTGGGCTGGCAGGTCGAGGACGAGAGCAAGCACAACCTGGACGTGGTCGGGTTGGCCTGGACGCCGGTCGGGGGCAACGCCCTCAGCGACTTCTTCGAGCGCTTCGAGATCCGTCTCGGGCACAGCCGCCGCCTTCCGGACGAGTTTCGCACCTTCACGGGCACCTTCTTCCCGTGCTCGGGGCTGGGCGCGGGCTCGAACGTCTGCCCTCCGTGCCTGACCAACATCCCCTTTGAGGACAACTTCCTGTTCGATGCGCGCAATTCGCCGCGCATCGTGCACGAGCGTTCGCTGGGCTACCGCATCGATCCCCGCGACCTCTTCGTTGACGATTCCGGCGCGCTGCGCATGCCCTATCCGTTGAACCGGGGCTCGGGTCCCTTCCAGTCGTACACCTGGCGTGACACGGCCGTGCTCAGCAAGGACGGGTTGGACAGCGCCGGCATCCCGCTCAAAGTCGAGGTCAGCGATCCGCTGATGATCGTGCCCGGTCCCGCCGGGCGCATCGCCCCGCCCGGCAAGGTGCCCGCCTGGGGCCTGCCGCTCTTGGTCGAGGTGCACTGCTTCCCCTCGAACTCCGCCATCGGCCTGAACCCGCTCGAGATCTACCTGGCCCAGAACTCCCAGGCCCTGCCGAATTTTCGCGCCTACTCGACGGGCGGGATCAATCAGGGCGGCGTGGCGGTGCAGATCGACCCCGACCTGGCCGTGTTCCCCGAGGGCGGCTACAACCCGGGCTCACGGCCCCCCGGCCAGGGGACGTTGTTCCAGGCCGACAACTCGTTCTACACGGGCGTGCTGGGAACCGTGGTGCGCCTCTCGCGCGCGCACACGATCTGGATCCCGGCCCTGGTCGCGAACCCGTCCTACCTGCCGCCAGTTGTATCGCCGCGCGTGGACGAGCAGCCGGGAAACGCGCGCGTGGAGCTCGAGTTCCGCGGCGCCACCGGCTTCACGGGCCAGGCGCTGACCTCGGCCTTCGACGCCCGCCGCCTCGATCCGCTGGGCGACGTGCTGGATGCGAACGACGCCGTGGACGAGTTCGGGGTGCAGTTCTGGCACGACGACCCGACCTGGACGAACGACGTCAGCCGCCTCGACGGCGCGCCTTTCGTGCAGATCCGCATGACGTTCGTCAACGACCTGGCCGCTCTGGTATCGCCGGAGCTGTCTGCCCTGGGAATCGCCTACTCGGGTCAGTGAACGCGGCGGCTATCGAAACGGGCGCGATCGGTCGAAAGAATCCGGACAACCCCGGAGGCCCCCTTGCTCGACCGCATCCTCGCCCTCGTCGCACCCTTCGTCCTCACGGCCTGCGCCCTACCCGCGTTCGAGGTGCAGCCGCGCTACGGCAGGCTCGACATCTCCGGCTCGGCCGGCGTGTCCAGCGGCGGCACGAGCGCCGCGGCCGACGTCGAACAAGCCGGTCTCGTGGAAGACGATTCGTTCTCGGCGCGCGCCGACCTGAAGTTTGGCATGCCGCACCTCGTTTTCTTGGGGCAGTCGCCCAGCTTCGACGGCACGGGCACGCTGGACGTCACCATCGACGACGGCACGAACACGATCACCGCGGGTGCCGCGGTCGATTCCGAGCTCGACCTGAAGACGTACGACCTGGCGCTGCTGTTCGACTTCGCGCCGACCGACACGCTCGAGCTCGCGCTGGGGTTCGGCGCCGCCTACCTCGACGTGGGCATGCGCTTCGAGGAGGTCGGCACGGGCACGGTCATCGACGAGCAGCAACAGCTGCCCATCCCGCTCGTGTGCGCTCTGGCCTCGGTGTGGATCGGCCCGGTGCAGCTGAGCGGCTTCCTTGGCGGAATGGACCTCTCCTACCAGGGTGACGCGCTCACTTACCTCGACGCGGACCTGTACGCGCGCTGGAAGCTGTTCGGCGGCAGCGAGCTCCTGCGCGCCTCGCTGGTGCTCGGCTATCGCCTGACCGACTTCCAGTTCGAGTACGAGGACGGCTCCTCCAACGTGAACAGCGACCTCACCATCGCCGGGCCGTACATCGGCCTCGAGGCCTCGCTGTAGCTCTGCGGCTGCAGCAGCTCAGCCCGGACGCTGACGCAGTTCCAGGTTCGCCTGGAAGATGCGCGCGAGCGCGTCCTGCTTGCGTAGATGCTGCGGGTCGTCGAGGGCGAGCCCCTGCACCACGCGATAGATCGAGGCGAGCCCGTCGTCGATGCGCTCGAGGCCGGACACGTACGCCAGGGCCGCGCGCGCCTCTTGCAGCGCGCGCTCGAGCTTGGCCGCGCGCCGCTGGAGCACGTCCAGGTTGCCCAGCTCTTCGGTGGAGGCCGGCGGAGCCTCGCTGCGCGCGCTGGCCGAGACGAGGGCCAGCGCGATCAGGCGCTCGCGCAGATCGGGACGCGAGGCCAGCGGACCGCCCAGACGCGCCAGGCGTTCCTCCAGCACGAGGCCCAGCGCCCGTTGCGCCGGCGGCAGCGGAGCGGGCGTCCACACCTCGCCCGTAACCGCCGGAGTGGGCAGCTGCTGCGGCGCAAAAGTGGGCGCGGGTGCCGGAGCACGCGCGCTCGGAGCCTCGACGGGCGCGGCGAAGAGCGCCAGGAGCCGCGCCTGCAGCTCCCGCGCGAGCGCTGAGCGCCGCCCCGGCTCGTACTCGCCGAGCTGGGTGTCGAGCGTCACCTGGACGATGCCGGCGACGAGCGCGGAGAGCTCGTCCGGCGCGACCGCGACCGGCACCGGCGCGCCGGTAGCGCCCTGCCCCGCGCGCGCGCGCATCGTGTCGTCCCAGACCTTCGCGCTGCCCACGGAGCCACGCGTGGCGCTGGAGCGCGAACCGTTTTCCGGCCTTGAGCGGGTGCGGAACATGGGGATCCGTAGGAAAAGGTACCCCACCTCGAACGCGATCGGGAAGGCGGCCGGGCCTGGCGGGGGCCCCGTGCCGGCGCGATGGACACGGGGGCGGGCGCTCCCTATCGTCCTGCGCTTCGCTCGCTTCCAGAGCGCCAATCGATGACTGCCCCCCAAGAGAGCTCGCCCGCCGCGCCCGAGGAGGCCCGCCGCGCGGACTTCATCCGCGAGCGCGTGCGTGCGGATCGCGAAGCCGGGAAGCATGGCGGGGCGGTGCTGACGCGCTTTCCGCCCGAGCCCAACGGCTACCTGCACATCGGCCACGCCAAGTCGATCTGCCTGAACTTCGGCCTGGCGCGCGAGGTCGGCGGGCGCTGCAACCTGCGCTTCGACGACACGAATCCGTCCACCGAGGACGAGGAGTACGTGCACTCCATCCAGGCGGACGTACGCTGGTTGGGCTTCGAGTGGGACGCGCTCTACTACGCCTCGGACTACTTCGCCCAGCTCTACGCCTGGGCCGAGGAGCTGGTGACGAAGGGCCAGGCCTACGTGTGCGATCTCGGCGGTGAGGAGCTGCGCGAGGGGCGCGGGGCGGGCAAGAACAGCCCCTATCGCGAGCGCGGTGCGGCCGAGAACCTGGAGCTCTTACGGCGCATGCGCGCGGGCGAGTTCGCCGACGGTGCGCGCACCCTGCGAGCCAAGATCGACATGGCCGCGCCCAACATGAACCTGCGCGATCCGGTCATGTACCGCATCTTGCGCGCGCCGCACCACCGCACCGGCAACACCTGGTGTCTGTATCCGACCTACGACTGGGCGCACGGCGAGTCGGACGCGCTGGAGGGCATCACGCACTCCATCTGCACGCTCGAGTTCGAGAACCACCGCCCGCTCTACGAGTGGTTCCTACGCGCGATCGGCGTCGCACAACAGCCGCAGCAGATTGAGTTCGCGCGCCTGAACCTGACGTACACCGTGCTCTCGAAGCGCAAGCTCCTGCGCCTGGTAAAGGAAGGGCGCGTCTCGGGCTGGGACGACCCGCGCATGCCGACGCTCTCGGGCCTGCGCCGCCGCGGCTACACGCCCGAAGCCCTGCGTCTGTTCTGCGAGCGCATCGGCGTGGCCAAGTTCAACAGCACCGTGGACATGGTGCAGCTCGAGAACGCCCTGCGCGACGACCTCAACAAGCGCGCGCCGCGCGTCATGGTCGTGCTCAACCCGCTGCGCGTGGTGATCGAGAACTACCCTGCGGGCGAGGTCGAGTGGCTCGAGGCCGTCAACAACCCCGAGGATCCTGCCGCCGGCACGCGCAAGGTCCCCTTCGGGCGCGAGCTCTTCATCGAGCGCGAGGACTTCCGCAGCGAGGCGCCCAAGAACTACTGGCGCCTGAAGCCCGGCCAGGAAGTGCGCCTGCGCTACGGCTACTACGTCACCTGCACTGGCTTCGAGCTCGATGCCGCCACCGGCGAGCCGGTGCTCGTGCGCGTGCGCTACGACCCGGCCACGCGCGGCGGGGACTCACCCGACAAGCGCAAGGTGAAAGGCACGCTGCACTGGGTCTCGGCCGCGCACGCGCTGGAGGCGGACGTGCGTCTGTGCGAGCACCTGTTCCGCACGGCCCATCCCGAGGACGTCCCCGCGGGCG
Organism: Planctomycetota bacterium; assembly: GCA_009691855.1. Taxonomy (GTDB): domain Bacteria; phylum Planctomycetota; class UBA1135; order UBA1135; genus JABFRZ01. Next base: position 12,995 of record SIAI01000011.1, on the reverse strand, counting down.
TGGACTTCCTCGACAACCTGAACCCCGACTCGCTGCGCGTGCTCACCGGCTGCAAGCTCGAGCCAAGCCTGGCCACGGCGACCGCGGAGCAGCGCTACCAGTTCGAACGCCACGGCTACTTCTGTCTCGATGCGCGCGACTCGCGTCCGGAGCACCTGTTGTTCCAGCGCGCGGTGGCCCTGCGCGACACGTGGGCCAAGCTCGAGCACAAGGAAGGCGCGCCGAAGTAGAGCGCGCGTTCAGCCGAGCGCGGGCCGCGCGTGCTGCTCGGCGTGCGCGTAGTAGGCCTGCAGGAGACGGCGTGTGAAGGGGCCGGGCTGGCCCGAGCCGATGCGCTGCTCCTCGACCGCCACGACCGGCACGACGCCGCGCGTCGAACCGGTCAGGAAGGCCTCGTCGATCTCGGCCAGCTCCTCGCGGCGCAACGCCTCGCGCCGGCTCTCGAGCCCGAGCGCACGTCCGAGCTCGGCCACGATGCGCTGGGTGACGCCCTGCAGGGCCTCGTCGCCGGCCAGGCGCAGGGTGCGGCCCTGCAGCGCGACGAAGTTCGAGCTCGTGCCCTCCAGGATGTGTCCCGCCTCGTCCACCAGCAGGTGCTCGAAGGCGTCCTGTCGCCCGAGGGGGTAGGGGCGCCGCTCGACCACGAAGCTCGCCACCTTGATCAGCGGCCGCGCGCGCCGCAGCGGCGAGAAGCGCACGGTGACGCCCTCCTCCAGGCAACGCTCGGGCACGGGCGTGAAGGGCGACAGCGCCAAGAGCAGGCGCTCGTCCGTGCCCAGGGCGGTGGGGGCCGCGGCCAGGCAGTCGAAGCGCACGAAGGCCTCCGGCTCTGGGAAGGCGCGAACCGCCGCGTCGATCGCGGCCGCCAGGCGCGCGCGCGGCAGGCGCTCGGGCCAGCCCAGGAGCTCGAGCGAGCGGTCGGTGCGCTCGAAGTGCAGCTCGAGGCCCAGGAAGCGGTCGTGACCGAAGGTTCTCAGCGCGGAGTAGACCCCCAGCGGCAAGCCATCGAACAGCTCATGCGCGTTCTGGACGCCTTGGCCGACGGGCAGGGGCCGGGGGCCGGCGGCGGTCACGGCGAAGAGCTGCACCCGCATGGGCCACTGATTCTGCGCGCGCCTGCGTCCGGAGCCAAGGGCAGGCTCGGCCGGGCCCCTCCAGGAGCTCACCTGGATCTTGGATCCAGAATGCGCATTGCTATGATCGCGCCAGCGAATGGCCCTAGAGGTGGCCCAGATTGGCTTTCATCTGTGCAGACTTTCACGTATGTTATATTCTGGACTTAGGAAGCCGTAATTTAGGCACACCCATTTGCGCTCTCGTCTAAATTGCAGGCTGTCTGGTCCGGAAACGTGTGCCGGCGCGTCCCGTGGGGGTCACGGGGGCACGGCACCTTCACGGATCTTGGAGAGTTCACATGCAGCGTTTCCCCTTCGTGGGGGTCGTCATCGGCGGTCGAACGGTTCTGTTCGCGCTCAGCCTGGCGGTCCCTTCCCTCGCTCAAACCTCGCTCGACCAGGTCCCCGTACCGCGGCCCGCGAACCTCGCCAGCTTCATCAAGAACGAGCGGGCGGCAGTCCAGCTCGGCAAGGTCTTCCTCTGGGACCAGCAGGTAGGCAGCGACGGGCGCACGGCCTGCGCCAGCTGTCACCACGCCGCTGGTGCTGACCCGCGCACGATCAACACCATGCATCCGGGCCGCGTCAACGGCACGCTGGATCTGGTGGCTGCCGGCGGCCGGACCCGTCCCGGCTTCTTCCCGATCACCGGCGACGACATCGTCGGCTCGCAGGGTGTGGTCGACATGGACTTCGCCAACATCAACCTGGGCAGCGGCATCGACGCCGGCATCAACACGCCCAACGCGGTGTTCGGGCCCCATGCCCAGGTCACGGGCCGCCAAGCTCCGACCTATATCAACTCGGTCTACCAGGAAGTCTTCTTCTGGGACGGTCGCGCGGCCAACACCTTCGACGGCCGCACGGTCGGCAACGCGGGAGTCCCCGTGCTGCAAGTCCAGGCGGACGGCAGCGTGATCCCGGTGCCGGTGGCGCTGCTCGACTCGGCCGCGGCTTCGCAGTCTGTCGGTCCGCCGAACAGCGACGTCGAGATGGCCTGGGCTGGCCGCAGCTTCCCCGACATCGGCAAGAAGCTCCTCGCCCTCCGTCCGCTCGGCACGCAGCGCGTTCACCCGCAGGACAGCGCCCTGGGCAGCCTGCGCCATCCGTCGGGCGTCGGCCTCAAGGTCAGCTTCGCCAAGATGATCCAGGACGCGTTCGTGGACTCGTGGTGGGACTCGAACGTGATCACCGACCGCGCCGGCAACGTCATCGGACGTGGCACGCCCGTGGGCCTCGACCAGTTCAGCCTGACCGAGGCCAACTTCTCGTTGTTCTGGGGCCTGGCGGTACAGATGTACGAGTCGGCGACCATTTCGCCGAACACGCCCTTCGACCGCTTCGTCCGCGGTGACGCGGGCGCGCTGACGGCGCGCCAGCAGCTAGGCATGGACCTCTTCTTCGGCCGGGCGAACTGCGACCACTGCCACGGCGGTGCCGAGTTCACCAACGCCTCCGTCAACGTGGGCGGCAACGGCAGGATGTTCGCCAACACCGGGGTCGAGCCCCTGGCCGAGGACGCGGGTCGTCTCGGGACGGGCGAGTTCAAGACGCCCACCGTGCGCAACACCGAACTCACCGGGCCCTACATGCACAACGGTGCGCTCCTGACTCTGCGTCAGGTGGTGGACTTCTACGACCGCGGCGGCAACGTCCCTAACCCCGAGCTGAGCCCCCTCGGCCTCAGCAACGGCGAGAAGGACGCGCTGGTTGACTTCATGATCGCCTTGACGGACGAAGACGTGCGCTTCCAGCGCGGGGTGTTCGACCACCCCTCGCTGAACCCCGTCAATCGTTCCCCGGTGCCCGCCCTGGGAGCCCAGGGTGCGACGGTTCCGCTGCGGCCGTTCCTCGGGGTGGACCAGTTCAGACCGTAGTCTGTGTGCGCAACTCCTCGCAAGGTTCATTGCGAGGAGAAGGCTGGGGCGGTTGGGCCGGGGGGCCCGACCGCCCCTTTTTCGTGGGTCTCTGAGGCGCTCGCTTCTGCCAGTCCGCTGACCACCAGCCTCGATCGACCTCGGTCGCCCTGGGTGGCATCGGCGCCGCCGAGTTGTGGCCCTGAGCGCGGTGCTGGAGCCGCATGGCCGGAAGGGTGCCCCAGGGATCGGTCACGACCGTCACGTACTCGTGGCGCTTCTGGTAGGGACGTCTCGTCCACGCCGACCACGCTCAGGCCCTCGACCTTGCGCCGCTCGAGTCCGCGACAAACCGCACGCAGCCTCACGCCGTCGATCTCGTCCCAGCTCAGGCGTATGCGACGTGCGACGGCTAGAGAGGCTCGCCTCGAGCAGCCAGTCGATCACCAGGCACTCCATCAAGCCGTGAAGCCCTAGCCGGGCTCGGCCCACGGAGTTGCGATCTGCACGACGCCGTGTTCGCCGCATTTCCGCGCGAGGCACCTCGGCAACCAGCATGGTCTTGAACTGGCAGGTATCGAGGTGGCGCCAAGAACGCCGGCGAGGGTCGTACCCAGGACACGGCTTGCGCTCGTCGGCCACGGGTGGCGGACATCGGGTCGAGAGCGGATCGTCACCGTGATCTCCTCGCTCTTCGCCCTCACGACCACTTCCGTCACATACCTGGGCGCCCGCACTCCGAGGATCACGGTCGTGTGGTTGAAGCAGCGTCCGACCTCGCCTTGGGACATTAGCCCCACACATCGAAGCCATCTCTTCGAGCTGCGCCGATTCTCTCCGCTGAACGACCTCCATCCAGCCGCCACTGGCCGTCCTGAAGGCCGCGCGACTGCACCCACTCGAGCCGCCCCTCGCGGTCCGCTTCCTTTCCAACCCACCTTGCGCTCGAGCGCGGTTCAGCGCGCCGAACCGATGTCGCGCCCCAGCACCTGCGCCGGGTTCGCGCCCGTGTAGGTGACGTCGTCCGCCGCGGCGGAGCGCGTGGCCTGCAGGGCCGCGCCGAAGAACACGTAGGCGCGCCCCGAATCGACCGCGCCGCCGTTGCTGAACGGGGCTCCGATCAAGAGATCACAGCGCCCGTCGCCGTCGAGGTCGGTCAGAGAGAGGCCCGTGCCGAAGCCGTCGCCCGAGGAATTCTCGGCCGTGAGGATGGTCCACGCACGCAACGCGATCGAGCCGCCGAGGAACGCGCCCCCCTTCAGCAGGTAGGCGCGCCCGGAACTGGCCGCGGGCAGGTCGAACTGCGGCGCGCCGGCGAGCAGCTCCACGCGCCCGTCCCCATCCGCGTCGCCCAGGGCCAGGTTCTGGCCCAGGCGATCGCCCGTCACCTCGGACTCGAAGATGGCAGAAGCGCCCGTGGCCGAGACGCTGACGAGCGTCGCTCCGCCACGGAAGGCGTAGATCGCCCCGCCCTGATTGCCGCCAACGCGCGCGTCGGCCGCGCCCACGAACAAATCCTCGACGCCATCGCCGTCGAAATCGCCGATGGCCACGCTGGTGCCGAAGTGATCGCCCGAGCCGGCGCCGGGCAGTTGCACCTGAGCGCTGCTGGAGCTGGCGCTCACCAGCGTGGGCCCACCGCGGAACACGAAGGCCGCGCCGGAGTTGCCGCCCGCAGCGCCCTGCAGCGGCGCGCCCACCGCGAGGTCCGCGAGCAGGTCGCCGGTGACGTCGCCGCCGGCCAGCGACGCGCCGAAGTTGTGCTGGTTGCCCGAGCCCAGGAGGCGCGCGTTCGCCTGCGCCGTGGTCTGAGAGACGAAGCCGAGCGCTCCGCGGTACACGTAGACAGCACCACCGTCCGCGCCTGCCGTGTCGTTGAGCGGCGCACCGACGACAAGGTCCGGCGTGCCATCGCCGCTCACGTCCTGCACCAGCAGCGCCGTGCCGAAGCGGTCGCCAGCCGCGGCCCCGCGGAAGGTCGCGTTGGCGCTGGACGAGAGGCGCGGCGAGGGCGAGGCCGCCAGCGGCCCGAAGAATACGAAAACCGCGCCGGCGTCGATCCCGGCACCGTCCTCGAGCGGCGCCGAGATCACCAGGTCGGCCAGGCGATCGCCGTTCAGGTCGCCACTCGCCACCTGGTTGCCGAAATCGACTCCGACCAGGGCGGGCCGCAGTAGCAGGTCGGCGGTGGCCGTGCTCTCGTTGACCAGGCCGCTGAGCGCGCCGAAGAACACACAGACGCCGTCCGCACCGGTCAGCAGCAAGTCGCCGAAGCCGTCGTCGTTCAGATCGCTGGGATCGCGCTTCTGCCAGCGGAAGCCGTCCACGATCTGCGCCGCGCCATTGGCGTTGCTCAGCGTGAGCGTGGCGCTGCTGCGCGGAGCGCCGGCCGGAGAGACGCAGCGCGCAGTCGCGTCGTCCAGAACCACCACGCCGCTCGCGCTGGCGCCGCCGAAGCTCACCGTGGGCAGGCCCGCACCGTCCACGCTGAAGCCCGCGCCGCGCAGCGTGACCAGCGTGCCGCCCTCGGGGGGACCGAGCGCTGGCTCGATGCTCGTCAGCGTCGGCCGCGCGTGATAGCGGAACCCGGGTTGGCTGGCCGAGCCGTGCGTGTTCGCGACCACCACGGCGACGCTCGTCCCGGCGGGACCGCTGGGGGAGGTGCACAGGAGCGTCTGCCCGTCGAACACGCGCACGTTGCTGGCCGCGTTGGAGCCGAAGCGCACCGTCAGCGCTCCGGCGCCCGGCGTGGTGAAGCCGGCGCCCTCGACGCGCACCTCCGTGCCGCCGAGAGAGCTGCCCGCGACGGGTTGGAAGCTGGTCACGGTCGGGGCCCAGTCGAAGAAGAACCCGCCGTCGAGCAGGCTCCCGCCGTTGGCGTTCGTCACCGCGACCGTCACCGCGCCGGCGGAACCGACCGGCGTGAGGCACTGCAGCCGACCGTCGTCCAGGACCGCGATCTGGCTGGCCGGCGTCGCGCCGAAGCTCACGCCCGGAGCGCCGGCCGTGTTGAGCAGGAAGCCGGAGCCGCGCAGCTCGACCAGGGTGCCGCCGGCCGAGGAGCCGAAGGGCGGCACGAGCTCGACCAGCTGCGGCGCAGCGAAGTAGGGGAAGGCAGCCGTGGCGCTGCCGTTCGCGTTGACCACGCGCACGTCCTCCGACGTTCCGGCCAAGCCCGGCGGGGCGACGCAGCGCAGCGTCTGGTCGTCGAGCACAGTCACCGCCGAGGCCGGGTTCGCACCGAAGGTGACGCTGTTCGCGCCCGCGCCGTCGCGCTGGAAGCCGAGTCCCGAGATCGTGATCGTGGCCCCGCCCAGGGCGCTGGCTCCGTTCGGCGCGAAGGCCGTGAGCGTGGGCGCCGCGTTGTAGCGGAATCCCTGCGGCACGCTGCTGCTGCCGTTGGAGTTGGTGAGCACGACGTCCACCCGCTCGCCCGCGGTGCCCAGCGGCGCGACTGCGCGCACGCGCGTATCGTCCACCGTGGTCACGCTGCGCGCCGCACGCGTGCCGAAGGTCACCGCGTTGGCCCCCAGAACGTCGCTCTTGAAGCCGACCCCCGTCAGGACCACGCTCGTCCCGCCCGCGCTCGGCCCATTGCCCGGTGCCAGGGCGACGATCGCAGGCGCGGCGAAATAGCGGTAGGCGCCGGCGAGCACGGCCGCGCCGTTCTGGTTCTCGACGCGCACGTCCACGCTCACGCCCGCGGGCCCGGGCGGAGCCAAGCAGGTCAGCGTGTTGTCGTCCACGACCGCGACCTGAGTCGCAGTCGCCGCACCGAGGCGCACCAGCGGGGCGCCAGCGGGGTCGAGGGTGAACCCGGCGCCGCTCAGCGTCACCAACGTTCCGCCGAGCGGCGTGCCGGCGACCGGCGCGAGCGCATCGAGGCTCGGCGCGCCCAGGTAGTGGAAGGCCGCGGTGAGACGCGTTGAGCCGTTGGCGTTGACGAGCTCGACCTCCACGACGCTGCCCGGCGCTCCGGACGGCGTGCGACAGCTGAGCGTGTGGTCGTCGAGCACGGCGCTCGCGCTCGCCAGCAGACCGCCGAAGCGCACCGTGGCCGGCCCCGCCTCGTCGACCAGGAAGCCGCTGCCGCTCAGCGTCACCGCGACGTCGCCCAGCGGGCTGCCCTGCGCCGGAGCCAGCGCGGAGAGAGCCGGCTGCAGGTGATAGCGATACCCGCTGAGCAGCGTGGCGTTGCCGTTGTCATTGCTCACCTGCACATCGACGCGCGAGCCGGGAGCACCCGCGGGCGGCACGCAGGCGAGGCGCCCGTCGCTCTGAACCACGACCGAGGTCGCCGGCAAGCCGCCAAAGGTGACACGATTCGTCCCGGCATTGCTCGCGCTGAAATTGGAGCCGCGGATCAGCACCGCGCGCGGTGCGGCGCTCGCCCCGTGATCCGGCTCCACGCCCAGCACCTCGGGTCGCGTCGAGCCGTAGACGAAGCCCTCCCTCAGCCACGCGGCGCCGGCGGCGGTCCGCAGACCGACGCTGATCGCGCCAGGGGTTCCAGGTGGCGTCGTGCACTCCAGCAGGTCGTCGGCGAGCACCACCAGATTCGTGGCCGCCGCGTTCCCGAAGCGCATCTCGGGCAGGCCGCCGGCCTGGAAGCCGGCACCGCGCACGCTCACGCGCGTGCCGCCGGCCAGCGGCCCTTCGCCGGGCTCGAGGCCCGCCAGCGCCGGCAGCTCGAGGAAGCCGAAGGCGTCGTCGAGGCGCGCGCTCCCGTTCTGGTTGCGCACCAGGACGGCGACGCGACTCCCCGGGACCCCGAGCGGCGCGACGCACGTCAGCGTGTGGTCGTCGAGGATGCGCACGAGAGTCGCCAGGGCCTGGCCGAAGCGCACCTCGGTCGGGCCGGCGCCCGCAGCCTGGAACCCGCTGCCGCTGAGCGTCACCCGACTCCCGCCGCGCGCGGGGCCGGCGGTAGGGGCCAGGACGGCCAGGGTCGGACGCGTCACGTAGCGGAAGGCCTGTGCGAGCGTGGCCTGCCCGTTGGCGTTGTCGAAGGAGACGTCCACCGGACCGTCGGCGCCCAGCGTCGGCGTCGTGCAGGTCAGGGTCTGATCGTCGAGAATCGTGAGCGCGGTCGCGCTCACGCCGCCGAAGCGCACGAGGCTCGTGCCCGCGCCGCTTTCGAGGAAACCGGCCCCGCGCAGCGTGAGGAGCGTCCCGCCGGAGCGCGGTCCGAAGGCGGGCTCGAGCGTCGTCAAGCTCGGCGCGCGGCGGTAACGGTAGCCCGCGTCGAGCGCGCCGCTGCCGTTGGCGTTCGAGACCATGACGGTCACGCTCGCCCCGCCGTTGCCGGGCGGGGCCTGGCACTGCAGCGCAGTATCGGACAGCGTGACCACGCCCAGCGCGGGCGTGCCGCCGAAGCTCACGCTGTTCGGCCCGGCGCTGTTGCGCGTGAAGTTGCTGCCCGTGATCGTCAGCGCGGTCCCGCCGGCTGCGGGCCCGCTGGCGGGCGCGACGGCGGTCACCTTGGGCGCCGCGAAGTAGCGGAACCCGCCGACCAGCGTGTCGGAACCGTTGTCGCCGCTCACGCGCACGTCGACCTGCGCGCCGGCCGCTCCGGCGGGGGTCGTGCAGCTCAGCAGCGTGTCGCTGTTGCGCACGACGTCGGTCGCGCGCGTGCCGGCGAAGAAGACCTGCGGCAGGGTCGTGCCCACGGCGAAGGCCGAGCCGCTGAGCTGCACGCGCGTCCCGCCGCGCGAGGTGCCCGAGCCGGGCGTGACGCCGGTGACGTCGATGACGGGGTCGAACAGGAACCCGTCCGCGAGTCCGGCGCTGCCATTCAAGTTGGACAGCAGCACATCGGCCGCGCCGACCACGCCCGAGGGCGTGGTGCAGGCGAGATGGGCGTCGTCCGCAACCGTCACCGCGCTGGCCGCGACGCCGCCGAAGGTGACCCTGTTCAGCCCCGGCACATTCGCCAGGAACCCCGAGCCGGTCAGGGTCACGCGCGTGCCGCCGCTGACCACGCCATGCGGCGGGCTCAGCGCGCTCAGCGTGGGCAAGGGACGGTAGGAAAAGGCTCCGTCCAGGGCGACCTGCCCGTTGCGATTCACGAGGTGCAGGTTGGCCCCGTGGCCGGGCAGGCCCGGCGGAGCGAGGCAGGTGAGCGTGTCATCGTCGAGCACCGTCACGGCGCTGGCCGGCGTGCCGTCGAACAGGACCTGCGGCGTGCCGGCGAGCGCTGCGGCGAAGTTGTGCCCGCTCAGCACGACCTCGGTGCCGCCGATGGCCGACCCCGTGGCCGGCGCGACCGCCAGGAGCACCGGCTCCGGAGCCGAAAACTGGATGTTGCCGTGGGGCTCGATGCCCTCGCGCACGCCGGCGATCGAACAGACTCCGAAGGCCGCTCCCGAGCCGCGGATCACGAAGCGGTTGCCGGGATCGTTGCGCACGTCGATGACCAGGTCGATCGACCCAGCCGTGTGCCCGGCGCGCAGGTGGAACCACAGCTTGCCCAGCGGCGAGTCGTAGCTCTTCAGCTCCTCCTGGCACGAACTGGTGGTGTTGCGCCAGGCGCGGAACAGCGCGCGATCGGCGTTGGTCCAGCCGGGCAGCGACGTGGCCAGACTCGCGTCCGCGCTATGGAAGGCGATCTCGACGATCGGATAGCCGCGCAGGCGCAGCTCGCGGATGAAGTCGGCGTTGATGTGGTCGATGTGACCGTGCGGCGCGACGAAGCGGATGGGCGTGCTGGCCGGGGTGCGCCCCATGCAGAAGCGCAGGATGCCGTCGATGCGGCGTACGTCGAAGGCCGCGTCCTCGGTCGGCTCCACGATGGAGTTGGGATCGCCGTAGCCCGAGCCGAACAGCAACACCTCGCCGTTCACCAGCGGCAGCACGAACATGCCCACGTTGTTGGAGATGCCGGGGTTGTTGGGAGCAACGGCCTTGCCGCTGTAGACGCAGTAGAAGCCCAGCGAGTCGTCCCCGGTGATGGGGACGAAGTCCGCGCCGCGCTCCAGCGGCGAGGGGCGGTTGGCGCGCGCGCTCTGCGGCGTGCAGTTGCGGACCACGACCCCCTGGGGCTTGAAGCGCGTGTCCTTCCCGCGCGGCCCTTCGACCGTGAGCGTGACGCCGTACACGCCGCCATCGGTGTACACATGGGTCGGGTTCTGGAGCTGCGAGGTCGTCCCGTCGCCGAAGCTCCAGCTCCAGCTGGTGACGCCGCCGAAGGAGCGATCCACGAACTCCACCGCCAGCGGGGCATCGCCCTGCGGGGGTCGGGCCGAGAACAGCGCGATCGTGACCGGACTCGTCTCCGGAGGAGCCGCTCCCGCGCCCCGCTGCCTGGCCGCCAACGAAGGCGCGAGGCCCAGGAAGGCCGCCAGACAGAAAGCGCTGAGCCGAACGGAGGGGAGCATGCGTTGGGCGGGCCCGGCGCGCGGTCGCCGCGGAACCGGCGCGGGAGAGAGGACCCTCCGAAACCTAACCCGAGGTGCGCACCGGGGTCGGCGAGCGCGGCGGAAAGGAATTCGAGCCCTAAAGCGCACCCCCCCCCGGACCGATAGGGCCCCGAGTCCCCGCTCCGGCACCCCCACCATGACCGATCGGATCCGCACGCTCGTCAAGCGCATCAGCGAAACCCGTCCCGTGCAGAGCGCCCGCAGACAGGTGCTGCTCACCGAGCTGCGCGCCCTGCGGCGCGACATGGACGAACGCTCAAGCCCCGATCACATCCACAGCCTCGACGCGGCGCTGCTGCTGCTCGAGTTCATGGGGCGCGCCGAGGAGGTGGCCACGGCGGAGACGCTGCAGATCGTCGCCAGCCTGGTGAGCACGATCGACGAGCGCGCGCTGCGCACGCTGTCTCCGCACGCGGTCCAGGCGGACCCCGCGAGTCCGGACCCGGACGTCACGGCGCACGCCGATCTGCGCCTGACGCACGAGTACCTGCTGGGCAGCATCCTGCTGCAAGCGAGCGTGATCTCGCCCGAGTCCCTCAGCCGCGCGCTGCAGCTGCACACCTCCAGCGGACTCGCGCTCGGTCAGTGCCTGATCCAGCTGGGCGCGGCCAGCTCCGAGCAGATCGCCGGTGCCGTCGCCTACCAGGATCGTCTGCGCGAGGAAGAGCGCAGCACGCGCAGCGAACCCGAGCGCGCACCCACGCGCCTGGAGCTCAAGATGTCGCCCCAGCAGCGCGGCTTCGTGCAATCCATGCACGCCCAAGTGCTGGGCGAGGTCCTGGTCCGCCAGGGCGCCATCACGCGAGCGCAACTCGAACGCGGGCTGCAGCTGCAACGCGCGGCCAACGTGCACATCGGCGAGGCTCTGGTGCAGAGCGGGGCGACGAGCTGGGAGCACATCAAGCGCGCGCTCGAGGCCCAGCGCCAGTTGCGTCGCAGCGTGGCCTGATTGCGCAGCTCGAGCTAAACGGGCGAAGCACGCACGCCGGGGACGGAAGTGCGCGCGTCAAGAAGGTGCTGCGGCCCCACAGGGAATCAGGAAGGAGGAGAGTGCCCGCGGAGCCGCAGCTAGGCGGAGGCCGCGCGCCATGCGCGCAGCTGGGGAGCAAGGGAAAGGTACCCCGCCCAGGCGCTCGCGGCGGGTGCAGTTCGCGCAACCGCCGCTGAACCGGAGCTACCTGCCCGTCGGCTGCGCGGCGCCCGAAAGGCTTTCGTCCCCGCGCTTCGCGCCTCGCGCGCGCGCCGCCAGGAGCTCGCCGCTCTCGTCAAGCGCGCGCGAGTATTCGAGCAGGAGCTCCATCGCGCTCTGCTTCACCGGCAGGACGTTCTGGATCTCGGCCCCCTCGTAGAAGCAGAAGCGCGTGTCCCGCGCGGCGCACAGGCGGAAGAACGCGAGCCGCGTCTGCTGTTGGATCGCTCCGGCCAGGGACTCGCGCGCGATCCAGCTGGTGCCCACGAGGTTCCGGTCGACCCAGCCCTCCTGCGCCTCGCGTTCGGGCAGACGCCCGAGCAGCTCGGCCGAGAGCACGCCGCGCGCCGTCAAGAGCTCGCTCAACCCTTCCCCGGGCGGCGGCGCGTCGCCGCCGGCGTACACGACCGCGCCCAGCTGCATCTGCAGCAGGAAGCGCTCGTGCTCGGCCTCGACGCGCAGCACGCCGCTCTTCTTGGCCGTGGCCAGGAAGCAGAGCAGATCTTGGATCGGCACCGCGTGGCTGGAGCCGCCCAGATGCTCGCCGCGCTCCGGAGCCGGTTCGGTCACGCCGGCCAGCGCCCAGCGCGCGGCCAGCAGGTGCTGGGCGGCATCCGACAGGCGCGCCAGCAGCTCGGCGGCTTCGCGTTCCAGGCTGCCGGCCACGCGCAGCTCGACCGCCGCTAGCGCCGTTCTCAGGCGCTCGAGCTCTTGCGTCAGCCCGCTGAAGGGGTGGAGCTCGGGCACGGGAGGCATGGCGTGGGAGCTGTGCATCGGCGCGCCATGGGCCGGCGCTGGACGCCGCTCGCCGCGCTACGGATCCACAACACGCGCCCGGAAAGGGCCTGGAATTCCGTTCCCACGGCCCTTGCTCGGTCCGGGCCCTGCGCCTCAAGATGGTGCGCGTGCCGCGCACACTCGCCCTGCCCGCCACGGAGAGCGCGACGAAGGAGCGCCTCGCGCCGCGCTGGAACGTGGTGCTCCTCGACGACGACCAGCACTCCTACGCCTACGTGATCGAGATGCTCGGCGCACTCTTCGGCTACGGCCAGGCGCGCGCCTTCCTGCTGGCCGAGCAGGTCGACCGCAGCGGGCGCGCCTTGCTGTGGTGCGGCCCGCTGGAGGTCGCGGAATTCAAGCAGGAGCGCATCCACGGCTACGGCGCCGACCCGCGCATCCCCAGCTGTCGCGGCTCGATGAGCGCGGTGCTCGAGCCCGTGGAGTGAGCTCGCGCAGCGCGCGCGAGAGCTCCGCGGAACGAACTCGGGACCTAGTCCCAGAACAAGCGCTTGGCTCCCCAGAGCGCTGCGCTTCGCCCGGACTCACCGCATCCGCGGCCTTTCTCGAACCTTCGAAATGCTCGCGTGGAGGAACCACGCTCCGCTTTCGAAGGCCCGAGAAAGCCCACGGCTACGGC
>SIAI01000045.1 GCA_009691855.1 Planctomycetota bacterium | reverse complement strand
AGTGCATCGACAGGCCGTAGAGCATGCGCGACTGCCCCACCGCGAAGTCGGCGATGTCGATCGCCTCCTGCACCTCGCCCCAGCCCTCCTGCAGGATCTTGCCCATCTCCAGCGTGACCAGGCGCCCGAGCGCGTCCTTCTTCTCGCGGATGGCGTTGCCGAGCTTGCGCACGATCTCGCCGCGCTTGGGCGCCGGCACCTCGCGCCAGCGCAGGAACGCGGCGTGCGCCGCGGCCACGCAGGCCTCGTACTCCTCGCCGGTCGCCTGACGGATGCGGCCGATGAGTTTGCCGGTGGCCGGATCGTGGCTCTCGAGCCACTCGCCTTTGCAGGCCAGCCACTCGCCGTTGTAGGCGCCGGAGTTGTCCTTGGAGATGCCGAGTTCGCGCAGGAAGTCCATGGGATTGCGGGGCGGAGCGGGGTCGGAGGGCGGAGCAGGATATCGAGCGCGCGGGGAAAGAACTTCCTGCCCCTCTCCCCGTGCTCCGCGGGCGTCGAGTATCATGAATTTTCTTCGCCCCGCGCGAGGTTCCCAGCGATGTTCAAGGACCTGCTCTCCAAGGCGCGCCGCACCGGGCTGAACGGCCTGCGCAACGAGGTCGTGACGCCCTTCCGGCCTGTTCCGGCGGCTCGCCCCGACCCGGCCGCTCCGGCGGGGATCAAGCACATCGAGCTCGACTACGAGGTCTACCCGCGCCCCCGCCCGCTGCGGGCCGGTCCGGGTGGGCAGCGGATGCTGGCGCAGCTCGAGGGCTCGGTCGAGGGCGCGCGCGGCCTGGTGGGCGAGTTCGCGCGCTTCCAGGAGCGCTTCCAGGCCATCCCGGTGCAGGCGGCGCCGGACCCCGCCGATCCGCACTGGATGAACGGCTGGTTCCCGTCCTTCGACGCGATCATGCTCTACGGCCTGCTGGCCACACGCAATCCGCGGCGCTACGTCGAGGTCGGCTCGGGCAACTCCACGCGCTTCGCGCGCCGCGCGGTGCGCGACCACGGCCTGCGCACGAAGATCATCTCCATCGATCCCTGCCCGCGGGCCGAGATCGACGCGATCTGCGACGCGGTCGTGCGCCAGCCGCTGGAGGCGGTGGACGTGAACCTGGCCAACGAGCTGACGCGCGAGGACCTGCTCTTCGTCGACTCGAGTCACCGCTCGTTCCAGAACTCCGACGTGACGGTGTTCTTCACCGAGATCCTGCCCGCGCTGCCGCCGGGCCTGGTCTACGGCATGCACGACATCTTCCTGCCCAATGACTACCCGCAGGAGTGGCGCGAGCGCTTCTACAGCGAGCAGTACCTGCTCTCCTGCTACCTCGCCGGCGGCGGCGGCGGCGACAGAGTCCTCGCACCGCTGTCCTTCCTGGCCACCGAGACGGACGTGCTCGCGCCGCTGGGCCCGACGTACGACAAGCTCGGCCTGGACAAGACGCAGCGCTACGGCAGCTCTTTCTGGCTGCAGCGCGGCACGGGCTGAGAGCCGGAGCGGGCTGGGTGCTCCGCACCGGCGCGCCCCCCTTTGCGCTTCGCCCTCGCGGGCTGCAGGGTCCACCGGCAAGCGGCCGACTTGTGCCTCGCGCCGCCGCCGCTACGCTTGTTGCCCCCCATGGCTGACAAGATCATCTTCCAGCTCCACGAACTGAAGAAGTACTACGGCCAGCGCCTGGTGCTGAACAACATCACGCTGTCGTTCCTGGAGGGCGCCAAGATCGGCGTCATCGGACCGAACGGCGCGGGCAAGTCGACGCTGCTGCGCATCATGGCCGGCCTCGACAAGCAGTTCGAGGGCACGGCCAAGGCGCTCGGCGGGATCACCGTCGGCTACCTCGCGCAGGAGCCGCCGCTGACCGAGGACAAGAACGTGGCTGGCAACCTGGACGAGGCCGTGGCGCCCTTGCGCGCGATCGAGAAGCGCTACAACGAGCTGGCCGAGTCGGGCGATGTGGGCGGCGCAGAGTTCGCGCACCTTTCCGAGGAGATGGCGCACAAGGAGATCTGGGAGCTCGACAGCCACCTGGAGCAGGCCGCGACCGCGCTGTGCCTGCCGCCGATGGAGTCCGACGTGCGCAAGCTCTCGGGCGGCGAGCGCCGGCGCGTGGCGCTGGCCAAGCTGCTCATGTCGCACCCCGACATGCTGCTGCTGGACGAGCCCACCAACCACCTCGACACCGAGACGGTCGAGTGGCTCGAGGAGCACCTCAAGAACTACCAGGGCACGGTGATCCTGATCACCCACGACCGCTACTTCCTGGACAACGTCGTCGAGTGGATGCTGGAGGTCGAGCGCCAGCGCACGCTCCCCTACAAGGGCAACTACTCCGAGTACCTGGCGCAGAAGTCGCGCAGCCTGGACACCAAGCGTCAGACCGATTCCAAGACCGACAAGGTCATTGCCAAGGAGCGCGAGTGGCTGGCGCGCACGCCCAAGGCGCGTACCACGCAGTCCAAGGCGCGCGTGCAGCGCTACCAGGAGCTGATCACCCGCCGCGCCCAGGACCAGCTCGACGCGGTCGAGCTGGCCATCCCGCCCGGCCCGCGCCTGGGCGATAAGGTGATCGTGTTCGACAAGGTCACGAAGGGCTACGGGACTCGCGAGCTGATCAAGAACCTGTCCTTCGACCTGCCGCCGGGCGGGATCCTGGGCGTGGTCGGCGCGAACGGCATGGGCAAGACCACCATGCTGCGCATGATCCTGGGTCAGGAGCAGCCCGACGCGGGCACGGTCACGATCGGCCCGACGGTCAAGATCACCTACCTCGACCAGTCGCGCCTGATCCTCGACGACGAGAAGACCGTCTACGAGAACATCACCGAGGGCAACCATGTCATCCCCTTCGGCAACATCACGCTCGACGGACGCGCCTATGTGGCGCGCTTCCAGTTCAAGGGCGAGGACCAGCAGAAGCTGCTGGGCGAGTGCTCGGGCGGGATGCGCAACCGCGTGCTCCTGGCGCGCATGCTGCGCAGTCCGGCCAACGTGATCCTGCTCGACGAGCCCACCAACGACCTCGACCTCGACACGCTGCGCGTGCTCGAGGAAGCGCTGCAGGAGTACATCGGCTCGGCCATCGTGGTCAGCCACGACCGCTACTTCCTGAACCGGGTCGTGTCGCACATCCTGGCCTTCGAGGGCGACGGCTACATCAACTTCCACCACGGCACCTACGAGGACTACGCCGAGTGGCGCAAGACCTGGCGCGAGAAGATGGGCTTCGGGCCCGAGTCGCGCGCGGGCCGCTACCGAAAGCTGTTGCGCAAGTGAGCAAGCCGGCGAGCAAACAGGAGACTCCGCGGACCTGGCTGTCGGAGGGCGCGGCCGAGCTGGAACCGGTCGCCGACCTGGCGCGCGCGCGGGCCACGCTCGAGGCCTACGCCGCGCGCGACAAGCAGCAGACCGAGGCGCGTGCGTTCGTGCTGCAGTGGATCGACGCGCACCCGGACGCCCTGTGGCGCAGCTGCATGGAAGGCCACCTGACGTCCTCGGCACTGATCGTCGATGCGCCCGGCAAACGCGCGCTGCTCACCCTGCACAAGCAGCTCGGGCGCTGGTTGCAGCTCGGGGGGCACTGCGACGGCGACGGCAATCTCGCCGGCAGCGCGCTGCGCGAGGCGCGCGAGGAGAGCGGCATCCAGGGCCTACGCGTCGACCCCACCCCCGTCGACGTCGATTGCCACCGCATCCCGGCGCGTGAGGGCGAGCCCGAGCACTGGCACCTCGACACGCGCTTCGTTGTGCGCGCCCCGGCGGGCGCGGTGGCGCACATCAGCTCCGAATCCCGCGAGCTGCGCTGGATCACGCCCAAGGAGCTCGAGGCGCTGACCAGCGACGACTCCGTGCGCCGTCTGTTCGCGCTGGCCTTGGCCAGCCCCGCCACCCCCGCCCGGCGCCGCGCTCCGGGGTAGACTTCGGCGACCCTCATCCGCGGCCATGCCTTCCCCACTCGGCGCCGCCCGTGAGTTCGTGCGCCGCGCCTGGGCTCGCACCGCTCAACGCCGCACGTTCACGGGCTTCCACAGCCGCTTCGGCGGCCTGTGGACGGATCGTCTGGACGCGCTGAGCGAGCTCGAGCGCCGCCGCCAGCGCGGCGCGCTCACGCCCGAGGAAGCGGCCATGCTCGGCTTCTGGATCCAGAACGGGTTCTGGATCGAGAAGGGCGCGCTGAGCGCGGCCACCCTGGTGCAGCTCGAGGCCGAGCTCGCGGCCCTGGTGCGCGATCGCGCGCGACCTCCGCTGGTGGAGCTCGGCGGGCGCTACGAGCGCCTTGGCGCCGCCAGCTCGGGGGCGCACGTCAAGCTGGTCGATGCCTACGCGCTCTCCCCCGCCGCACTGCAGGCGGCGTTCGCGGAGCGCGTGCAGCGTTTTCTGCGCCTCGTGCTCGACGACGAGCCGCTGCTGTTCCAGAGCCTGTCCTTCGAGCGCGGCAGCGAACAGCCCGTGCACCAGGACACCGCCTACGTGGTGGTCACGCCGCCGCTGGCCTTCGCCGCGGCCTGGATCGCGCTCGAGGACGTGCGCCCGGGCTCGGGCGAGCTGGCGTACTTCCCCGGCAGCCAGCGCTTGCCCGACCACCTCTTCGGCGGCGCCTACAAGAACTGGAACCGTGAACGCGACGGTCTGGAGGCGCAGGAGCGCTTCCACCTCGAGCTCCTGCGCCGCTGCGCCGCCCAGGGACTCGCGCAAGCGACCTTCCTGCCGTCGCGCGGCGACGTCTTGTTCTGGAACGCCGACCTGGCCCACGGCGGCACGCCGATCCTCGACGCGCGCAGCACGCGCCGCAGTCTGGTGTGCCACTACTGCCCGGCGAGTGCGACGCCCTACTACTTCCACCACCGCCCGCAGCACCGGCGCGTGCTCACCTTCGCGCCTGGCTGCCGCTACGCGAGCTCGCACTACGAGCTCGGTTGAGCTGCGCGTGGCGCGCGCATCACGCCCCCAGCCCCCACTCGCGCGCCAGGTCCTCGAGCAGCGGCGGCAGCGCCTCGGCGGCACGGCCGGGCACGAACAGATCGCCGAGGTCCACGTTCGCGGGCGGCTCGAGCGACTGCACGAAGGTCCGCGCGCCCGACTCGCGCGCCAGGGCGAGCAGGCCGGCGGCCGGGTACACGACGCCGCTCGTGCCCACGGCGAGGAAGTGCGTGCAGGCCTCCAGCGCGCCCTCGATCGCCTCCATGTGGTAGGGCATCTCGCCGAACCAGACCACGTCGGGACGCAAGCGCGCGTGCGCGCAGACGCCGCAAGGGACGAACGCGTCCGCAGCGACGTGCTCGAGGTCGCGCACGCGCGCGCCGCAGCGCTCGCAGCGCAGCACGGCCAGCTCGCCGTGCATGTGCACGAGATTTCGCGAGCCCGCGCGCTCGTGCAGGTCGTCCACGTTCTGCGTGACCAGCGTGAAGAGTGCCCCCGCTGCGGCGAGGCGCCGCTCGATCTCGACCAAGGCGTGGTGCGCCGCGTTGGGCGCGACGCGCGCCAGCGCGGCGCGACGCTCCTGGTAAAAGCGCCACACGCGCGCCGCATCGCGCTGCCAGGCCGCGGGCGTGGCCACGTCCTCGACGCGCAGACCCTCCCACAGGCCGCCGGCGCCGCGGAAGGTAGCGACGCCGCTGTCGGCCGAGGCGCCGGCGCCGGTCAGGACGACCACCGCCGGCTTCATTCGGCGCTCATCAGCTCCCAGGTGCGCACGAAGCCCCAGCGTTCGCCCATCGAGATCAGCGCGTCGTCGTTGTGCGCCGCGCGCGCCAGGAGCTCGGTCACGCCGCGCGCGGCCAGTGCGCGCCGCAGCTCCTGCACCAGACCTCGCGCCACGCCGCGCTGGCGGATCGAGGGATCGGTGTACAGCAGCACCACCAGCGCCTGCACCTCGCCCGTGAGCGGGTCCTCGAAGGGCGCGCTGGCCGCCAGGGCCAGCGGCCGCGCGACCTCCTTGGGCTCGGCCACGACCAGCAGCGACTCGCGCGCGCCGAGGCGCTCGAGGTAGCGCTGCGCGAGCTCGGCCGGGGTGCGTCCCGGGCCGGCGCCGGCCTCGCGGATGGCCTGCTCGAGCAGGGCTAGCGTGCCCTGGGCGGCTTCACGCGAGGCGATCGTGCGCAGGCGCAGGTTCATCGTCCCGAGAGTATGCAGCGGGAGGCCGCCTCCGTCGCGCTTCCCGCGCTCCGTCGGTGCTCCGGAGCATCCGGGGCTGGACGGGCCGCGCGACCGGCGGCTAGCCTGTTGCGCTTTTCTCTTCCGCCGCCCCCTCCTCCACCCATGTCTCGCGCCCAAAGCCCTTCATCCCACGCTGGCCACGCCCACGACGAGCACGACCATCCGGGCCTCACGCTCGCGGTCGAGAAGAAGCCTGGCAAGGCGGAGGTGACGATGACGCTCGCCGCCGACGAGCTCGAGCGCGCGCGCGGGCGCGAGTTCGCGGCGCTGTCGAAGCGCGTCACGCTCAAGGGCTTCCGCCCCGGCAAGACGCCGCGCAAGCTGCTCGAGAAGCAGTTCTCGGCCGACGTCGAGAAGAGCTTGGTCGAGCACTTCCTGCAGCACGCCTACCAGGACGCGGTGGAAAAACATGCGCTGCGCCCGGCGGCCTTCCCGCGCATCCAGCTGGAAGAGAACCTGCCCAAGACCGGCGCCGACTGGGTGGTGACGTTCGAGATCCTGCTGCGGCCCGAGGTCAAGCTGGGCCAGGTCGATGGCCTGGAGATCGAGGCCCAGAAGGTCGAGGTCACGGACGACGACATCGAGCGCGCGCTGGTCGAAATCCGGCGCTCTAACTCACGCGCCGAGCCGGCCGACGATCAGCCGCTGGCCAGCGAGGGCATGGCCATCGTCACGCTCGACTTCGTGCGCCCGGGCACGAGCGCGAGCTGCCTCACGCGCGAGGGCCTGCGGCTCTCGCCCAAGACGCCGCCGCAGGGCGTGGACGCGGCCACCTTCGAGGAGGCGCTGAGCGGCGCGAAGCTGGGCGAGACGCGCACGATCGAGATGGAGTTCCCGCCCACCTTCCCGGTCGAAGAGGCGCGCGGCGAGAAGGGCACGGTGCGCATGACCCTGACGCAGGTGCTGCGCATTGTCCAGCCGCCCGAGGAAGAGTTGTACAAGGCCTTCGAGGCCAGCGACAACGCCACGCTGCGCGCGGCCCTGCGCGTGCGCATGCAGCAGGCCAAGGAAGAGGCCGAGGAGCAGCGCATCGAGACCGCGCTGCTCGAGCGCCTGCTCGAGGCGCACCCGATGGAGCTGCCCGAGCAACTGGTGCAGGACCAGATCGAGGCGCACCAGGTCGAGCTGCTGGAGAACCTGAAGCAGCAAGGCTTGAGCGCGGACGAGGCCAAGCAGCGCGCCGAGGGCGAGCGCACGCGCTCCCACGCCTCGGCTGACAAGGCCCTGCGCGCCGTGTACCTGATCGAGGAGATCGCGCGCACCAAGGAGCTCAAGGTGACCCAGGAGGACATCAGCGGCGAGCTGACCTCGATCGCCGAGCGCAACGGCACCACGCCGGCCGAGGTGGCCAAGTACTACCGCGAGCAGAATCTGCTGCGGCAGCTCGGGCTCGAGCTCCTGGAGCGCAAGGTCCGTCGCTACCTGCGCGCCTCGGCGGCGATCCAGCTGCCGGCCTGAGCTACTAGTGGTGTGACTCACGCACAGAGGCCTTTATCCCGGGCCGCCTGCGTCCGCCGCGGCGTTGCGCCTTCTCCGAGACTTGCACCGAAGTCGCGTCGGCGGCGCGCCTTGCGCCGAACGCAGGCAACCTCGGGATAAAGGCTTCTGTGCGTGAATCACAGCACTAGGTTCGAGAGTCCGCGCGTCGCACGCGGACTCTCGGGAGTAGTCGCTCCGGCGCCGCCGGCGCCGCGCCGCTCATCAAGCGGCGAGGAGGGGAGGCCGCGTGTCGCGCCTGGCCTGGAGGAGGAGTCGCGGGGGAGGGTCTGCCGCCCCCGCCAACAAGAACTCAGCGCGGGCGCATGAGGTCTCATTGGGTTGCGGGCTGCAGCCCGCGCTGCGAGGCTGAGCAAGAATCCCCCGGCATGCCGAGAGCCGGCCGGACGCGTCGTGGCAAGGCGCGGCGACGACGCGTGTTAGCGGAGAAACACTCGCAGGAGCCGCAACGCCGCCACAGCGCGCGCGGATGGCTCGCAGGCGCCGGGGAATTCTTGCTCAGCCTCTGAGTTCGACCGTGCGCGGAGTGCCGTGGCCGGGGCGCGGCTTTCTCTCCGGGTGCGCAGCGCGTCGTGCCGCCGCAGGATTGTTTCGCGCGCTCCGGCACGCCAGTTTCCGCGTCACGACGGCCCGATCGACGAGGAGCTTGCTTCCGCGCCGCGCGCGCGCCGATCGCGGGTGGTTGAACCTGCCCGCCCGATCGTTTATTGACAGCGCGCTCCGGGGCCCCGCGCGTGCGGGCAACCCCAGGCAAAAAAGGCCGCTCCCAGCCACGACGAGCCCCCGATGAGCCAGCCCACCGGCATGAACAGCCCTCAGAGCTTCTACATCCCCTACGTGATCGAGCGCACCGGCCGCGGCGAGCGCTCGATGGACATCTACTCGCGCTTGCTCGAGGAGCGCATCGTGTTCATCGGCGTGCCGATCGACGACCAGGTCGCCAACGCGATCATGGCGCAGCTCCTGTTCCTCGACAAATCAAACCGCTCGCAGGACATCGCCGTCTACATCAACAGCCCGGGCGGTTCGGTGACGGCCGGCCTCGCGATCTACGACACGATGCAGTTCGTGCAGCCGGAGATCGCGACCTACTGCCTCGGCCAGGCGGCCTCGATGGCGGCGGTGTTGCTGGCTGGCGGCTCGAAGGGCAAGCGCTACGCGCTGCCGAACTCGCGCGTGATGATCCACCAACCGTGGGGCGGCGTGCAGGGCACCGCGCGCGACATGGAGATCCAGGTCGACGAGATCCTGAAGACGAAGTTGCGGCTGGAAGAAATTCTTGCCTACCACACGGGCAAGAGCGCGAAGGACATCGCCAAGGCGACAGACCGCGACAACTTCCTTTCTCCCGAGGAATCGAAGGACTTCGGTCTCATCGACCACATCGTGGATACAAGGGGCGAGAAGAGAGCCCCACCTGCGGAGAAGGGACTAGACTAGAATAGAGCGCGGGCCGACCCTTCTTCCCCTGCGCTCGCGCCCCCCCCACACCATGACCAGGTCTTCCGGCCGCGGACGCCATGTTGAACGCTGCACCTTCTGCGAGAAGATGCGGCACCACGTCGACTCCTTGATCGCCGGGCCGCCGGGGGTCTACATCTGCAACGAGTGCATCGAGATCTGCAACTCGATCCTGCAGGAGGAGCAGCGCCGCGGCGGCGAGGGCGAGAAGCGCCCGGCCGAGCGCCGCCGACGGGGCGTCCGCGCCGCTTTCACGGCCAACACGCGCGGCAAGCTGCCGACGCCGATCGAGATCGTGCGCTACCTGGACGAGTTCGTGATCGGGCAGGAGCAGGCCAAGAAGGTGCTCTCGGTCGCGGTGTACAACCACTACAAGCGCCTGCGCCAGGCCGAGACGCCCACGGACGACGTCGAGATCGAGAAGTCGAACGTGCTGCTGGTCGGGCCGACGGGCTCGGGCAAGACGCTGCTCGCGCGCACCCTGGCGCGCATGCTGGACGTGCCCTTCGCCATCGCCGACGCCACGACCCTGACCGAGGCTGGCTACGTCGGCGAGGACGTCGAGAACATCCTCCTGAAGCTGCTGCAGAACTGTGACTTCGACAAGGAGCGCGCGCAGCACGGCATCGTCTACATCGACGAGATCGACAAGATCAACCGCACCACGGGCAACGTCTCGATCACTCGCGACGTGTCGGGTGAGGGCGTGCAGCAGGCGCTGCTCAAGATCCTCGAGGGCACGGTGGCCAACGTGCCGCCGCATGGCGGGCGCAAGCATCCGGAGCAGGCCTACATCCAGATCGACACGCAGAACATCCTGTTCATCTGCGGCGGGACGTTCAGCGACATCGACCACATCATTTCGCGGAGAGTGGGCCGCAGCGTGCTCGGCTTCCACCGCGTCGAGGCCTCGGCCGAGGCCAAGCTGCAGGCCGCGCGTGGCATGGAAGGCCTGTCCAAGGACGAGCTGCTGAAGCAGCTCTCGCCGCGCGACCTGATCGATTTCGGGATGATCCCCGAGTTCGTCGGGCGTCTGCCGGTGACGGTGACGCTGAACCACCTACGCCGCGAGGACCTGGTGCGCATCCTGACCCAACCCAAGAACGCGATCCTGCGCCAGTTCCAGGTGCTGTTCGCGATGGAGGGCGCCGAGCTGGTGGTCACGCCGGACGGGCTCGAGGCCGTGTCCGACATCGCCATCCAGCGCGAGACCGGCGTGCGCGCGCTGCGCTCGATCCTGGAGAACCTGCTGCTCGACCTCTTGTACGAGCTGCCGGATCGCCGTGACACGCGGCGCTTCGTGCTCGACGCCGATGTCGTGAACGGCAAGCGTTCGCTCGCGCTCGGGCTCAAGGCCTCCGCGCGCCCGACCGAGATCGCTTCCGAGCCCCAGGCCACGCCCGAGGCTCCCGGCGAGCAGCGCGAGATCGCCTGAGCCTGCGCGCCTTCGCGCGCCGTACGGGCGCGGCGGGAGGCACGAACGCGAGGTGTTCCCGGGCGCGCAGCCCCCTGGCGCCCCTCTCCGCGGCCTCGAGGCGTGCGCATGGGGTCCGCGTTCCAGGCCCGCCCCGGGCTCCGCGCTCCGCCCGCTCGCTCGCGCCTCCCCGCGCGTCGCTGTACCGTAGCCGGGTCCAGGCTCGCGCATGCCCGACGCACTGACCATCCACTACCACCGCGACTTCGACGGCATGGTCGCGGCCGCGATCCTGGCGCACAACCTGCGCGCCCGCGGCGAAAACCCCGCCTGGGCCGGCCTCAACTACGACCAGCGCGCCGACTGGCCCAACTTCCAGGCCGGGAAGCGCTTCGCGATCGTGGACTTCCACTTCCACCCGCGGGCCGAGTTCTGGTTCGACCACCACCCCACCACCTTCCTCACGCCTGAGCTGCGCGCCCAGTACCAGCCGAGCGAGCGCTGGGCCTGGGAGGAGGCCTCGCCCTCCTGTCCGCCGATCATCCTGCGCCACGCCGAGAAGCACTGGGGCATCGTCTCCACGCCGCGCTTCGACGAGATGGCGCGCTGGTCCGACGTGATCGACGCGGCGCGCTTCACTGACGTGGAGCAAGCGCTGTTCGGCGACGACCCCGCGCTGCGCATCTCGCGCGCCCTGGCCGCGGCCCCGGACCCGCACTGGTCCGACACCTTGGTGCGCGACATGATCGACGGCTCGCTGGCCGAGGTCGCGAGCCGCGGTGACGTCGACCGCGCCTGGCAGCGCGCCGCGCGCAACCGCGACCTCGCCCTGCGCCAGTTCCCGCCCACGGTGGATTCGACCGCCGAGGCCGTGGTGCTGTACGACGCCTCCTCGAACAAGATCCGCCGCGAGCGCTTCGCGGCCTTCTTCCACCATGCCAGTGCGCTGTACTCGGTGGGCGTGATCCCCACGCGCAGCGGTTTCCACGTCACCGCCGGCCAGAACCCCTGGAACCCGCCCGACATCGGCCCGCACCTCGGGGAGATCATGGAGACCTACGGCGGCGGCGGGCACCGCTCGGTCGGCGGAGCCAACGCACCCTCGCTCGAGGACGCGCGGCGCATCGCGCGCGAGGTCGCCACGCACCTGCGCACGCACCTCGCTGGCGCCAAGAAGCCGTGAGCGACGGCGCAAGCGTCCCGAGCTTCTTCGCGCTCGAGCCGGCCGCGGCCGAGGCGGCCGTGGTCGCGCGCGGTGGAAAGGCCTTCCACGCGCGCATCATCCGGCGCGAGGCCGCCGAGCGCGGCGTGCTCGACTACGCGCGCATGACGGCCCTGCCCGCGGCGCTGCGCGCCAGCCTGGCCGCGGAGCTGCCGCTGGTCTCGGCGCGCGAGGCCGCGCGACGCGAGTCGCGCGACGGGACGATCAAGCTGCTGCTCGCCTTCCCCGACGGCCGCACGGTCGAGACCGTCTACATCCCCTCGCGCACCGCCGGCAAGGGCGCCACGCTGTGCGTCTCGACCCAGGTCGGCTGCCCGGTGCGCTGTCCCTTCTGCGCCTCGGGCAAGGACGGGCTGGTGCGCAACCTCGAGGCGCACGAGATCGTCGAGCAGTACCTGTTCGGCCGCGCGCTGGGTGCGCTGTCGCGCAGCGTTGTGATGGGCATCGGCGAGCCGCTGCTCAACTTCGAGAACCTGGCGCGCGCGCTGGAGTTCGTGCGCGCCGAGATCGGCCTCGGCGCGCGCAAGACCACCGTCTCGACGGTGGGCTTCCCCGAGCGCCTGGCGCGCATCGCCGAGACGAATCCGCCCTTCCAGCTGGCGATCTCGCTGCACTCCCCGGACGACGAGCAGCGCTGGGAGCTCGTCCCGGCGATGAAGGGCGTGCCGGTCGACGACGTGCTCGCCGCCGGCGACGACTGGTTCGCCAAGACCGGCCGCGAGATCACCTACGAGTACGTGCTGCTCGGTGGCACGAACGACTCCGAGGGCCATGCGCAGCGGCTGGCGGAAAGGCTCGTCGGGCGGCGGGCGACGGTGAACTTGATTCCCTACAACCCCGTGCACCTGGCGCAGTACGGCCGCCCGAGCAGCGAGCGCGCCGAGAACTTCCGCATGGTGCTGGAGGAGGCGGGCATCGTGGCCACCGTGCGCTGGTCGCGCGGGATGGAAGCGGATGCGGCGTGCGGGCAGCTGAGGATGAGGCCGGCGAGGTAGAGGGAGAGCAGCGCGAGCGAAGGGTCGAAGTGGCGTGCGAAGACAGGGACGCGCGCGTGGAGGTGTTCCCTGGGTGAAGGGCTGCCGGCGCGGCCGGTGTTGCGGACACCGGGCCAAGGCCCGGGCTTCGAGGAGGGTGGAGGGGGAAGGCGTTGTGCGGGGGTGTTGCGGGGTCTTGGCGCTCGGCTCCTTCGGGGGCGACGGGCGGGCACACGGTGACGAGCGCGGGTGAGGCGGTACGCTCGAGCGCGCGTGGGCAACTGCGAGTGATGTCGGAGTGAGGCGGCAGATGTTCGTCGCGGGCCCGTCGAGCGTGCGAGTCGCGCCGACGCTTGAGTGGTTCCGAGGATCGACATCCGCCGAGCGAGAGCGAGTGCCCGAACCGCAGAGAAAGTCCTGGGACCGCCGGGCTCCAGCCCGGCTCCGTTTCCTTGAGCCCCAGCAGCAGAAGAAGAAGGAGAAGAAGAGCCGGGCTGGAGCCCGGCGGTCGCAGGGGAAGACAGCGTACGAGCGCGGTTGCGTCGCGTCGGGCGTGCGCGCCCGTCGGCGAGTCGTCGGGCGTGCGAAACACTCCGCGCACCTCTGCCGCGCGAAAGCAGAGTTGGATCGCGCGAACGAACGACGAGCTCGGGTTCCTTGTTCGTCATGAAGCACCCAGCGTCTCAGCTCGAGCTGTTCTCGAATCAGCGACGTGAGACGAAGGCGCGTGCGACGAAGCCGCAGACTCCAGCGCGTCAAGCTCCACCGCCGACCCGACGAAGCTCACGTGTGCCGCACTCGACTCGGCCCCACGCTCACGAACCTCGTGAACCAGTGGCCGACCCTGGTGCGCTTCCTCGAGGACGGGCGCGTGCCGCCTTTCCGCCAGCACGAGCGTCGCTCACTCGCGAACCAGGACGACCTCGGCCTCCGACGAGGACACCGCCCGGTTGCGCGAAAACGAGTGGGAGTCGAGGACGCGCCAGCCGGGCAGGCGCACGTCGATCCGCGCGGGTGGCGACGCGAGGTCGAGCTCGGCCACTCCGAGACCGTCTGCTCGCGCGACCAGGACACCGTCCGCCAGGATCTCGGCACCTTCGAAGCGCGACGAATCTCCGCGGCGGCGCGTCGTGACCAGGAACGTGCCCGGGTCCGCGACTTTCCTCGGTCGCTGCGCAGCAGATGGACTCGAGCGCTCAGCTTTGGGAAGGGCGGGGACCGGTACAGGGACCGGCTCGGCATTTTCGATCTCCGACCACTCGCGGAGGACGAGACGAGTGGAGAACCCCTTGTGCATGGCGATGCGCGCCACGAGCCCGTCTCCCTCCGGAGCGAACGCGCTCTCGTCGCCGCACGTCAGACCATACCCGGAAACCCACGCGCGCCACTGGAAGCGCACGCCGCTCGCGAGCTGCAAGACCTCGTCCCTCTTCAGGTCGCGAACGATCACGGCCCCGGTCGCGCTCCGGACCTCGACCCGCACCGATTCCAGCGGCTCTCCCGAGCTCTCGTCGGTAGCCTCGAAGTGGAAGTTGCGCGTTCCTCCACCGTCCTCCTGCGTGAAGACGAGCCCTTCCGCGGGCACGTCGACCTGCCGTGCGCTCGGCGAGCACGGAAACGCCGAGTCCGAGACGATCGACACCTCGAAGCGACCGCGGGGAACGCTCTCCAGCGCGAACATGCCGTTCGACCAGCGCTCCTGCTCGTATCCCGACCCGTCGAGCGCGCGGACACGCACCGTCCCGGCAACCCACTCGCCCGAGCGACTCTTCAACCGGCCGCGGATCGATCCCGCGGGTTCACGTGCATCGAAGACGATGTCGGGCGCTTGCGTGAGACCGCGCGGGAGCTCGAGCGCGAGCTGCCCGACGCGAGTGTCGGCCGTCGAGTCCAACACGAGCTGGATACGCCCCGGCTCCCTCGCAACGAGCTGATAGGCACCGGTCGCATCACTCTTCGTGTTCAGGCGCTCCATGCCCGCATCGGAAACATGCACCGCCGAGACGCCCACGGCGCCGAGCGGCCCGCCGAGACCGTCGAGCACGCGCCCGAGCACCACGACGCGCGGACGACAGGCCAGAGCAACGTCGCTCACGCCGAAGAGTGCCTTCACCTCGCCGCGCGCCTCGGTGAGTCCGTCGCGGCTGCGCGCCTCGATCCAGCACGGGCCTCCGTCGCTCGGCCCGTTCACAGGCGCGTCGTAGCGCAGGTAGGGCGGCGAGCTCGCGCGCACGTCGAGCCACGCGCGATCCTTCGCGCCGTCCCAGGTCAATCGTGCTTCCCAGCCGCTGCGCTCGAACGCCACGCCGCGCCCGAACCACAGCCGGTACGTTGGCCCGATCGCGAGCGGCACTCTCCAGTGGTCGTCCTCCTTCAGCCAGCGCTCGCGCGCGACGGTGTGCGTGGCAAGGCCACCGACGTTGAGCACGAGCACCTCGTCGAGCACGTCGAGCGACTCCTGCGCGTCGAACCAGCCGCCAGCGTCGGTCACGGCCTTCGAGCGGCCAGCCACGACGAGCGCCTCCGGGATCGGCTCGAGCGTGCGCTCGTCCACCAACCGGCCGCGCGAGAGACCGGAGCGCACGGCCGGGCGCTCGGCCGTCGCGGAGACGGGCACGAGTGACTCGCGCTCTTCAGTCGCCGGCGCGGGCGCCATCTCTAGCTCGCCGTCGCGGTGCGCGCTCTCCTGCCCAGTCGCGGCCTGCTGCATCTCGCGCGCGCGTCGCGGACGCTGCGGCCACAGCGCAAGACCGGCCGCGACGGCGACGAGCAGCAAGAGCACGGACGTGAAGCGCGGCCGCATAGATCTCCTGCCGGAACCTACCACGGTTGCGCCGGGCGGTAACGCACCGACGCGGCGGTGCCTGCTTCTGGACTTCGACTGCGGGATTTGGGCCGCTCCACATCGTCTGGCGGATCGCGCGTGGGCTGCCTGGGCTCCGCACGCCTCGCGCACAGCACCGGCTCGAGCGAGCGTTCCGCATCGGCAAGGAGCGCGACGGCTTCGCGCTCGTCCACTACTCGATCCAGCACGACCACCTGCACCCGATGGTCGAGGTGAAGGACCGGCGGAAGTTGTCGCCGCGGGCTCCAGGCGCTCGGCATCCGGCTGGCGATGTCGTTGAACTCTCTCTGGCATCGCCGCCGCGGTCAGGTGTTCGCCGAACGCTACTTCGCCAAGGCCCTCGAAAACTGGAAGCAGGTCTGGAGCACCGTCCGCTACGTCCAACAACGCGCGCAAGCAAGGCACGCGGCGAGTGCCGAAGCACCCTGACCCGTACTCCTCGGGCGCTTGGTTCTGGCCGTGGCGCCACCTCGACATCCGCCGGCCGTTGCGCCGCTCGCCGGTGATAGAGCCACGGAGCTACGACTACATCCCGGGCGTCGGCCTCGACTCCATGCCGGGGCCGAGCTGGCCGCAGTTCGAGGAGCACGTAGATTGAGCGAGGTTGCCAGTCTTTGTCGCCCACGCGCCGCTCCGCGCGGAGTTCGCCGGGGATTCTCCGCGCGGGACAGCCTCGCACGCTGGAGGGCGCTCGAGCTCGGAAGGACGCCGCGAGGCCGGGCGCCGAGGCCGATCGGTCCCGCGCAGCGAGCTGGGCCCCGACGAACTCCCTTCGGCGACTCGACCCAAGAGGCGCGCCTCCGCGAGCGCGCCCTCCTCCGCTCGCCCTACGCCCGCACCTTGCGCGGCAACGCCGCGCCCACGCGCTTGACCATCTCGTCGACCTCGCTCGCGCTCACCGTCAACGGCAGCCGGAAGCGGATCGCCTTGGGCCCCGACTTCAGCGCCATCAGCTGGCCCTCGAACAGGCGCTTCAACAGCGCATCGCGCTCGGCCGGGCCCGCCAAGGTGAAGGCGCACAGCGAGCCGATGCCGCGCACGTTGGTGATCCCGCCCTCGGCGCGCGCCAGGGCGCGCAGGCCCTCGATCAGGCGTTTGCCCTGCGCGAGCACGTTCTCGGCCAGCTTGTCGCCGATGATGATCTCGATGATGCGCCGCGAGCGCACCATGTCGGTCAGGCTCCCGCCCCAGGTCGAGTTGATGCGGCTGGAGAGCTGGAAGACGTTGTCGGCGACCTCGTCCACGCGCTTGCCGGCGTAGATCCCGCAGATCTGGGACTTCTTGCCGAAGGCGACCACGTCGGGGGCCACGTCGTGGTGCTGCCAGTACCAGGGCTTGCCCGAACCGAAGAAGCCGGTCTGCACCTCGTCGAGCACCAGCAGCGCTTGCTCCTCGTCCGCGTAGCGCCGCAGGCGGCGCAGGAACTCGGTGCGGAAGTGGTTGTCGCCACCCTCGCCCTGCAGCGGCTCGAGCACGATCGCGGCCACCTTGCCGCGGTGCTTCTGGAAGGCGGCCTCGATCTCGGCGCAGCTCTTGCGCTCCTCGGCCTCGATGTCGTTGGCGATCTGGCCCGCCAGGTCGAACTCGATGGCCGGGTTGTGCACGCGCGGCCAGGGAAACTTCGGGAACAGACCGATCTTGTCAGGCACGGTGTTGGTCAGGCTCAACGTGTAGCCCGAGCGCCCGTGGAACGCCTGCTTGAAGTGCAGGATGACGAGGTCGTTCACGTCCGCGTCCAGCTGCGTGCGCCCGAGCTTGCGCGCCTTCCAGTCGAAGGCCACCTTGAGCGCGTTCTCGACCGCCAGCGCGCCGCCCGAGATCCAGAAGTGGTGCGGGAAGCCGGCCGGCGTGACATGCTTCGCGAAGGTCTCGACGAAGCCCGCCATCTCGCGCGAGTACAGGTCCGCATTCGAGGGATTGCAGGCCGCCACGCGCCCGAGTTCGGCGCGGAAGGCCGGCTCGGCCATCTGCGGGTGGTTGTAGCCGATCGGCCACGAGGCGAAGCAGGTGTAGGCGTCCAGGTACTCCTTGCCGCTTTTCGCGTCCACCAGCCACGAGCCGTGCGAGCGCTCCAGGTCGAAGACCACGCCGTAGCCGTCGGTCAGCTGGAAGCGCGCCAGGGTCTCGTGCACTTTTTCCGCGGGGATCATGCGCTGATCATATCTCGGATCCCGGCGAGGTTCACCCGCACGGCGAGTGTGCGCATACAGTCGTTTGGAGCGGCGCTGACGCACGCCCTGCAGCGGTGTTTCCGGCTCAGCTCAGCGCGGACGATGCCCGAAACCCAAGCGCAGAAAGAGCGCACCGCGGAGACGCGGGGGAACGCGGAGTAGGCAAACAGGGAGAAATCCGGGAGGCCCCTGTCCTTCTTCCTCCGCGCCTCTCCGCGTCCTCCGCGCCTGCGCGGTGCGCCTCGCTCTTCCGGTGCTGAAATGCTCGCGCCAGACGAGGACTTCCGCGAGTAGAAGATCAGCTGGGCTCAGCTCGAGCGCAACAAGCACAGCACCGGCAGCGGCTCCTGGCGCTTCGCGCTCTGCATGTGCGCCTCCACGTTGGTGAACACCGTGGGCGGCAGCACGCGCTCACGGCCCTCGCCGTCGCCGCCGGCGATGCAGGTCGCGCCCTCGTCGAGGCCGAGCTCCCAGGCCGCGCGCACGCGCGCCGCGGCCGCATCGTCGATCTGCGCCAGCGGCGCGCGCATGGCCGCGCTGGCCTCCAGCTTCGCCAGCAGGGCCGCGCTGAAGGCCGAGAAGCGCCGCGCCGGACAGAACACGCGCCCCAGCGCCCCGGCCAGCTGGCCGCTGAAGGTGCGCGCGCGCCCGAAGGCCAGCTCGACGACCTCGGCCGCGCAGGCGTCCAGCTCGCGCGTCGCATCGACCTCGTAGGCGCGGCAGCGCAGCGCGCGCAGGCGCGCGTCGGACAGGGCGCGCGCCGCGCACGCGCGCCGCAGCTCGCTCATGCGCTCGACCGGACCGCTGGCGACCAGCTGCGCGTCACCGCGCTCGGCCCCCGCGAGACCCAGCGCCACCAGCTCGCGCGTCGCGCCGTGCAGCAGGCCGATCGTGCCGGCGGGGAGTTCCGCGCGCAGCGCGGCGCGCGCCAGCGCGCTGGCGAGCTCCGGTGCACGCGCGTCCGAGACCAGCACCACCGTGCGCCCCGCGGCCAGCTCGCGCGCGAGGTCGAGCAGCGGCGCGCGTACGAGCTCACGCCAATCCGGCGCGCACCAGCTCACCCCCGCGCGCGCGACCAGCGGTCGTTGCAAGGCCTCGTCCAGCTCGGCCACCAGGCCGGCGAAGTGCGGCTCGAGCTCGCACTCGGTCAGTGCGCAGCGTGCCGCGAGGGCCGCACGCACGTCGTCGTCGTCGGTCAGAGCCTGGGCCAGCTCCAGCAGCAGTTCCTCGCGCTCGGCGGGATCGGTGCGCTCCCAGCCACGCGTCGCCGCGCGTGCCACCTGCCAGGCCAGGGCCACGTCCTCGGCGCTCGACTGCGGCCAGTCCTCGCCCTCCGCCGCATCATGGAACGTCGCGCCGCGCAGCGCCGGCCGCCACGCGCCGTCGATGCAGTTCGCGCCACGCCCTCGACCTCGTTCCATGGAGGGCCACGATCGCGGGCGTGCGCGCCACCCGCAAGGGGCAGGCTGTGTCTCGCCGCTCGAGACGCTTCCCGCGCGGCGCACTTGCGGTAGATTGGGCGGCACATGCGGTGTCTCACCCTCGCCTTCGCGCTGGCCGCCTGCGGTGCGGGTGCGGCGCGTGAGCTCCCGCGGCTCGCCGACCCCGCGGGCGTGGATCCCTTCGTGCTGGAGCGCGTGGCGGCAGCGCTGGCGGCTTGCGAGCGCGGCACGAGCGGCGCCGAGCTCGAATTGGCCAAGCTCTACGACGCCAACGGCCTCTCCGCCCTGGCCCTGGCCGGCTACGACCTGTGCCTGTCCAAGGCCGCGACCGGGCCCGCGGCCGAGCGCGCGCTGCTGCAATTCCTGCGCGGGCAGGCGCTGGCCAGCCTGGGGCGCACGCCCGCGGCCCTGGCGGCCTTCGACGCCGCGCTGCTCCTCGGCGATGCCTACGCCCCCACCAACTGGCGGCGCGGCGAGCTCTTGCTCGACGAGGGGCGCGTGGGCGAGGCGCAAGCGGCCTTCGAGCAGGCGCTGGCGCTCGAGCCGCTGTCGGTGCCCGCCAACCTCGGCCTCGCGCGCGTGATGCTGCTCGGCGACGACGCGGCCGGCGCCGCCACGCGCCTGGAGCGCCTGAGCGAGCGCGATCCCGACGAGCGCTTCGTGCACGGCCTGCTGGCACGCGCCTATCGGGCGCTGGGCGACGCCGCGCGCGCCGAGGTCGAGCTGCGCCGCGAGCAACGCGCGAGTCGCATCTCGCTCGCGGACACGCGCCTGGCCGAGGTGCAGACGCGCGCCACGGGGGTGCTGGCCGGCGTGTCGCGCGCGAACGAGCTCCTCGCCGCCGGTCAGGCGTCGGCCGCGGTTGCCTTGCTCGAACCGCTGTTCACGCGCGCGCCCGACGACCTGGCGCTGCTGCAGATGTTCGGCAAGTCGCTGCTGCAGGCCGGCGACCCGGCGCGCGCGGTCGAGGTGCTCGAGGCCGGCCTCGCGCGCCACCCGGAGCAGTTCAAGCTCGAGCTGTTCCTGGGGCAGGCCCACGCGGCGCGCAAGGCGAACAAGAAGGCGCTCGAGCACCTGCGCCGCGCGCGCGAGCTGAACCCGGCCTTCGGGCCGACCTGGGTGTCCCTGGCCGAGGTCCAGCAGAAGCTCGGGCACCCGGACGAGGCTGAGCGCAGCTTGCTCGCGGCCCAGGAGGCCGGTGAGGACGAGCTACGCACGCGCCTCCTGCTCGTGCAAGTGCAGCTCGAGCAGCAAGCCTTCGTGCGCGCGCTGGCCAGCGCGCGCGCCGCGCGCGAGGCCTACCCGAACGCGGTCGCGGCCTGGACCTGGCTCGCCGAGGCCGAGGCGCGCAACGGCAACGCCGAAGGCGCGCGCGCGGCGCTGGCCGAGGCCGAGGCGCGCAACCCCGAGTACGAGCGCCTGGCGGCCGTGCGCGCATTGCTCGGCGCAGGAGACCCAGCGCGATGAGAACGCGCCTGGTGCTCGCCGCCAGCGCGCTGCTCGCCGCGGCCTGCGGGGAATCCAGCTCGAGCCCGGCCTGGTTCCGCGAGGAGGCGCAGGCGCGCGGCCTGGTGTTCGCCCAGCGCTCCGGCCACGACGCGGAGTACTGGATGCCCGAGATCATGGGCGGCGGCGCGGCGCTGTTCGACATGGAGGACGACGGCGACCTCGACGCCTACCTCGTGCAGAGCGGCGACCTGCACCCCGAGGCGAGCGACGCCGTGCGCGCCAACGCGCTCTTCGCCAACGACGGTCGCGGCCACTTCCAGGACGTCAGCGCCGGCAGCGGAGCCGAGGACCCGCGCTACGGCATGGGCGTGGCCTGCGGCGACGCCGACGGCGACGGCGACACGGACCTCTTCGTGACCAACGTCGGCCGCGACACGTTGCTCGTGAACCAGGCTTCTGCACGTTTTGCCGACGAGACCGTGGCGCGCGGTCTCGAGCACCAGGGCTGGAGCACGAGCGCGTGCTTCTTCGACGCCGACAGGGACGGCGACCTGGACCTGTTCATCGCGCGCTACCTGGAGTGGTCGCGCGCGGGCGAGCTCACCTGCATGGACGCGCTCGGCCGGCCCGACTACTGCAGCCCGAAAAACTACAAGACACCCGCGCGCGACTTCCTGTACCGCAACGAGGGCGGCGGGCGTTTCCTGGACGTCTCGCGCGCGAGCGGCGTGTGGAGCGAGCCCGGCACGGGCCTGGGCGTCGCCGCCGGCGACCTCGACGGCGACGGTTGGCAGGATGTGTTCGTGGCCAACGACGGGATGCCCAATCATCTGTGGCAGAACCAGCGCGACGGCCGCTTCGCGAACGTGGCCATGCTCTCGGGCTGCGGCACGGATGCCAACGGCTTGCCCAAGGCCGGGATGGGCGTCCTGCTCTCCGACCTCGACGACGACCTCGACCTCGACGTCCTGGTGTGCAACCTGCGCGGCGAGAGCGACTCGTTCTACCGCAACGACGGCGGCTACTTCTCCGACCGCACCGCGGCCGTGGCGCTGGGCGCGGTGACGAAGCCGTTCACGCGCTTCGGTCTGGCGCTGGGCGACTTCGACCAGGACGGCCGGCGTGACCTGTATCTGGCCAATGGACGCGTCGAGCGTCCGGCTGGAGACGCGCCCAGCGATCCCTACGCGGAGCCCAACCTCGTGCTGCGCGGGCTCGACGGCGGAGCCTTCGCCGAGGTCAAACCACGCGGCGGCACGCGCGAACTCGCGCTGGCCACGAGTCGCGCAGTGGCGCAGGGCGACGTGGACGGCGATGGCGCGCTGGACCTCTTGCTGGTGAACCGCGACGGCCCGGCGCAGCTCTTGATGAACACGGTGGCGCCGCGCGGGAACGCCGTGACGCTGCGCGTGCGCGAGAAGAGCGGCGCGGACGCGCTGGGCGCCGAGCTCGTGCTCGAGCTGGGCTCCAGGCGTGTGCGCCGCGACGTGGGCGCGACCTTCGGCTACCTCTCCAGCCACGACCCGCGCGTGCACGTCGGCCTGGGCACGCACACCGAGCTCGCAGGCGTGCGCGTGCGCTGGACCGACGGCGTGGAGGAGCGCTTCGGGCCGTTCGTCGCCGGCAGCTGTCGCGAGCTCCGCCGCGGACAGGGCACACCGCCGTGAGCACGCCTGACCAGCGCATGCCGCTCGCGCGCCATCGCCTGCAACGCTCCGACTTCGAGCGCGTCTACAAGCGCGGGCGCCGCACGCAAGGCCCCGCCCTGGCCGTGGTCGTGCTGGAGAACGAGCTCGACCGTTCGCGCGTCGGGCTCTCGGTGGCCAAGCGCCACTACAAGCTCGCGGTCGATCGCAACCGCGTGCGGCGCCTGTTTCGCGAGGCCTTCCGGCTGACGCGCGCCGAGCTGCCGGTCGGGATCGACGTGGTGCTGATCGCCACCGCGCCGGCGCGCTTCGTGCTCGCCGAGCTGCTGCTCGAGTTGCCCGCGCTGGTCGCGCGCGCGCTGAAGAAGAAGCCGCGCGAGCCGCGGCCCGACGCACGATGAAGCTCCTGCGCCAGCTCGTGGTGCTGCCGATCCGCGTCTACCAGCGCGTGCTCTCGCCGCTCACGCCGCCCTCGTGTCGCTACGAACCCTCGTGCAGCGAGTACGGCGCGCAGGCGATCCTGGCCCACGGCTTCTGCAAGGGCGGGTGCCTCGGCGCGTGGCGCATCCTGCGCTGCCATCCCTTCACCGCGGGCGGCCTCGACCCCGTGCCGCCGCCGGGGCGCTGGAGGAGCGCCGCGCGCGCGCGCGTGCCGACGAAGGGCGCGGACGATTGAGGCCTCGTCAGCGAAATCGGGCGCAACGACGCGCAGCGCGCACGGCGTTCGTGGCCAGCACCCGCCACGGGGCCGCGCCTCGCGCTTGCAATCGGGTGTGAGGGGCCGGATCTTCATGGCGATGAGCGCACGCCTCGCGAGTCTCTTCCTGCCCTGCCTGCTCGTCGCCTGCGCGGCCCAGTCCGCGCCCCGGACGCCCTCTGAAGCGCGCTCGAGCGCGTCGGTCGGGCCCCCCTGTCCGCTGTTCGGCGGGCTCTGCGCCGACGAACTGATCGCCAAGGGCGAGGAGCACTTCGCGCACCTGTGGATGCTGACCACCGACGGCGAGAACGCCGAGGCCTACTGGAGCTTCGCCGGCGACCGCCTGAGCTTCCAGCGCCGTTCGGCCGAGCTCGGCATCGAGTGCGACCGCATCTTCGTCACGCGTCCAGGCGCGGAAGCGCTGCAGGTCTCCAACGGACGCGGCGTGACCACCTGCGCGTACTTCCTGCCGGGCGACAAGAGCGTGCTGTACGCCTCGACCTTTGGAATGCAGGACGCCTGCCCACCGCCGATCGATCCCGGCGAGTTCAAGAAGCTGGGCTACTTCTGGCGCGTGTTCCCCGAGTACGACATCTGGATCCAGGATCTCGCCGGCGGCGAGCCGCAGCGCCTGACCGAGAGCTACGGCTACGACGCCGAGGCCACGGTCTCGCCGCGCGGGGAGCGCATCGTGTTCACCTCCAGCCGCTCGGGCGACCTCGAGCTGTGGACCTGCGATCTCGCCGGCGGCGACCTGCGCCAGGTGACCGACACGCCCGGCTACGACGGCGGCGCGTTCTTCAGCCACGACGGCAAGCACCTGGTGTTCCGCGCGCAGGCCTTCACGCCCGGCAAGGAAACCCAGGAGCTGGCCGAGACGCGCGCGCTGCTGGCCGAGTGGCGCGTGCGGCCCGCGCAGATGGAGCTGCAGGTCGCCGACGCCGACGGCTCGCATCGGCGCACGCTCGGCCCGCTGGGCGGGGCCAGCTTCGCGCCCTTCTTCTTCCCCGACGACACGCGCGTGATCTTCGCCTCGAACCACCACGACCACGGCACGCCGCGGCGCGAGTTCGACCTGTTCGCGATCGGCGTGGATGGCCAGGGCCTCGAGCGCATCACCACGCACGAGGGCTTCGACTCCTTCCCGATGTTCAGCCCGGACGGGAAGTACCTCGTCTTCGCCAGCAACCGCGGCCAGCGCAAGCCGGGCGAGACGAACCTGTTCCTGGTGCAGTGGAAGTAGCGTGAATCCCGCGCCGGCACGGCGTGGTCCGCGGCCGAGGTTCGCTATTCTGCTGGCGTGAGCCTCCTGAACCGCACTCCGCGCGAGCGCATGGTGGACCCGCAGGGACGCGCGTACTTCCTGTGGGACTCCGACGTCACGCTGGAGCGTTTCGTCGAACTCCTGCAGCACCCCGAGCTCGAGACGCGCGCCTACGCGCTGGGCAAGTTGTTGCGCCAGGCCAAGCCCGACGACGTGTTCACGTTCGTATCTCCGGCTGAGATCCGCGAGCACTGGCCGCGCATCGAGCCCTATCTGGGGCGCACGCGCGCGTTCTGGCGCTGGGTCCTCGACACCTGGAAGGAGCAGGGCGTTGCCTAGCAGCCGCCTCACGCCGCTGCAGGAGCGCGTGCTCGGCCTGCTGGCGGCGATCCGCCCGCGCTGGACGCTCGGTGGCGGCGCACTGGCCGGCGTACACCTCGGCCACCGCACGACGCGCGACCTCGACCTCTTCTTCCACGGGTTGTCGCAGCTCTAATCGTCGCTGCGCGCGCAGGTCGTGCACGAACTGGAGCAGGCCGGCCTGTGGGTGAGCACGAGCCAGACCACGCCGGGCTTCGTGCGCCTCACCGTGCGCGATGCCGTCGAGCAGGTCGTGCTCGACCTGGTCGCCGAACCCGTGGCGACGATCGAGGCCCCGCGCGAGGTGCTTCTCGCCGGGAGTCGCATGCTGGTGGACACCGCGCACGAGATCCTGGTGAACAAGCTGTGCGCGCTGCTCAGCCGCAGCGAGCTGCGCGACCTGGGCGACGTGCACGCGCTGCTGCAGCATGGCGGAGACCTCCAGCGTGCTCTCGGCGATGCCCCGCGCAAGGACGGCGGCTTCTCACCGCTGATGCTGGCCTGGCTGCTGCGCGATCGCCCCATCCGCCAGATGGCCACGGTCGATGGCCGCAGCGCCGAGGAAGTGACCGAGCTCGAGCGCTTCCGCGACGAACTGGTGGCCCTCTTGATGCGCGCCTCCGCCCCGGGCTGATTCCGCCCTGAGCCAGGTGCTATCATCCCGCCCGTGACCGACAAGGACCCGAGCGAGACCTGGATGTGGGAGCGTGCGCGCACGCTGCTCGAGCAGGCCGATCGCCTGCAGCGCAGCTTCGGAGCGCCGCAGCGGCCGGGCACGCGCCGCCCGAGCTGGGAGCCGCCCGCGGACGTGTTCGAGACCGCCGGCGAGGTGTGGGTCGTGGTCGTGCTGCCCGGGGTCGCGCTGGAGGCGGTACGCGTCGAGCTGTTCCAGAACTACGTCACCGTGTGCGCCGAGCGCACGCAACCACCGGCCTTCCGCGCGGCGACTCTGCACCGCCTGGAGATCCCCCACGGGCGCTTCGAACGGCGCGTGTCGCTGCCGCCGGGGCAGTACGCGCTGGCGCACCAGGAGCTGGTGCAGGGCTGCCTGTTCCTCGGCCTCACGAAGAGCCCCGGATGAGCGCCGACGACGACCAGGATGAGGACGAAGCGCTCGGCGAGGACGCCGCCGCGGTAGTGGCCGCTCCGGAACACCCGCAGCCGGCTCCAGCGGCTGCGGACGACACGCTGATCGTGCTCGCCGCGCGCGGCATGCTGCTCTTCCCGCGGGTCGTGCTGC
The DNA here is from genome assembly GCA_009691855.1 of Planctomycetota bacterium. Classification (GTDB taxonomy): domain Bacteria; phylum Planctomycetota; class UBA1135; order UBA1135; genus JABFRZ01. The sequence goes on along the minus strand of SIAI01000045.1, from coordinate 6,985 downwards.
CGATCGTGGTCGGCCGCGATCGCTCGGTGCGCGCGGTGCAGGCCGCGGTGCAGGCCGAACGCCCGCTGGGGATCCTGCTGCAGCGCAACGAGGACGAGCTCACGCCCGGGCCCGAAGATCTCTTCTCGATCGGCACCGTGGCCGCGATCGTGCGCTACATCACCGCGCCCGACGGCACGCACCACGTGATCGCGCAGGGCGAGTCGCGCTTCCGCGTCAAGGAGTACGTGCAGGTCGAGCCGTACCTGATCGCGCGCGTCGAACGCATCGAGGAGACGGCCGACGAGCACGACCCCGCGATCGAGGCGCGCTTCCTGAACCTGAAGGCCCAGGCGCACCAGGCGCTCGCGCTCCTGCCGCAGAAGCCCGAGGACCTGGACCAGGCGATCGAGAACGCGAGCTCGCCCTCGGGCCTCACGGACCTCGTGGCGACCTTCATGGACATCCCCGTGAAGGAGAAGCAGGAGGTGCTCGAGACCGTGGCGCTCGTGCCGCGCATGGACCTCGTCTCCGAGAAGCTCGCGCACCTGGTCGAGGTGCTCACGCTCTCCCAGGAGATCCGCCAGAAGACGCAGGGCAAGATGGAGAAGGCCCAGCGCGAGTACTACCTGCGCGAGCAACTGCGCCAGATCGAGAAGGAGCTGGGCGAGGGCCAGTCGGTCGAGGTCGCCGACCTTAACGCCGCGGTGGACAAGTCGAAGATGCCGGCCGAGGTGAAGAAGGAGGCGCGCCGCGAGCTCAGCCGCCTGCAGCGCATGCCCGAGGGCGCGGCCGAGTACGGCATGCTGCGCGGCTACCTCGAGGCGCTGGTCGAACTGCCCTGGGGCAAGACCTCCAAGGACAAGATCAACATCGCCGGGGCCAGAAAGATCCTCGACGAGGACCACTTCGGCCTGGAGAAGATCAAGAAGCGCATCGTCGAGTTCCTGGCGGTGAAGAAGCTCGCCCCCGGGGGCAAGTCGCCGATCCTGTGCTTCGTCGGGCCGCCGGGGGTGGGCAAGACCTCGCTCGGACGCTCGATCGCGCGCGCGATGGGCCGAAAATTCGTGCGCATGTCGCTGGGCGGCGTGCACGACGAGTCCGAGATCCGTGGCCACCGCCGCACCTATGTCGGCGCGATGCCGGGCAGCGTGATGCAGCACTTGCGCAAGTGCGGCGTGTCGAACCCGGTGCTGATGCTGGACGAGATGGACAAGCTCGGGCGCTCGATGCACGGCGATCCGTCCTCGGCGCTGCTGGAGGTGCTCGATCCCGAGCAGAACAAGGCCTTCGTCGATCACTACCTCAACGTGCCCTTCGACCTCTCGCGGGTCTTGTTCATCGCCACCGCGAACGTGCTCGACTCGGTGCCGGGGCCGCTGCGCGATCGTTGCGAGGTGATCGAGCTCGCCGGCTACACGCAGGAGGAGAAGCTCGAGATCGCCAAGCGCTATCTGGTCGCGCGCCAGCGCGAGGCGAACGGGTTGAAGCCCGCGCAGTTCAGCATCACCGACGCCGCGATCCTGGAGGTCATCCGCTCCTACACGCGCGAGGCCGGCTGCCGCAACCTGGAGCGCGAGCTGGGCGCCATCGCGCGCAACTCGGCCACGCGCATCGCCAGCGAGGAGACCGCGGCCGTGCAGATCGATCTCGCCGACCTGCGCACGATCCTGGGCCCCGTGCGCTTCGAGAACGAGCTCGCCCTGCGCACCGCGCAGCCCGGGGTGGCGACCGGCCTCGCCTGGACCCCCACCGGCGGCGAGATCCTGTTCATCGAGGCCACGCGGATGCCCGGGCGCGGCGAGCTGATCCTCACCGGGCAACTCGGCGACGTGATGAAGGAGAGTGCGCGCGCCGCGATCAGCCTGGTCAAGACCAACGCCGTGGGGCTCGGCATCGATCCCGTCGTGTTCGAGAAGTCCGACATCCACATCCACGTCCCCGCCGGCGCGATCCCCAAGGACGGCCCGAGCGCGGGTGTGGCGTTGACCACCGCGCTCGTCTCACTGCTCACCGGCAAGACGATCAAGCACGACCTCGCCATGACCGGCGAGATCAGCCTGCGCGGCCTCGTGCTGCCCGTGGGCGGCATCAAGGAAAAAGTCCTCGCCGCGCGCCGCGCCGGGATCAAGACCGTGTGCCTGCCCGCGCGCAACGAGAAGGACTTCGAGGACATCCCCGAGGACACGCGCAAGTCGATGAAGTTCCACTGGATGAGCGACATCGACCAGGTGCTGCGCGAGGCGCTCGGCATCCGCGACTTCAAGCTGCGCGGCTCCTCCGAGGCGCCTCCGAAGGCGCCGCGCATCTCGGCTTCGCCCGAGGCGGGCGCGACGCCGCGGCCGTCTTGAGCCTGCCGTTCAGAAGTCGCCGAGCGGGTAGCGCGGACTCTGGCCTCTACTCCACCTGACTCGACTCCAGCGTCACCTGGCACGTCTCCTCCGCGCCCTCGCGCAGGAACTTCACGATGAGCACGTCGCCGGGCTTGTGCGTGTTCAGCATGAACATGAAGTCGCCCAGGCCCTCGATCTTCTGGTCGCCCACCGCCACGAGCACGTCGCCCTTCAGCAGCCCCGCCTTCTCCGCGGGACCGCCGGGTGACGTGCCGTCGAGGCGCATGCCGGGGCCCTCAAAGACGTAGTCGGGGATCGAGCCGAAGCGCGTCTTGAAGCCGCCCGGGGTCGCACCCGCGGCTTCCTTGGCGGGCGGGACGTAGACGAGTTTGCCGGCGCTGGCCATGGAACTGGCGAGGTCGAGCACGAGCGTGGCCACGTTGCTCGCGCCGCTCGCCTCGAAGCGCTCGTAGTCGTCCGAGGGCCGGTGGTAATCGGCGTGCAGGCCGCTGAAGAAGTGCAGCGCGGGGATCTCGCGCTTCAGGAAGGTCTGGTGGTCGCTGCCGCCCACGCCCTGTCCGGAGAGGCTGACCTCGAGCTTCAGGCCGGCGCGCGGGCCGGCGTTCAGGAGCCACGTCGAGAACTCCTTGGCCGAGCCGGCGCCGAGCACGTTGAGTTTGCCGTCGTCCGCGCGTCCGACCATGTCGAGGTTCATGTTGGCGCACACGCGCTCGAGCGGAACCGTCGGATTGCGCGCCCAGTGCTCCGAGCCCAGCAGGCCCAGCTCCTCGCCCGACCACAGCGCGACGAGCACGTCGCAGGCGGGCTTCGGCCCGGCGGCGAGGCAGCGCGCGATCTCCAGCACCGCGGCCGTGCCGCTGGCGTTGTCGTCGGCGCCGTTGTGGATCTGGCCCTGCTCGTTCGGCGCCAGCGAGCCCGAACCGCCGCGCCCGAGGTGGTCGAAGTGCGCGCCGACGACGAGCGTGCGCGCCGAGTGCGCGCCGGGGATGAGCCCGAGCACGTTGCGCGCGGTGCCCTTCTCGCGCACCACGTCGGCCTTGACCTTGGCCACGCGCGGCGCGCCGAGCGCAGCAGGAGCGCCGCCCGCGTCGAGCTGCTGCACGCGCTCGGCGTAGCCCGGCAGGAGCTGCTCGGCCAAGGCCGCGCTGATGTGCAGTGCGGGGATGCGCGCCTCGGCCGCGCCGCCCTGCTCGAAGGTCAGCATCGGTTCTTCTTTGCCGGGATGCTGGGCCACGATCACGGCGCGTGCGCCGCGGCGCTTGGCCTCCATGACCTTGTAGAAGACCGCGCCCGCGCCGCCCCAGCTGGCGCTCTTGGGCTGGCCCGCTCCTGAAGACGGTGCGGCGCCGTGCGGATTGACGGCCGCCTCGCCCTTCGGCGGCGCGCTCTGCGCCAGCAGCGCGTCGGGCGGCGTGCCGCGCACGATGAGCACCACGGCCTCGCTCACGCTCAGCCCGGCGTAGTCGTCGCGGCCGAGGTCGGCGTCGGTGATGCCGTAGCCGGCGAACACGAGCGGCCCCTCGACCTCGGCACCCGCCGAGCAGAACAGCGGCACGAGCTCGGGCTTCTCGCCGTCGATGCGCTGGTCGCCGGAGCGCACCTCGACGCGCGACGTGCCGCCGTCGCGCGTAGGCAGCTGCACCTCGAACGGCTGCAGGTAGCCCTCGGTGCCCGCCGGCGCGAGCCCCAGCGCTTCGAGCCGCTGCGCCAGAAAGCGCGCGGCCTCGCGCTCGCCGTCCGTGCCCGCGCGGCGGCCCTCGCGCGCGTCGTCGGCCAGCCAGCGCACGTCCTGAGCGATACGATTCGCCTCGGGGGCCGCGCTGGCGCCGCCGGCGAGCGCGGCGCGCTCGTCGCGCGGCGGGGCGCTGCAGGCGAGGAAGGCGACGACGAAAGCGACGAGCACGGCCGGGACGAGGGTGTGGGTGAGGCGCAGGCGTTGCATGCCCCCATCGTAGGAACCGCCGCGCGCGACCGGTACGCTGCCGAAGCATGTCGGCCGTCCCCTCCGGGTTCGAGAGCTTCGGCAGCCGCGCGCGGCTGCTGGCAGCCCTGGTGCTCGTGCCGCTGCTCCTGTTCGGGCCGATCGTGGCGGCCGGGCAGGTGTTCCTGCCGTTCCTGCCGGTGATCGACGAGCCGCTGGCCGGCGAGAACCCGGCCGCCGCGGCCGAGGCGCGCGCTTCGATCCACGCCACGATGGGCGACCGCGTCTATCCGTTCCTGACCGACCAGCTGGCGGCGCGCGCAGAGTTGCGTGAGGGTCATCTGCCGACTTGGGAGCCGCTGCAGACGCTGGGCATGCCGTTGTTCGGCGGCAACGTGGCCGCGCTCGGCTATCCGTTGAACTGGCTCGCGTTCCTGATGCCCCCCGAGTACGCGGCCGCGCCGCTGGCGTTCGTGGCGCTGTTTCTGGCGGGCCTGGGCACATGGCTGTTCCTGCGGCGCATCGAGCTCGATGAGCGCGCGGCGCTGGTCGGCGCGCTCTCCGTGCAGCTCGGCGGCTGGGGCCTGGCGAACCTCTTCTACTACATGAAGGTGGACGCGGCCTTGTGGCTGCCGTGGGCGCTGTGGGGCGTCGAGGGCTTGGCGCGGAGGAAGCGCTGGAGCGCGACCGCGCTCATGGCGGCGATCACGCTCTCGTTTCTCGGTGGCATGGTGAGCGTGTCGGTGTTCGTGCTCGGCGCGACGGCGCTGTACGCGCTGGTGCGTCTGTGGCGCGCGCGCTCGGCGGACGAACGCGGCGGAGCACGCGCGCTCGTCGGCGCCGGCCTGTGCCTAGCGCTCGGCGTGGCGGGCGCGGCCTACTGGATCCTGCCCGTCAGCGAGGCGGCCAGCGCGTCGCGGCGGCGCGAGATGACGAGCGCGGCGGCGCTGGCGAGCGCGCTGCCGCCGCTCAGCGCCCTGGGCGTGCTCGTGCCCGATCTCGCCGGCGCGCCCGACGATCCGACCCCCACCGGCAACCTCGCCGTGCCCTGGTGGCTCACGCCGGCCTCGATGTCGGCGCGCGCCGAGAACGCCAACGTGTTGGAGTGGAACGCCTACGCGCTCGTCGCGGTCGTGCTGCTCGCGCTGGCGGGTGTCGTCTCCGATCCGCGGCGCACGGCGTTTCCCGCGCTGCTGTTGCTGGGGACGTTCGCCTTCGCGCAGGCCTGGCCGCTGGTGCGCGTGCTGTTCGCGCTGCCGGGTCTCGCGCTCGGACCACCCCAGCGAGTGCTCGCGCTCGCCTGGATCCTCTGGCCATGGCTGGCGGCGCTGGGCGTCGAGGCCTTGCTCGCCCGCCGGCCGCGCGCGCTCGGCACGCTGCTCGTCGGCGGCTTCGGCCTTGCTCTGGGCGCGTTCTTGGTCTGGCGCGGAATCGAGCCGCGCGCCTGGGCCGCCGAGTTGCAGGCCACGATCCTGGAGCGCTACGCGGGCCTGACCACGCCGGCCGAGGTGAGCGCGCGCCTGCCGCTCGAGCTCTGCATGGACGCCGCGCGCGCGCTGCAGGAATCGCTGCTGCGCGCTGGCGCGGCGGCCCTGGCGGTGTTCGTGGCCGGCGCGCTGGCGCTGGTGCTCGATCGCCAGCGCACGCGCTTCGAGCAACCACCGCCGCGCGCGGCGCTGGCGCTGGGCCTCCTGGCGCCGCTCGCGGTCGGCCTGTTGCCCTTCGTGCTGGGCGCGGACTTCTCCGCGCGTGGACCGCAGGCGCTGCTCGCGCTGGCGGCGGTGGTCGCGCTGGCCGGCCTCGTCGCGCGCGCGGGGCGAGGCGAGCTCGCGCTGTGGTTCCCCTTCGCGGCGCTGCTCCTGCTCGAGGGCTTCCTGGGCTCCTACCGCAACGTGCAGGGCCGCAGCGTGACCACGGCCGAGCTCTTCCCGCCCTCGGCGACGATCGAGCGCATACGCGCAGCCGCGGGCGACGGGCGCGTGCTGCGCCTCGACGGCACGGCGGAGCTCTCCGAAGCCACGCGCCTCGCACGCCCGAACCTGCTGGTGGCCTACGGCATCGCCGAGCTCACGCCCTATCCGACCTTCACGCCACGCCAGGCCGCGGAACTCGCCGAGCGCATCGATCCGCGCATGGTGCGCCGCAACCACGTGGCGCCGCTGCCGTCGGCGGAGCTGCTGGGCTCGCCGCTGCTCGATCTCCTGCGCGCGCAGTGCGTGCTCTCCGTCGCGCCGCTCGTGCACCCCCGCCTCGAGCCCGTCCTCGAGCAACCCGGCTTCTGCGTCTACCGCCGCCGCGGGGCGCTGAGCGCCGCGCGGATCGTGCCGGTCGCGCATCCGTCGACCAGCGACGAGGGGGTGCTCGCGCGGCTCTCGGCACCCGACGTCGACTTCGCCGCCGCGACCGAGCTCGCGCCTGAGGACTCCGCGCGCGCCGCCGAGTTCGCGGCGGACACTGCGTGGGTGGCCGGCACGATCACCGCCGTCGAGCACCCGGCCAGGAACCGCGTGCGCGTCATCGTGCGCGGCTCGCACGGCGGCTGGCTGGTGCTTCACGAGCAGTGGGCGCGCGGCTGGGAGGCACGCGTGAACGGCGCGCCTACGGCGCTGGCGCGCGCGGACCACGCCTATCGGGCCGTGCTCGTGCCGCCGGGCGAGCTCGTGGTCGAGTTCGAGTACGCGCCGCGCAGCCTGCAGTGGGGCGCGACGCTGGCGCTCCTCGCGCTGGCCGC
>SIAI01000044.1 GCA_009691855.1 Planctomycetota bacterium | reverse complement strand
TCAGGACGCCGCGAAGGCGCGCAGCATCCACAGCGTCTTCTCCTGACCGTCGGCGTAGCCGTCGAGCAGGTTGACGCTGGCGGTGTCGTGGGCGTCGCCGGCGGTGCGCGCCGCCTTGCGCAGCGCGTTCGAGAGCGTCTCGATGTCGCCGGCCACGTTGCGCACCATCTCCTCGGCCGAGGGACGGCTGGCGTCCTCTGTCAGGCGCGCAAGGGCCAGCGAGTCCTTCAGCGTCAGCGGCGGACGCGCGCCGCGCGCGACCAGGCGTTCGGCGAGGGCGTCCACTTTCTCGGCCGCGTCGAGGTACAGCTCCTCGAACTTCGCGTGCAGGCCGAAGAACAGCGGGCCGGTCACGGTCCAGTGGAAGCCGCGCAGCTTCTGGTAGAAGACCTGGTAGTCGGCGAGCAGCATCGCGAGCTCGGTGTCGAGGGGTTGGGTCTGGGTCGGCTTCATGGGAGTCTCCGGGTTCGTTCGGTCGAGTTGGGTTCAGGCGGGTTGGAGGGTGGCCAGAGCGCGCTCGCCGTCGAGCACGCCGGCGATCGCGTGCAGCACCGAGGCGATGCGGATGGCGTCCTGCACCTGCAGGGCGCTGGCGCCGCGTTTCTTCAGCTCGTGCTCGTGCGAGTCGAGGCATTTGCCGCAACCGTTGACGGCCGAGACGGTCAGGCAGAAGAGCTCGAAGTCGAGTTTCTCCGCTCCGTGTGTGGCGAGGCCCTGCATGCGCAGGCGCGCCGGAAGGTTGCCGTACTCGGCATTCGAGACGAGGTGCAGCGAGCGGTAGTAGACATTGTTCATGCCCATCAGCGCCGCCGCCGTGCGCGCGGCGACGAAGGCGGGCTCCGCCATGTGCGTACGCGCCTCGGCGGCGACGGCGCGCACGAGCTCGTCGTTGCGCGTGGCCAGGGCGGCGGCGAGCGCGCTGCCCCACAGCTGCGTGAGCGTGAGGCTGTCGATCTTGGCCAGCGCGTCGAGGTTGAGGCGCAGGTCTTTGGCGTACTCGGGGATGCGGTCGCGGATGGTTTGCATGGTGATCTGGAGGTCGATCGAGGCAGGTGGTGCGTCGGGGTTCGGAGGACGGCGCGAGAGGACTCGCGCCGTCGTGAGACTTCGCGCTCGAGCGCTGGCGCCGCGCCGGAGGCGCGGCGACGCGCTCGAGGGCTCAGGCGACCTTCAGGGTCTCTTGCCCCTTCTTCCAGTTGCGCGGGCACAGCTCGCCCGTCTGCAGCGCGTCGAGCACGCGCAGCACTTCCTCGGGGTTACGGCCGACGCTGCCGTCGGTCACGGACACGAAGCGGATGATGCCCTCGGGGTCCACCACGAAGGTCGCGCGCAGGGCGACCTTGTCGCCGGGCTCGAGGATGCCGAGCTGCTCGGAGAGCTCGCGGGAGAGGTCCGAGAGCATCGGGAAGGGCAGCTCGCGCAGCGACTCGTGGTCCTTGCGCCAGGCGAGGTGCACGAACTCGGAGTCCGTGCTCACCGCGTAGAGCTGCGCGTCGCGCTCCTGGAACTGCGCGTTGAGCTTGGCGAAGCCAGCGATCTCGGTCGGGCACACGAAGGTGAAGTCCTTCGGATAGAAGAAGTAGACCTGCCACTTGCCGGCGGCGGAGCGCTCGTCGAAGTCCTGGAAGGCGCCGGCGAGGTCGTTCGAGACGACGCCCTTGGCGCGGAAGCTGGGGAAGCGGTTGCCGATGGTGAGCATGGGTGGTTCTCCGGGTGAGAGGTGCGGTTGCGTTGCGATGGCCCAAGGATCGCCCGTCCGCGCTGATATCGCCAATCGGAAGAACGCCTGGCTGTGATACGTTCTGCTTATGGACCGCCCTGCCCTGCGCCAGCTCGAGTGCGTCGTGGCCCTGGCCGAGCACCTCTCCTTCCGCAAGGCGGCCGAGGCCTGCTTCATCAGCCAGCCGGCGCTCTCGCTGCAGCTCCAGCAGCTCGAGCGCGTGCTCGGCACGCAGCTCTTCGAGCGCGACCGGCGACGCGTGCTGCTCACGCCGGCCGGCAGCGAGCTCCTGCCCCACGCGCGCGCCGCGCTGCACGCGATCGACGGCTTCGTGCACGCCGCGGCCACGCTGCGCGATCCGCTGGCGGGCACGCTGCGCCTCGGCGTGATCCCGACCGTGGCGCCCTACGTGTTGCCAGGCGTGATCGGCGTGCTGCGCAAGCGCTTCCCCAAGCTGCGCCTGCTCTTGCGCGAGGACCAGACCGCGCATCTCGTGGCCCAGGTGCAGGAGGGCAAGCTCGATCTGGCGCTGCTGGCGCTCGAGGCCGAGCTCGGCACCCTGGCGACCTTCCCGCTCTACTCCGACCCCTTCGTGCTCGCCGCCCCCGCCGGGCACGCCATCGCCGCGCGCAAGCAAGCGCGCGACGAGGATCTGGCCAGCGAAGAGGTGCTCCTGCTCGAGGACGGCCATTGCCTGCGCGAGCAGGCGCTCTCGATCTGCTCGCGCGCCGGCGCGCGTGAGCTCGGCGACTTCCGCGCCACCAGCCTGAACACCCTGGTGCGCATGGTCGCGAGCGGCACGGGCGTCACGCTGCTGCCCGCCATGGCCATCGCCTCCGAGGTCCACGCCCAGGACAGGCTCGTGACCCTGCCGCTGGCGCGCCGCGCCTCGCGCACGATCGGCCTCGTGTGGCGCGCCTCGACCACGCGGCGCGCGACCTTCGAGCTCCTGGCCGAGGTGCTGGTCGAGTTCGCGCCCAAGGGCACGCTGTCAATCGCGCGCGCGCGGCGGTGACGCTCAGCGACGAGCGAGCGCGCGCACATAGATCGGGCGCTTGCCCGGCGTCTTCGCCAGCGGCTTGAATCCGCAGCGCTCGAAGACCCGCGGCAGGCCGGTCCAGGCGAAGGCCGCGGGCAGCTCGCCGCCGGCCTTGGGCGGCAGGACGGGATAGCCCTCGAGACGCGTGGCGTGGTGCTCCTTCGCCAGCGCCACGGCGACCTCGAGCAGGCGCTTGCCGAGGCCGCACTTGCGCCAGTCCTTGGCGACGAAGAAGCACGTCACCGACCACGTGCGCTCGTCCCAGTCGGTGGCCAGCGAGCGTTTCGCCTCGAGCGCGACGAAGTCCGCGCGCGGGCCGACGCTGCACCAGCCGACGGCGCGGCCCTCGGGGCAGTCATCGGCCAGCGCGATCGCGCCGAGCGCCTGCTCGCGCTCGACCAGCCTCTTGAACGCGCGCCGATGGCCCTCACCGCGCCCCGCCTCCCAGGCGGCGCGCTCCAGGCGCCAGGCCATGCACCAGCAGCCGCCGCACGCGCCGCGCGCGCCGAAGAGGGCCTCGAGCGCGGGCCAGTCACTCGGCCTCAGCGCGCGCACCTCGACGGAGGGTCGCTTCATGCGCGCGCTCGGCTCCGCTTTCTTCGCGCTACGCTTCTTCACGCTGGCGGTGGCGCTTGGGGTTCACGCTTGGCGAGGCGCGCACCGAACATCGTGATCCCCAGGCCGGCGAGGCCGCCGAGCATGCCGTAGGGGAAGCTGCGCTGCAGGTCCACCTTCGTCTGGTTGTAGCCGCGGCTCTGGGCGAAGGTCTTCGGGCCCGTGCCCGGGCCGTTGGCGATCTCGCACACGGCCAGGACCGAGACGACGATCGTCAGCAAGCCGAAGACGATCAGCGCGATGCCGAGGCGGTGGCGAGCGGTGGAACTCACACGGCAGAGCATAGCTCCGCCAGGCGGCGTGTCACTGCGTGCCGGTCACGCCGCTGACGGCACTGGAGAGATCGACGAAACCGCCCCCGGTGACCGTGGCTTGCGCGGCCCAGCCCACGCACAGGAGGCCGAACTGGGGCGGCACCGCGGCCGTGATCGGCGCCGAGGTGCTGCCGTTGTGCGTGCTCGACAGCGTGGCGAGCAGCGGGCCGGAGAGCAGCGGCTCCATCAGGCGTCCACCGATCGGCGAAGGGACGTTTGGACCGTTGAACACGCCCGTGCGCACGTGCAACAGGACCGCGCCGCTCGCGCCGTGCGCGTGGCCGAGCGCGACCTGTGCGCTCCAGCTGTGGCCGACGATCGCGGGCGATGCGCTCAGCACGTCGACGTTGAGGCCGTCGCCCGTGAACGCGTTCGCCGTCGCGCTGAGATCGGCAGCCTCGCGGATGTCGATCGCGATCGAGAATGGCAGCGCGTTCGAGAAGGTCGGCACGCTGTTGATGTTGCGGCCAGGCGGGCAGTAGCGGTCGGCCGGCACGGTGTAGTAGTAGGCCGTCTGACCCAGCGCGTCGGGGCCGTTCCCCGTGCAGCTCGCGATGCAGGAGAGGAACGGCCACGTGCCTGCGAGAATGCCGTCGGCGCCGAGATCCGAAAACTTCCATGAGTAGCCGATCGGGCCGTCCGCGAAGGGCACGAGAGTGCCGAAGTGCACCGTGGCGAAGTAGCAGGCGAAGAAGCCGAAGAAGGACGAGCTGGCGCTGCTGGCCGGCAAGCCGGCGAGCGTGAGGACCGTGACCGCGGTGCCGTTCGGTGCTCCGGATGGGCCGCCGCCGTTCGTGTAGCCCTCGTAGAAACCGAGCTTGACCGTCCCGCCCGGCCCGCCGAGGCTCGTATCCAGCTTCGAGGAGCAGTAGGCGAAGGTGAAGCTGTCCATCAGGTCGCTGGCGTTCCCGTTCACGCCCTTGACGCCGTCGTAGAACCACTCGCAGTGGCAGTTCCCCGAGTCGACGCCGATGAATCCGCTGAGGTCCAGGTTGGGGAAGTCGCTGACCGTCGCGGCCGAGCGCGGCTGGAACGATGGACCGCGGGTGACCGTTCCCGTGGCCGCGTCCATGTGGATGGACTCGCGCGGACGTTGCGCGCGCTGGAGGAGCTGGACCTGGGCGCCGAGCGGAAGGGTGAACAGCGAAGAGAAGAGGAACGCGAGAGTGAAAGTGCGTCGCATGGAAGTTCCCTCGGGCAGGGGTGCGTCGTCGTTTGGCAAGGACCTACTCATATGACGATGTTGGGGCAGTCCGTTGGCGCGCAATCCGTCAGGCAGGTTCGCCGACTCGCCAGCTGGCCGCGACCCGCCTCCCAGGCCGCACGTTCCAGACGCCAGGCCATGCACCAGCAGCCGCCGCACGCGCCGAAGAGCGCCTCGAGCGCGGGCCAGTTGGTGGGGCGCAGCGCGCGCACCTCGAGCGGCGGCGGCTGCGTGCGCGCGCTCGAACTCGCCTTCCTCGCGCGCGTCTTCTTCACGCGCTCGGCGAAGGCTCGGGCGCGCGCTTGGCGAGGCGCGCAGCGAACATCGTGATCCCCAGGCCGGCGAGGCCGCCGAGCAAGCCGTGGGGGAAGCTGCGCTGGAGGTCCACCTTCGTCTGGTTGTAGCCGCGGCTCTGAGCGAAGGTCTTCGGGCCCGTGCCCGGGCCGTTGGCGACCTCGCACACGGCGAGCACGGAGACGACGATCGTCAGCAGACCGAAGACGATCAGCGCGATGCCCAGGCGGTGGCGAACGGTGGAACTCACGCGCCAGAGCATGCTCCGCCGCGCGGCGTGTCACTGCGTCCCGGTCACGCCGCTGACGGCGCGCGAGAGATCGACGAAGCCGCCACCCGTCACAGTCGCCTGTGCCGCCCAGCTCACACACAGGAGGCTGAACTGGGCCGGCACGGCGGCCGTGATCGGCGCCGAGGCCGTGCCGTTGTGCGCGCTCGACAGGCTCGCCAGCAGCGGGCCGGAGATCAGCGGCTCGGTCAGGCGACCGCCGATGGGCGAGTTGAGGTTGGGACCGTTGATCACGGCCGTGCGCAAGGCGAGCAGAATGGCGCCGCTCGAACCGTGCGCGTGACCGAGCGTGACCGAGGCACTCCAGTTCTGGCCCACGATCGCGGGCGAAGCAGTCAGGACGTCGGCGTTGATGCCGTCGCCGATGAACGGGCTCGCCGTCGCGGTGAGATCGGCCGCCTCGTGGATGTCGATGCCGACCGAGAAGGGGAAGCAGTACGGAGCGAAGGTGAAGACGACGAGCAGCAGGCCGTTGAGGTACACGTCGGCCACCGAGACGGAGCAGCAGGTGTACGGCGCCTGGCCGAGCGCGTCGGTGAACGGCGTCGTGCCCACGCACACCCCGGCGTTGGCGAGGAAGGGGAAGGTGCCGGCCAGAGGACCGCTGCTGCCGACGTCGAGGAACTTCCACGAGTACGCGATCGGACCGTCCGCGAAGGACACGAGGTCGCCGAACGTCACCGTGGCGAAGTAGCAGTTGAAGCCGCCGAAGAACGAGGAGCTGGCCGAGTTGGCCGGCAACCCGGTGAGCGTCAGCACCGCGACCGCGGTCCCGTTCGGCGTGCCGGACGGGCCGCCGTTGCGCGTGTAGCCCTCGTAGAAGCCGAGCTTCACCGAGCCGCCGGGCCCGCCGAGACTGGTGTCCTTCTTCGCCGAGCAATAGGCGAAGGCGAAGCTGTCCATCAGATCGCTGGCGTTGGCGTTCACGCCCTTGACCCCGTCGTTGAACCACTCGATCGAGCCGCCGCCGGTGTCGACGCCCGCGAAGCCGCTGAGGTCCATGTTGGGGAAGTCACTGACCGTCGCGGCCGCGCGCGGCTGAACCACAGGGCCGCGCGTGATCGTGCCCGTGGGCAGGTCGATGTGTACCTCCGTGCTGGGGCTCGGCGCGCGGCGGAGGTGCTGCGCCTGGGCACCGAGCGGAAGGGTGAACAGCGAAGAGAAGAGGAACGCGAGAGTGAAAGTGCGTCGCATGGAAGTTCCCTCGGGCAGGGGTGCGTCGTCGTTTGGCAAGGACCTACTCATGTGACGATGTTGGGGCAGTCCGTTGGCGCGCAATCCGTCAGGCAGGTTCGCCGACTCGCCTGCTCGTTCGTCCCTGGAGGAGGGAATGAGCGCGCACTCTCGCCACAAAAGCCAGATGTGCCGGTTTCTCAGCAGCCCCGCGGGTGAAAGGGGACGCGAGGACTCGCGCCCGGTATGCGCGCGCGATCCACCACGACCTGCTGGGCCTCTGGATGGGCGCTTCGAGCTCCTCGTTCTTCCACGGAAGCTCCCGGGAAGCGCCGTGCGGGTCGCAGAGTTCCTGTGCGAGGTCGGCTCGTGCCGATGAGGCGTGCCGCGCAGCCTCCTGCAAGATCGAGATCCCACCTGACCCTCACCCGGTTCAGTGGACACGTGGTTACGTGACAGCTGCAGTAGACGACGAGCTTCGCAGAGCCGTCAGGGGGGATGGGGTTCTGGGGAAGGGTCCCCCCTTCCCCAGTCGGGGGAGCCGCGCGTAGCGGAGCCCTGCGGAGCTCGAGCTCAGCGCGGCGTTCCGGGGCGGAAGCCCCCGGGAGGTGGGGATTCACAAGGGGAGGAGACTCACAACTTGTGGAGAGCGGCCACGAGCTCACTCCGCGTCATGGCGAGTGCCATCTCGTGCGCGTGCGCGGACCCGCTGATCCCTCGCGAGGCCATGTTCGTGCGTGGGAGGCCCGGGGTCCCGTCGACGATCGCGATGTCAGACGGCGAGCGGCAGAGCCTCGAACTCCGTCGGCGAGCGATAGCCGAGCGTCGAGTGCAGGCGTTGGCGGTTGTAGAAGACCTCGATGAACTCGAAGACGCTGGCGCGCGCCTCGGCGCGCGTCCGGTAGTGCTCGTGATCGCAGAGCTGCGGCTCGTCGAGCTGGACCTCGTCTTCCTCCGGCTCGGCCTTAGGAAGTCGGCCGCGAGCCAAGTGAGGTAGCGCAGGATGCGCCGGTGCAGGCGCGTGGTGATCTCGACGACGTCCTGGTCGGTGAGCGGCTCGGCACGCTGGAAGACGGGCCGCGAGAACGGGCTCGTGCTCGCGTAGACCCCGTCGAGCACCAGCGCATGGAAGTGGAGATTTAGATTGAGCGCACTCCCGAAGCGCTGCGCCACGACGACCGCGCCCGAGCGGCCGGCCGTGATGCCCACGCGCTCGCCGCGCTCCCTCAGCAGCCAAGGAGCCATTGTCGCCGACGCCTAGCGTGTTGCCCGACAGGCCCTTGCGAGGCGGCCGAACTGTCGGACCACACGAGGCTCTGAGCTCGGACGACGGAGCCGTGTCCTTGCTGTCCAACCTGGCATCGATCGGTTCCAATCCACTGCCCGGCGCCGAATCGAAGCGAAGCCATGCCGAACGCAACCTATGTCCTCTTCTTGACGGCCAGCCTGTCCACGTCCGGAGGCTGCCGACTGACCGGACCCGACATCCCGGTCGCCGATGGAAAGGCGCTCGCAGCGCTTGCGCGCACAGCGGGTCAACCGTTCTGGAAGAGCACGCTGATGGCGAACGAGCCGGTGTTGTTCGTCCAAGAGGCCGGGCAGCCCGTGGCCGCGGGACGACTGCTGTTCGTGCCCAGCGCCAAGCCCACCATCCAGGCGCCCGATCTGCAGACGACCTACGAGGAAGGCCGGGATTATCTGTGGCACGCGGGCTCCAGTTGCATCGTGTTGAGCGCCGGTTCGCGGATCCCGTTCAAGACGTCGGCCGAGATGGTCCCGCCGCCTGGCAGTCCGAACACTCTCCAAGGCGTGCTCTTCTTCGAAGGTCGGTTCTTCCACGACTTGCAGGTGCAGGTCAGCTACCCGCATGCCGGCACCTGGCCCTTGCAGGATCCGCCGCTCGCGCACGGCCTCGCCCGCAGTCGTGCCAGGCTCGAGTCGAGGCAACCGCTCCACATCGTGGCCTTGGGCGACAGCATCACCGAGGGCTACAACGCGTCCGGCTTCCAGCTCGCCGAGGCGCCGCCCCATCAGCCTGCCTATCCGCAGTTGGTCGCCGACACGCTGCATGAGCGCTTCGGCGGCCCGGTGACGCTGACCAATCTCGGTCGTGCCGGCACCGGGGCCGAGTGGGGGCTCGAGATGGTCGGCAAGGTGCGCGACGCCAAGCCCGATCTGGTCCTCCTCGCCTTCGGCATGAACCACAGCGAGCCAGCGCCTGCGTTCGAGGCCGTGATGCGCCAGCTGCGCGATGCCGTCAAGGCCGAGTGTCCCGGGGCGGACGTGATCCTGGTCGCTCCGATGGCAGGCAACCCGCGCAGTTTCCCGCCCGAGCGCTTCACCGGCTATCGCGATGCGCTGCGCAACTTGACCTCCGGCGATGTGGCGCTGGCCGACGTGACCTCCCCATGGCTGGAGATGTTGAAGAGCAAGTCGTTCTCCGACTTGAGCGGCAACAACATCAATCATCCGAACGATTTCGGCCACCGCCTCTACGCTGCGGTCGTGTGCGAGCTGTTCCCGGTCACGCTGGCGGATGTTCGAAAGTCGTGACGAGGCGGCGCCCGCCCGCATCGAAGTCCTCGGGAACCCTCTCCGTGGCGCCGAGTAGGTAGCCGGCCAGCTCGTCCTCGTCGCCGACGGCGGCGAGCGCAGGCGACGAGAGGAGTGCGAGGGCGATGGAGCAGGCGGGGGGGGACTTCGTGAGGATCAGTGCTTCCTCGTCGGCTTTGCGTCGAAGGGCCCGTCGACGCCGTCCGTGGGCTGCTCGTTCGCGAAGCGGTCGTCGTCGCCCACGGCCTGCTTGGCGCGCAGCAACTCGGCGCGCAGCGACTCCAGCGTCTCGCGCTGCGCGGGATCGCCGGCGAGGTTCAAAACTTCGTCCGGATCGGCGCGCAGGTCGAAGAGCTCCCAGGCATCCATCTTCCAGTAGTAGATGAGCTTGTGGCTCAGCGTGCGCAGGCCGTAGTGCGCGCGCGTGTCGTGGTCGCCGGGATCGTGGTAGTAGCGGTAGTAGAATGAGGTGCGCCAGTCGGCCGGTGGCTCGCCGGAGAGGAGCGGCAGCAGGCTCCGGCCCTGGATCTCGGCGGGGATCCCGGCGCCGGCGAGCGCGAGGAAGGTCGGCGCGTAGTCGATGTTGAGCGTGAACTGCGACACCACGGTGCCGGGCTTCGCGACACCCGGCCCGCGCACGAGCAGGGGCACGCGCAGCGAGGGCTCATACATGAAGCGCTTGTCGTACAGGCCGTGCTCGCCGAGGAAGAAGCCGTTGTCGGAGGTGTAGAAGACGACCGTGGTCCTCGCCAGGCCGCTCTGGTCGAGGTAGTCGAGGATGCGCCCGACGCCGTCGTCGACGCCCTGCACGCAGGCGAGGTAGTCCTGCATGAAGCGCTGGTACTTCCAGTGCGCGAGTTCCTCGCCTCGGAGCGTGGCCTTGATGCCATCCGGCCGCGTGATTTCGACCTCCTCCGGCTCCACGTCGAGCCAGGCGCGGCGCGCCTCCGCGTCCAGCTCGGCCGGTGCAACGAGCTTCAGATCGCGCCGCGTGAGGTCGTGCGCGACCGTCTGGCGATTCTCGGGCAGGGCCGCGGGACGCGTCGCGTAGTCGTCGTGGAAGGTCGCGGGCTCGGCGAAGTCCTGATCTCGGAAGCGCTCACGGTTTTTGGCGTCCGGAGTCCACTCGCGATGCGGCGCCTTGTGGTGCAGCATCAGGAAGAAGGGCTTGTCCTGGGGCCGCGTGCGCAGGAATTCGAGGCCCATATCGGTGATCACGTCCGTCACGTAGCCGCTCGTCTCGATGCGCCCCGCCGGCGTCAGAAAGGACGGGTCCATGTACACGCCCTGACCGGGCAGAATCGTCCAGGCATCGAAGCCCGTCGGATCGCTGCCGAGGTGCCACTTGCCGATCATCCGGGTGTAGTAACCGGAAGCCTGGAGCATCTTCGCCACCGTGGGCTGCGAGCCGTCGAAACGATTGAAGACCGGCACGCCGTTCCTGTGGCCGTACTTCCCGGTGAGGACGGTCGCCCGGCCCGGCGTGCAGATCGAGTTCGTGACGAACGCGTTCTCGAAGCGCAGTCCCTCGCGTGCGAGTCGATCGAGATTGGGCGTCGAGTTGAGCTTCGACCCGTAGCACGACAACGCAGCCTGCGCGTGGTCGTCGCTCATGATGAAGAGGATGTTAGGACGCTCGTCCTTCTGGGCCGGCCGAGGGATGGCGGCGAGTGCGAGGAGAACGAGGACGCCCAGCATGAGCGCAGGCTAGCAGCTGGCCCGGAGAGGGGACACGCTGCTTTCACGCAACTTGGGCCGGCCGATTTCGGTCGCGATCAGGGCCTGAACCTCGGGGGTAGGAGACCTGTTGGTCCGGTTTGATTCATGCATCAACCCCGCAGCCGCTCACCCTCACGTCTACTTGGCGGCACTCGTCGGCTGTGGCAGCGGGCCCCAGATGTCGGTCAGCAAAGCAAAGACTTCGGGTTCGGCCTGATTCAGTTCGCCGGCGACGAATGGGTAGAAGTCGTTGGAGCCGAAGTAGCTCTCGGTCATCTCGGCGAAGAACTCGCTGGGATTGGTAAGCCCGTAGTGTTCGCGGGTGTTGCCAGGACTGTTGAGCACGGACTTGTACTTGCCGCTGTCGCAGAACTTCTGCCACGCGGCGACGATGCGCGGCTCGTCGAAGCCGAGCACCTGGTCCTGGTAGGCGTGCGCCAATTCGTGCAGCACCACCCACGGCATCCGGTGATTCTCGAAGGGCGAGAGGAAGTCCTCGACTTGGGGAATGTGCACGCACCTCGCCAGGTCCTCGCTGTAACCGCGAGCCTTCAGCCAGCCCGCGTCGGGGTGGTACTGCATGGCGGTCAGTCCCGGGAAGTCGAGGTCCAGCTGGATGGTCACGGCCCGCAGTTTGGTGAGCGGTTTCTCCGGCACCACGATGGTGATGGCGACCAGCCGCGCGTTGAGCAGCTCGAGCGCGCGTTCGCCCAGCGCCGCGCCGTCGCCATGCAGGAGGCGGTCGTCGACGCGCACTGTCCAACCTTCGATGTCGCGCACCGTGTGGCCGGTGGCAACGGGTGGTTCCTCGAAGGCGAGCACGGACAGGCAGGCAACCGCGAGCAGGGAGACCAGGAAGGCGTGCATCTACGCCATGCTACGCGACGGCGGCTCGCCGAGGCGTTGGTGCATGAAGGCTCCTGGGGCTGCCGCAAGGCCGCTCTTGCGTGAGCTGGCTCGACCTCTGGGTGGCCGGCGACACTGGAGCCAATGAGGTCCCGCATCTAGCCGACGTTCAAGACCAAGTACCGCGTCAAGAATTGGGGCGCGTACGACCGCGCACTCGTCCGACGAGGTCATATCACCGTTTGGGAGGCGGCTCCATGCTCGGCACTCGAAAGCGCCCATGCACGAACGCCACGAGGCGCGCCGCTGGCAATCGCGACGGCCCGTGGCCATCCGTTGCGCACGAGGCGTTTGCGGCTCATTGGGACTGGGGCAATTCGGTATTCTTCTCTCGAGGTTGAACCCTCTGGAGCTTGTAAATAGTCACCCCCTCGATGGCTTCAAAGCTCTTCGGCGTCTCTGCGGCACCATCACCTCTCGCGGCCAAGGTCAGTGCCCCGTCCTCAATCTTGAAGATGGCGACGACCACTTCGCCGTTGGACTCCTCCGGTGGCGCAGAATGTTTGATGGTGGCGCGTAGTTGCTGTGGGTCCGTGTTTGCAGGCAGTTCAATTGTCGTCTCAAACCAAAAATTCGAGTCTCGGTGAAAGTGGAATGAATCGCCGGCGATCGTAATGGTGATCTTGTCGCTCGACTCATTGCCCACTACGACTCCCTCCCATGCTCCTTGGAGACGTTGCAGTTCTGGAGCGGTCCGTGGGGTGGTTTTGCAGCCGGCTAGCAGGCCAATGAGAAGACACGGCAGGAGCAGGGAATGCGCCGAGGAGCCGAGCGCTCGTTTGTGGATCATTTTCATCCTTTGGCTATCGGTGGCTGTCTGTCAAGGCATGCACGCAGGAACCCGACCGGGCGATGACTCCGCTCGGAAGAGCGTCTGGAACTCGCTGGGCCACTACAGCGCACTCTAGCTCGGAGTCTGTCTCACTCGCTGCGAAACGGTCGAAGTTGGGCGCGCGTGCGTCAATACACCCTGTCGATGCTTGCCGCTCTCCTGCCCGGCCCGCGGAACGGGCCGTACAGCGGCTTTCCGGCCTCACTTCTTGCTGCCCGACGCGATCAACACCGATCAGCTATCTGTCTGACGAATAGGTCGGGCTAGATGGGCGCTTCGAGCTCCTCGTTCTTCCACGGAAGCTCCCGGGAAGCGCCGTGCGGTCGCAGAGTTCCTGTGCGAGGTCGGCTCGTGCCGATGAGGCGTGCCGCGCAGCCTCCTGCAAGATCGAGATGCCACCCGCGCCGCCGGCGGGCGGAGTCGCGCCCCTACGCCTGCCGCATGCGTCGCATGCGCTCGTTGGCGCGCTCGAAGGTGCCGCGATCACCTCGCCATCGGAGGGTTCTTCCGCGCGGGCACGCCGAGCGCGCGCCGAGACCGTGGCGAGGCTATGCTCCTGTCGCACAACCCGACGAGGTTGGCGACGAGGTTGGCTCAGATGAGAGGGGTTCCATTGCCGCCGCACCTGCGCAGGGTCATCCTCGGCCTCAGCGGCGCATTGCTGTGCGCCCTGGGCGTGCTGCACCTCGCGGTCACTCCGTTCATCGCCCGCATGGTCCAGGATGGCGCGGCTCCGAGCGCTGTCGATTGGCTTACTCCGCCCATGCTGCTCAACCATGTCGTCGTGGGCGTCCTGCTCCTTCCGCTGGGAGGCTTGACCTACTACGCCGCGCCGCACGCCGCTTCGGGCTCTCGCTGGGCGTTGGTGACGGTTCGTTCCATCGCCGTGGCCATGGCCACTCTGCCGCCCATTCTCTTCTCGCTCATGGGCACGCGGTACTTCGGCGCGGTGCCGTTCAGGATTGCCGCGGGCATCGTCACCGTCGCCAGCCTGACCCTGCTCCTCGTCGCGTTCTGGCCCGCGTCGGCGGCGCGTCCAGCGAACGAGGCAGATTCGGCTGCATGACGTTGCTCCCGGATCTGGCCTGAAGTGGGTCGATCCCTTCAGGCCCCACCGTCCGAGAGCGAGTCCGGGCCGGGCCGGCGGGTGTGGCCGGCGCTGGCGCTGCCTCCGCGCGGAGTCTGATTCGACGAGCGAGAGCCCGCTGATCCGGACGAGACACGTCGCGCTCGAGCCGCGGCCTTCGAATCAGCTCGGCTGCGCGCGCTTCTCGCGTTCCTTCGGGATCAGGCTGTCGGCCTCCTCGAGCGGCAGGAGCGGCTCCGGCCTGCGCGTCTCACCCTCGATCACGCGGATGACGGGCAGCTCCTTGGCCGAGCGCGCGTCGCGCTCCTCGAAGCGGCGCAGGGTCGGCACCAGGCGCGAGTGGATCGAGCCCACGAAGTCGTTGTAGGACTTGCGCGCCTTCTCGATCGATTCGCCGACGATGGCGGCGTGCTCGAGCACGATCGCGGCGCGCTGGTGCAGCTCGCGGCCGAGCTCGAAGAGCTCCTGGGCGCTGTCGGTCAGGTTCTTCTCGCGCCAGCCGACGTGCACGGCGCGCAAGAGGCCGATGAGCGTCGAGGGACTGGCGATCACGACGCTGCGTTCGGCGGCGTACTCGATCAGCTCCGGGCGGCGCTGGAGCGCGGCATCGACGAGCTGATCTCCGGGGATGAACATGACCACGAACTCCGGGCTCGCGTCGAAGCTCGTCCAGTACGCCTTGCGCGCCAGCTTCTGCGCCTGGAGCATCACCGTCTCGGCGTAGCGCTCGAGGTGCTTCTCGGCCTCCTCGGGTGTGGCCGCGTCGAGCGCGTCGAGGTACGCGTCGACGTTGGTCTTGGCGTCGATCGCGACCACGCGCCCGTTGGGCAGCTTCACGATCAGGTCGGGGCGCGAGAGCTTGCCGTCCTCGTCGCGCTGGCTCGACTGGACGGTGAAGTCGCAGTAGTTCTTCATGCCCGCCAGCTCGACGACGCGCTCGAGCTGCACCTCGCCGTAGCGCCCGCGCACGTTGGGCTTGCGCAGCGCCTGCACCAGCTTCGAGGTCTCGCCGCGCAGGGCCAGGTTGTTCTGGCTCATCTCGACCACCTGCGCGCGCAGGCCGGCCTGGTCGCGCCCGGCTTGCTCCAGCGACTGGTGCGTCTTCTTCAGCGCCTCGGCCACCGGCGCGATCAGCGCGCTCACCTCGACCTTGCGCCGCTCGAGCTCGGCCACGGCCTCGCCGCGCTGGGCCGCGAAGGCCGTCTGCGCCAGGCGCAGGAACTCCTCGTTCGAGTGGCGCAGGGCCTCGCCAGCCAGCGCCTGGAAGGTCGTGCGCGTCGTCTCGAGGTCGCTCTGGCGCGCCTGGGCGAGGTCCTTCTCGGCCGCCAGGCGCCAGCGCTCGCGCACGAGCCAGGCGCAGGCGGCGAGCGCGATGGCGAGCGCACAGCCGAGGGTGATCGCGAGGGTGGTGTCCATGGTGCGCGGTGCAGTCTTCGCAGTCTTCCCCCCGCCGACGCGAGTCTAGCGGAGAGGCGCGGCGGGCTCCATGCGACGGTGCCGTGCCCCGGTGCGGCGCGCCGAAAGGCCGAGGGCGGACGGGCCCACCCCGATTGCCGAAAAGCTCGCGCGCTCGGCCTGTTCCACCGTCACCGCGCGCGCGTTTCCGCGGTCCTCGCCCGACATGGACTGCCGGCGAGACCGATCCCTTCCTGCCCGGCGCCGTCGCCAGCCCGAGCGCGGAGTTCTCCACGCCGTGCTGCTGCGCCACCTAGACCTTCCTCGCGCGCGCGGACGAGCGCGCCGGGCCAGGGTTACCAGGATTCGTGCGCCGCGAGCTCTACCGCTATCTCGACTGCGGGATCCTGGCCAACGGCTTCGCGCGCGTGCACTGCGCGACGTGCGGCCGGGATGAGCTGGTGGCCTTCTCCTGCAAGGGCCGCGGCTTCTGTCCCTCCTGCTGCGGCCGGCGCATGGCGGAGACGGCGATGCACCTCGCCGACGAGGTGCTGCCCGCGGTCCCGCTCCGACAGTGGGTGCTCTCCTTCCCCTACCGGGTGCGCTTCCAGCTCGCCTACGACGCGCATCTCTGTGCCGCCGTACGGCGCATCTTCGTGCGCACGCTGCTCGGCTGGCTGAGGGAGCGCGGCGAGAGCGCAGCGCATCCACGCGGGCCGTTCGGGCGCGGTCGTGGTGGCGCAGCGCTTCGGGAGCGCGCTCAACTTGAATCTGCACTTCCACACCCTCGTGCTCGACGGGGTCTACTCGAGCGCGAGCCCGTTCGTGCGCCAGATCTTCCAGCGTGCCGCGCCGCTCACCGACCAGGACGTGGTCGAGCTCACCATGCGCCTCCAACGACGCATCCTGCGCTACCTCACTCGTTGCGGCCGGCTTCCGAGGTCCGAGCACGACGAAGCCGAGCCTCAGCACGACGAGCCGCTGCTCGCCGAGCCCTACGCCGCCTCGGTGCAGGGTCACGTCGCCATCGCCGAGCAGAACGGCGCCCGCGTCGAGCGCCTCGGTCGCCGCCGTGACGCTCGCCCGTTGTTTCTCCCGGGCGAGCTGTGCTGAGATCTCGAGGGTTTTTTGCTGCACGCCAAGGTCGAGATCGCGGCCCACGATCGGGACGGTCTCGAGCGCTTGTGCCGCTATCTCGCCCGCCCGCCGATCGCGACCGAGCGTCTCTCGCTCGCCGAGGACGGCCGCGTGGTCTACGCCCTGCGCCGCCACTGGAAGGACGGCACGCGAGCCTTCGTCTTCGATCCGCTCGATTTCATCGCGCGGCTTGCGGCCCTCGTGCCTCGGCCGCGGGCCCATCTCCTGACCTATCACGGTGTCCTGGCGCCAGCCGCGGAGTGGCGTGACTGGATCGTGCCCGGCGGCGGGCGCTCCCGCCGAGAGCCCTCCCAGGCGCTGGCCGTCGCGGCGCTGCGGCCACATCGAGCGAAGTGGGCCGAGCTGTTGAAGAGGGTCTTCGAGATCGACGTCCTCACCTGCCCGTGGTGCGGCGAGAAGCGCAAGCTGATCGCGCTGCTCACCGACGGAGCGGTCGTGCGCAGGATCCTCGAACACCTCGGCCTTCCCACCACGACCACGACCCTCGCTCCGGCGCGCGCGCAGCCCGAGTTCGAGTTCGCAGGGCCTCGGCCCCATCGACTGAACGCGTCTTCTGCCAGCCGGCTCACTTGTCCGCGCCGAAGACCAGCACCTCGAACCACCCTGCGCGCGTGTCGGCCAGCTTGCGGCAGGAGAGCACGACCTCGCGCGCACCGTCGCCGTCGAAGTCGGCGCACTCGACGCCATGCACCTTGGTCTCGGTCGGATCGGGCAACGGCAGGCTTCCATCCGCCGGGCGACCGCCCGTGGTCAGGGCGACTTGACGTTCGGCGAAGCTCCCCAGCGTCGCGAGCACGCGTTCGATGTCCCACACCGAGCCGGCCTCGCCGAAGAGCAGGGTGCGCAGCTCGCGCTCAGCGCTCTCTTCGGGCGCGACATCGCCAGGCCGTCCCATCCAGCGCTCGAGCGCCTTGCCGTCGGGCGTGATCAGCAGGGTGTCGTCCGCGCCGTCGCCATCGACGTCACCGCGCGCGCCGACACGGAAGTGCTTCTCGAGCTCCTCGAAGCGTTGCGTGAACTTCTCCGGGTTCTTGATGAGCCCGATGATGCCGGGCAGGCGCAGGGCGAGGTCGTTGGTGAGGCTCGGGCTGGTCTCGAACTTCCCCGCGCCCACGTTGCGATAGCCCAGCGCGCGGATGTGCACGTCCCATTCACCGAAGAGACCGCGCAGGAGCGCGGCCAGGGTCGGGATCTGGACCTTGACCAGCAAGAGGTCAGGGGACTCGTCCTCGTCGAGCGACAGCACGAGCGCGGCGGTGATGTCCTCGGCCGTCTTCAAGATGGCCGAGGGCTCCTTGAACTGCGGGCCGGCCGGCCCGCCGCGGAAGACCCACACCTTGCGCCGATGGACGATGACGTAGTCGGGCACGGAGTCGCCATCGAGGTCGCGGGCCTGGAAGCTCGCCTGGTCGTCGTTGGCCGCGAGCGTGCTGCCGAAGCGATTCTCGGAGGCGGGCGTCGTGTCGCGGAAGATCGCCAGGTCGAGCACGACGTCGGGCTCGACGGGGAACGACGCGTCGGCGCGCTGCAGGTGCCAGGCGCGCGTGCCTTCCTGGGAGACGAGCAGGTCGGGGCGCGCGTCGCCGTTGACGTCGGTCGTGTCGAGCCCGGGGATGGCGAGCGAGTGCACGAGCGAGTCAGAGAGCATCCCGCTCTCGCGCTGGTCGCCGCGCGCGATCTCGACCGCCACGGTGGCGGCCTTGCGGAAGCTCGGTGTGGGCTTGTCGGCTGCGAGCGTCGCCTGCCAGAACTCGACGCCCGCGAGGGTGGGCACCAGGATGTCGGGGACGCCATCGCGGTTGACGTCCTGGACGATCAAGGCGAAGGTCGGCGCCGCCAGGCGCAACCCGAAGCGGCCGCGGGCGATCCAGGTCGCGCCGCTGGCCGCGATGCGGCCCTGGTCGTCGAGCGGGTAGGCGAGCGTACCCTCGGGGGTCGCGGCGATCAGGTAGGCCTGCCCGGCCCACGAGGCGAGGTCGAGCAACGCGCGCGTGGGGTTGGGGAGGACGAGCTCGCCCAGCGGACGCGCGGGCTCGGCCGACAGGGGCCGGAACGTGCGCACGCGGCCGTCGCGCGCCAGCACGACGAACTCCGCGCGCCCGTCGCCGTCGAGGTCGGCGATGCGGTGCCCGGCGATCTCGAACCCTGGATCGATCGTGACGGTGTCGATGCGCACGGTGGCTGGCGCCTGCGTCTGTGCGGCCGTGAGCGTGAGCGCGAGGAGCCAGCTCATCGGAACCTCACCCACAGGACCTGCGCGGGCTCGAGCACGAACAGCCCGACGCGCTCGGCCTGGCTCGGCACGGCCAGCTGCACGCGCGCGTCGGCGGTCACGCTGAGCTCCCACAGCGGCTTCTCGACGAGGGTCCAGCTGCTCTTCGCGCGCGGCCCCTGCGCGCGCAGCATCAGGACGCGGAGCTTCTCGGGCTCGTCGCGGACGAGCAGATCCGCCAGTCCGTCCCCGCTCACGTCGCCGAAGAACTCGGCCGAGAGCTCGAACTCCGCCAGCGCGATGGCATGGCTGCGCGCGAGGTCGGGCTGGCGCGCGAGCACGCCGCCGCGGTTGCGGTAGACGTACAGGTCGGCGTCGATCGTCTCCGTGGACGCGCTGCGGATCTGGTCGATCAGGTCGGGGCGCACCGTGCGCAGGACGAGCTCCGGATACCCGTCCGCATCCAGGTCGCGGAAGCGCGGGTCGAAGACGAAGCCGGCGAAGACCAACAGGCTCGCCGGCCGCCCCTCTGGACCGAACAGGGCTGGCCCTTCACGAACCGCGGCCTGCGTGAAGAACAGCCCCTGCGTGCGCACGTCGTCCGAGCGCTTGTCGCCGGCGAAGATCACGCAGTCGGCGCGGCGGTCGAGGTCGAGGTCGACGGCGTGCGCGCTGTAGGAGGCGTCGAGCACGCGCGACTCGTCCGCGGGGACGGGCAGCTCCAGCGAGTGCTGGGGCGCGGCCGGGAATCCGCTCGCGTCCTGCAGCCAAACTTGCAGGTGGCGCTCGGTCTGCACCAGCAGGTCGAGGTCCCCATCGGCGTCCCAGTCGAGCCAGAACGGCGCCGGGAGCTCTTCGTGGACCGCCACCAGCGCGCCCCCGCCCGCCTCGCCGTCTCGCTCCCCCATCCGGAAGCCGATCTGGAACCTACCGCCGGCCCGCTGCCCCTCGAGCCCCTGACGAGGCGACGCGGTCGCATCCCACACGCCCGCCTTCGGCCCGGCGGGAACGCGCACGCGCGACACCTCGCCCCAGGGCGACTCCGCGCTGCGCGGGCGGCGCTGACGCGCGATCGCGAAGCCGCCGGGCTCGGGCAGAATCAGGTCGGCGAGCCCGTCGCCGTCGATGTCGCGCACGCCCTGCTCCCAGTGGAAGGCAAGCTCGGGATCGGGGGCTTGCCAGAGGAACTCGCAGGCGAGCAGACGCTCGGGCCGGGCCTCTGGAGCGGAGCGCCAAGCGAACACGCCGCCCGCATTGAAAAGAACCAGCTCCTCGCCCCCGCCCTCGAGCACGTCGGCGTGGGCGAAGGCAACCACGTCGCGCGTCAGCGCGAGACTCTCGGCTCGCGCCAGCCTCCCGTCCGCGCCGAGGCGCCATGTCTCGAGGTGGCGCGCGAAGTCCTTGCCGGGCTCGTGGACCGCCAGCAGCACCTCGCGCGTGCCGTCGCCGTCCAGGTCGGCCAGCGTGGCCACGTCGGCGCGCCGGCCGGCCTCGAGCTCCAGCGTCTGGATGCGCGCCAGCTCCTGGAAGGCGTGCAGGAGCGCGCTCATCGCGGCAGGCTCTCCAGCCGGTCCGCGTCGCCGCCGGAGAAGCGCAGGAACCACAACAGGCGCAGCCGCCAGGCCGCCGGCGTGCTCACGTAGCGGTAGAGGCCCAGCAGGGCCGAGGTCGAGCTCTGGTCACGCTCCTTCTCGTAGTGGAAAAGGAGCGGGATCCAGATCTCGTTCCACTCGTGCGCGCGCGCCGAGGCTCGCGCGCTCAACTTCAGCCGGGCCCCTGCGCGCACGATCTCGAGCTCCAGCGTGCCGTCCTCCGGAGCGGAGCGGATGCGCTCGACCACCATGGCCGGATCCGCCACCGCGACCCCGTCGAGCGCACGGATCAGGTCGCCGAACACGATCCCCGCCTCACGCCAGGGGCTCTCGCGCGTCAGCCCGACCACCACGGCGCCGCCCCCGGGGCCGAGCCCCGCGGCGCGCGCCTCGACCTCGGTCGCCGTGCGCAGCACCACGCCGACGCGCTCTTCCTCGCGGATGCGTTCGGAGGCGCCGCGCTCGGCCGCGCGCACGCGCGCGATGGTGGTGAGCTCGCACTCGCGCTCCGCGCCCGCACGATCGAGGACCAGACGCAGCGTCGTTCCGGCCTTCGTCTCGAGCTCCAGCGCGCGCCATTCGCTCGGCCAGTAGAGGACGAGCGTCTCGTTCGTGCGCGCCTCCAGGACGAGGTCGCCGGCCTCGATCCCCGCCGCGTCGGCAGGCGAGTTCTCCACCACGGACACCACCAGCACTCCCTGCGGTTCGCCCAGCATCGCGTCGAGCGACGCGCGCGCGTCGCCCGCGACGAGGCCGGTGAACGAGCCCTGGGGGAGGGCCAAACGCGCCGCCTCGTCGTCGGGCGGCTGCATGCGCTCGAGCGGCTCCTCCATCCCGGCCAGCGCCGGCGGCTTGCGCGTGAGCTCGCTTCCGGCGCAGGCGGCGCACAGGATCGCGGACAGGGGGACCAGGAGAAGGTTCCTCATGGCACGGAGCGGCGGCCGAGCAGCAGGACGGAGAGGCCGATGCACAGGGCGGCCCAGAGCAGCGGATAGGCGCAGTCGCGCGGGACCCCGGCCCAGGACGAGCCGTACTCGAAGACCGCGTTGCTGATGCCCTGCGCGCGGTCCGCGAAATAGGCGGTGTACGAGGTGTCGCCGAGCGGTGACGGCAGATAGGCGGAGAGCAGCCAGCCCTCGAAGCCCAGGCCCCGCGCGGCGGCGCGCGCGAGGTCGAGCCCGAACAGGGCGCCGATCGCGAGCCCGAGGCCGCCGGTCGCGCTGCGGGTGCAGGAACCCGCCAGGAACCCGAGCGCGAAGAAGGCCAGCAGGGCCGGGAGCGGCGCGAGCAGGGCGCGCACGAGCTCGGGGCGCAGCTCTGCCGCCGAGACCAGCGGAAACTCCTGGCCGTTCGGCAGGATCTCGACCAGGTCGCCGAACCCGAAGGCGGCGGCGGATGCGCTGAGGACGACCAAGAGGAGCACGAGATACGCGCCCAGCGTCGCGGCCGTTCCAGCCAGAAACTTTCCGAGCACGACCTCGGCGCGCGTCGCCGGCCGCAGGAGCACGTTGCGCAGCGTGCCGCGTCCGAGCTCGCCCGCGATCGCCTGGCTCGCGAGCCCGGCCCCGATCAGGGCCAAGAGCGGCAGGCTCGTGCCGAGCGCGGACGCGACCGAGGAGAAGCCCGTGAGCGCGGTCGTGCTGGCCAGCTCGCCGCGCGCGACGCGCGCCGCCTCCGCCGTCGCGCGGCCCCGCTCGAGAGCGATGGAGGCTGCCGCGACGAGAGCCGGTGAGGCGAGCAGCGCCGGCATCTTCCAGCCCGCGAAGGTGCGCGCGAGCTCGTAGCGCAGGACGCGCGCCAGCGGACGAGGCGGCGAGCGGTGCCGAGGCTTCCCTGCGCTGCCGGTGGATGTCGCCGCGGGGGTCTGGGTGAGGCCACGCTCCCCGCGCGCGTAGCGCAGGTAGATCTCCTCGAGCGCGGGGACGTCCGCGCCCAGACGCGCGAGCTCGAGACCGGCCCCGACGACGCAGCGGGCGACCTCGCCCGGCGAGCGCGAGCCCAGCTCCAGCGCCAGCCCACCGGCGGCGAGCGGCGTCGTGCG
The DNA here is from genome assembly GCA_009691855.1 of Planctomycetota bacterium. Lineage (GTDB taxonomy): Bacteria > Planctomycetota > UBA1135 > UBA1135 > JABFRZ01. Next base: position 11,040 of record SIAI01000044.1, on the reverse strand, counting down.
GACTCCCAGCTCGGCGAGGACGCGTGCCGCGCGCGCATCGTCGTCGGTCGCGAGCACGAGGCGCGCGGGCGAGAGCGCCAGCAGCGCGCTCGTCTCGGCCTCGACTACCAGCTTGCCCTGCCGCATCACGCCGATGCGGTTGCACAGGCCCGCGACCTCATCCAGCCGATGACTCGAGATCAGGACGCTGACCCCGTCGATGCGCACGAGGCGCGCGAGCAGCGCGCGCACCTCCGCCGTGCCCTCGGGATCGAGCCCGTTGGTCGGCTCGTCGAGCAGGACGTGGGCCGGGCTCCCGAGCAGCGCCTGCGCGATCCCCAGGCGCTGGCGCATGCCCTGCGAGAAGTCGCGCACGCGCTTGTACCCCACCTCGCCGAGGCCGACGAGCCCGAGCACGCGCTCCGTCTCGCTGCCCGCCGCGGCGGGCGCGAAGCCCTGCAGGCGCGCCAGCAAGGCGAGGTTCGCGCGTGCGTCGAGGTGCCCGTGGAACCCGGGCGTCTCGATCAGCGCCCCCAGGCGCGCGCGGGCCTCGCGCGGATGAGCGCGGGCGTCGAAACCGTCGACATGAACCGCTCCTGAGTCGGGCCGCGTCAGCCCGAGCGCCACGCGCAGCGCGCTCGTCTTGCCGGCCCCGTTGTGCCCGATGAGCCCGTAGCAATCGCCCGCGCGCACGTGGATCGAGACCGAATCGAGCACCTGCTGATCGCCGCAGCGACGCGAGATGGAGAGCAGCTCCAGGGACATCGGTGCGGCAGCTTACTTGACAGTCTTTCGAAAGGGCCTACCGCGCCTGCGCGCGCTTCGGGAGGACCTCGTCACACGCGACGTTAGCCCAGCGTTCGAAGGGCCGCGCGCCGCGGCGCAAGAGCCTCGGGTCGGCCACCTCATCGCACAGCGCCCTGGCGAGTCTGGCGCCGCGACGCTCGTCCGCTCTTCCTGCCGGGCGAGCTCTGCCGCGACATCCAGGGGTTTTCGCTGCACGCCAAGGTCGAGATCGAGGCCCACGATCGCGACGGGCTCGAGCGGGTAGACCTGCGCGGGCCGGTGCAACGCGAACCCCGAGCCGCGCCGAATCGCACGCGCGGCGAGCTGAGCGTTCAATTCCGGGTGCGCCGACGGAGCAGGCCCGAGTCACGAGGGCATGCCGACCTCGCTTGGCTGCGGAACACCGCATCGCGCAGGCTCGCGGCTCGAAGCCGGGCGCGGTTCGAAGGCCCGGAGGCGCACGCGACCGCTCGAACCCGCGGCCGCGCCGGGACCGGGAGCGGCGGCGTGCTCCATCGACGCGCCGCCGTCATCGGCCCGGTTCCGACCGAGGTGGCGATCGGCAAGCAGGCGTTCCCGCGCCGGAGGCGCAAAGGCTAGCCTGCGCCTCATGGCCCGACTGCTGCCCCTGCTGCGCTTCGCCGCCTGCGCGCTCGGCAGCGCCGTGGTCGCACTCGCACAGGAGCCTGCTCGGCCCGCAACTCCTCCGCCTGCGCCCGCTCGGCCGCGCATCGCCTTGGTGCTCTCGAGTGGCGGCGTACGCGGGCTCGCGCACGTCGGCGTACTGGCGGCGCTCGAGGAGCAGGGCATCGAGGTCGACCTGGTCGTGGGCACGGAATGGGGTGCGCTGGTCGGAGGCCTGTACGCAGCGGGGCTCACGCCAAGCGAGATCCAGGCCGAGCTGCTCGGGCCGGACTGGATCGCCGCGATCCAGGACCGTCGCCCGCGCCGGTCGCTCGACATGCGCGCCAAGGAGGAAGACCGCGACTTCTTGTTCGACCTGCCGCTCGGGCTGGACGCGAACGGCTTGATCCTGCCGCCCGGCCTGTTTGGCGCGGACCGCCTGCGCCTGGAGCTCTCGCGCCTGACGCTCAGGACGCTGGACGCGCAGCGCTTCGACGATCTGCCCTGGGCCTTCCGCAGCACGGCCACGGAGCTCACGCACGGCGGAAGGGTCACGCTCGACGCGGGCTCGCTGGCGCTGACGATCGAGGCCAGCCTCGCGCTGCCGGTCCTCTGGCCACCGGTACCCTGCAACGATCAGCTGCTGATCAGCGGCGCGGTCACCGACCCGCTGCCCGTCGACGTGGCCCTCGCCGCGGGAGCCGAGATGCTCATCCTGGTCGATCTCGGTGATGCGGATCCGGGGGCGGCGAGGCCGACCTTCGTGGGCGTCGGCCAGCGTGTCCTGGATACCGCCAGGGCGCGCAAGGCGGCCGAGGCGCGTGCGAAGCTGCGCAGTGGCGACCTCTTGTGCACGCCCGAGGTGCAGGGCGCCGACTTGACGGACCTCGAGGCGGGCGCACGGCTGATCGAGCGCGGGCGGGTCGCGGGCCGGGCGCTCGCCGAGCGACTCGCACCCTTCGCGCTGGAGCCTGCGACCTACGCGGAGCATCTGCGCCAGCGCCGTTCGCGCACGAATCAGAAGCCGATCATCGACAACGTACTCGTGGCTCAGGGCTGCGCTCTCTCCGCGAAATCGGTGCGCGCGCGAATGGAGGTGCGTGCGGGCGAGCCGCTGGACACGCGAGCCGCCGGCAACGACCTCGAGCGACTCTACGGCTTGCGCCTCTTCCAGCGCGTCGAGTTCGTATTGCAGCCCAAGGGGCCTGGACACGCGGATCTGGTCGTGCGCACGGAGGACCTGCCCACGGCACCGCTGCACTGGAGCACGGGGTTGACGGCCGAATTGAGCGCGGGCAATGCGGTCAACTTCCAGATCGGCGCCGCCTTGCGCTTTGCCCCCATCGACACCTGGGGCTCGGAGGCGCGCGTCCGCATCGAAGCCGGCAACAGCCTGGGCTTCCTCTTCGAATATCGCCAGGCGCTCGAGCCCTCGGGCAAGTGGTTCCTGATGCCCTCGATCTCCTGGGAGAAGCGCCCGGTCGTCGTCAATCCGGAGGCTGGCGCTGCCGCGGCAGAGTTTTCGGTCCGGGAACTCGATCTAGGCCTCGACCTCGTGCGCCAGATGGGCAAGAACTGGGAGGCGAGCGCGGGCTACGGCCACCGTTCCGGGCGCTCGGAGCTCATCTTCGGCGATCCGGCGCTGAACCCGACGGACAGTTTCAGCGACGGCGGCTTCCGCGCGAGCGTGATCTGCGACAGCCTCGACGACGCTGCGTTCCCTGCCGACGGTTCGCTCCTGACCGCCGAGTGGTTCCTGCCGTCCAATTCCCAGCAAGTCGGCAACGACGAGGCGATCCAGTTCCGCCTCGATCACGCGCAGCGCCATGGCGAGGATTCGCTCATCCTCGGAGCAGAACTCGATTCGGTCTTGAACGACCAGGCCAGCGTGCAGAGCTTCTTCCCGCTGGGAGGCTTCCTGCGCTTGTCGGGACTAGCGGCGGATGCGATCAGCGGTCCGACGGCCGCGCTCGCGCGTGCCGTCTACTTGCACCCGCTGCAGGGTCGCAGCCTCGAGTCCAGGCCCTTCACCTGGTACGCCGGGGGCTCGCTGGAAGTAGGGAACGTCTTCAATGAGTGGCGGGACATCACCTTGAAGGGCCTGCAACCCGCGGGCTCGATGTTCCTCGGCGTGGACACGATCATCGGTCCGTCCTATTTGGGCGTAGGGCTGGCGGAAGGCGGGGAAACGAGCGTATTCCTCGTCTTCGGGCGCGTGTTCTGAGCCGCTTTCCCGCCGCAGGCGGGCCTGGTCAGGAAAGAACAGGCTGCCCAGGTCCCCTGACCTTTTATTCGTCGGCCGCCTGCACGGCGAGCAAGACTCCTGGAGTGGAGGAAAGCGCAGCGCGGAGACTCGCGGAGAAAGAGCATGGGCCTCCGCGGTTCAGCCTGCTGGAATCCGACGATCCGGAGGTCTGCCCCCGCTCCCCGTTCTTCCTCCGTGGCGCTCCGCGCTCTGCGCGTCTCCGCGCTGCGTTCGGGTTGCTGGCGGCGCACGCGCTGAACGACCGCGCGGACAGACTGGGACAGTCGTCATGCCTACCGATGCGCCCACCATTCATGGACGACGCCAGAATGGTCGCGAAGGTCAAGGATCAACTGTAGAGCGAGTGCTTCCGAGTCGGGCCACCAATGCACATCGAGGACAACGCGCCGCGCACATCCGCGTGCCTCGAGCGTACTCAGCAATTCCGGGAGAACGATGGATTGGGCGCACTCCGGATCCATGAGCTCCTTGAGGTAGTCCTCGACGAGCGCAATGTGCACGGGCTGAGCGCTGCTCCTCCTGGTCGGGATCGACGATGCGCTGTGACTGCGTCCATACCGACTTCGTCAACCGGCTCGTTGCGAAGGGCTGGAAGCCGCAGCCGGATCGCGGACAGCACTGGTGGCCGGTGCGCCTGCGCAAGGCGCTGAGGTTCCCGGCGCAGCGCGGACTTCAGCGCATCAGGTACCAGGTGGCGTGCGTTCTCGTTCTCTTGCTTTCTCCGGAGCTCATGAGCTCTGGACCTTGCGGGCCGCGCATCGACTGAGCATGCTCTCGCGATCCAGGCTGACTCCACCCAGGAGCGCCCGCCGACCCCGTTCCTTCGCGAATGAAAGAGCAGCATGAATCCTAACCAGGCACTTTGGGAAAAAGGCGACTTCACCCGCATCGCGGAGAGCATGCGCGAGAGCGGTGAGGCGCTCGTGAAGGGCTTCGGCAGCGCCAAGGGGCTGAAGGTCCTCGATCTCGGTTGCGGCGACGGAACGACGGCGCTGCCACAGGCGAAGCTCGGCGCGGAGGTGCTGGGCGTCGACATCGCGCGCAACCTGGTCGAGGCCGGGAACAAGCGCGCCAAGGAGCAGGGTCTCGGCAACCTCCGCTTCCAGCACGGCGACGCCTCCGCTCTGCACGAACTGACGGCTCAGAGCTTCGACCGCGTCGTCAGCATCTTCGGCGCCATGTTCGCGCCCAAGCCCTTCGACGTCGCGAAGGAGATGGTGCGCGTGACGAAGCCGGGCGGGCGGATCTTCATGGGCAACTGGATCCCCAACGATCCAACCCTGGTGGCGCAGATCCTCAAGATCAGCTCCGCCTACGCGCCACCGCCGCCGGAGGGCTTCATCAGTCCGATGACGTGGGGCCTCGAAGCCAACGTGATCGAGCGCTTCGGAAGTGCGGGCGTCCCGCGCGAGAAGGTGTCGTTCGTGAGGGACACCTACACCTTCAAACTCCCCAGGCCCCCCGCCGAATTCGTCGCCGCGTTCCGGCAGTACTACGGACCGACGATGAACGCCTTCGACGCCGCGGAGAAGGCGGGGCGCGCGGACGCGCTCGCGAAAGAACTGGTGGCTCTGTTCGAGAGCCAGAACCAGAGTCCGAGCAAGGACAAGAGCCTCATCCCCGCCACCTTCCTGCGCGTCACCGTCGCGCTGTGAACCAGCGCGGCCCGGGCCCGCGAGTCCGCACGAGTGGGACCCGGCTCGGCGCGCAAACCAGGAAGTCATTCGTGATCTCGAACACGGTCTTCTCGCCGTCGGCGCGCTGACGCGCGGCACAGCTCAGTCCCCTGCCGCGCGCAGCGCGAGCTCGGGCTTCTCGTCGAGCCTCGCCCGAGCGGAGCGCGTCGCCGCGAGCAGCTGCCGCGTGCGGGCTGTCGTCGCCACGAGCCGGGCCTGCCACAGCTCACCCCAGCGTTCGTCGAGCAGCCGGCCGTGCCGGCGCAGCTCTGCGGGATCCGCGCGCGCCACGAGGGAACGCTTGTGCCAGCTCACGGCGGTCGGCCGGGCGTAGGCTGACAAGCGCGCGAGCGCCTGCTCGAGGGCCGGGCGCACCGTGTCGTCCGCGCTCTCGAGCAGCCAGCCGACGAGCGCCCACGAGAACTCGGCGTGCGAGCGCTCTTCGCGCGCGATGCGCAGGAGCACGGCGCGCGTGGCCGGCTCCGCGCACACTTCGGCGCACTCAGCGGCGATGTCGGCGTTGAAGTCCTCGAGCTGGCAGCCGTCGGCGAGGCTTTCCGTCGCCAGCACGACGAGCGCGTCGCCTTCCAGGTCGAGCGCGCCGCGCAACAGCTCGGGCATCGGTCGCACGGTGTGCGAGCGCCCGGCGTAGCCGCAGGCCAGCGCGAAGCACAGCCGCGCGTGCTCGATCTCCTCGAGCGCGGCGCGGTGGCACCACGCCAGGAGCTCGGCGGGCGCGCCGACGGCGGCGAGCAACCACGCGACCCGGGCGAAGGCCGGCACCGACGCGTGCTCCTTCTGCGCGTCGTGCAGCCACAGCGCCTCGAGCGCGCGGCGCGTCGGCTCGTCGAGCCCGGCCGGATCCGGCCGCTCGCCGCGGGTCCAATCGGCGCCCACGCGCAGCCCGGGGTGCGTCTGCCGGCCGCGCACGCGCAGCGGGCGACCCCAACCGCCGCCCGCGGCCAGCAAAGTCGCGACCATGCCGCCGGCCCAGCCGACGAGCGCGCCGAGCGCGGTGAGCACGCCAAGAGTGCACGCGCCCAGGCTGCTCTGACCCGTGGCGCGCCGCAGGCGGATGGCGACGACGGTCGCCGTGATGCCGAAAAAGAGCTGCGCCAGCGCGAGCGCCGTGAACAGGATCAGCAGGGCTCCGGCCAGCCCTTCGTGCAGAGAAACCAGGAACAGGCCCAGGAAGAACACGCCCGTGTTCAGCGCGAGGATCCAGAGCGCGATCCGGACCCAGAACCAGGGCGAGCGTCGCGCGGGTGCAGCACCGTTCGGGAGCATGGAGCGAAGACAACTTCGACGCGAATGCGCCGACGCTTGAGAGGCTGGTGCGGAAGGCAGCGGGATCCAGCGTCTCCCCGGCGCGGTCCTCGGAGTCCTACGCAACGCTCATCGGTTGTCCGAGGATGAGCCGCTTCAGCCCGCGACGATGGCCTTCACGTGGCTCGTCCAATGGGCCTCGAGCGTCTTCTGGTCGACGGTCAGGGCCTCGAGGAAGTTCGCAACGCCGCCCTTGCCGAGGTAGGAGTTCTTCAGGTAGTTCGCGAGCCCCAGGCGGTACTTCGAGTTCTCGTAGAACACGAGGAAGTGGAGCAGCGTGTAGGCCTGCGCCGCGTAGCGGTCCTTGTCCTTGCCCGAGTCGAAGGAGGCGAAGCCCGCGCGCAGGACCTGCTCGAGCGAGAGCGGCTTCGGGTCGCTGGCCTGGGCCTGGAAGTAGGCCAGGTTCGGCGCGGTGAAATCGAAGACGACGCGCCCCGGATCGGGCCGGACGGCCGTGGCGAAGGCCTGCTCGAGGCCCTTGCGAGCCCAGGGCTCGAGCTCGCCCGTCTTGGCGAGCGTGCGGCGGAAGGCGTTGAAGATCAGAGCCTCGCTGAACTCGGCCACGATCGGGCCGCGCTCGGAGGCCTGCTGTCCGTTCACGTTCAGCACGTTGCTCCCGCGCTCGAACCAGGCCGGCTGACCGGGCTTGGGGGGCGAGCGGAAGTCCTTCGGATCGTTGAACAGGTGGATCGCGGGCACCTCGTCGAAGGTGTAGAGCTCGAGGGGCTGGCCGAAGACGTCGTAGAAGGTCAGGTACGCGCGCTCGACGTCGATGGCGAGATCGAGCGCGCGCTCCGGCGAGCCGTCCGTGCGGATCAGGAAGTGGGCCGTGTGCAGCTCGAGCGCGTTCTGCCAGTCGCTCACGCGCGTGCGCAGCTCCTCCAGGGTGTAGAAGCGGCCGCCCACGCGGAGCTGCCACACGCCGTCACGCCTGGCCCCGCCGAGCCTGGTCCAGGCCTGCTCGTTCTGCGGGTCGAGGGTCAGGATGCGGATCCAGGTGTCGCGGGCCTCGCCGGGGAGGTGGTTCACCTCGGCGGAGTTCGCCAGCTCGGCCAGGGCCGGCACGTCGCCCGGCTTCACGCTCGCGAAGCGCTTCAGGAAGGCGCTCAGGCTGCGCTCGACGGAGACGATGTTCTCGAGCGCGACGCGCGAGACCTCGCTGGTCTTGTTCCCGACGCGGTAGACGACCTTGTTCTCGGTCTCGAGCAGGACGCGGCAAGCCTGCTGCTTGCCGTCGGCGAAGACGAGCAGGTCGTTCTCGTCGCCGAGGGTCGGGGTCGTGAGCAGGAAGGTGGCCAGCAGTGCGGCGATCATGCCCGACACGATAACGCCCGGCGCTGCGGCCGGCGACCTCACGCGGACGACGGGCCCGCGTGGCTGGCGACGAAGTAACCGACGTGAGTTCGACGACAAGTCGGCCTTCCTCGAACAGCCCCGGGGCAAGAGCACGCCGCGGCGCGGTGATCGCAGACCGTCAGCTGTCTGAGGTCACATTGGGGCGGTCGGTCGCCGCACCGGGACTCGGGATCTGAGCGGGCCGCCGCGCAGATGACCGGGGACGAGGTCGTCAGCTGGCCGGGCGTCAGAGGCCACGCACGCTCGCTGAGCGCTTCCTCCCGGCTCAACCAATCTAGTGCTGTGATTCACGCAGAGGGGCCTTCATCCCGAGGTTGCCTGCGTTCGCCGCAAGGCGCGCCGCCGACGCGACTTCGGTGCAAGTCTCGGAGAAGGCGCAACGCCGCGGCGGACGCAGGCGGCCCGAGATCAGCCCCCTACGGCTTCGGCCCGCCGAGCTCGCGCCAGAGGAAGCGATACGCGAGCGACGACATGAACGCGCGTTGTCCGTTGTCCGCCGCGCCGCCGTGGCCGCCCTCGATGTTCTCGTAGTAGAGGACATCGTGGCCCTGCTGCTCCATGCGCGCGACCATCTTGCGCGCGTGGCCGGGGTGCACGCGGTCGTCCTTGGTCGAGGTCATGAAGAGCGTGCGCGGGTACGTGCCGCCTTCCTTCACGTTGTGGTAGGGCGAAAAGCCCTGGATGTAGCTCCACTGCGCGGGGTCGTCGGGGTCGCCGTACTCGCCCATCCACGAGGCGCCGGCCAGGAGCTCGTGGTAGCGGCGCATGTCGAGCAGCGGCACCTGGCACACGGCGGCGCCGAAGAGCTCGGGGTAGAGCGTGATCATGTTGCCTACCATCAGGCCGCCGTTCGAGCCGCCCATCACGCCGAGGTGCGACTGGCTCGTCACCCTGCGCGCGACGAGGTCGCGCGCGACGGCGGCGAGGTCCTCGTAGCAGCGCTTGCGGTGCTCCTTGAGCGCGGCCTGGTGCCACTTCGGGCCAAACTCGCCGCCGCCGCGGATGTTGGCGAGCACGTAGGTGCCGCCCTGCTCGAGCCAACCCGCGCCGGTGAGCGCGCTGTAGCTGGGCGTCATCGAGATCTCGAAGCCGCCGTAGGCATAGAGCAGCGTCGGCGTCGTGCCGTCGAACTCTCGATCGCCGCGGCGCACTTCGAAGTACGGGATCTGGGTGCCGTCCTGTGAAGTCGCCTCGTGCTGGCTCACCTCGAGGTTCGCCGTGTCGAAGTAGCCGGGCGTCGTCTTCAGCGGGCGCGGCGCCGACTTGCCGAGCTCGCCCACGTGCAGGCTCGGCGGCGTGAGGAAGCCCGTCACCGTCAGGAAGTACTCGTCCGACTCGTCGGGATCGATCGGGCTCGCGCCGATCTCGCCGAACTCGGGCAGCTCCGGCAATGCCTCGCGCGTCCAGCCGTTCGGGCCGGGGGTGAGCACGTGGATGCGGCTCTGGATGTTGTCGAGCGTCGAGAGCAGCACGTGGTGGCGCGTCGGCGCGTGGCCGGCGAGGGACACGCGCTCGCTCGGCGTGAAGAGAACGTCGTAGCTGGCCGTGCCGGCGAGGTTGTCCGCGAGCTTCGTCGCCAGCAAGGAACCCGCGGCGAAGGTCTGGCCGCCCACCTGCCAGTCGCTGCGCAGCTGGAGGAACAGCCACTCGCGCCAGAGGCTCGCCATGGCGTCGTCCTGCTTCGCGATCCGCTGCCACTTGCCGTCGCGCAGGATCGACGTCTCGTCCGTCCAGAACGTGGTGCCGCGCACGGCGATGTCGCGCTCGAAGTCCGGTGTCGGGTCGTGGAACACGCCGGCCGACACGTCCGTGACGGCGCCCTCGAAGACGAGCTGCGCCGATTCGAGCGGCGTGCCGCGCGTCCACAGCTTCGCCTGGCGCGGATAACCCGACTCGGTCATCGTGCCCGCGCCGAAATCGGTGCCGATCCAGAGGTGGTCCTTGTCGCGCCACGTGACGGAGCTCTTCGCCTCGGGTACGTGGAAGCCGCCAGCGACGAAGGTCTTCGTGGCGAGGTCGAACTCGCGCACGACGTCGGCGTCCGAGCCGCCGGGCGAGAGCGACAGCAGGCACAGCCGATCCTCCGGCTCGAGCACGTCCGCACCGTGCCACACCCAGCCGACGCCCTCGCTTTTCCCGAGCGCGTCGAGGTCGAGCACCGTCTCCCAGGCCGGCTCTGTCTTGGCATATTCCTCGGGCGTGGTGCGCCGCCACAGGCCACGCGGGTTCTGCGCGTCCTGCCAGAGGTTGTAGTAGAGCGCGCCTATCTTCGTGACGAAGGGGATCTTCGCGTTCGAGTCGAGGATCGCCTTGAGGCGCGTCTCGAGCGCGTGGAACTCACCGTCGGCGAGCTCGCCGGCGCTCTTCGCGTTGTGTGCGCGCGCCCAGTCGAGCGAGCGCTCGGCGCTCACGTCCTCGAGCCAGAGGTAAGGATCCGCGGGCTCTGGCGCCTTCGCGGCGCTCTCGGAGGACGGCGCCGCCGCGCAGGCGGAGGCGAGAGTGGCGAGGGAGGCGACGAGAAGGTGGCGGATGGGGTGAGGCATGGCGATTCGTGACGTTTTGGGTCCTCAGGGTAGCGACGGGAGGGCAGGCAGGCTCGCGTCGCGCGCGTGGAGCTCCCGCGAAGGTGCGTCCTCGTGGAAGTCGCGCGAGCAACGCGCTGCGTCGAAGCCGAGCACCGCCGTGCTCGGTTCGTGCGCATGTCGAACCCCAAGCCGAAGAAGAGCGGGCCCGAGAAGCTGGTGCACTCGAAGATCAAGGGCGACCCGAAGGACCCCGCGGGACCGCCATCGCGGCCGGCGTCCGACGTCGAAGCGTCCGCCCGCAGCGCGCGTCCCGCCTAAGCGCCGCGAACGCTAGCCCGACCTATTCATGAGGCCTCGAGCGAAACGTCGCGAATGGCTGCAGATGCAGGGATTTGCGACCGAGAGCAGCGGAGACGACCTCTGGCAGGTCGTCGAGACCTCGCAGGGAGCAAAGCGCTGCAGATGCAGCCAGTTGCGACGTTGCAGCCGAAGACTCATGAAT
>SIAI01000043.1 GCA_009691855.1 Planctomycetota bacterium | reverse complement strand
GGGCCTGGGCGCGTCGCCGCGCGCGCCGCGCGTCGGCGCCAGCGCGGCGCGCGCGGGTGCGCTCGGGCCACGCTCGTTCGCGCGGCTCGCGCGCGCCGCCCCCGCGGTGGCATCGAAGGCGGGCTTCGGAGTCGTGCGCGCCGGGAGCGCCGCGCCGCCCGCGGGCGCGCGCAGCTCGGGCGCCGCGGCGAGTCGCGGACCGCCGGCCTCCGAGGCTGAGCTGCGCTCGAAGGCCGGCGCGTTCGCGACGCTCGTGCCACCCGCGTCGACTTCGAGCTGAGCCGAGGCCGGTTCGGGCCGCGCCGCGTGCGCGGGTTCGTCCGTCGCCGCCATGCGCGCCGGGCCAATGGAGCTCTGGCTGGCCTCGTGCTCGCGCTTCGTGGGCGTGAGCTCGCCGAGGGCGTCGAACTCGGCGCGGGGCGCGCTCGCCAGCGGCGGCGCGACGGCGCCCGGTGCGCGCAGCTCGGGTGCGCGCTCGGCGAATTCCTGGCCCGTCACCGGTGGCGCTCCGGAGCGCGATATGGCGGGCGCCGGTGCCTCGCCTGCAGCGTTGGCGCCGAGCTCGAGTCCTGCGCTGGAGGGCGCTGGTGCGCTGGGGAGCGCGGCGTCGTTCGCCGCGAGCGCGGCGCGCGCCGGGCCGCTGTCATTGGCGTTGTTCTCGCGCTCGCGCTTGGCGGCTGCGAGCCCGTCGGTGGCGTCGAATTCGGCGCGCGCCGCGCTCGCCAGCGGTGGCGCGACGGCGCGCGGCACGCGCAGCTCGGGCGCGGCGTCGCTCGCCGCCTCGGAGGCGCGCTCCGCGATGCGTCCGGGAGCGGGCGCAGCCTCGTTCGCGGGCGAGCCGACCGCGCTGGGCAGCTCGCTCGCGCTCGGCTCGGGCCGCGCCGGCCCACGCGTGGACTGGCTCAGCACGACGCGCGCGGGGCCGGAGCTCGTCGCGCCGCGCGCGACCGCAGGCGTCGGCGCGTCGAACTCCAGCCCCGGCGCGGCCCCCGCGCTGCGCGCGAAGTGCTCGTCGGGCGCGTCCAAGGTGGCCGAGGGTGCGCGGGCCGAGGCGCGCTCGAGGGCCGTGGGTGCGGCACCGCGCGCGAGTTCGGCCGCCGAGTCCGTGCTGCTGGCGAGCTCGACGCGCGTCGGTTCGGCCGCGGCGAGCGGCGTTGCGCTCGGCGCGACGCGCGTGGGGCCGGCGGGGGCGATTGCGGGCGCGGCCGAGGCGCTCGGGCCCGGCGCGTCGAGGGCCAGCTCCGGTGCGCGCGTCGCATAGCGCGCGCGCGCTTCCTCGCGCTCGGCCAGGGCGGGGGCCGGCGCGGACCGCGTCTCGGCGCTGAGCGCGGCGGCGGCGGGCGCGGCCTCGGTCGCGCGCTCGGGCAGCTCCAGCGCGACCTTCGCCGGTACGGCCTCGAGCGCGGTGGGCTCGAAGCGTTCGCGCGCCGGCGCCAGCGCCGCGCGCGCGCCCGCGGGGCCGAGTCGGGCCTGCACCTCGCTCGGCGCGCCCTCGTCCGGCGCGAGGCGCACGCGGAAACTCTTGTCCGCGCCCGGGCCGAGGTCGTAGCTGTGCTCCTCGGGCACCACCGTGCGCAGGTACAGCATCAACAGGAGGTGCAGCACGAGCGAGACGAGGAAGCACTTGTAGAGGATGTCGAGCGCGCTCCGACGCTTGGCGAGCAGCGCCAGCAGCGCCAGCAGCAGCAGCGCGGCCAGCGTCAGCCACTGGGATAGCGTCACCGTCGGTGGCGGCAGGCGGAAGAGCTCCAGCGAGCGCGCGCGCTCCAGGAACCGCGCACCGGCCTCGTCCGCGCCCTCGAAGTACAGCGCGAAGCCGTCGGCGCTGGTCCACGGGCCGCGCTCGTCGCGCGCGCTGGCGAGCTCTTCCACGCGCCGCGCGTCCTGCCAGCCTTCGGCGAAGAGCAACGCGCGATACAGATCGTAGCCGCCCGCGCCGCCGGTGCGATCCGAGGCGAAGTACAGCGCGCGCCCGTCGCTGGTCCAGGCCGGCTCGCGTTCCTCGCGCGGGCCGTTCAGCGCGCCCAGGGGCTCGACGGTGAGGAAGCCGTCCGCGTCCGGCGCGGCGGCGTAGAGGTCGAAGTCCGGCCGCGCGCGGTTCGAGGAGAACACCAGCACGCGCGTGCCCGGCCGTGGCGCGGGGTCGCTCTCGTCCGCGGCCGAGTTCACGCCCGGCGCGAGCGCCTCCGGCGCGCCGAACTGCCCGTCGGCGTAGGGCGCACGCCACAGGTCGAGGCCGCCCGCACCGCCCGCGCGATCGCTGGCGAAGTACAACCCGCCGTCGGCGAAGGCTGGTGCGAGCTCATCGGCGGGGGAGTTCAGGGTGAGCAGCGCGTGCGGCTCGCGCAGCTCGCCGTCCACCAGCTCGGCCGCGAACAGCTCGACGTTGAGGCCGCGCTCGCCGCTGGCGAAGACCAGCAGGCGGCCATCGGGCGAGAGCGCCGGGTCGCGCACCTCGCCCAGCGCGTCCACGCGCTGCGGAGCGTCCCACACCGCGTGGCGCACGCTCTCCTGGCTGGCCGAGGCGAAGCGCCGCGCGCCGTCGGTCCACTCGTCGCCCAGCGCGCCGCGCGCGCGCAGCAGCAGGAAGGAACCCAGGCCCAGGGCGCTGCACGTCGCCAGCAGCGCGACCAGGTCCTTGCTGCGTCCGGGCTTCACCCCCCTACCCGCGGTCCTCGCGCGTGGTCCCGACCGAGAGGTTGTGCAGACCGGCCAAACCGCAGGCGTCCATGACGGTGACGATCGCCTCGTGGTGTGCCAGGCGGTGGCCGCGGATCGTGACCGCCGTCTCGGGCGCGGCGTGGCCGCGCTGCGCCAGGGCCTGCTGCAGCGCCTCGCGCGTGAGGATCTCGCCGCTGACCACGAAGGTGCCGTCCTCGAGCACGTTGATCACCAGCTCCTCGGGCGGAGCCGTGCTGGCCGAGCTCGCGTGCGGCAGCTCCACGCCTAGCGCGTGCTCGGGATCCACGTAGGTCGTGGCCAGCATGAAGAAGATCAGCATCAGGAACACGATGTCGCTCATCGAGGTCAGGTTCAGCACGAACTCCTCCTCGTTCTCAGCGCGCAGGTTCACGAGGCGACTCCGCCGGCGGCTGGCCGCTGGCTCAGGCGCTCGTCGAGCTCGGCGTACAGGTCCTCGGTGCGGCGCGCGAAGCCGTCGCTGCGCGCGCGGAACCAGAAGTAGGCCGCGTGCGCGGGGATGGCCACGCACAGCCCGGCGGCGGTCGTGACCAACGCCTGGCTGATGCCCGCGGCCAGGAGCTCGGGCCGCCCGAGGCCTTGCTTCAAGGCGATGTTGATGAAGGCCTGGATCATCCCGAACACCGTGCCCAGGAAGCCCATGAGCGGCGCCAGCACGCCCACCACCGCCAGTGGCCGCAGGCGCGCATTCAAGCGCTTGAGCTCGCGCGCGCCGGCGTCCTCGACGGCCTTCTCGCGCTCCAGCAGCGGACTCGCCGCGCGCTGCAGGCCGGTCTTCAGGATGCGTCCGAGCGGGCGCGACTCGCGCTCGCAGGCCGCCAGCGCCTGCGCCGGACCGCCGCTGTGCAGCGCGTCGAGGATCGCGCGGCCATAGCTCTTCGAGCCCAGCTCGCGGTCGCGCGTGCGGATCGCGCGCTCGACGGTGTAGGCCAGGGCGATCACCGAGCTGGCGGCGATCGGCCACATCAGCGGCCCGCCGCTGAGCACGATGTCGTACAGCGTGTCGAGGTGGACGGTTTGCAGCGCTTGCGGATCGGCGTTCATGCTGTCGTGGTGCGGGGCGGAGAGTGGAGGGGGGCGGGGGAGGCGAGAAAAACCGGAGGAAGCCCGCTGCGATGGACCCCGGGCTCGTGAGAGCAGCCGCGAACGCCGCGGCCAGCTCCGCCCGGTTGCCCCACATCACCCTCCATCGAGGCGAGGCTTCCTCCGATGCGCGTGGGTCGCATCAGCGCGTCTCCAGCGCGCGCAGGCGTGCCTGCGCGCGCGCGGCGAACGGCGACCCACCGTGTTCCTGGACCAGCTCGCGGTAGCGCGCGGCGGCCTGCTCGCGCGCGCCCTGCGCCTCGAGCACGCGCCCGGCGGCGAACAGCGCCTCGCCGACCGCGGCCTCGTCGGCGTACAGCAGCGCGACCTTGAGGTACTCGGAGAGCGCGTCGTCGAGGCGGCCCTCCTGCTCGGCCAGCGCGCCGAGGCCGAGGCGCGCGTCCGCGGCGAGCTCGCCCTGGTCGAGCGCGAGCGTGCGCTCGAAGGCCGCACGCGCGGGCCGCGCCTTGCCCTGCGCCGCCAGCGCGCGTCCGCGCCACAGCTCGCCCTCGGCGAGGTTCGCGAACCGCGGGAAGGCGCGCGCCAGCTCGGAGAGCGCGGCCTCGCACTCGGCCCAGCGCCCGAGCTCGCCCTGCGCCAGGCCCAAGCGGAACAGCGTCTTGGCGCGCAGCTCGTCCGCCTCACGCGGCGCGCGCACGGCGGCGAGGCGCGTGGCGGCGAGCTCGAAGCGCCCGGCGCGGAAGGCGCACTCGCCGAGCAGGAAGCGCGCTTCGGGGGCGAGCTCGCCCTCGGGCTGGCGCTCGAGCAGCGTCGTCAGCGCGCGCTCGGCCTGGTCCAGCTCGCCACGCGTGAAGCGCGTGAAGCCCAGGCGGTACAGCGCATCCGCCGCGCGCGGTTGCTCGACGGCCGCGGCGCCGGAGTACAGCGCCAGGGCCGCGTCGGTGTCGCCCGCGGCGAAGCGCGCTTCGCCCAGGTGAAAACTCGCCTCGGCCACGGCCGTGTCGCTGGCCCCGGCCTTCTTCGCGCGCGCCAGAGCGCTTTCGGCGCCGCTCAGGTCGTCGCGCTCGAGTGCCAGGTAGGCGCGCTCGAGCTGCACCTCGGCCACCAGCTGCTTGTCCGTGAAGCCCTTCTGGCACTCGTCGAGCAGCGCCTCGGCTTCCGCCAAGCGCTGGGCTCCGCGTAGACCCTCGACCAGGCGCCGCGCGCAGCCCAGACGCCGCGCATCGCCGGTATCTCGAGCGCCCAGCGCGCGCCAGCTCGCCAGCGCTTCGTCCAGCGCTCCGCGCGCGACTTGCGACCACAGCGCGAGCTCGAGTCCCGCCGCGCGCAGCGCCGCGTCGGCGCCTTTCTGCTGCGCCAGTGCGCCGAGCGCGCGCTCGCAGCCGGGGTAGTCCTTGCGCTGCCAGGCGCACCAGGCGAGGCCATAGGCGGCGCGCGCGGCCTCGGGCGTGCCTGGCTGGCGCTCGGCGACCTCGGTGTAGCGCCGCGCGGCCTGTTCGTGTGCTCCGGCGTTGGATTCGAGCTCGGCCAGCTCCAGCAGCACGCTGGCGCGCAGCGGGCTCTGCGGATAGCGCTTCAGCCACTCGTCGAAGCGCGTGCGGCCCGCAGCGCCGCTCGCAGCGCGCGCCAGGGCGAGCTCGGCCTGGTCGGCGAAGCGCCCGCGCGGGTAGGCCTCGGCATAGTGCTGCGCGGCGGCGGCCGCCGCCGCCGAGTCGCCCTGCTCCTCGGCGATGCGCAGCAGCATCGACAGCGCCTCCTCGCCCTCGCCCGTGCGCGAAGCGGCGAGCTGGGTGAAGCGCTCGCGCGCTGCCTCGAGGTCGCCGCCGAGGTAGCGGCACCACGCGCGGCGCGAGTTCAGGCGCGCGGCCTCGGCCGCGTCGGCGGGTTGCTTCAGCGCGGCCTCCAGCGCGCGCTCGGCATCGGCGAAGCGTTTGGCGGCGAACAGCGCCTCGGCCAGCACCACGCGTGCGCCCTGGGCGCGCTCGACGGGCACGCCGCGCAGCGCCTTTTGCGCCAGCTCGACCGCGGCCTCGACGTCGCCTTGGTTGAGCGCTGCCACGGCCGCGGCGCTCAGCGCCTGGTCCGAGCCGGACGTCTCATAGGCCGCCTGGGCCTCGGCCGCGCGCCCGTCGGCGGCCAGGCAGTCGCCGCGCAGCACGTGGATGCGGCTGACGAGCTCGCGCGCGCCCTCGCCCGCCGGCGGCGCGCGCAGCACGGTGTCGAGCGTCGCCAGCGCGGCCTTCGGCTCGCCGGCCTGCTTTTGCGCCTGGGCCAGCCAGTAGGCCGTCTCCGGCTTGCCATCGCGCGCGGCGAAGGCCAGGCGCTGCACGGCGGCCTTCGCCTCGCCGCCGCGCAGGCGCTCGATCCCGGCCTGCAGCGCGGCCTCGGACGCGAAGCGGCCCTCGGGCGCGCGCTGCAGCAGACCCTCGAAGGCCTGGGCCGCGGCGGCGTGGTCGCCCAGCGCCGCCAGGGCGAAGCCCTCGCCGCGCGCGCGCGCCTCGGCCTGTTCCTTGGTGCGCAGGCTGCGGAAGGTCTCGAGCGCGGCCTTGGGATCGGCGGCGAGCTGCGCCTCGCCGAGCAGCAGCGTGAGCTCGTCGCGGCGCGCGGGGTCGTCCTCCTGCTTCAGGAACGCGCGCGTGCGCGCCACGGTCTCGGTCGCGTCGCCGCGTTCCCACGCGCACCAGGCCAGGCCACGGCGCGCGAGCGGGGCCTCGGCGCTGTCGGGCTTCTCGCGCAGGAGCACCGCATAGCGCCGCTCGGCCTCCTCGAAGCGTCGCGCGCGGAAGTCGGCCTCGGCCAGCGCGAGCTGCGCCGGCGCAACCAGGTAGTCCTGGCCGGCCGCCAGCACGCCCTCGAAGGCCGCGCGCTCGCGCGCTGCGTCGCCGCGCTCGCGCGCCGCCTCGCCGCAGCGGAACAGGGCCTCGGCGCGGTACTCGAAGCGCTCCAGGCGCGCGACAGTCTCGTACTCGCGCGCGGCTTCGTCATGCCGCTCGAGCTCCCACAGCGCGCTCGCCAGGCGATAGCGCGCGAGCTGGGCCTTCTCGTGCTTGGGGAAGGCGCGCAGGAACGACTGCGCCTCGCCGGCCGCGAGCTCGTACATGCCCTTCTCGACCAAGCCGGCGAGATAGCGGTACTGCTCGTCGGCGTTGGCCTGAGCGTGCGCGGCCGAGACGTTGGCGAGCAGCGCGCACAGCAGCGCGACGAGTCGACGAGAGAAGGGCAGCGGGAGGCGGGGCTTCACGGGGGTTCCTGCGGGCAGGGCGGTGGGGATGGGCAGACCGGAACCGTGCTCGCGTCCTAAAGCGCGAGGTCGGAGAGCGATGGCCCTGCGTGGCGCGCGGCCACGCGGGGCTCAGGTGGCAACGCTCAGCGCGAGCCGGGCGAACTGCGACTGCCGTCGCTGTTCAACGAGCGGACCTCGCGGCGCAGATCCTCGAGGGAGCCGCGCAGCTCGCGCATGTCGGAGCGCATCTCGAGCATCAACTCGCGCAGCTCGTCGAGCGTGCCCTCGTCTTCCATGCCACCGCTCGGCAGCGGTGTCGGCGCAGGGAACCCGCCGTAGGAGCGCGGGGCCGTGCTCCACGCGCCGTGCGCAGCCGCGGGCGGCGCGGCCGGAACCCAGCTCGAGTCCGGCGTCGGCGCGGTGCTCCAGCTCCCTGCTTGCGGGGGCTGCGGGACGTTCCATCCGCCGCCCGCTTGGCCGAAGAGCAGCGGGGAGACGGACGGACCGCTGGGAGCATACGAGGTCGTGGGGGCGACCTCGGCCGGTTCGCTCGAGCAGCAATCCTCGGCGCTCGCGGCCTCGGGGTACTGGACCTTGGACTTGTGCTGGGCCTTGTTCTTGGCCTTGGCCTTCGCCTTCGCCTTGGCTTGGTCCTTTGCGTAGGCCTTCGACTCCTGGGCGTAGGCCTTCGACTCCTGCGCATGGTGCGAACTGGCCACGTCCGCCTGGGTCGCGTGGTCCGCGTGGGTCCCGTGACCCGCGTGCGTCGCCTGGGCCGCATGCGTGCTGGCGACCTCGTCCGTCTCGCAAGTCGCCGTACACGCCTCGCGGCCTTCGGTCGCCGCGCCGGGCTCCTCGCACGGAGTGCACTCGCCACGCGAGGCGGCCAGCGCCGCTGGCAAGGAGTACTCGAGCGCGCTCAGGGCGGCATCCAGGCCGGGGATCGGCTCCTGGGCCAGGTGCAGCGAGTTCAGCGGCTCGAGGGCCTGGCGCAGCGAGCTGGACAGCTCGGCGAGCTGCGCTTCCTGGCGCGGTTGCACGAAGGTCCACGAACCGTCGTCGGAGCTCACCATGAAGGACACGGAGTCGTCGCCGGAGTCGAGCTCCTCCAGCTCTTCGAGCTCCTCCAGCGCGTCGTTCATCTCGTCCTCGTCCAGGTCGAGGTCCATGTCGTCGAGGTCCATGTCGAGCTCGTCGAGGCTGTCCATCTCCTCCGCCGCGCCGGCCCCGTTCTGGTCGTCGTCGCCCTGGGCGGACTCACCCTTGCCCAGATGTTGCAGGCCCTCGAGCGCCTGCTCCAGCCGGCCGTCGACCAGAGCGCGGATCGACTCGGACAGGCCGTCGTTGCGGTCGCCCGCGCGACCGCGCAAGGCTTCTTCGACAGCGCACCGCGCTTCCTCGGCGGCGTGCTCGGCCACACCGAGACTCTCGACCTCGGCCTGCGCGCGCTGACAGGCTTCGCCGCGGGCGCGCCGATGCTTGCAGTTGTCACGGTCCGGGTGGCACACGGCGCGCGCTCCAGGGACGGCCTGGAGCTGGCCGGCGAGCTGGCGCTCGAGGTTCTCCATCCAGCCTTCGTCGAAGCGGCCTTGCACGTCGCGCGCCTTCTCGAAGCGCTGCTGCAGCTCCTCCTGTAGCCGTTCGAGCGCGCGCTGCTGCTCCTGGAGCGTGCGCTCGGTTTGCTCGAGATTCGTGCGCAGCTGTTCCTCGAGCTGCTGGTCCAGGCCCTGGAAGTGCTCGTGCAGTTCTTCCTTGGTGTTCTCGAAGCCTTCGGCCTGGACGCGTTGGCGTTGCTTCAGCTCCGTCTGCTGGCGCGCGCGTTCCTGTTGCAGCGCGCGCCTGGCCTTTTCGTGGGCGCGTTGGAGCTCGGTCTGGCGCATGTTCAGGGTTGCCTGCGCGCGCTCGCGCACCTGGGCTCCTTCGCGCCGGGCATTCTCCAGCGCGCTCTGGGCTTCCTGCGCGGCGCGCTCGTGCTCGCGCTGCGCGCCGACGAACTCGCGTTCCAGCGTGCGCCGTGCGTCGCGGTGGCCCTTGTCGAACGCCGCGCGCGCCTTCTCGAATTCGCGCTGCGCGCGGCCGAACTCGCGTTGCACGGCGCTGCGCTCGGCATCGTCCTGTGCGCTCTGGCTACGGGCCTCGAAGTCACGTTCCAGGTCCTGCTGACGCTCGGCGAGCGCCGCGCGCTCGGTTTCCAGACGCTCGTCGACACCGCGGCCGCGCTGCTCGAGCACGCGCTCAAGCTCGCCCCGCGCCTGTTCGAGCGCGCGTTCACGCTGCTCGGCCGCGCGCTGGCCTTCCTGGCCGTCGTTCTGCTCTGCTTCCTCGAGGGCTTCACGCTCTTCCTGCAGGGCCTCGAGCGCGGTTTGCAGCTCCTCGTCGGCTTGCTCGGAGCGTTGCTCCAGCTCTTCACCCAGGCTCTCGTGATCCGCTTCCAGGGCCTCCTGCTGCTCTTCGAAGCGCCGCTGCGCCTCCTGACGCGTGTCCTCGAGCTCGTTCTCCACCGAGTGGCGCCGTCCCTCCAGCTCTTCTTGGGCCTCGTCGCGGTGGCTCTCGAGCTCGTCGCGGCGCTCGGCCAGCCGCTCGCGCAGCTCTTCCAAGCGCCCCTCGAGGGCCTCGATCTCCTGCTCGAGCGAGCCCTGCACGCGCTCCTGGGCCTTTTCCATCTCCTGCGCGAGCGCGTCGTGCAGGCAGTCCACGCAGGTGCCGTTGGCTGTCGCCGGCGAGGGCTCGGGTGCGCGCGCCGCGCGCGGCGCAGCCTGCGCTCGCGGAGCGGGGGCGGCAGCGCGTGCATGGCCGGGAGATGCGGGCGCCACGCGTGCGGGTGCCGTCGGAGTCGCCGGCGTCACGCGTAGCACCGCGCCCTGCGGCTCCTGGAGCGGACCGAAGGCGAGCAGCGGGGTCGCGGCACCCAGGGCCAGGGCGGCGACGAACAGCGGTTTGATCATGGGAGTTCTCAGCGGTTCGAGGTCGGAGTGGGGGCGGCAGCCGGCGCGAGCGCCGGGGTGTTTCGGGCGGCGAGGCGCGTCAGCAGCTCGTGCGCGCGCTGGTGCTGGGCGCGCAGCTCCTGCATGCGCGCTTCGATGCGCTGCAGAGACGCGGAGAAGCGCTCGTCGAGGGCGCGGTCCTGGAGTTCGGCGCGGAGCGCGGCGATTTCGGCTTCGAGCTCGCGCAGTTCGGCGCCGAGTTCGATCGCGAAGGGCGCGGGCAGAGTCGCAGCGTGGGCGTCGCTGGCGGCCCTTGCGGCGTGCCCGGCCGTGCTTTCGACGGACGGCAGGCGGGTCATGCTGGGATAGCGCGGGGGGAGCTCGAGCTCCTCGCGCGCGGTCGCGGGCACCGCCGGCAGGACCTCGGGTACGCTGCGCGGCGCGCTCACGGGCGTGGCGGACACGCCCGGCACGGCCAGGGCCGCCAGGGTCAGCGAGCCGGCAGCCAGCGCCGGCCACCAGGGCGCGGGCGGTTCGCCGTGCGGCGAGCGGCGGTCGTCGAGCAGGCGCTCGACGCGCTGCGCCAGGCGCGAGCGCTGTCCGGCCAGACCGGGCGGCATCACCAGGCGCGGCTTGTCGTCCACGATCCAGCCCGCGACCTCGGTGAGGCAGCTCGCCAGCGCCAGGCGCGCGCCGGTCCAGCGCACGGCCCAGTCGTCGCAGGCCAGCTCGGCCAGCTCGGCCAGCTCGCGTCGCGCCAGGCGGTTCAGCGGCTGGAAGAAGAACAGCTTCTCGATCAGGAAGCCCACGCCGAACCAGGCCGGGTCGTGACGCAAGAGGTGCCCGAGTTCGTGCGCCAGCAGGGCTTGCTGCTGCGCGGGCGTCAGCGCGTGCAGCACGGCCTGCGGCACGCAGATCTCTGGCCACAGGAGGCCGGTGGAGAAGGGCGAGGTGATGCGCGCCGAGACCGACAGGCGCACGCGTCGCTTCAGGCCGGCGCGTTGTTGCAGGGTCGTGAGCATCTCGACCAGCGCGCCGGCGCGCAGCTCGCGGCGCGAGAGCATGCGCCGGCGCAGGCAAGTCCAGGAGGCCAACAGGCCGAGCACGCCCAGCGAACCGATCGCCACCCAGCCGAAGAGCACCAGCCGCGGAGCGTGCGCGCGCCCCTGGGCTACCTTCTCGCGCAGGGCGCGTCCGAGCTCAGCGACCGTGCTGGTCACGGGCGTGACCGCCGGTGCATCGACGGGGTCGGCGCAGGCCTCGAGGTCGGGCGCGGCGCTCACGAGTGCCGGCGGCGGCGCGTCGAGTGCGGGGTGCGCGCCCCCGTTTTCGGGGCGCGAGTTCGCGTCGCGCTCGTCCGTGCGTGGGCGTCGCGCGGCGGACTTCACGCGCGCTTCGGGCGCCGGCGAGGCGGGCTCGGCCCGCGCGAGTTCGAGCGCCGGCACGGTGGAAGGCGCGCTGGAATCCGTCGCGATCGAGGCGGGGGCGGGGAGCTCGGCCGTGCGCTGCTCAGGCAGGCTGGACGCGCCCGAACTCGGCTGCGAGGCCGCGGCTTCGGCCAGCGGCTCGGCGGCGAGCCAGTCGATTTGCCCGAGCAGCGGCTGGCCGCCGAGCGCGAGCTGCAGCGTCGTGCTGAGCACGCCGCCGACCAGGGCCAGCTTCCACACGCGCTCCTTGCTGCGGTTCACGCGCGGCGCGCGCAGCGTGCACCACAGCCAAGCACCGCCCAGGAACAGCGTGCTGTGCAGGCCGTAGGTCGCTAGCCAGGAGAGCGCGTTCCGGATCCAATCGTTGTGCGTCACGGTCCAGCCTCCTCGCGTTCCCTTTCGACGATCATCGCGCGCAGACGGACGAGCTCGTCCTTGTCGATCTCCTCCGAGCGCAGCAGGTGGCTGACCAGGGCGGAGATGTCGCCCTCGAACAGGCGCTGCGTCAGATCGGCCACCAGCGTGTTGGTGACCTCTTGCTCGGAGAGCCGCGGGCGGTAGACGAATTGGCGGCCCTCGACGCGGTGCGCGACCAGCCCGCGGTGCTCCATCTTGGTGAGCATGGTGGCGATGGTGGTCGGCGCGCGGCGTTTGCCGGCCAGGGCCTCGGTCACGCGCGTGACCGTGGCCTCACCCTCGTCCCAGAGGACGCGCAGGATGGCGACTTGCAGGTCGCCGAGTCGGAGGGGCTTCTTCATTCGTTCGAGGGTGCAGGGGGCCGTCTGACTACCGCAGTAATACGACCGCGGTAGTAGATACGCCTCCGAGGGCGCCCTGTTTTTCGAGCGAACGGATTTTCTTGCCGCGGTTCCCCAAGCTCTTGCAGGGCGGGGGGATAGGAGCGCAGCGCTGGGCCGAGGAAAAGTGCCCGGCGCAGCGGACTGCACCGGGCCCTTGGCGCGCGGGGGGAGGCATCCGCGAGGCGGGCCCTCCTCCCCTTGGTGCGCACCGGATCGTTCTGGCCGCGCGCGGGAGCCCATCGGCCTGAGGGCCGGGGGGACTGGAGCGGATCGAGCTCGGCGCGACGACAGGAGACTCACGCGCGCGCCCGCACGATCCGCTGTCGCCTCGCAGCGCCCTGTGGCAAGGTGTCACGCCCGATTTCGACGTTGGTTCGGGCCGCTCGCGCGTCCAACTCTGCGCCCGGATGGACGTAGCCGCGCTTCCCATGCTCGCCCAGTCCCACATGAAGACCAGTCCGACGCCTGCCCTCGACCTGGCCGAACGGATCGAACGCGAGAGCGCCTGGGTGGGCGAGCTCGACGCCGCGCTGCACGAAGTGCTGGTCGGCCAGGATGAGCTCCTGCACGGCCTCTTGGTGGCCCTGCTCACCAACGGCCACGTGCTGCTCGAGGGTCTGCCCGGCCTGGCCAAGACGCTGGCCGTCTCGAGCCTGGCCGGCGCGGTGCACGGCTCCTTCGCGCGCATCCAGTTCACGCCCGACCTGTTGCCCTCCGACCTGGTCGGGACCGAGATCTACAACGTCAAGGAGGGCAACTTCCAGGTGCGCCGCGGGCCGGTGTTCGCCAACTTCGTGCTGGCCGACGAGATCAACCGCGCGCCGGCCAAGGTGCAGTCGGCGCTGCTCGAGGCGATGCAGGAGCGCCAGGTCTCGATCGGTGGGCAGACCTTCCCCCTGCCCAAGCCCTTCCTGGTACTCGCGACCCAGAACCCGATCGAGCAGGAAGGCACCTACCGCCTGCCCGAGGCGCAGATCGACCGCTTTTTCATGAAGCTCGTGGTCGGCTACCCGAGCGAGGCCGAGGAGCTCGCCATCCTCGAGCGCATGGCCACCACCCAGGAGCCGCCCAAGGTGCGCCGCATCCTGACCCTGGATGGCATCCTGCGCGCGCGCGCGCTGGTGGACGAGATCCACCTCGACTCGCGCCTGTCGGCGTACATCGTGCGCCTGGTGAACGCCACGCGCACGCCGGCCGCCTTCGGCCTGAAGGAACTCGAGGGCCGTATCCAGTACGGCGCCAGCCCGCGCGCTTCGATCGTGCTGGCGCTGTGCGCGCGCGCCAACGCCTTCCTCGCCCATCGCGCCTTCGTGACGCCGGCCGACATCAAGAAGATCGCGCCGCCGGTGCTGCGTCACCGCGTGACGCCGAGCTACGAGGCCGAAGCCGAGGGGCGCAGCTCCGACCAGCTCATCGCGCGCGTGCTCGAGACCGTGCCCGTGCCCTGAAGCTGCCGTGGCTGCGCAGGAGAGCACAGCGAGCCCGTTGCTCGCGCCCGAGCTGATGGCGCGCGTGCGCACGATCCAGGTGCGCACGCACAAGCTAGTCTCGAGCGCCCTGGCCGGCGCCTACCGCTCGAACTTCCGCGGCACGGGCATCGAGTTCGAGTCCGTGCGCCCGTACGAGCCGGGCGACGACGTGCGTGCGATCGACTGGAAGGTCACGGCGCGCACCGGCGAGGCTTTCATCAAGACCTACGTCGAGGACCGCACGCTCATCCTGCAGCTCCTGGTCGACACCAGCCGCTCGATGGACTTCGGCAGCGGCGAGAAGTCGAAGCGCGAGGTCGCGGCCGAGGTGTGCGCGCTGCTGGCCCTGGTCGCCGGTCGCAACCAGGACCAGGTGGGTCTGGGCCTGTTCGCGGACGAGCCCGGGCTGCACCTCGCGCCCAAGAAGGGCCAGCACCACGTGCTGCGCCTGATCCGCGAGGTCATGGCCGCGCCGGCCAGCGGACGGGGGAGCTCGCTCTCCAAGGTTCTCGAGCACCAGCTGCGGCACCTGAAGCGGCGTTCGCTGGTGCTGGTCGTGTCGGACTTCCTGGGCACGGAAGAGGAAGCCTGGACCGACCCGCTGGCGCAGCTCGCGCGGCGTCACGACGTGATCGCGGTGCGCGTCTTCGATGCGCTCGAGGAAGAACTGCCGCCCGCCGGCTGGCTGTGGCTGCGCGAGATCGAGAGCGGGCGCGAGGTCGAGGTCGACGCGCGCTCGAAGCGCGTGCGCGTGGCCTGGGCCGCGGCGGCGCGCGTACGCCGCGAGCGTCTGCTGGGCGCGCTGCGCAAGGCCCAGGTGGATCTGGTCGAAGTCGGCACGCGGGGCGACGTCTCCGAACCGATCGCGCGTTGCTTCGCGCGCCGCGCGGCGCGGCACGGGAGGCGCTGATGGCGCTGCTGGCGTTCGTGCTGGGGCTCGTCCCGGCCCTGCAGGAGGTACGCGCGCGCTGGCGCTGCGAGCCGGAGGCGGTCGCGGTGGGCGAACCCTTCGTGCTGGTGCTCGAGCTCGAGCACCCCGCCGAGCTTCCCGCGCGCGAGCTCGCGGCCGGTGAGCTCACCCTGGACGCGTCCTGGGTCGTGCTGGGCGAGGAGTCGCTCGCGAGCACGCTGCAGCCCGACGGCACGCTGCGCACGCGCCGCGCGTGGAGCGTGGCCGCGCTGGAACCGGGCGAGCACGCGCTGTCCGCCGCGCTGTCGTCCTTCGCGCTCTCCGAGCGCGTGACGCGTATCCAGGTGGGCGAGGCCAAGGTGCGCGTGAACGGCCTGCTGGCGAAGGACGAGGACGCGCCGCGCCCGCTGCGCGAGTTCCCCGACGATTTCGCGGACGAGAGCGAGGGCGCCAGCGCACGCCGCTCCCCGTGGTGGATAGCCGCGCTGGGCTTGGCGCTGGCCAGCGGTGTGGGACTCTTCTTCTGGTTGCGTCAGCGTGCGCGCCGCACGGCCGCAGCGACGCCGCTCACGCCGCAGGAACTCCTGGAGCAACTCGCGCGCGACCTCGAGGACGGCCGCGGGCGCGAGCGCTGCTACGAGCTCACGCGCCTCCTGCGCGCGACCACCGACGCCGCGCGGCGCAAGGACCGCGCGGGTCTGACGGACGAGGAGTGGCTGGCCGAGCTGGGAGCCTCGCTGGAGGTGCCGCGTGGCGCCGTGCAGGAGCTCGAGCGCGTGTTCCAGCGCGCCTGGCGCGTGAAGTACGCCGGTGACCCGGCCACGCCCTGGGCCCTGGGTGAGCTCTTCGAGCAGGCGCGCGGCGCGTTGCGTGCTGTCGGCGCGCTGCCTGCCAGCACGCCGAGCGGAGGAGCGCGCCCGTGATCCTGCTGCTGGTACAGGCCGAGGCCGCGCAGAGCGCGGCGCAAGCGCGCTGGGCGCTGTGGGGCGACTACGCCCTGGCCGATCCGCTGATGCTGGCCGCGCTGCCGCTGGCGCTGCTCGCGTACCTCCTGGGCCGCCGCCGCGCCTTCGGGCGCATCAGCGTGACCGGCGGCGTGCCGCGCTCGGCGCGTGCGCGCTTCGCCTGGGTGCCGAGCGTGTTGCAGCTCGCGGCCGTGGTCTGCGCCACGCTCGCGCTGGCGCGACCGCTGCGCTCGAACGTCGAGCACGACGTGCGCTCGGAGGGCGTGGACATCGCGCTGGTCATCGACCGCTCGGGCTCGATGCAGTTCGAGGACCTGGAGCAAGGCAAGTCGCGCCTGGCCGTGGTGAAGGAAGTCGTGGGCGAGTTCGCCAGGCGGCGCATGACCGACCGCGACAACGCGGCCGACAACGTGGCCTTGATCTCCTTCGCGCACTACCCGCGCATGTTGTGCCCGTTCACGCTGGACGTGGATGCGCTCATGGGCTTCCTGGACAAGGTCGAGCTGGCCAAGCGCGAGGAAGAGGACGGCACGGCGATCGGCGTGGGCCTGGCCAAGGCCGTGTCCGTGCTGCGCGAGTCGGACGCCAAGTCGCGCGTGTGTGTGCTGCTGACCGACGGCGAGAACAACATCGACGACATCACGCCCGCGGCAGCGACCGAGCTGGCCGCCGAGGAGCGCATCAAGGTCTATACCATCTATGCTGCGCGCTACCTGTTCCAGTACGACCCGTTCCAGGGCTGGCGCCCGACGCGCGAGTCCGCCGACACCAGCGCGCTGGAGCAGATGGCGGCTGCCACCGGCGGGCGCTTCTACCGCGCTGCGGACAAGGCCGAGCTGGAGAAGATCTACGCCGAGATCGAGACCCTCGAGCGGACGCCGCGCAGCGAGCAGCGCTTCGAGGAGACCTACGACCTCTATCCGTGGTTCCTGTTCCCCGCGCTCCTGTGTGCCTTGGGCGCGCAGCTCGGCCGAGCCAGCGTGTGGCGGAGGCTGTCGTGATCGGCTTCGAGTTCCTGCGCCCGGGGCTGTTCTGGCTGCTGCTCCTCGCACCGCTCGCCTTCTTGGCCGGCTGGGCGGCGCGCGCGCGCTCGCGCGCCGAGCTCGCGCGCTGGGTCGCGGCGCGCCACGAGCTGCGCTTCCTGCCCGGCTGGTCGCGCACGCGCGGCTACCTGCGCGTGGCCCTCGGCGCGGCGGGCTTGCTGTTCCTGGCCCTGGCCGCGCTGGGCCCGGTGCGCGGCTTCACCTACCGCGCGGTGTCGCGCAAGGGCCTCGATCTCGTGGTGTGCCTGGACACCTCGCGCAGCATGCTGGCCCAGGACCTGCGGCCCTCGCGCCTGGAGCGCGGCAAGCGCGAGATCGTGGGCCTGATGGACAGGCTCGCCGGCGACCGCGTCGCGCTGGTCGCCTTCTCGGGCGACGCGCGTGACATCACGCCGCTCACGCGCGACAAGCAGACGCTCGAGGGCCTGCTGAAGTTCGTCACCACCGAGGACAACCACGAGGGCGGCACCGACCTCGCGGCGGCCATCGAGCACGCGCTGTCGCTGTTCGACGGGCGCACCGGCGCGCACGAGGCGATCGTGCTCTTGACCGACGGTGAAGACCTGGCCGGAAAGGCCGCGGCGCAGGCGGCCGAGGCGGTCAAGCGCAACATCCGCGTGTTCGTGGTCGGCCTGGGCACCGAGGCGGGGGGCAAGATCCCGGTCGTGGACGAGGACGGCAACGCCTCCTTCCTGCGCGATCCGGAGGGCAACGAGGTCGTGAGCAAGCTCGAGCGCGAGAGTCTGCTGACGCTGGCGCGCTCGACCGGCGGTGAGTTCCTGACGGCCGAGCAATCGCCCACGCCGCTCGAGGACCTCTATCGTGCGCGCATCAGTCGCATCGAGGGCCGTGAGATCGAGGGCGGCGAGCGCCGCGTGCCCTACGACCGCTTCCAGTGGCCGCTGGCGCTGGGCGTCCTGTGCCTGCTGCTCGAGCTCGGCCTGCGCGCGACGAAGCGCGTGAAGCGCGAGTACGACGCGCCGCGCCTGGCCGCCGCGCTCCTGCCGCTGGCGCTGCTGGGCGGCGAGCAGGCCTTCTCCTACGCGCGCTCGCTGAAGAACGCCGTGCAGCACCACGAGCTGCATGAGCCCGAGGCCGCCGAGCAGGCCGCACGCGCGATCCTCGAGCACGCCGACGCGCTCGGCCTCTCCGAAGTGCAACGCGCCAAGGCCCACTACGCGCTGGGGGTGATCACGGCGACGCGTGTGCGTGAAGAGGCCAAGGACGTCGAGGGCCAGCGCGAGGCTGCGCGCGACGCGTTCTCCAGCGCGCGCGCGCTGGCCGGCCCAGGCGAGCTGCGCCTGAACGCGACCTACGACCTGGGCGCGCTCGAGCTCGACCACGCCGAGGCCGTGCGCGCGACGATTCCCGAGGTCTCGGGCCAACCCGCCGCGCCGCCGCCGGCGCCCGCGCCCGGCGCAGTACCGCTGCCGCCCAGCGAGCCCGCCGATCCGCTGCAGGCAGCGCGCGAACTCTACGGCGCGGCCAAGACCTGGTTCGTCGAGCGCTTGCGCATGGACTGGCACGACGAGGACACGCGCGCCGACCTCGAGCTGATCCAGCGCCGCCTGCAGCAGCTCGACGAGATCGAGAAGCAGCGCGAGCAGCAGAAACAACAGCAGCAGGATCCGAACCAGCAGAACCAGGATCAGAAGGATCAGAAGCAGGATCCCAAGGACCAGAAGGACAAGCAGGACAAGGATCAGAAGGGCCAGGACCCGCAGGATCCAGAGCAGCAGGATCCCAAGGAAGGCGACGAGCCCGAGGACCAGCAGCAGCCTCAGCCCGGCGACGAGAAACCCGACGAGCAGAAGCAGGAGCCGCAACCGGGCGAGGAGTCCGAGCAGAAGGAAGGCGAACCGCAGGACGCCCAGCAGCCCAAGCCGGGTGAAGCGCAGCCGCAGGAGCGCGTGCTGACGCGCGAGGAAGTCATGCAGCTGCTCGACAAGCTCGGCGAGCTCGAGAAGCAGCAGAAGGCGCTCGAGGCCATGAAGCGCGCCAAGAGTCGCGCCAAAACGAAGCGGGATTGGTGAGGAAGGACATGAAGCTCGAGGACATCGTGCGCGCCCTGCTGGCCATCCTGTGGCTCGCCATCGCGGCCGTCGCGGCTCCGCTCGCGGCTCAGAACGAGGTGCAGGTCAGCGCGCGCGTCAGCGCGGGCGTGCTGCGCCTGGGCGACAGCGGCCAGGTCATGGTCAGCATCGAGAACGGCTCCGACGCGCGCATCGTCGCGCTACCCGAGGTGAAGGGCCTGCGCTTCGGCAAACCCGAGCTCGGCAACCGCTCCTCGGGGGCCACGATCATCCGCGGCCGCGTGTACTCCCAGCGTTCGCTGCGCTACGACATCCCCTTCCGCCCGGAGTCCGAGGGCGACTTCGAGATCGGCGCGATTCGCGTCGAGGTCGACGGACGGCCCTACGAGACCAAGCCCCTGCGCGTCACGGTGGTCAAGGACATCACCGGCGCCGACTTCGGCTACCTCGACGTGCATGCCTCGGCGGCCAAGGTGATCGAGGGCCAGCCCTTCTCGATCGAGCTCACCTTCGGCTGGGACGAG
This sequence comes from Planctomycetota bacterium, assembly GCA_009691855.1. Classification (GTDB taxonomy): domain Bacteria; phylum Planctomycetota; class UBA1135; order UBA1135; genus JABFRZ01. The sequence continues at coordinate 14,376 of SIAI01000043.1, read as the reverse complement.
GCGCGCACGGGCAAGATCAGCTTCGCCGAGCTCAATCTGCCGTGGTGGGACTCCCTGCCGGGCGCGATCGAGGTCCAGGGCACGCCCATCCCGCAGGAGAGTCGCGTGGACGGGATCCGCGTGAACGGCAACCAGCTGATCACGGCCGAGCAGGTCGAGAGCCAGCTGCGCGACGGCCGGAGCATGGTCACGCTGCGCATCCAGAAGAGCTTCCTGCCCACGCGCTCCGGCACGCTCGAGTTCCCGACCAGCTTCTTCGAGTTCGGGCGCCAGCGGCAGGTCTCGTTCATCGACACGCGCCGCGACAGCCACTTCGTCGCGGCCCAGCCCTTCACGGTCGAGGTCGTGCCACTGCCCAGCGAGGGCCAGCCGCTCGATTTCTCGGGCGCGGTCGGCACGTTCGCAGCGCGCGCCAACGCCGATGCGCGCGACGTGCGCGTGGGCGACTCGATCAAGCTCACCGTGGAGTGGAGCGGACAGGGAAACCTCGAGTACTTCCGCGCGCCCGATCCCAGCGCGCTGGAGGCCTTCCGCGGCTTCCGCGTGTACGGCACGACCGAGGAGAAGAGCTTCGAACGCCGTAAGGTGGTCTACGACCTCGCCCCGCTCTCGACCGACGTGCAGTCGATCCCGGCCCTGCCGCTGTCCGTGTTCGAGCCCGCCAGCTCCCAGTACCAGACCATCGTCACCGCGCCGATCCCGATCCGCGTGCGCGCGCTAGAGCAGGGCGCGGCCCTGGCCGACGACGAGAAGCGCTTCGAGCGCGACATCCAGGACATCGACGCGCGCGCGCCGCTCGCCAGCACGAGCGTCGAGCGTTCGGGGCAGGACCGCTTCCTGCTCGCCACCGTGCTCGGCGTGCCGCTGCTCGGCCTGGCGCTGCGCGCGCGCGCGCGGCGCGGCCTCGATCCCGCGGCGCCGCTCGAGCGCCGCCGCCGGCGCGCGCTGAAGGCACTGGCGCGCGCGCTGGAGCGCGACAGCGCGCCCGTGGCGCAGCAGGCGGCGCTGCTCGAGTTCCTGGCCGCGCGCACGCGCGAGCGCGTCGAGGCCTGGAACGGGCGCGACTTCGCGGCCTGGGTCGAGGCGGCGGCGCCCGCGCTCGCGCCCGAGCTGCGGCAGCAGACGCGCGAGCTCCTGACGCGGCTGGATGCGGCCGTGTGGGGCGGTGCGCCCCCGCTCGAGCGCGAGCGCGTGGCCACCCTGGCGCGCGCGCTGGCGGAGGGCGGGCTGTGAGCCGCTGGCTTGCGCTGCTGCTCGCGCTGCTGGGCGCCTTCGCCTTGCCCACGCAGGCCGCACCGCAGTCGAGCTTCGAGCGCGGCCTCGAGGCCTACCGCCGTGGCGACTACGCCGCGGCGCGCGAGCTGTGGCAGGCGACGCTGGCCGAGGAGCTCGACACGCTCGGCCGCGCGCGCGTGTACTACGACCTGGGTAACGCGCACTGGCGCCTGGGCGCGACGCTGCCGGCCATCGCCTGCTTCACGGCCGCGGTGCGCCTCGATCCGCGTCACGACCAGGCTTGGCAGAACCTCGAGCTCGCGCGCGCCAAGGCCAGCCTGCCGCCGGCCGACGCCGGCGACCTGGGCGCGACGCTCGAGCGCCTCTTGAATCGGCTGCGCCCGGACGAGCGGCGCACGCTGCTGTTCGCGGCGCTGGTGCTGTGGGCCGTGGTGCTGGTGCTCGAGATCCGCGCCGGCGGCGCCGTCTGGCGCGCGGCGCTGTTCGCGGCGACCCTGCTGGTCGTCGGCGCGGCCCTGCCCTGGGCCCACGGGCAGTTCGCGCGCGCGCGCCGGCAGCCGCTGCTGGTCATCGCCACGGGCGGCGTTGCCCTGCGCGGCGAGCCGCTGGAGGCGCGCGCCCCGGTGGGCGAACTCGCGGCCCTGGAGGAGGTCGAGCGCCTGGACGCCCTGCCCGGCTGGGTGCGCGTGCAGCGCGACGACGGCACGCGCGGCTGGGTGCGCGCGGAGAACGTGTTCGCGCTGCAGCTGTAGGCGCGCGTCCGACACGTCTTGGATCAGCTCTCCCGAAGAGTACCCTCGGCGCCCATGGCCCTGCTCACGCGCCGCCGTTCTCTGGCTCTGCTCGGCGGCCTCGGGCTGGGTCTCGCGGGCCTGCGCTGCGCTCTGCCGCGCTACCTGCGCGTCGGTCCGGTGCGCGCGCTGAATGAGCTCGCGCCGACGACGCGCGCGCTGGTCGCGCGCGCCCTGGAGGGACTCGACCTCGCGCGCGTGGTCGACCTGCACGTGCACGTGGCCGGCTTCGGCGGCGGGCGCAGCGGCTGCTGGGTCAACCCGCGCCTGCAGAGCGCGCTGCACCCGCTCGAGCGCTTGCGCTTCGAGCTCTACCTCGGCGCGTGCGGGGTGCACGAGGACGAGCGCGCCGACGGGGAGTACGTCGCCCGCCTCCGCGCCCAGCTCGACGCCGCGCCGAGCGGCCTGCGGCTGCTCCTGCTGGCCTTCGACGTGCGCGTGCGCGAGGACGGCAGCGAGGACCTCGCGGGCAGCATGTTCCGCGTGCCCGACGAGCATGTGCTCGCCCTGGCGCGCGCCGACGCGCGCTTCCTCGCCTGCGCCTCGGTGCATCCGTACCGCGCGGACGCTGCGGAGCGCCTGGCGCGCGCCAAGGCCGGCGGCGCGGTGGCGGTGAAGTGGCTGCCGAACGCGATGGGCATCGATCCGGCCGCGCCGCGCTGCGCGCCGTTCTACGCCAAGCTGGTCGAGCTCGGCCTGCCGCTCTTGGTGCACACCGGCGAGGAGCGCGCGGTGTGGGTCGAGGGCGCGCAGGAGCTCGGCAACCCGCTGCGCCTGCGCGCGGCGCTGGCGGCCGGCGTGACCGTCGTGGCGCTGCATTGCGCCAGCTTGGGCCGCGCGCGCGACCTGGACGATCCGCTGGCCGCCGAGCGCCCGGGCTTCGAGCTCTTTCAGCGCCTGTGCGCCGAGCAGGGCCCGCAGGGCCGCTTGTTCGGCGAGCTCTCGGCTCTGACGCAGGTCAACCGTTCGCCCGCGCTGCTGCGCACGCTGCTCGACTGGCGCGCGGGCCAGGCGCGGCTCCTGAACGGCTCCGACTACCCGCTGGTGGCGATCGACCCGCTGATCGACCTCGGTCGCCTGGCGCGCGCCGAGCTCTTGGCCGACGACGAGGTCACGCCCCTGCGCGAGCTCGCGGGCGCGAATCCGGCGCTCTTCGACCTGGTCCTCAAGCGCCGCCTGCGCCTCGCCGACGGCGGGGTCGAGCGCCGCTTCGCCTCCGAGGTCTTCGAGTCGGCGCGTCTGTTTGACACTCTGTAGCGCGTGAACTCAGAGCCTGAGCAAGAAGCCCCCGCCGCCTGCGCGCTCAGCCGGACGCGGCGTGGCAGCGTTGCGGCTCCTCCGAGTCTCTCTCCGTTGATACGCGTCGTCGCCGCGCCTTGCCATGACGCGTCCGGCTGGCTCTCGGCTGGCGGGAGATTCTGGCTGAGGCTCTCACCCTTCGCCCTCCCGCGCCGCGCCCTGCCAACGCTGGGCCTCGCGCTCGTGGCCGCGTGCGACGCGCGGCCCGCGGCGGGGGTCGCGCCGGGCGTGCTCGTGATCGCGATCGACGGGCTGCGCGCCGACCACCTCAGCGTCTACGGCTACGACCGTGACACGAGTCCGGCGCTGAACGAGCTCGCCCAGCAGGGCCTGTGCTTCGCCGACGCACAGGCCAGCGCGCCGCAGATCCTGCCGGCCCACGCCGCGCTGCTCACCGGCTGCGAGCCGGCCATCGCGCGCCAGTTCCTGCCGCCGGAGTTCGAGGGCACCAGCGAGCGCCGCTGGCACGTGCCCGCGCGCGCGCCGCAGCTGGCGGTCGAGTTCCTGGCCGCGGGCTACGCCACGGCGGCCTTCGTGGACTCCCCGCTGCTGTCCGCGGCGCACGGCTTCGGGCTCGGCTTCCAGCGCTACGAGGTGCTCGAGCCCGAGGACGCCGAGGCCTGGGAGGGCGCGCAGACCACGCGCATCCTGGGGCGCTTCCTGCAGTGGCAGCGCGAGCTGCCCGCCGATCGACCGTGGTTCGCGTACCTGCACCTGGCGCAGCTCGAGCGCTCCTGGTCGCAGCCCGAGAAGGCCGCCGAGGCCTACTTCCCGCCGCGCCCCGAGCTCAGCTTCGTGCCGCCGGTGGCCAACACCGACTCGGTGTTCTTCGCCGTGCCGCGCTCGCGCTGGCGTGGCCGCGTGCGCACGCTCGGCGACTGCGAGGCGGCCTACGACGACGAGATCCACAGCCTCGACGCGGCGCTGGGGGATCTGTTCGCCGGGCTGCGGCGCGCGGGGCGCTTCGACAGCACCTCGATCCACGTGCTGGGCACCTTCGGCCTGCAGTTCGGCGAGGCGGGTCTGATCCTGCGCGCCGGACGCTACAGCCCGGCGGATCTGTGCGTGCCTTGGATCACGCGCCCGCGCACCACCCTCGGCGTGGCCGGCGGGCGGCGCGCGGCCGGGATCGCGTCGCTGATCGACGTCGCGCCCACCCTGCTCGAGCTCGAGGGCCTGCCGCTGCCGCCCGGCCTGCATGGCCGCTCACAGGCCGCCGTCGTGCGCGGCACCACCGAACGCGCCGTCGAGCGTCCGTTCGTGTTCGCCTCGTGCGGCCTGCAGGAGGGCTGCGCGGTGATCGGCGAGCGCTACGTGCTCGAGTACTTGATCCCGCTGGGCACGGCCGACGCGCAGCTGCGGCGCTCGTGGGCCGGGCAGTGGTCCGAGCTCGCGCTGCAACCGCGCGTGCGTTTCTACGACCGGCGCGCGAATCCCTATCCGCCGCTGGACGGCGAGGTGAGCGCGCCGGATGGCGAGATCGGCCCGTTCCGCCAGGCCGCCGTCGAGTGGCTGAACGACATGCGCGACCTGTGTCGCCTGCTGCAGGCCGCGCCGGGCGCTGGAGCGCTGGACCGGGAGGTCCTGCGCCGGCTCGCGCAGCGCGGCTACACGAGCCCCGCGGACGCGCCGCGATGAGGATCCTGGTGGTCTCGAACGGCTACCCGCCGCGCGGCGCGTTCGGCACCGAGTTCTACACGCGTGAGCTGGTGCGCGCGCTGGCGCGGCGCGGTCACGCTCCGACGGTGCTGCACCCCGAGCGCGGCGGCGCGCGGTCGCGCTACGAGCTCGAAGGCGTGCTGGAGGACGGCGTGCCCGTATTCCTGCTGCACAACGCGGGCGATGCGGCGAAGCGCTTCCGCTCCAGCTATCGCGACGAGGAGGTCGAGCGCGTCTTCGCCGAGCTGCTCGCGCGCGAGCGTCCGGACGTGGTGCACTTCACCTATCTGCTGTGGGGGCTCTCGCTGCGCCTGCCCGAGGTCGCGCGCGCCGCGGGCGTGCCCAGCGTGGCCACGCTGACCGACTACGGCCTGCTGTGCCACCGCGGGCAGATGTTCGACGCGACGCTGGCGCGCTGTGGCGGGCCCCATCCGCCCGCAGTGTGCGCGCGCTGCATCCGCACGCCCTTGAGCTCGGAGCACGCTCCCCTGGCGCGGGTGGCGCGCGGTGCGGCGGCCGAGGGCCTGGCGCTGCTGGGCGGACTCGGACGCGTGCCGGTGACGGCGGACCTCGTCGAGCGCGAGGGCGAGGTGCGCCGCGCGCTGGACGCGCTGGCGCGCCTGATCGCGCCGACGCGCGGGCTGCTGGAGACCTTCGCGCGTGCGGGCGTCGCGCGCGACAAGCTCGTGCCGCTCACGTACTCCTTCGACGAGCAGCCCTACCAGGCGTTCCGCGCGGTGCCCGCTCCCAAGACGGTGCGCTTCGGCTTCCTGGGGCAGTTCGCGCCGCACAAGGGCCTGGCCTGTCTGCTCGCGGCCGCGCGCCTGCTGGAGCGTGCGGACCCGCGGGCCGAGTGGGAGCTCGTGCTGCACGGCGCTCCGAGCGCCGGGCGGCATCGGCGCTACGCGCTGGCGCAGCTCGCCTCGCTCGACGGTCGACGCGTGCGCCGCGAGCCGAGCTTCGCGCCCGACGAGGCGCCGCGCGTGCTCTCCGGCCTGAGCGCGCTGGTCGCGCCCTCGGAGTGGGACGAGAACGCGCCGCTCGCAGTGTTGCAGGCGCGCGCACTCGGCCTGCCGGTGATCGCCACCGACGTGCCGGGCATCGCCGAGATCGTCGCCGCCCCGGCGCAGGGACGGCTGGTACCGGTGGGGGACGCGCGCGCGCTGGCCGAGGCCATGGGCGCGGTCGTGCGCGGCGAGTTCGCGCGTCCGCTCGCGCCAGGCCTGCCACTCGCGCTCGACGCGCACGTCACGCGGCTCGAGCAGCTGTATGCGGCCGTGCTGGCGGAGTCGGCCCATGGCTAGGCCGCGCGGACTCGCGCTCGGCCTGGTGGGCCAGGGCTGGTTCCCCGACATCGGCGGGGTCGAGAGCCACACGCGCGATCTGGCGCGCGAGCTCGGCGCGCGCGGCCATCGGCTCCACGCCCTGGCGCTCGACACGCGCGCGGGGCTCGAGCCGTTCGCGCTGGCGACGGAGATGCTGGAGGGCGTCGCCGTCACGCGCATGGCCTACCGCTACCACGACCACCGCGCGCTCGCCGACCTGGTGCGCGCGCCGCGGGCCGAGGAGCGCGCGCGGCAGTGGGCCGACGCGGCCGGGCTGGATCTCGTGCACGTGCACCACGCCTCGGGCTGGGGCCTGGGCCTCCTGGCGGCGCTGCGCACGGCGCGGCGGCCGGTGGTGCTGACGCTGCACGACTACTGGCCGCTGTGCCCGCGCGGGCAGATGCTGCGCACGGACGGGGAGGTGTGCGCCGAGGCCACGCCCGAGCGCTGCGCGCCGTGCTTGCGCGCGACCTGGCCACACCTGATGCCGAGCGGGAGCGGCGAGCACCGCGGGCCGCGCGGCGAGGCCCCGGCGGACGACGCAGCGGCCGCCGACGCGCGCACGCGCTTCGCGCTCGAGTGCCTGACGAACGCAGACCGGCTGTTCACGCCTTCGGCCGCCACGCGCGCGGTGTTCGCGCGTGCCGGGCTCGACGCACGCGCCATCGATGTGGTCGAGAACGGCGTGGACGTGGGCGAGTTGACGCGCGAGACGGCGCGCCTGCGCGCGCTGCAACCCGCACGTAACGAGCTGCGTCTGGGCGTGCTCGGCACGGTGCTGCCGAGCAAGGGCGCGCTGGAGCTGGCGCGCGCCTTCGTCGCGGCGCGCGTGCCGGGCCTGACGCTCGAGATCCACGGCGCCCTGCCCAGCTACCACGGCGACACGCGCTACGTGGAGGAGCTGCGCGCGCTGGCCGCGCGCGAGCCGCTGGTACGCGTCCACGGCCCGTTCGCGTACACCGAGCTCGCCGCGATCCTGGCGCGCCTGGACGGCGTGGCCGCGCCCTCGCGCTGGAACGAGGTCTTCGGCCTGACCGTGCGCGAGGCGCGCGCGGCGGGCTTGCCGGTGCTGGTCAGCGACGCGGGCGCGCTGGCGGAGGCCACCGCGGGCGGCGCGGCCGGGCTGGTGGTGCCGGCCGAGGATCCGCAGGCGTGGGCCGAAGCCTTGCGGAGGTTCGCGGACCCGCAGCAGCGCAGCGCGTGGGCGCAGCACGCGACGCTCCCGCGCTCGGCGAAGGAGATGGCGCTGCAGCTCGAGCGCGCGTACTGCGAGGTCGTGCGCGCGCAGCGCGGCGCGGTGCCCGCGCTCGATTTTGTGCCGGGGACGGAGGAGCGGGCGCGGGGCGGAGTGCTGGGGTGGTTGCGTGGATGGCTGGGCGGTTGAGCGGGGTGGGGAGACGCCGCGCACGTCGGGGATCCTTGCTCAGGCTCTGAGCCGCTTACCCGCCGCAGGCGTGCCTGGTCAGGAAAGAACGGGCTGCGCAGGTCCGCTGAGCTTCTATTCGTCGGCCGCCTGCACGGCGAGCAAGACTCCTGGAGTGGCGGAAAGCGCAGCGCGGAGACGCAGAGAGCGCAGAGACTCGCGCAGACTCGCGCAGAAGGAAAGAGCCTGGGCCTCCGCGGTTCAGCCTGCTGGAATCCGACGCTCCGCAGGCCTTCCGCCCCGCTCCCCGTTCTTCCTCCGCGGCGCTCCGCGCTCTGCGCGTCTCCGCGCTGCGTTTGGGTTGCTGGCGGCGCACGCGCTGAACGGCTTGTTCTTTGGAAAGAGTCCGCGCGTCGCGCGCGGATTCTCGGGAGTAGTAGTTCCAGCGCCACACGCGCCGCGCCGCTCACCCAGCGGCGAGGAGGGGGAGGTCGCGTGTCGCGCCTGGCATGGAGGAAGGAGTCGCGGGGGAGGGTTGCCTCCCCCGCCAACAAGAACTCAGCGCGAAGCTCCTCCGCGTCGGGTTGCGGGCTTCGCCCGCGCCGAGCCCTCGCCCTACTTCGCCGACGGCGGCCGCGCACCCTCGCTCGACAGACCAGCGAGCCACGGCTGTTCCAGCGTCGCGACCAGCAGCTCGGCCTTGGCCTGATTGCCGGCCACTTCGAGGTGCACCACGTCCAGGAACTGCGCGGCGAGCTCGGGGTGCGCGACGAAGTGCCGTTCCGCGTCCGCCAGCAGGAAGCCCTGCTCGGCGGCGAGGTCGTGCAGGTGCTGGTTGTTCTCCTCGATGCCGTAGCGCCAGAATTCGCCGATAGCCATCGGACCGGGGCGCGGTGGGAGGGTCATCAGCACCACGAGCGCGCCGTTGGCCGCGGCCGAGCGCGCCATGGAAGACATGTTACGCCGGAAGGGGAAGGATGTCTCGTGCGGGAGCCTGCCCTCGGCCAGGAGTGGTTCCCACGGCAGGTCCGGATAGCTCGAGACCGAAAGGATGCTGGGGGCCGGGCTGGTGCGCAGCCGCAGCAGCACGAAGAGGTTGCTCCACTTCGCCAAGGTACGCGTCCAACCCTGCACCGCCTGAGTCTGGACGGGCCGGCGCCAGTGCGAGTAGTCGGGCTCGAAACCGGTCCAGAAGCGCGCATCGAGGTCGTTGACCGCCTCGTGCAGCACGAGCACGTCGGGGTGGAAGTCCTGCAGCGTCAGGAACCACGAGCACAGCATCTCGGCCGTGGTCCAGCCCGAGATGCCGCAGTTCAGGACCTCGAAGTCGCGGCCGGTGCGCGCCTCGAGCGTCTGCTCGAGCAAGTAGGGATAGGAGCCGGTCAGGCCGAGAGGGTTGCCGCCCTCGGTGGTCGAGCCACCGAGGCACAGGACGCGCGGGACGCCGGGCGTGCGCTCGCGCGTTCGCGCCACGTCCTGGAACCCGAACGAATTGCCGGCGTAGGGGCCGCTGCGCGGGCGCTGGAAGCCGGTGTAGGCGCGCGGTTCGTACTCCTTCATCAAACCGGTCAAGAGGAAGCGGCGGCAGTCGCTGATCGCAGCGACAGGGATGCCGAGCGGACCGGGCAGCAGGCGCACGATGCCCTCGGCCAGGGCCAGAGCGAGGCACAGGCCGCCGCAGACGATGAGCAGGACCCGTACGCTGCGGGGAAGGCGCTTCATGGTGACGCGCGGATCGTAGCGTCGGCGGAAGGGCGCGCCAATGCGCTCGAGCCCGCGCTCATCGCGAGGGCGAGAGCGCGCCAGAGAAGGCCACGCGCTCCCAGTAGTCCACCAACTCGCGGCCCAGCACCTCCCAGCGGAAGTGCTCGTGCACGTAGCTCCGTCCGCGCGTGCCGAGCTGCGCCGCCTCGCGCGTGTCGCCCAGCAGGCGCAGCGTGGCGGCGGCGAAGTCCGCGGGGGTGTCGGCCAGCAAGAGGTGCTGCCCGTGCGCGAGCCCGAGCCCCTGGGCACCGATCGTGGTGCTGACCACGGGCGTGGAGAGCGCCAGGGCCTCGACGATCTTCAGACGCGTGCCGCCGCCGATGGCCAGCGGCACGACCAGCGCTCCGGCGCGCTCGAGAAAGGGCACGACCGAGCCCACGCGCCCGCTCACGTGCACCGCCGCGCTGGCCAGCGCACGCACCTCGCGCGTCGGGTTGCCGCCCACGATCTCGAACACCGCGGCGGGCCGCGCGGCGAGGATGCGCGGCAGGCTCTCGCGCGCGAAGCGCAGCACGGCCTCGACGTTCGGGCCGTAGTCCATGCTGCCCAGGAACACGATGCGGTTCGCGTCGCGGACGCTGTTCGGTGACGGGCGGAACTCGCCCGGGTCGAAGCCGCTGGGCACGACCGCGCAGTCCAGCGCGCCGTAGCGCGCGCGCAAGGTATCGGCGTCGTCCTGGCTGCACAGCAGGTGGTGGCGGTAGCGGCGCGCCGACTCGGCCTCCAGGCGGCGCAGCTTCCAGCGCTCGAAGCTGCGCAGCAGGCCCGAGCCCTCGCCCAGCGAGTCGTACAGCACGGTGTCGAGCTTGTGGTGGTGCTGCACGACCGCCACGGCGCGCTCGGGCGGCACGAGGCGCGCGAGCAGGAGCTCGTCCAGGTGCACGAGTCGGAAGGCGCCCGTGGCCACGTCCGCGCGCACGGCCTCGAGCAGCGCGCGCGAGTGGAACCAGCGCTCGAGCTTGGGCAGACTCCAGCGCTCGATGCTCCCCGGCCGGCTGCGCTCGAAGAAGCGCAGCGTCTTGCACCACGGTGCCAGCGCCTCCTCGGCCCCGACCACGGCCTCGGGCTCCTGGATCACGCGCAGGTGCAGCTCGACCTCGGCCGAGGCCTGGCGCAGCAGGTGGTAGGTGCGAATCTTGCCGCCGTTCACCAGCGGCCAGGGCACGAACGGACACACGAACAGCACCTTCATGGGCGCCGCTTCGGGGTGGGCAGGGCCGTGCCCGAGCTCTCCAGCGGCGCGCGCACGTTGCTGCGCCGCAGCACGAGGCCCAGCGGATCGTCGCGCAGCAGCACGCCGTGGCCGGGCTCGACCCGCACGCGCGGCGGCTGTTCGAGGGCCAGGTCGAGGGCGCGCGCGAAGAGCGCCAGCAGCACGGTCTGCGGCTGCACCAGGAGCGCGCGCGGATGGCCGTGCGCGCGCGCGAACTCGAAGGCCGGCCAGGCGCGCGCGACCCGCGCGGCGAAGGGTTCGTCGTGCGCGCCGGCCGCGAGCTCCGGGGCCGGCCGCGCGGCGAGCCCGCGCGCGCGCGCGAAGGCCTCGGCCCATTCCCGCTCGGGCGCGCCGGGGGCCGCGAGCACGAGCGCAAACTCGGTGCGCGCGAAGGCCTGCAGCCGCGCCTCGAGCTGCTCACGGCTGCCGGGCACGAGCAGCCACAGCTCGGTGCCGCCGCCGGGAGCGGTGGGGGCTCGGGAACGGGGGCCGGGATCCATGGCGTCGCAGGCGCAGGTCGCGCCGCATGAAGGAACCATGGCGCGGCGCAGAGGGACAGGAAAAAGCTCGTCCGGCGCGGGCTCCGGAGCGCGCACGCCAGAGCTGCAAAAGTGCTCCGGAACCCTGGTTCGCGCGCCGTGAGCGCGGCTAGACTCCGCGCCCCCCCTCGGCGCCGCACCCCCCTCGCGCGCTCCATGCTCTCCACCTTGTTCTGCTCCATCGTGCTCGCCTTGCAGCAAGGCGCGGCGGCTTCGACCCAGGACGTGCGCGACGCCGTTCGTCCGTTCGGTCATGAGCTGGTCCTGTCCCTCGGCGAGCGCCTGCGCAGCTACGCCTGGGACGACGGGGCGAGCGTGCCGTACTTCAAGCGCGACGCGCTGGTGCGCATCGACTTCGGCGAGCGCGGCCTGGCCAGCGACGCGCGCCTGTACCTGCCCGGCTCGGACATGCTCGAGTCGCTGGCCAGCGGCGCGCAGAACCTCGACCTGCGCGCACTGGAGACGAGCGCGGGCCGCTTTGGACTGGCGCTGCGCTTCGCGCCGAACTCCTTGCTGCGCGTGGCGCTGCCGTCCCAGGATCCGGCCACGAATGGCTGGACGCTCTCCTTCTGGGTGCGCCCGGAAAGCGGCGCGCTCGGACGTTCGCTGGTGCTGCTGCCGAACGCGGTCGAGCTGGTGTTGCTCTCCGATCGCCACTTGCGCGCGGCGTTGTTGCCCAGCGGAGCGCAGCTGATCCACCCGCACGCCTTGGCGCTCGACCACTGGAACTACGTCAGCTTCAGCTACGACCCCGGACTGCAGGGCCAGGCCGCGCTGTTCGTGAACGACCGCGCGGTCAACGCGAACTTCGCGACCCCGGCCGCGCCGCGCCTGGCGGCGGAGCTGTGGGCCGGAGACCTGGCCCTGAGCGGGCGCGGTTTCGCGGGCTCGCTGGACGAATTGACGCTCGTGCCCGGAGCCACCAGCACGGCGCGCGCGCTGCGCGCGAGCCGCGGCGCGGCGACGCCGGGCAGCCACGCGCTCGAGCTCACCACGACCCTCGGCAAGCGCCGCGTGGAGCCGGCCGCGCAGGCTACGCGCGAGATGTGGCTGGACAGCGCTGCGGATTTCGAGCCGGGCGAGCTGGCGGGCGTGGTCGCGGCCGGCGGCGGTCTGCGCTGGGCGCCGGCGCGCTGGAGCGAGCTCGGCACGGCGCACGCGCCGCCGCCGCGCACGACGCATCCGCTGGTCGCGTTGGGCGGCAGGCGTATGTTCACCTACGGCGGCGAGACGCGTGACACGCACCTGGGGCCGATGTTCAACACCAGCGACACCTGGCTGTTCGACGGCGGCGACTGGACGCAGGTCGCCGCCGGTACCGGGCCCTCGCCGCGCTGCCACATACCGGCCGAGTACAGCCCGGACCACGACCTCGTGCTGCTTGTCGGCGGCTGGAAGAACGGGGTGCAGCCGTTCGCGGTGTATCAGGACACCTGGGTGTTCCACGTCGCCAGCCGCACCTGGGAGCAGCGCTTCCCCTCTGGCCCCGCGCTGGGTCCGGTCTCCGACCACGGCCTGGTGTACCTGCCCACGCTGCGCAAGTTCCTGATGCTGCGCAACCGCGCGAACTGGCTGTACGACCCGGTGGCGGACGCCTGGCAGGCCTTGGCGCAGACGAGCGCGCGCGACCAGTTCGGCCAGCCGGTGAGCTACTCGATCGGCGCCTCGACGGCCTGCGAGCTCGATCCGCGCACGGGCCTGGTGGTGTGCTTCGGCGGTTCCTACGGCAACCCGCAGACGTTCTCGGACACCACCGCGCTGTACGACGTGACCACGAACGCCTACACCGTGCTGGCGACCAGCGCGCAGCCCTCGCCGCGCGTGCGCGCGGCCTTCACCTACGACCCGCGCGGCGAGCGCTTCGTGCTCTTCGGGGGCGTTCAGGACCAGTACTCGCAGCGCCACGACGACCTGTGGGTCTTCGACTCGCGCACGCTGCAGTGGCGCGAGCTCGAGTGCTCGAACCGACCCTCGCCGCGCGGCGGCTACTACGGTCTCGCCTACGACGAGCTCGGCGCGCGCTTTCTGCTCTATGGCGGCCGCGAGACCCCCGTGCTCTGGAACGACCAGACGCTGGCGCTGGAGCTCGACGACCAGCGCCCCGGCACGGCGCTCTACACCTTCGACCGCCTGCAGGACTGGGCGCGCTCGCGCTGGCAGGCCGACGTCGTCGCGCCCGGCGGTTCGTCGGTCGCCTTCCGCTTTCGCATCTCGGACTGGGCCAGCGAGTGGAGCGCCTGGAGCGCGACTCCGAGCTTCGGCCGCGCGCGCTTCGTGCAGGTCGAGGCCACGCTGAGCCCAGGGCCGCTGGGCGAGGTGCCGGCGATCCAGCGCATGGGGTTGCGCTGAGAGCGCGTCGAAAAATCCCACTGCCGACCTGCAGCGCAGCAATTCGTCGGCAACAGCCCGCTCCCAAAGGGCGAAAACACTCCTTCGAAAGCCGGACCCGCAGGGGTCCGGAATTTTCCGACAGCCGCTGAGCGGAGTGTGGGCATGCGCTCGGTCGTTTCGGCGACGGGGTGCGGCTCGGCGCGGACACGCGACTCCGGTGCACGCTGACCGGCGACTCGCGCGCACGGTGCACGGCCACGTTCGAGTTCTGGATCCGGCCCACGGAGCTCGGCGAGTGCGCGCTGCTCGCCTGGGGCGCTTGGCTCACGCTGCGCTGCGCTCTGGCCGGCCGGCTGTGGGGCGAGGGCCGCGAGGGCGGGTCCCGCGGCGGGCACGTCCGACGCGGGCAGCTTCCGCTTCGGCCGCGCGGCGCCGCTGGCCCCCGCGCTCAGCAACGACTTCGGCCTGGGTGCCTCCCGAACTGCGGCGCTTCCTGTGCCTGCTGCAGCCCTCGGTGGGCCGCGGACCGCGCGTGCAGGCCATGGGCTTCCGCTAGTGTTCCTTCCCCGAAGTAGCGCCAACAATCCGCCGCACTGAATCGCCGCTGGCGGCGTTGCGCCTCCTCCGAGTATTGCAGCGAATACGCGTCGGCGGCGCGCCTTGCGGCGAACGCAGGCAACCTCGGGACAAAGGCCCCTCTGCGTGAATCACACCACTAGGCCCAGAACAAGCGCTTGGCTTCTCCAGATCGCCTGGAATCGCCGTAGCCGTGGGCTTTCTCGGGCCTTCGAAAGCGGAGCGTGGTTCCTCCACGCGAGCATTTCGAAGGTTCGAGAAAGGCCGCGGATGCGGTGAG
>SIAI01000010.1 GCA_009691855.1 Planctomycetota bacterium | reverse complement strand
CTGCTTCCAGTCCTTCAGGGCGACGGCGAAGTAGCGCTCGGCGAACACGGAACCGCGCCGGCGATGCCACAGCGAGTTCAGCGACTTCGCCAGACGGATGCCGAGGGCCTGCAGCCCTCGCGACAACTTTCGCCGATCCTTCACCTCGACCATCAGGTGCAGATGATCTTGCTGGATCGAGTAGTGGACGAGCGCGAAGCCGTTGCGTTCCCTGCCGAGACGGAAGGCGCGCTCGAGTCGTCGCAGAGCACGCGGAGTCCGCAGCCCCGGCAGCCCGCGCGAGATCCGCCACACGATGTGCAAGGGTCCGCGAGCCTCGGGTCGAGTCGCGTGCGGCACGCGCGAACTTCGTCGAGTCGGCGGCGGCGCCGGACGTGCTCCGCTCGGCAGATGTGTCTTCGCCTTCGCCCGAGGCCGCCGCTTCGTGAACAGCTCGAGCTGGTGTTCGTGTCTCATGCAGACGAAGGAACCCGAGCTCGTCGTTCGTTCGCGCGATCTGTGTTTTGTGAGCGGCAGATGTTCACGCGACATCGTCGGAGCACGCTCGATCGTCGCGGCAGATATCGTTCGAGCTCGCGCTCGCTCACCGCCTCACGCACTCCCTCCGCGCGCAGCTCGCCGGGGCTTCTCCGCGCGGGACAGCCCAGCCCCTGGAGGGCGATCGAGCTCGGAAGACGCCGCGAGGCCGGGCGCTCCGCGCGGGGCGCGAAGCGCCCCCTTGCCGGCCTTGCGGCGTCTTCCGAGCTCGGTCGCCCGACGCCGCGGGCCCGGGCAGATCGCTCCCGCGCAGCGAGCGGGGTCCCCGACGAGCGCAGCGCACCACGACCAGACCGCCCGCCCCAAGATCCTCCCCGACGAGCTCAGCCCCCCTCTACCCTCCGCCCACGATCCTTCCATCCTTCATCGACACCACCCGCTCGCACTTCTGCGCGATCTTCTCGTCGTGCGTCACCAGGATCATCGACAGCCTTCTCCGCCGCTGCTCCTCCAGCAACAACTCCAGCACCGCCGCGCCCGTCGCCGAGTCGAGGTTCCCGGTCGGCTCGTCCGCCAGCAGGAGCGGCGGATCGAGATACAGCGCGCGCGCCATGGCCACGCGCTGGCGCTCGCCGCCCGAGAGCTGCGAGGGCCGGTGCGTCATGCGCTCCGCCAACCCGAAGCGCTCCAGCAGCGCCGCGCCGCGCTCGCGGTGCTCCTTCTTCTTGCCCGTGAAGGTGAGGCGCGACTCGCCGATCATGGCCGGCAGAAGCACGTTCTCGAGCGCGGTCAGCTCCGGCAGCAGGTGGTAGAACTGGAACACGAAGCCGACCTGTGCGTTGCGCACGCGCGCGCGCTCGACCAGCGGCACGTCCCAGCCGGAGACGCCCAGCAGCTCGACCGTGCCGCGGTCGGGCCGGTCCAGCAGGCCGAGGCAGTGCAACAGCGTGGACTTGCCCGCGCCCGAGGAGCCGACCAGCGCCAGCAGCTCGCCCGCGTGCAGCTCCAGATCCACGCCGTGCAGGATCTCGAGGCGCCGCTCGCCGATCTCGTAGGACTTGGTGATGCCGCGCGCGGCCAGCACGACCTCGGCCGGGGCGGGCGGGCTCGAACGCGGCGAGGTACGCGAGCGCGGTTCCATCACTCGTACCTCAGCGCCTCGAGCGGATCGAGGCGCGCCGCGCGCCAGGCCGGGATGGCCGCGAACAGGAGCGCGCACACGAAGGCACCCAGCACGATCGTGCCCACCCACAGCGGCTGCACCACCGAGGGGATGTGGTCGAACAGGTACACCTTGCGGTCGAAGATCTGCACCCCGAAGGTGCGCGAGAGCCAGCGCTCGATGGCGTCGATCTCCAGCGCGCCCCAGGTGCCGATCACCGCGCCCAGCACGCCGCCGACGAGCGCGTCCCAGAAGGCGATCATCAGGAACAGCTGCTGGATCCCGCGCGGCGTCGCGCCCAGCGCCGAGAGGATGCCCACGTCGCGGCGCTTCTCGGTGACCATCATCGAGAGGATGGCGAAGATCGTGAAGCCGGCCACGACCAGCACCAGCGAGAGCATGATGCCCATCAGCACGCGCTCGTTCTCGATCGCGCCCAGCAGATTGCCGCGAAACTCCTCCCACGTGCGCACCTCCTGCCGGCCGCCGAAGTGGTCCTCGCCGGCGGCGATCAGGCCGCGCTCGGCGAGTTCCTTGCGCATGTCGAGCGTGAAGCGCGCGCCGTCCCGCTCGTAGTCCTTCAGGCTGACGAGCACCTGCGTGTAGCGCCGCGATTGGCCCAGGAAGTCGGCCAGCTCGCGGCGGTCGAGGTAGATGCGCCCGTTGTCGGTTTCGTTGTCGCGGGTGCGGAACGTACCGGTGATGACGAACTTGCGGTTGTTCATCTGCCAGTCGTCGCGCGCGGGATCCCACACGACCGTGCCGAGCTCGAGCTCCTGACCCACGCGCATGCGGAGCTGGTTGAACAGCTGCTCGCCGATCAGCACGCCGGCCTTCGGGCGCGCCGAGCCGGCGGACTTCAGCGAGGCGAAGGGGAACAACGGGTTGGGCGCGGCGACGGTCCAGGGCTCGCCGGGTTCGTCGCCCTGCAGGCTGTAGAGGAAGGCACTCGCGTCGAGCTCGTCCTGGATGGGTTGCGCGGGCCAGAAGCCGCCCATGCTGCGCGCGAGCGCGGCGAAGGCGGGCTGCGCCAGGCGTTCGAGGCCGCGCACGTCGATGCCCACGATCTGCGCGCCCAAGAGCTGCGAGTTGTTCTGGTCGGCCAGGATGCGCTGGAACATCTCGGGGTCGTCCCGCTGCGTGATGACGCCCGCCCAGGCGAGCTGTGCCGTGGCCGCAGCCACGCGCTCGTCGGCGCGCAGCGCCGTGAGCAGCTCACCGGGATGCGCGGAGATCGTCCGGCCGTTGGCGGACTCGCCCTGGAGCGGATTGACGATCACGTCCGAGAGCGTCCCGCGCACCGTGCGCCGGCTCTCCTCGAGGAAGCCGGTCATGATCGAGAGGATCAGGATCAGCGCGCCGACCCCCACCAGGATGCCGCAGATCCCGATCAGGTTGGTGGGGCGCGAGACGAGGTAGCGCCAGCTGAGGAAGGAGCGGTACACGCGAGACTAGTCTGCGATGTCGTGGGGCCCCACGCGACGGCCTGCTAGCTCGAGTGCTGCGGCCTGAGCGTCGGGAACAGCAAGACGTCGCGGATCGAGTTCTGATTGGCGAGAACCATCGCCAGGCGATCGAGCCCGATGCCCAGGCCCCCTGTCGGCGGCATGCCGTACTCGAGCGCCTGCACGTAGTCGAGGTCGACCTCGCCCGGAGCCTCGGGGTCCTTGCTGGCGACCTGCTCCTCGAAACGGCGCTGTTGTTCCTGGGGGTCGTTCAGCTCGCTGAAGGCGTTGGCGAGCTCCATCCCGCCCAGGAAGAGCTCGAAGCGCTCGGTGTAGCGCGCGTCGGCCGGGTCGCACTTCGCCAGCGGAGAGATCGGCGTGGGGAAGTGGGTGACGAACACCGGGCCCTCCAGCAGCGGCTCCACGGTGTGATCGAAGATCTCGGTGGCCAGGGCCCAGTGGTGCGCCTCGGCGCTCGCTCCAGGCCGCGGCGGCAACGTGATCCCGAGCTCCTGCGCGCGCCGCGCGACGGCGGTGCGATCGAGCAGCTCGCAGCCGTTCGCCTCGCGAAAGAGCTCGTCGTAGCGCCGGCGCTGGAACGGCGCCTTCAGCTCGTAGGGCTTGCCGCGGAACTCGAGCGCCGTGCGCCCGAGCAGCGTGCGCGCCAGGTGCTCGAGCAGCTCCTCCGTGTGCGCCATCATGTGCCGGAAGTCCGCTTGAGCTTGATACAGCTCGAGCATCGTGAACTCCGGGTTGTGGCGCGTGGAGATGCCCTCGTTGCGGAAGTTGCGCGAGACCTCGAACACGCGCTCGAGGCCGCCGACGATGAGCCGCTTCAGGTACAGCTCGGGCGCGATGCGCAGGTAGAAGTCGCTGTCGAGCGCGTTGTGGTGCGTCACGAACGGCTTCGCGGTTGCGCCGCCGGCGATCGGGTGCAGGGTCGGCGTCTCGACCTCCAGGAAGCCGCGCGCCTCCAGGAAGCGGCGGATGAGCGAGATCATGTTGCTGCGCAGCACGAACACCTCGCGCACGCCCTCGGAGGCCCACAGGTCCACGTAGCGGCGGCGGTAGCGCTGCTCCACGTCCACCAGGCCGTGCCACTTCTCGGGCGGCGCGGCCAGCGTCTTCGCCAGCAGCAGGACCTCGTCGGCCCACACCGTCAGCTCGCCCTTCTGCGTGCGTCCGAGCTCGCCGCGGATGGCCACTTGATCGCCACCGTCGAGCAGCTTGCGCTCCTCCCACCAGCCCTCCAGGCGCGTCTTCTGGAAGCCGACCTGGATCTTGGCCGTGCGGTCGAGCACCGGCGCGAACATCAGCTTGCCGAAGTCGCGCACGGTCAGCAGCCGCCCGGCGATGCAGGCCTTCGTCCCCAGGCGCGGGCCCGGCGCCTCGAGCGTGCCTCCAGCGGCGATGAGCCCGGCGATGGGCTCGTGCTCGACCCCGCGCGCGGGGAACGGATCGCGGCCCTTCGCGCGCAACGCGGCGAGCTTTTGCAGGCGGTCGGGATGGGCGAGCTCGGTCATGCGGCTTCGTTCGTTGGGGCCAGCGCCCGTCGGGGGCGCGCCCCGCAGCCGCCCGTCGCGCTCTTCCGCACCGCGGAAGGGGGCGCGGAAGGGGACGTGGTGGAGGATAGGGGAGTCGAACCCCTGACCTCTACAATGCCATTGTAGCGCTCTACCAGCTGAGCTAATCCCCCGGGGCGAACCTGCACGCGCGACCCGCGGCCGCGCGCCTTCTCTTGGGGAGAGAAGGGCGAGAAGGATGCCCGCCGAGCGCGCACAGGTCAAGGCCGCGTGGCTCCCTCCCGCGCGTGCCCCTATGCTGGCCGGCTCGATTTCTCGCACGAGGCACCCCTGTTGAAGAACGTCTACGACCCCGCCACGCTCGAGCCGCGCTGGCAACGCCACTGGGAAGACCAGGGGCTGTTCCGCGCCAAGAACCCCGGCGAAACGGGCTTCGATCCGCGCCAGCCGAAGTTCTACGTGCTCGACATGTTCCCGTACCCCTCGGGCGCGGGCCTGCACGTCGGCCACCCGATCGGCTACATCGGCAGTGACATCGTCGCGCGCAGGAAGCGCATGGAGGGCTGCAACGTCCTGCACCCGATGGGCTACGACGCCTTCGGCCTGCCGGCCGAGCAGTACGCGATCCAGACCGGCCAGCACCCGGCCGAGACCACGCGCCAGAACATCGCCACGTATCGCCGGCAGTTGAAGGCGCTGGGGCTCTCCTTCGACTGGTCGCGCGAGCTCTCGACCAGCGAGCCGGCGTACTACCGCTGGACGCAGTGGATCTTCGCGCGTCTGTTCGACCTGGGCCTCGCCTACCAGTCCGACAAGCCGGTGTGGTGGTGCGAGGAGTTGAAAACGGTCCTGGCCAACGAGGAGGTCATCAGCGGACGCTCCGAGCGCGGCGGCCACCCGTGCGTGAAACGTCCGCTGAAGCAGTGGATGCTGCGCATCACGGCCTACGCCGAGCGCCTGCTGGCCGACCTCGATGAGCTCGACTGGCCCGAGCACGTCAAGGCCATGCAGCGCGAGTGGATCGGACGCTCGGAGGGCGCCGAGGTGGACTTCGCGGTCGAGGGTGCGAAGGAAACGCTGACCGTCTTCACCACGCGGCCCGACACGCTGTACGGGGCGACGTTCCTGGTGCTGTCGCCGGAGCATCCGCTTGTGGCGAAGCTCACCACGGCCGAGACGCGCGCACAGGTCGAGGCCTACGTGCGCGCTGCGGGCGCGAAGAGCGACCTCGAGCGCACCGACCTGGCCAAAGAGAAGAGCGGCGTGTTCCTGGGTAGCTACGCGCTCAACCCGGCCTTCGAGAGCGGCGAGAAGGGCGCGCGCATCCCGATCTGGATCGCCGACTACGTGCTCGCGCAGTACGGCACGGGCGCGATCATGGCCGTGCCCGGCCAGGACGAGCGCGACTGGGAGTTTGCCGAGCGCTTTGCGCTCTCGATCGTGCGCACCGTGCAGCCGCCGAAGGGCTTCGACGGCAAGGCCTACACCGGCGACGGTCCGGCGATCGCGAGCCCGCGCTGGGAGGGCCAGCGCGTGGCCGAGGCCAAGGCCAGCGCGATCGCGTGGCTCGAGACGGCGAAGCACGGCCGCGCGAAGGTCACCTACAAGCTGCGCGACTGGCTGTTCTCGCGCCAGCGCTACTGGGGCGAGCCCTTCCCCGTGCTGCACCACGCCGACGGGCGCACCACGCGCGTGCCGGACGAGCTGTTGCCGGTCGAGCTGCCGGCGATGAAGGATTTCACGCCTTCGGCCGACGGTTCGCCGCCGCTGGCGCGCGCCAAGGCGTGGCTGGAGACGAAGGACCCCGTGAGCGGAAAATCCGTGCGCCGCGACACCGACACGATGCCCGGCTGGGCCGGCTCGTGCTGGTACTACCTGCGCTTCATGGACCCGGCGAACGAGCGCGCGCCGTTCGCGCCCGAGGTCCAGGCCTACTGGGGCAGCGTGGACCTCTACGTGGGCGGCGTCGAGCACGCCGTCTTGCACCTGCTCTACGCGCGCTTCTGGCACAAGGTGCTCTACGACCTGAAGCTCGTCACCACCAAGGAGCCGTTCCAGCGGTTGTTCAACCAGGGGCTGCTGACGGCCTTTGCCTACAAGGACGCGCGCGGCGCGCTGGTGCCGGTGGACCAGGTCGAGGAGCGCGATGGCGCGCACGTCAAGAAGACGAGTGGCGAGAAGGTCGAGCCGATCATCGCCAAGATGTCGAAGTCGCTGAAGAACGTCGTCAACCCCGACGACGTGATCGCCGAGTTCGGCGTGGACACCTTCCGCGTCTACGAGATGTTCATGGGCCCGCTGGGCGAATCGAAGCCCTGGAACCCGCGCGACGTGGGCGGCTCGCGGCGCTTCCTCGACCGCCTGTGGCGACTGCTGGTGGACGAAGAGGGCGGTGCGGTGCGCGCGGACCTGCTGCAAGAGCGCGGCGGCACGCCGAGCGGCGAGACGCTGACGCTCGAGCGCGCGCTCAACAAGACGCTCAAGCGCATCGACGACTCCTTCACGGGCTTCAACTTCAACACCGCCATCGCGGCGATGATGGAGTTCGTCAATGAGGGCACGCGCGCGCGCGCCGCGCTGACGCGCTCGCAGGCCGAGCGCTTCCTCTGCGCCCTGGCGCCCTTCGCGCCGCACCTCTGTGAAGAGCTGTGGTCACGCCTGGGGCACGGCGACTCGATCACGCGCGCCGCCTGGCCGGTGGCGGATCCGGCCTACCTGGTCGACGACGAGGTCGAGCTCGTGGTGCAGGTCAACGGCAAGCTGCGCGCGAAGATCCGCGTCCCCAAGGACGCCGACAAGGCCCAGCTCGAGGCGCTCGGGCGCGCCGCGGTGAGCGAGCAGCTCGCGGGCAAGAGCGTCAAGAAGGTCGTGGTCGTGCCCGGGCGGCTGGTGAACTTCGTGGGCGAGTAGCCACGCCTGGGCGCGAGAGGACTCGCGCCCCACGAACTTCGAGCCCGCGCCGCCGTCCGCGCCGGAACGGCGCAGACGCGGCTCAGGCTCTCAGAAGCCCTGGACCGACTTCGCCTTGCCGTAGATCCACCAGGTGGCGCCGAAGCCGACCACCAGGATCCCGGGCAGCACGCCGTAGAAGGGCAGGTCGGCGACCTTGCCGATCTGGTCGGGCAGCAGCATCAGCAGCAGCAGCGGCACCGACATGTAGGTGTTGTGCTTCGAGCGCAGTCCGGCCAGCGCCGGGTCGGCCGCCTCGGGCGCGCGCCCCTCCTTGATCGCGGTGATGATGCGCCGCTGCGCCGGCCAGATGCGCATCCACACGTTGGCGGCCATGGCCGTGCCGAACAGCGAGCCGACGTGGACGTAGGCCGCGCGCTGCGAGAAGTGGAACACCTCGAGCAGCGTCAGGCCGTAGCCGATGGCGACCACGCCCCACAGTCCCACGGCCACGTTGTGCTGCTTCGCCAGGGCCTTGAAGAGCAGGTCGTACACCAGGAAGCCCACGAACAGCCCGAGGAAGGCCGGCAGCCAGACCATGGCGCCGGGCTTCTCGGTCGCCGTGGCCATGTCGACCAGGTTCGAGCCGCCGTAGCCGTGGTAGTAGACGAGGAACAGCATCACCAGGCCCGTCACCCAGGTCCACGCGGCACCCCAGCGGAACATGTACAGGGCGCGCGGCATCAGCTGCGGCACGACCTTCTTCTTCGTCTCACCGTCCATCGTCGGGGCGAAGTTCGCGTTGACGAAGTTGAAGAAGTACAGGTGGCCGATCCAGATCACGCCGGCCACGATGTGCATCCAGCGGAAGACGAGTTCAGCGTACTGCATGGGGCTCGGGGCTCGGGATGGGGTGGAAAACCTCCCGTGAACGGGAGGACACGAACGGCGGCGACGATGGCACAGGGCCTCGCGCAAGTCAAATCGCCTGCGCGGCGGCGGAGCTCACTTCCGGCGGAAGCTCAGCGTGAAGCCGGTGGATTTGCCCGCGACCACGGTCACCTTGCCCGACTGACCGCCGAGTTCGCGGCTCTCGTGCAGCGCTTGTACTTCGTACGTGCCCGGCGGCACGTTCTCGATCGCGAAGTGGCCGTGCTCGTCGCTGAGCGCGAACCAGGGGTGCTTCTCGACGAACACCGCCGCGCCCATCCAGGGGTGGATGTCGCAGGCGAAGGGGATCGGCAGTTCGCTGCGCTGGAACTCGAACTCGAGCGCGGGCTGCTTGGCGCCCATGTTGCGGTTCGTCTCGTTGTTGCGCTTGCCCTTCATGTGCACGTTGTGGTTCGTCGGGTCCTCGTTGCTGACGCGCAGCTTCTGCCCGAGTTGCAGCGCGACCACGCGTGGCACGTACATGCAGCCCTTCTGCTCCAGCACCACCGGCGTCGCGGGCGCGGCGGGGATCTTGGCCTCGTCGTAGCCCGAAGCGAGCGTCACGAACACGCCGGCGAGCTTGCCCTCGTTGACCACGATCACGTTCGAGCGCGTGTCCACCTCGGGGTGGTGCTTGCACTCGGGCAGCGCGGTGCCCTTGAGCTCGAAGCGTTCGGGCGCCTCGCCGACGAACAGGATCGTGCCGTGCAGCCCGCCGAACTCCGCCGAATCGACCGGTTCGTCGCCGCTCAGGACGAGGGTCGAGGCGCTCGCGGCGCGACCGGGCGTCCCCGAGGGCGTGCTCGGCGCCGAGCTCGGCTCCGCGCTGTCCGGCGCCTGCTCGGCGCTGCCCCCGCCGCCGGCGCCCCCACAAGCGGCGAGGAGCGCAAGCGAACCGAGCACGAGGCCGAGCGCGCGCGGGAAGGCGTGAGACGTGTCGGGTAGCATGCCCGGCCTTCTACCCTGCTCCGCCGCCGGTTTCCAGCGCCCCACCCAGCCCATGCAACGACGCGTGCTCGTCACCGGCGCCAGCCGCGGCCTCGGCCGCGCGATCGCGCTCGAGCTCGCGCATGCGGGCTTCGCGCTGACCCTCAACTACAAGCAGAACGAGGGCGCGGCCCAGGCCCTGGCGGACGAGATCCGCGGAGCCGGCGGGACGGCCGAGGTGCTGGGTTTCGACGTGAGCGCGCGCGCCACGCACGCCCTCCTCACCCAGGACGTCGAGCAGCGCGGCGCTTTCTGGGGCGTGGTGCTGAACGCCGGCATCACCGCCGACGCGCCCCTGGCGGGCATGAAGGACGAGCAGTGGGATTCCGTGCTGCGCACGAATCTGGACGGCTTCTTCAACGTGCTCGCGCCGCTGGTGCTGCCGATGACGCGCCTGCGCGACGGCGGTCGCATCGTGACGCTGGGCTCGATCACCGGCCGCGCGGGCAACCGCGGGCAGACGAATTACGCGGCGGCCAAGGCGGGCCTGGTGGGCGCGACGCGCTCGCTGGCGCTGGAGCTCGCCAAGCGCGCGATCACAGTCAACTGCGTCGCGCCCGGCTTCATCGCCACCGACATGCTGGCCGGCCTCGCGACCGAGAAGCTCGCCGGCTCGATCCCGCTCGGGCGCCTCGGCCGACCCGAGGAGGTCGCCGCGCTGGTGGGCTTCCTGTTCTCGGAGCGCGCCGGCTACATCACCGGACAGGTGCTCGGTATCGACGGCGGGCTGTAGCCCATGCGCGCGCTCACTTTTTTTGGCCGGCAGCCTTCTTGCCGCCTGCAGCGCCGCCCGCTGCGCCCTCGGGAGGGGCCTTGCGCGGCGCCTGCTTCTTGTCGCCCGCCGGAGGAGCGCTGCCCTTCTTGTTGCCCTTCTTGCCCGCTGGCAGGTCGTCGCTGAAGGTCGTCGCACTCGGCGCGGGCAGCGCCACCGGCAGGATCCGGTGTGGCAGCCCGTCGCAC
Source organism: Planctomycetota bacterium (assembly GCA_009691855.1). GTDB lineage: Bacteria > Planctomycetota > UBA1135 > UBA1135 > JABFRZ01. The sequence continues at coordinate 86,852 of SIAI01000010.1, read as the reverse complement.
GAACGGATGAGGTAGGCCAGGGCCTCGATCAGATCCTGATCGAGCGCGCCGTCGGCCATGTCGTGGGCCTCGGCAAGCACCTTCAAGGCCGGGCCCTTCTTGCCGGCGAGGAACAGAGTCAGGGCCAGCGCGCGACCGTGCTCGGGGTCGGCCAGGCCGTTTTCGGCGCGCGCGTTCCACAACTCGTAGGCGCGCTGGGCGGTGTCGAGCTTCTCCTTGGCACCCAAGCCCGCGCTGCTCAGGGCCAGGTAGAAGCTCAGCGTGGGATCGTCCTTGGCGCCTGCGTCGATGCGCTCGATGCTGGCCATGCGCTCCTGGAAGCGCTTGGGGTCGTTCTCGATGCGGTAACCGGTGAGCGCCAGCAGGCGCGCTGTCTCGCGTTCGGGTGCGACGCGCTGCAGCGTCTCGAGCCGTGCCAGCGCGTCCTGCCAGCGGCCGGCGGCGAGCTCCGCGCGCGCGGCGGCGCGCCACAGTGCGGGGTCGCTCGGGTCGCGCAGCAGCTCTGCTTGGGCGAACTCGACCGCGCGCTCGGGGACGTAGTGAGCGAGCAGCGCGGTCCAGCGTTCGACCTCGCCGGCGCGCAGCGTCTCCAGCGAGCGCCCCAGGGTCCGCGCGCGGAAGCGTTCCAGGTGCTCGAGGGCGTGCGTGCGGCGCAGCTCTGCGCTGGTACCGGGGTCTTCGAAGGAGCGCTTGGCCAGGGCGCGCGGCAGGGCCGGATCGAGCGGACGCTCGGCCTCCAGCGCCTCGACCTCGCTCCACCAGCGCGCTTCGCTGATCTCGTCGGCCGCGCGCGCCGCGTCCAGGAGTTCGAGGTACGCCGGCACGTTTGCGTTGCTGGGCCCGCCGGGCGCGGAGGCGAACAGCGCGCCGTACAGCTCGATCGCGCGCGTGCGGCGCCCGTCGGTGCTCTCGAGCTCGGCCAGGCGCGCGAGCAGCGCGGGCTCGCCGGGCGCGGCTTCCAGCGCCAGCTCGAGGCCGCGTACCGCGCGCTCGGGCTCGTCCGCGGCCAGGGCCTCCTCGGCGCGCAGGAGCGCCAGCCAGGCACCGTCGGCGCTGGCACTCTCGCTGGCACCCTCGTCGGCCGCGAGCCAGCCGAGCTGGTTCTCCAGCACCTTCGCGCGCGGCGCGCCCGCGGCCTCGGCGACGCGCGCGCGCTGCCACCACAGGAGCGCCATCTGCGCCGGCCCCTGGAGCGCGAACTCGCTCTGCGCCAGCGCCGGTTCGCCCAGCGCGAGCCAGGCCTGCGAGCGTACGAGCTTGATCCACGGCGCGCTGCGCGTGGCGGGTTCGAGCTCGTTCGTGCGCGCCATCGTCCACGACGACCAGGGCGGCACCTCGGCCGCCAGCGCCAGCGCCAGTAGGCGCGGCAAGGGCACGCTCTCGAGCAGTTGCGCGGACAGCGACAATCCGGAGTGTCCGCTGGGCAGCGCGTCGGCGGCGAGCGGCGGCTCGGCCAGCGCCAGCGCGCTGGCGCACAGCTCGGGCAGCAGCGCACGGCCGTCGAGGGACAGCGTGCTCAAGACCTCGGCCGCCTGCGAAGGTTCGTCGGCCAGCAGGAGCAGTGCCGCGCGCCGGCCCGCGTCCGCCGCCAGCGGCGTCGTCAGCGCGGCGCGCGCCTCGCGCGCCACGGCCTCGAGGTCGCCGAGCTCGAGCGCGAACAGGATCCGACCGAGCTCGGGGCGTCCGTCCTCGAGCAGCGCGGTGGCGCGCTCCAGATCGTCGTCCACGGCCGAACCGCTGCGCGCGATCAGACGCTGGGCCGCGGCGCGCAGCAGATACTCGTCGAGGAACGGCAGCTGTTGCGGCGCGAGCCAGGCGAGCAGGGTCGCGCTCTCCGGGCGCCCCAGGCACAGCAAGAGGTCGAGCACGGAGAGCATCCGCGCGTCCTCGGCCGCCCCGGAGGCGAACACCTGCTGCAGCACCACGTCGAGTTCCTGCGGCTGACCGCTCTGCACGAGGTGTTGCAGCGCCGCCTTGAGCGCCACCGAGGTGGCGCTGCGGAACGGCGCGCCGTCGGCCGGCAGCAGCTCGAGGGTGTCGAGCGCCACGTTGGGCAAGCCGGCCGCGAGTTCGACCTCGGCCAGCAGCGGCAGCAACTCGGGCGGCTGGAACTTGGCCGGGCCGCCGCGCGCGGCCAGGGCCGCGGCGCGCACGTCGCCTTTCGCCAGCAGGCGACGCACCACGGCCTCCAGGGAGCCGCGCGGATCGAGGCGCATCCAGCGCACGCGGTCCTGGGGCAGGAAGTAATCCTTGGGGACGTCGCGCAGGCGCGCCGAGGCGCCGGCGCCGGGCCAGCCGCGCTCCAGCAGTTCCAGCGAGGCCGCGATCATCTGCGGGAAGTCGCGCAGCTTGTTGGCAGCGCGCGAGACGATCTCCAGCGCCGGCCCGAGGCCCGGATAGGTCTTGAGCAGCTCGTGCGCGTCGCTCAGCGCCGGCACGGCGAGGCCGCGGTCGTCCTGGTTCTTGGCGCGCGCGTACAGGAGGTACGGCGAGCTGGCGCCGCGCGTGGCCAGCGCCTGCTGGCCGAGCTCGACCCACAGCGGCTCCAGCTCCGCCGCGCGCTCGGGCGAGCAGCGCAGCGCGTGGGTGAGGCTGACCTCGGCCTGGCCCAGGTCGCCGTCGTCCTGCTGGATCTGGTACAGCCGCTGCCAGGCGCGCCCGAGCTCCGCTCGCAGCGCGGCGGGCGCATCCAGCGGCGCTGACTTGGTGCCGGTGATCAGGGCGTAGCGCTCGAGCGTTTTCTGGCCCGTCTTGCGCGCGATCTCGGCGCGCGCGAACCAGGCGCGCATGGGCACGTCGTGCTGCGGCAGGGGATTCGTGCCGAGCAGGTCGAGGGTGCGCTGCGCCGCTTCGAGCTGGTTCTCGCGCAGGTCGGCGGTGGCGGCCAAAAACAGCGCCAGCTGTGTGCGGCCGTCGTCGGCCTGGCTGCGCTCGGCCAGGTACCAAGCGGCGCAGCGCAGCTCGGGCCACAGCTGCAGGCGCTCGAGCAAGAGGCACCACTCCAGCAGCTCGTCGCGCAACGCGTGGCTGGGCAGGAGCTCGGGATGCAGGGACTGGCCCCCGCGCCCTCGCAGGTCGAGGATCAGCGCGCGCGCGGCGCCCAGGCGCCCGAGTTCGACCAGAGCCGAGGCCGTGCGCGCCAGGACCGGCATGGAGTCGGCCACCCCGGGCGGCGCCAGCGCGACCCAGCCGAGGTCGGCGGCCTCGCGCTCGGCACCGCCGCGCAGCAGGAGGTCCTGCAAGCCAGCCACGGCGGCGGTGCTCGAACCGGGCTCGAGGCTCTCGACGAAGGCCACGCGCGCGGTGCGCATGTGCTCGGCGGCTTCGGCGACCCACTCGGAGACCTGCCGGCGCTGGTCGGCACGCGCGAACAGCGTCAGGACCTCGTCCAGCGCGGCCGAGCTCTTGCCCGGCTCGTCCGCGAACACCGCCGCGCGCTGCGCCAGGGCGCGGGCCGTGCTCGCCACCGACAGCGGCAGGGCCGTGCGCGCTAGGCGATCGACCGAGGCCAGCGGCGAGTCGGCCAGGGCGATGCGGCAGCGTCCGATGCGGCTCTTGCCGCGCGCGGGATCGAGCGGGGCGAGCTGCTCCGCGAACTCCAGCGCCAGGCCGGACTCGTTTTGGAGCAGCAACTGGTCGCAGGCCAGGGCCAGGGTGTCCGCCTCGGGCCCGAACTCGGCCAGGCGCGCGCGGCAGTCACCGAGCGCGAGCTGGGGCAGCTTCTGGTCGGCGTACAGTTCGGCGCGCGCCAGCAACAACTCGCCGCGCACGGGCGCGCCCGAACCCGGCTGCACCAGCTTCAGCCCCTGGTCGAGCGCGCGCTGGGCCTCGGCCTCGCCGGGTGGTTTGGCCGCGCGCGCCGCGCGCGCCGCCGCCAGCCATTCTTCGGGCGAGAGCCGGTCGCCGTGCGTGATCACCCACACCAGACCGCCGAGGGTCAGGGCGGCCAGCGGCGGCAAGATCCAGCGCAGCTTCATCGGAAGAGCAAGTAGGACAAGCTAGGTGCGAACCGGGAAGGATAGGAGAGCGTACTTGCGCATCTTGTTGAAGAGCGTGGTGCGATTGATACCCAGCGTGCGCGCAGCGGCGGAGCGATTGCCGGCGTGGCGCTCCAGGGCGCGCAGGAGTAGCCAGCGCTCGGGACCCTCCAGGGCGAGCTTGAGCTCGTCCGGCGGGCCGGCCTGCCAACCCTCGAAGCCCGGCTGGGTTCCGTGCGCACCGGCAGACCCTGCCGCCCGCTCGGGGAACAGGTCGCCCGGCTCCAGGCGCGCGCCCTGCGAGATCAGGACCGCACGCTCGATCGCGTTCTCCAGTTCGCGCACGTTGCCGGGCCAGGCGTGCGCGCACAGGCGCTGGCGCGCGGCGCTGGAGAGCTCGCGCACCTCGCGCCCGTGGCGGCGCGCGAAGCGCGTCAGGAACTGCTCGGCCAGCTGGGCCACGTCGCCCAGGCGCGCGCGCAGCGGCGGGACCTCCACCGCCACCACGTGGATGCGGTAGAAGAGGTCGGCGCGGAAGCGGCCGGCGGCGACCTCCTGCTCCAGGTCCACGTTGGTGGCCGTGATCACGCGCGCGTCGACGTTGCGCGTGCGCGTGTCGCCCACGCGCTCGAAGCGCCCTTCCTCCAGCACGCGCAGCAGCTTCAGCTGCAGCTCGGGGCTGGCCGTGCCGATCTCGTCCAGGAGGATCGTGCCGCCGGCGGCCTGCTCGAACTTGCCCAGGCGATCCTTGACCGCGCCGGTGAAGGCCCCGCGCACGTGGCCGAAGAGCTCGCTCTCCAGGAGGTTCGAGGGCAGCGCGCCGCAGTTCACCTCGACGAACGGGCCACGCGCGCGGGCGCTGCGCTTGTGCACGGCGTGGGCGAGCTGGGTCTTGCCCGTACCGCTCTCGCCGGAGAGCAGCAGCGTCGCGCGCGAGTCGGCCACGGCCGCCAGCGTCTCGAAGATGCGCCGCATGCGCGGATCCACGGAGAACAGCTCGCCGAAGGTGGCGCGGCCGTCGAGCTCGTGCTTGAGACGCTCGTTCTCCAGGCGCAGCGCGTGGCTCTGCAGCGCGCGGCGCACGGCGCGCAGCACCTCTTCGTCCGAGATCGGACGCGCCAGCGCGTCGAAGGCGCCCTCGCGCAGCGCCTGGGACGGCCCGCCGAGGCTGGCGAAGTCGTCGAACACGATCACCGGCGGCGCCGAGTTCGAGGCCCGCACCTCCGCCAGTACCGCCTGGGCGGCCAGGTGCACCTCGCTCAGCACCACCTCGCACTCGCCGGCGCGGATCGCGCTGAGGGCTTCGTCGGGCTCGGCGGTCTGGCGCACGCGGAAGCCTTCCAGCTCCAGCGTCGCCGCCAGCGCGCGCAGCGAGGGCGAGGCCTCGTCGAGCAGGAGGATGCGCGGCGCGGACATGGGTGTCCGGGATTCTCGACACCCGAGTGTGGCGCGCTGGAGACAGCGAGCGGGGAAAGCCGTGCGCGCAGCCCGTTGAAAAAAGGTCCCTGCTGCGGCTTCGCGCGCTTCGGCGGGGCGTCGTCACGCGCGTCGTTCCGAATCCATCCAGGTCGTGCTCAGCGGCCAGGAAGGCCGCCTTCGCCGCCGCGCCGTGCGTGCTAAGCGAACGGATCCTCGGGCTTGATCGAGCGGCCGCGAGCGACGGGGGCCGGCAGCGTGGGCAGGCGCACCTCGCAGCGCACCCGGCCCGGCTCGCCGCCGCCGAGCTCGACTCGCGCTCCGATCTCGCGCAGCCGTGCCGCGCCCGCGCGCGCTCCGGCCAGGGCCTCGCTCAGCTCGGCGCCGAGCTCGCCCGCCGGCGCGCGCTCGAGCAGGGACGGGAGTTCTTTCTCGGACAAGCCGGCGCGCGGGAAGTCGAGTCCGATCACGACCGCGTCGCCCGCCGGATCGACCCCGGCGCGCACCAGGCCTTCGCCGCCGGCGCAGTGCCGCGCCAGCTCGACCAGCGCGCCCAGGGACTCTTGCAACAGGCCGCGCTCGCGGTGCACGAGCAGCGCTTCGCCGCCGCGGAACTGGTAGCGCGGCGCGCCCGAGCCCTGCAGCGCGGCGGAGGCCAGCAAGTCCTCCAGCAGATCGCCCACGTCGACGCCGCCGTTGAGCTTGTTCGCGCGCGGCGCCGCCTTGGGCGTCGGCGCACGCTCGGCAGCTGGCGCCGCGGCGGGGGCAGTGGGGAGCAGCAGGCCGCGCAGCTCTTCCAGGTCGGGTGGCCAGCGCAGGAAGAGCGCGCGCGGCAACGCCAGCAGGGCGCGCGCTTCCTGCTTGTCCGCACCCACGGCCAGCAGGCGCCAGCCGGCGTGGCGCTCCAGGAAACGGCGCACGAAGCCGATGTCCTCGGCCGGCACGCGCGCCGACTCCAGGATGAGCAGCCCCTCCAGCGGACGTTTTTCGAGCAACTGTTCGAGGTCGGCCACGCCGAACTCGGGGCACGGCTCGAGGCGTCGCTCGCCGTCGCCGTCCAGGGCCGAGAGCGCGGCCAGGGCGGCGCCCGTTTCGCGCGCCCAGCGCCCGGAACCGAGCAAGAGCGCCGGCCGGGATGCTCGTCTCTCCGTCTCGCGCTCAGCCATGGTGCGCGGCCATCGTAGCCCTGGTCTCCCGGCCCACAAGGGAGCCGCCGCGCGGGATCGATTTCGCGGCGCACCTCCGGCGGGTCAGAATCAGAGGCCCGGCGCGCGCCCCGTCAGCGAAGTCCGCATGCAGCTTCCGCCCCCCCCCACCGAAGGACTGCGTTGCTCCTCCTCGGCGTATCACCCTGGATACGCGGCCGTCGTCGCGCCTTGCCTGTCGGCGGATGGGGACGGAAGCTGCATGCGGCCTGTGGCTCCAGGACGCTAGCCGGGTGCCCGCCCCATGTCCGCTCCGGTCGCGATCTCCATCGTCGTTCCCGTGTTCAACGAGGCCGAGAGCCTGCCCGCGTTGTACGAGGAGATCGCCCAGGCCCTGGGGCAGATGGGCGACGAGGGGCGGCGCTCGCAGATCATCTTCGTGGACGACCGCTCGACCGACGGCAGCCTGGAACAACTGCTGGCGCTGCACCAGCGCGACCCGCGGGTCTGCGTGGTGCGCTTCCGCCGCAACTACGGCCAGACCGCGGCCCTGGCGGCCGGCTTCGACGTGGCCAAGGGGCGCGTGATCGTGACTCTGGACGGCGACCTGCAGAACGACCCGGCCGACATCCCCGCGCTGGTGCGCGAGCTGGAGCGCGGCTTCGACATCGTCGTCGGCTGGCGCAAGAAGCGCTACGACGGCTTCGTCCTGCGGCGCCTGCCCTCGCTGATCGCCAACCGCCTGATCGCCTGGGTGACGGGCGTGCCGATCCACGACACCGGCTGCACGCTCAAGGCCTTCCGCCGCGAGCTGATCAAGAGCATGGTCATCTATGCCGAACAACACCGCTTCTTGCCGCTGCTCTCGGCCGGCAGCGGTGCGCGCATCTCCGAGCTGGTGGTGAACCATCGCCCGCGGCTCTACGGCCACAGCAAGTACGGCATCGGCCGCGCCACGCGCGTGGTGCTCGACCTGGTGGCGGTCAAGTTCGTGTCGCAGTTCTCGCAGCGCCCGATCCAGTACTTCGGCACCCTGGCCCTGCTGACGCTGGCCGCCGGACTCCTGTTCGCCGTCGCGGCGCTGATCTCGCTCGACTTCGGCCGCGGGCACGAGCTGCCCGGTAGCCTGCTCAGCTTCAACGACTGGGAGATGGCGGTGGTCACGATCCTGTGTCTGGTGTTCAACGCCTTCGTGTACTTCGCGTTGCTGGGCCTGCTGGGCGAGCTGGCGGTCAAGGCCAGCGGCATGCACCGCCGTAGCACGCTGGACCGCATCCTGAACGAGCTGCACGGATGAGCACCACCCACGAGAGCAGCAGCGAGCGCCTGCCGCCGGCACTCGAGGACACGGGCGTGTGGCCCGAGCTCGAGCTCGACGTGACCGTGATCGTGCCGGTCACCAGCGCCGCGGCCGAGGTGCGCGAGGTGGTCGAGGCACTGGGCGCCGAGCTCCTGCGCGAGAGCCGCTCGTGGGAGGTGATTTTCGTCTTCGACGGCGTCGCCGGGCGCGCCTGGGAAGAGGTGCAGAAGCTGCGCCGCGACTATCCGAACCGCGTCAAGTCGATCAGCTTCAAGAATCCGTTCGGCGAGTCGGTGTGTCTCTCGGCCGCCGTGGAGCGCACGCGCGGGCGCTATCTCGTGACCTCGCCGCAATACGTGCAGGTCGATCCGGTAGAGCTGCGCGGCATGCTGGCCGCGCTCGACGAGGGCGCCGACTTCGTCACGCCCTGGCGCAGTCCGCGCGTCGATCCGTGGCTGAATCGGCTGCAGTCGGCGGCCTTCAATCTGGTGATCCGCCAGATCATCCGCATGGAGTTCCACGACCTGAACTGCTACTTCCGCGCCATCCGGCGCGAGGTGCTGGAGGACGTGGCCGTGTACGGCGACATGTACCGCTACCTGCCGGTGATCGCCTACCGCCAGGGCTACCGCGTGGTCGAGCGCAAGGTGCGCCACCTCAAGGAGTGGGGCGGAGCCGGCGTGTTCGGCGCGGGCATCTACACGCGGCGCTTCCTGGACATCCTGGCGGTGATGTTCCTGACGAAGTTCACGCTCAAGCCGTTGCGCTTCTTCGGCACGATCGGGGGCGCGTTCGGCCTGGCCGGTCTGGGCATCTGCGCCTACATGACCATCGCAAAGTTCGGCTACGACCAACCGATCTCAGGCCGGCCGCTGCTGCTCCTGGGCGTGCTCCTGATCGTGCTGGGGGTGCAGGTCCTGGGCTTCGGCCTGGTGGGCGAGATCATCATCTTCAGCCAGGCGCGCAACCTGAAGGAGTACCGCATCGAGCGCATCTACGAGGCCGAGGGACCGCTGGACGGGCGCGCTCCGGAGATCGAGGGCGAGGCATGACCGCGCTCGAGGTGCCCAATGTGCCGACGCTCGAGCTGCGCGCGGGCCTCTCCAGCGAGGACGCGCGCCGCGACGCCTACGTGCACGCGCACGCGCGCGGCACGTTCTTCCACCTCTCGGGCTGGCGGCGCGTGATCGAGAAGGTCCACGGCCACGACGCGCTCGACGTGTGCGCCTGGCGCGGCGACCGTCTGGTGGGCGTGCTGCCGCTGATGCTGTGCCGCGGCTTCTTCGGCGGGCGCAAGCTGGTCTCGATGCCCTACGCCACCTATGGCGGGCCGCTGGGCGAGGACCGCGCGATCGAGGCGGCGCTGGTCGAGCGCGGCGCGCACCTGGCGCGCGAACTCTCGGCCGGCTACATGGAGCTGCGCTGCCTGGAGGATCCAGGACTCGAGCTGCCGCTCACGCCCAGCACGCTCTACTGCACCTTCCTGAAGGAGCTGCCCAGCGATCCGGCGCAAGTGCTGGCGCGCATGCCCAAGAAATCGCGAGCCGAGGCGCGCAAGGCACGCGAGAAGCACGGCCTGGAGCTCTCCAACGGGCACTGGTACCTGGACGACCTGCAGCGCATGTTTCTGATGAACAAACACGCGCTCGGCTCGCCGGGACTGCCGGGCGCGCACTTCCGCGCGCTGCTGGAGCAATTCGAGCGCAGCGTGTTCGTGCACCTCGTGCGCCAGGCCGAGCGGCCGCTCTCGGCGGTGATGTCCTTCGCCTACGGCGACACGCTCATCGCCTACTACGCCGGCGCGCAGCCGGGCGCGGATCGCGCCGTCAGCGCCAGCAACTTCATGTACCTCGCGTTGCAGGAGTGGGCCGTCGAGCGCGGCTTCCGGCGCTTCGACTTCTGCCGCAGCCGCATGGACTCGGGCGCCTTCGAGTTCAAACGCCACCAGGGCTTCGAGCCGACGCCGCTGCACTACCGCTACCACCTGGAGAAGAGCCGTAGCCTGCCGAGCTTCAATCCCTCCAACCCGCGCACGAAGATCCTGCAGTCGGCCTGGTCGAAGCTGCCGCTGTGGCTGGCGAGCGCGCTGTCCGAGCGTCTGCCGCGCTACTTGCCCTGAAGGATCAGACGTGCCGCGGCGGGCAGATCGGGTGCGCTGAGCACGCGTGCCCGCTCCGCCGGCGCGAGGGCCGCGAGTTCGTCGCGGCCCTTGCCGGTCAGGACCAGTACCCCGCCGGCGAGCTCCGCGCGCCGCCCGGCCTCGAGGTCACGCGCGCTGTCGCCGACGATCCAGCTCTGCGCCAGGTCGAGCTCCAGGCGTCGGGCCGCATCCAGCAGCATGCCCGGCTCCGGCTTGCGGCACGCGCAGCTCTGCCGCAGGAGGCCGCGGCCCGCGCTGGGATGGTGCGGACAGTGCAGCAGGAGATCCAGGCGCGCGTCCGCGCGCGCGAGTGCCTGCTCCAGGCGCGCGTGCACTGCGCAGAGGTCGTCCTCGTCCAGCAGGCCGCGCGCGATGCCACTCTGGTTCGTGACCAGCACCGTGCGCCAACCAGCGCGGTTGAACAGGCGCACGCCCTCGGCCGCGCCGGGCAAGAGGCGCAGGGTCGCGGCGTCGCGCAGGAAGCCGAGCTCGTCCACCAGCGTTCCGTCGCGATCCAGGAACACCGCGCGCGTCACGGGACGCGGCTCACGAGTCGGCCGGTCGCAAGCGCACGAATACGCGTCCGGGGGCGAGCGTCTGCACCTCGCGCAGCGGGAACAAGAAGTCGCGCGTCGGCAAGAGGATCGGGAAGCGGACCGTGCTCTTCACGCCGTTCACGCCCTGGTACCAGTTGATCAAGCCGCAGTGCCCGTCCGGGACCAGCAGGACCTCGCGCGGCGTGTAGCCGACCAGGGAGAAGCTCACCACGTACGTTTCTTCCTTGTCGAGCGCGAAGGCACACGGCGTGACCCAGCCCGAGTCGCGGCCATCGACCAGCACACGCGCGCCGGCGGGGTCGCTGGCGAAGGTCGTCCCGGGCGGAGACACGTCGAGGCAGCCCGCCAGGCTGGCGAGCAGGAGCATCAGGAGCGAACGGGATCCGGGCCGCAGAGGTTGCATCGGGGGCGCGAAAGGCGCGCAGAGGGTGCCTGGAGAGTTTACAAGGTCGCGAGGCTATGGAAGTCTCGGGCGCGGTGAGCGTCGCCCTTGATCCCTCCGCCGCGAAAGCCGTTCAACCGCGCCGGTGGTTCGCGGACCCGCTGGTGTTCGCCTTCACCCTGGCGGCGTTGCTGCTCGGCGGGTTGCGCTTCCTGGAGCTCGGGCGTTGGAGCCTGTGGCTCGACGAGGCCCTGACCCTGGCCGACACGCACGCCGGCGGCCTCGAGGTCAACCCGATCGGCTACTGGGTCAGCGGTTGGTTCTACGGCGGGGGCCACCCCGACGAATTCCTGTTGCGCCTGCCGGCCGCGATCTTCGGCCTGGCCTCGATCCTGGCCACCCTGTGGGCCTTTCGGCCGTTCGTGGGCGCGCGCGTCGCCAGCCTGGCGGCTTTCTTCCTGGCGGCCTCGGTGTGGCACCTCTACTGGTCGCAGACCGCGCGCTTCTACACCCTGGCGCAGACCCTGGCCCTGCTCGGCGGGGGCTGGCTGCTGCGCGGCCTGTACGGCGGTTCGAGCCGGCGCACCCTGCTCGGCCTGGTGCTCCTGGTCCTGGCGGCCTTGACGCACCCGAGCGCGGCCTTCTTGATCGGGGCGCTCCTGGTCGTGCCGTGGATCGCGCGCTGGTGCGAGTGGGTGCCGGGGCCGGCGGCGCAGTCGCGCGCCTGGACGCTCTTCTTCTGGGTCGGCCTGCTGGCGCTCGTGGCCGGCTCGGGCTGGGTGCTGCGCGCCTGGTTCAGGTGGGAGGCGCGCCAGGGCGGCGCCAGTCCGCTGCACTTCGTCAAGACCGTGGGCTACCTCATCTCACCCACGCTCGGACTCGCCTTCGCGCTGGGCGCATGGCGGCAGTGGCGCCGGCGCGAGAGCTTCGCGCTGGTCGGCACGGCGGTGCTGGCGCTCTCCACGGCCGGATTGGCCTCGTGCTTCGTGCGCGTCAGCGCGCAGTACGTGTTCGTGCTCCAGCCCTGGTTGGCGGTGTGCGCAGCGCTCTTGTTCTTGCCGGCCGAGGGCGAGACCGACGCGCAGCGCAAGCGCCACGCGTGGCTTGCCCTGGTGGTTTCCCTGCCCGGGCTGATCGAGAGCGCGCTGTACTTCACCGTGCGCCACGGCGATCGCCCGCAGTGGCGCGAGGCCTACGCCTGCGTGTTCGAGCGCCGCGCGCCGAGCGACCTCGTGCTGGGCATGGACGCGCCGGTGGCCGAGTACTACCTGGATCCGCACACGCGCACGGTGCGCGACTGGAAGATCGTGACCTGGCTCGACGACTGGCGCGCGCGCGTGCCGTTGGACTCGGCGCGCTACGAGCGGCGCACCTGGTTCGTGCTCAACCGCACCCAGCTCGACGACTGGACGGAGCTGCCGACCTCGGCCGAGAACCGCGCCGAGTTCGAGCGCCTGCTGCGCGAGGAGTGCGAGCTGGTGGCGACCTTCGAGGTGCCCTTGACGCCGCGCGACCTGGACGTGTTCGTGTACGTGACCAAGGTGCCCTGAACCTGGCGGCGGTGCGCGGGGTGGCTAACCTCGCCGCGCGCAGAGTTCGGCCAAGACTGTCCTGCTGCGCGCGGGCTTCGTGCCCGCGGGCACGAAGCTCGACCTGGGCCAGAGCTGCATCCGCTTCAAGAACCTCGAGGATCTGTCGTTGGACGGGATCGACGAGGCCAGCGCGCGCGCGCCGCTAGCGGCCTACGTGGAGCGCTACCTGGTAGTCCGCCCACGGCCACTCTTCCGGCCGCGCCCGGCCGCTGCTATCGTCGCTGCCCCCCGAACCTTCGAAACGAGCCAAAACATGGGCGTGCGAGCGACCGAGATCCGCAAGGGACAAGTGATCCAGATGAACGGCGACCTGTGGGTGGTCACGGAGTACGAGCACAAGACGCCGGGCAACCTGCGCGCGATCATCAACGTCAAGACCAAGTCCTTGACCACCGGCTCGACCTCGGCCATGCGCCTGGGCTCGAGCGACGTGCTCGAGGTGGCCTACCTCGACCGCAAGAAGGCCGAGTACCTCTACCGCGAGGGTGCCGCCGGCAACTACATCTTCATGGACGTGGAGAGCTACGAGCAGTTCGAGCTCAGCGTGGACTTCGTGGGCGAGAAGATGGGCTACGTGCGCGAGAACACGCAGGTCGAGGTGGTCTTCCACGGCTCGACCCCGGTGGGTGTGGAGCTGCCGCCGCAGGTCGTGTTGCAGGTCAAGGAGACCGAGAACGCGGTCAAGGGCAACACCACTTCGGGCGTGAAGAAGGACGCCACGCTCGAGACCGGCCTGAAGATCAAGGTGCCGATCCACATCAGCGTGGGCGACCAGGTCAAGGTCGCGACCGAGACGGGCGAGTTCCAGGGCCGCGCGAACTGAGCGAACGGTTCGGAGAGTCGTCGCGTACGGCGCGAATTCGGCCGTAGGTCAGCGAGCGGCGAAACGCAGAGGGAGACGCAGAGGCGCAGAGGACGGAGAGGAAAGAGGGGGCCTCCGGGGCTTGCGGGTTCCGGGGACCCGCAACCCCGGAGGCCCCTTCTTCTGTTTCGCCCTGCGCTCTCTACGTTTCGCCGTGGCCTACGGCCGAAATCGCGCGCTCCACGACGACTCCGCTAACTCTCCGCTTCCAAAGAACAAGTCGTTCCGCGGGTGCGCCGCCCGCCACCCAAACGCAGCGCGCAGACGCGCAGAGCGCGGAGCGCCACGGAGGAAGAACGGGGAGCGGGGCGGAAGACCTGCGGAGCGTCGGATTCCAGCAGGCTGAACCGCGGAGGCCCATGCTCTTTCCTTCTCCGCGCTGCGCTTTCCTCCACTCCAGGAGTCTTGCTCGCCGTGCAGGCGGCCGACGAATAGAAGCTCAGCGGACCTGGGCAGCCTGTTCTTTCCTGACCAGGCCCGCCTGCGGCGGGTAAGCGGCTCAGAACACGCGACGCTGATTCGAGGAGGCGATGTTCAGCGCCTTGCGGTACTTCGTGATCGTGCGCCGCGCGATCGTGATCCCGTGCTGCTCTTTCAAGAGATCCGCCAGCTTGTCGTCGGACAGCGGATCCTTCGTGTCTTCCTTCTCGACCAGCTCCTTGATGCGCTGCTTGATCGAGGCCTGACTGGTCTGCTCGCCCGACGAGCTGGTGGTGCCGCCCGAGAAGAAGAAGCGCAGCGGCAGGATGCCGTGCGGCGTCTGCGCGTACTTGCCGGCCACCGCGCGGCTGACGGTAGAGATGTGCACCCCGACCACGTCGGCGACCTCCAGCATGCGCAGCGGCACCATCGCCTTGACGCCCTTGTCGAGGAAGCCCTGCTGGCGCTCGAACACGGCGTTGGCGATGCGTAGCAGCGTGTTCTGACGCTGGTGCACGGCCTCGATGAACCAGCGCGCCGACTCCAGGCGCTGCTTGACCCACTTGCGCACGGCCTCGCCGCCGCTCTGGCTCGCGCGCCGCATCAGCTCGCGATAGGCCGGGCTGACGCTCAGGTCGGGCACGCCCTGGCGCGTCAGGCGCACCTCGAACTTGCCGTCCAGCTCATCGACCACCACGTCCGGGTGGATCGTCTCGGCCGGCGACTCGCCGTAGTCGCGGCCCGGGCTCGGATCGAGCGCGCGCAGGCTCTCGAGCGCCTGCTTGATGTCGTCCAGCGAGTGCCCCGTGGCGCGCGCGACGTGCGGCAGTCGGTTGGTGGTGATGTCCTCGAGGTGCTCGTTGATCAGCGTGCGCAGCAGCGGCGCGTCGAGGCCCATGGGCTCGAGCTGCAGCAGCAGGCACTCCTTCAGGTCGCGCGCGCCCAGGGCCGGGTGCGTGGCCGTGCGCAGGTCCTCCAGCACGCTGGCCAGCTCTTCGACCGTGAGCCCGTCGATCTCGGCGGTCTCGACGACCTTCTCGAGCGGGTCGGGCAGGTACCCGCGCGCGTCCAGCGAGTAGACCAGATACTCGGCGATGGCGCGCCGCCGCTCGTCGAAGTCCGAGAGCCCGATCTGGCTCATCAACGCGTCGCCCAGGCTGTGGTAGTGGGAGGGCGTGTTGTTCATCGCCTCGAACTTCTTGTCCGAGTCCTCGGCCGAGGCACGCGTCCGCGGCGGAGCATCGCGCTCGTAGCGCTCCAGCTCCTGCAGCATGCTCTCGATGGTGGGCCCCTCCTCGCCGGGAGGCTTCTCGGCCTCCTCGGCACCCTCCTCCTTCACCTCCAGGAAGGGGTTCTCGGTCAACTCCTGCTCGATGCGCTCCTCCAGCTCCAGCGAGGAGAGCTGCAGGATCTGCATGGCCTGGATCATCTGCGGCGACTGCATGAGTCGCTGCTCCATCCGGGCTGTCTGCGAGAGGCCTATGCGCATCGTGATCTCGTGGAAAAAAGGGGCCAACCGGACCCTGGGCGGGCGCGGCCGACGGTTCATTATAGTGCTGCCACGCCACCCAGCTTGAGGCCTTCCCACCTCTCTTGCTGGACGGACGAGCGCGCCGCGCACTCGGAGGGGACGCGCCCGCCCCTCCGAGGGGCGGAAACCTGCGCGCGCTCGACTCCGGCGGCCTGCGCGCGTACCTTGCCGACTTCCGCAGGAAGGCCCGATTCCATGTCCGAGTACTCCTCCGATCCGGGCGCTGGCGTGTTCTCGCTGTCGCAGATCCGCCATCTGATGCGAGTCGAGTTCGGCCGCGCCCAGCGCTACGGGTACCCGCTCTCAGCCCTTGTGATCGGCATCGATCGCCTGGATTCGTTGCGCGACCTGTACGGCTACGAGTTCCGCGAGTCGGTGCTCGAGGCCGTGATCGCGCTCCTGCAGGAAGAGACGCGCACCTGCGACTACCTGGGGCGCCTGATGGACGATCGCCTGATGGCCATCCTGCCGCACACCACGGCCGAGGGCGCGCAGGCCGGGGCGCGGCGCATCCTGGGAGCGGCGCGACGGCTCGCCTTCACGCCCCAGGGCACGAGCATCCGCGTGACGCTCTCGACCGGACTCTCGCACTACGAGGACGACAACACGCTGTTCTTCGACAGCCTGGTCGAGGCCGCCGAGGGCGCCCTGCTCGAGGCGCAGAAGAGCGGCGGCGACCGCTTCGTTCATCGCCTGCCGGGACCGAGGGAAGCGCGCTCGCCGCGCTAGATCGCCAGACATCGTGCGCGTACTGCTGGCCGAGGACGAGGAGACGATCGCCGTCACGCTGCGCCATGCGCTGGAGGACGCCGGGCACCAGGTGGTGCACGCGCCCAACACGCGCGCGGCCCTGGAGGCGCTGGAGGACGATCCCGACGTGGTTCTGACGGACATCCGCATGCCCGGCGGGGGCGGGATGGATCTGCTCAAGCGCTCGGTCGAGCTCGACGCGCGCCGGCCGGTGGTGCTGATGACCGGCTACGGAACGGTCGAGCAGGCGGTCGAGGCCATGCGCATCGGCGCCGCGCACTACATCCAGAAGCCCTTCCGCAACGAGGCGGTGGTGCAGCTCATCCAGCGTTTCGGGCGCGAGCGCTCGCTGGAGGCCGAGAACCAGCGCCTCAAGGCCGAGCTGCTCGAGGTGGCCTCGGAGCGCATGGGCGAGATGGTCGGCCGCTCGCGCAGCATGCAGGCCGTCTTCCAGCGCATCACCACGGTCGCGCCGACCGATGCCACGGTGCTGATCGAGGGCGAGAGCGGCACGGGCAAGGAGCGCGTCGCGCGCGCGCTGCACGAGCGCTCGGCGCGCGCCAAGGGTGCGTTCGTGGCGTTGTCCTGCGCGGCCCTGCCCGAGAGCCTGCTGGAGGCCGAGCTCTTCGGCCACGAGAAGGGCGCCTTCACTGACGCGCACAAGGAGCGCAAGGGGCGCTTCGAGCTCGCCCATGGCGGCACGCTGTTCCTGGACGACATCGACGACATGCCGCTGTCGGTGCAGGTGAAGCTGTTGCGCGTGCTGCAGGAGCGCAACTTCGAGCGCCTGGGCAGCGAGGAGACGAAGAAGCTCGACATCCGCGTGGTGGCCGCGACCAAGAAGCCGCTCAAGGAGCTGGTGCGCGAGGGGCGCTTCCGCGAGGACCTGTACTACCGCGTGAACGTGGTGCCGGTGAAGCTGCCGGCGCTGCGCGAGCGCGACGGCGACGTGCCGCTGCTCCTGGCGCACATGGTGCAGCGCTACGGCAAGGGCCGCGCGTTCCACGTCAACACGGCCACCATGAACCTGCTCGAGCGCTATCCCTGGCCGGGCAACGTGCGCGAGCTGGAGAACTCGGTGCAACGCGCGATCGCGCTGGCCGGCGACTCGCTGGAGCTCAAGAAGGACTTCCTGCTGCCGCTCGACCCGCGCTGGCGCGGCGCGACCGAGCCGGCCGAGAGCGTGCGCCCGATCCGCGAGGTGCTGCGCGAGGCCGAGATCGCGCACATCCAGAAGGCCCTGGAGTCGACCGGCGGGCACCGCACGCAGACCGCCGAGTTGCTGGGCATCTCGCGCAAGGTGCTGTGGGAGAAGCTGCGCGACTTCGGCATCCTCGCGCCCGGCGACAAGGGCGAGCCCGACGACGCACCTGAAAAATGAGACGCGGAAAATGAGACGCGGCAAGTGAGGCGCGCCTTGCCGGAGATCGCGCTCACGCCCGGCGCGCGCGTGATCGCCGACCTGCACCTCGATCCGCATGCCGCGGGTCCGTGGAACGCCTTCCGGGCCTGGCTGGCGCGCCTAGAAGCCCCGGCGCTGCTGGTGCTCGGCGACCTGTTCGAGTACTGGACCGGTGCGCCGCCAGCTCGCCAGCCGGAGTATGTGGCCCTGCTGGACGAGCTGCGCGCGCGCGCCGCGCGCGGCACCGCGCTGCACTTCCTGCACGGCAACCGCGACTTCCTGCTGGGGCGCAGCTTCGAGCGCGCGGTGGGCGGGCGCGTGCACGCGCGCGGGTTGCTCGGGCGCACGCCGGCCGGAGCGCGCGTCCTGTTTCTGCACGGCGACGAGCTGGCCACGCGCGACCGCAGCTACCAGCGCCTGCGCCTCGTGCTGCGCAACCCGCTGGTGCGCGGCCTGGTCCAGGCCACCCCCGCGGCGCTGTCGCGCGCGGCGGCGCGCGTCCTGCGCCGGCGCTCGCGCAGCGCGGTCGCGGCCAAGAGCCTGAGCACGGTCGAGCTGCAGGGCGATGCCGTGCGCGCCTGGTGCGCGCGCCACGACGCGCGCCACCTGGTCTGCGGCCACGCGCACCGCTTCCGCGACGAGGCCTTGGCGACGGGGGGGCGCTGGATCGTGCTGGACGCCTTCGGCGGCGCGCGCGACGTGTTGCGCCTCGATGCGCGCGGCGAGCTGGTGGCCGAGAGCTCGGCGCAGCACGCCGACGCAGCGTTGCAGCCCGCGCCGCGCGCCCTATCCTCTGGCGCGCAGATGATCGTGGCGCTGGATGGCCCGGCTGGGGTGGGCAAGAGCTCGGTGGCACGCGCCCTGGCGCGCGCGCTGGGCTTCTTCTTCCTCGACACGGGCGCGATGTACCGCGCGGTCACGCTGGCCGTGCTGGAGCGCGACCTCGAGCCCGCCGATGCCACGGCCTGCACCCGCGTGGCCGAGGAGCTGGTGCTCGCCTTCGACGCCCAGGGCCGCATCCTGCTCGACGGCCGCGCGGGCGAGCCCGCCATCCGTGGTCCGGCGGTCACGCACGCGGTTTCCTTGGTCTCGGCCCACGGCGGCGTGCGCGCGGCGGTGGTCGCGCGTCAGCGCGAGCTGGTGGCCAGCACGCCCGGCGTGGTCGCCGAGGGCCGCGACACGACCACCGTGGTGTTCCCGCGCGCCACGCACAAGTTCTACCTCTCGGCCAGCGCCGCCGAGCGCGCTCGGCGCCGGGCGCTGCAGGAGGGCACGCCGGGGCGTCGGGCCGAGATCGAGGCCGAACTCGAGCGCCGCGACGTGCTCGACTCCACGCGCGCGCACTCGCCGCTGCGCTTCACGGCGGACGCGCTGCGCATCGAGACCGACGGCTTGACGCAGGAGCAGGTGGTCGCGCGGCTGCTGGCCCACGTGCGCGGGGAGCGGGCATGAGCCCGGCCCCCGGACCGGCCGCGCATGCGGGCCGCAACGGCGCGCCGCTGGTCGTCGGCTCGCGCTTCGTCTACCGCCTCGGGCGCTTCCTGGTGAAGAGCGACCTCGTGCTGCTGCACCGCTTCCGTGCCGAGGGCGTCGAGCACATGCCGCGTACGGGGGGGGTGCTGATCGTGGCCAACCACCAGTCGTATCTCGACATCCCCATCGTGGCCGCGGCCACGCCGCGCCATGTGGCCTTCGTGGCCCGCGCCACCCTGGCCCGCTCGCGCTTCCTGGCCTTCGTCATGCGCGAGTCGGGGGCGGTGCTGATCCAGCCCAACACCCCCGACCGCGGCGCGCTCGAAGCCATGATCGGACACCTGCAGCAGGGCGACTGCGTGGCGGTGTTCCCCGAGGGCACCCGCACCCGCGACGGGCGCATGGGCGCGTTTCGCGCCGGGGCCGCGGTGGCCGCGCGGCGCGCCGGGGCGCCGATCGTCCCGGCCGCGATCCTGGGCGCCTTCGAGGCCTGGCCGCGCAGCCGCAAGCTGCCTCATCCGCACCGCATCCGCCTGCGCTTCGGCGCGCCCATCGCGCCCGGGACACCTGACGCCGTGGAGGTCGCCAAGCAGGCGATCGAACGGATGATGCAAGACGCAGAGCTCGCGAAGCGCTAGGCTTTTCGCCCCTTTCTTTACGGAGCCCTTGTTCCCCTTCTTTCCGTCCCCTTCCAACCCATGTCCCAGGCTTCTCAACGCGTCAAGAAGTACGAGCTCGACCTGTCCGAGCTCGATCGTCGGGTCGAGGCCGCCCTCGGCGGCATCGACATCGTCACCCTCACCGAGCGTCTCCACGCTTCCATCGCTCCGGTCACGCCGGGCTCGATCGTCAAGGCGCGCGTCGACTCGGTCGACCAGCGCAGCGGCATGGTCGTGCTCGACATCGGCGGCAAGTCCGAGGGTTCGATCCCGATCTCCGAGTTCGGCGACAAGCTGCCCGAGACGGGCGAGACCTACGAGGTCTACTACGACGGCCTGGGTGAGGACGACACCGCCAACCTCTCCAAGCGTCGCGCGGATCGCCTGCGCGCCTGGGAGCGCATGGCCGCGAAGTACAAGGAAGGCGACGAGGTCCACGGCATCTGCCAGCGCAAGATCAAGGGCGGTCTGCTGGTCGACGTGGAGGGCGTGAACGTCTTCCTGCCGGCCTCGCAGGTCAACCTGCGGCGCACGCACGACATCGCCGACTTCATCGGCGAGCCGGTGCGCGCGCGCATCATCAAGATCGACCCCGAGCGCATGAACGTGGTCGTCTCGCGCCGCAAGCTCCTGGAAGAGGAGCGCCAGCGCCAGAAGGAAGAACTGCTCAAGGACATCCAGGACGGTCAGGTGCGCAAGGGCATCATCAAGAACATCGCCGACTTCGGCGTGTTCGTCGACCTGGGCGGGATCGATGGCCTGCTGCACATCACCGACATGTCGTGGGGCCGCGTGCGGCACCCCAGCGAGATGGTGCAGATCGGCCAGGAGATCGAGGTCAAGGTCCTGCGCGTGGACCTCGAGCGCGAGCGCATCGCGCTGGGCCTCAAGCAGAAGCAGGCCTCGCCCTGGGACGGCATCGAGACCCGCTACCCGGTCAACTCGCGGCACGTGGGCGAGGTGGTCAACATCATGTCCTACGGCGCCTTCGTGAAGCTCGAGGACGGCGTCGAGGGCCTGGTGCACATCTCCGAGATGTCCTGGACCAAGCGCGTCAACCACCCCAGCGAGCTGGTCAAGCCGGCCGACAAGGTCGAGGTGATCGTGCTCGAGATCGACATGGAGAAGCAGGAGATCTCGCTCGGCATGAAGCAAGCCGAGACGAACCCCTGGGAGCTCGTCGAAGGCCACTATCCCCCGGGCACGATCATCGAGGGCACGGTGCGCAACCTCACGACCTACGGCGCGTTCGTGGAGATCGAGGAGGGCATCGACGGCCTGCTGCACGTCAGCGACATGAGCTGGACCAAGAAGGTCACGCACCCCAGCGAAGTGGTGCGCAAGGGCGACCGTCTGCGTTGCGTGGTGCTGTCGGTCGACACCGGCAAGAAGCGCATCGCTCTGGGCCTGAAGCAGCTCTCCAACGACCCCTGGGTCAACACGATCCCCAACAACTACCACGTCGGCGATCTGCTCTCGGGCTTCGTCACGAAGATCACCAACTTCGGTGTGTTCGTGAAGCTCGAGGAGGACCTCGAGGGCCTGCTGCACATCTCCGAGCTGTCCGACCACAAGATCACCTCGCCGGAGGAGATCGTGAAGCCGGGCATGAAGATCGAGGTGCGCGTGATCCGCGTGGATACCGAGGATCGCAAGATCGGCCTGTCCTTCGTCCACGCGGACTTCGAGGAGAACGACAAGCTGGTGGCCGAGTTCGCCAAGGAGCAAGCCAGGGCCGAGCAAGCCAGGGCCGAGCAAGCCAAGGCCAAGGCCGAGGCGCCGGAGGCGGGCAATGTTCCTCCCGCGGATCTGCCGCAGGCCTGAGAGACCGTGTGCGCAGGCCGCGCCGGCACGGCGCGGCCCGGCGCATCCGGGCTCGAAGCTCCCTGGCGCGAGTCCGCTCGCGCCAGGGAGAAGAAGCGCGGCGTCGGAACGACGGCGCACGTTTCCTGCGCTGCTGCTGTGCGTATCCCTCGCCGCCTGCCACATGGCCGCGCGGCGGGAACCGGCTCCAGCGCTCGCCCCGGGTGGCCCGGCGACGGTCGCGCGCACGGACGAGGCCGCGATCGGCGCTGGCCTGCGCGCCTTGCAGGCGGCGCTGGCGGGCGGCGACGACGAGGGCGCGCGGCGCGTGCTCTCCGGCCTGCGCGCGCACTCCACGCTGAGCGCGCGCGAAACGGAACTGGTGGCCTCGGCCGAGCGCGTGCTGGCCGGCCGGGCGCTGGTGCGCGGGCTCGAACTCGCCCTGCAGAGCGAGCCCGTGCCCGAACAGGCCGGCGTCTACCGGCTGCTCTTGGTGGCGCGCTCGAACGCCTCCAGCGACGTGCGCCTGCGTCTGCCGCCGGCCGACCTGAAGCGCCTGCGCACGACGATGGACGCCAAGGGGCTGGAGGGCATGGACTACGAATCCAAGGCCTGCCAGGCGCTGGACGATCTCGTGCTCGTGCCCACCGTGGTGCGGCGCATCGAGCTCCTGCGCTACGAGTTGCCGCTCGGGCGCGCGCTGGCCGTGCGCGAGCGCTGGCGCCTGGAGCCGCGCTCGGGCGAGATCGACTGCGCGGGCGTCGTCCATCCGGCGGCGAACGTGCGCGTCCAGGGCTGCGAGCGCGAGAAGCTCTCACCGCTGCTGGCCGCCGAAGCCGTCTCGGCCACGGCGCTGGCCGAGCGTCTCGCCGCCGAGGCACCGGCCCGCGAGCGCGAGCTGCTCGAGCTCGCTCTGCGCACGCGCGTCGATGAGCGCGAGGCGTGCCTGGACGCGCTCACGCCGATCGTCGCGCGCCTGGCCAAGAGCGCGCCCGAGCGCGTGGCCGCGGCCGAGCCCGCGCTGCGCTGGCTGACGCAGAACCGTGACCTCGGCCCGGATGCCGCGGCCTGGTCGCGCTTCCTGGCCGCGCGCCGGCGACCTGCCGGGACCCCGAACGCGCCCGTGGACGGACTCGACCTGCCGGACCGACCGCGCTCGGCGCAGCGCGCGGAAGAGGGCCCGCGGTGAGCAGTCCGTGGGTGCGTGACAGCATGGCTGCGTTTTCTCGAGGCGCGCTTTGGACGGATCCTCCTATGTCGCTGGACCTGGTTCGCAAGCTCGAGCGCGCGAGTCCAGAGAAGGGCGGCCTACGTCTCAAGTTTGGCATGGATCCGTCCTCGCCGGACCTGCACGTTGGGCACGCAGTGGTGCTGCTCAAGCTGCGCGACCTGCAGCGCCTCGGACACACGATTGTGCTGATCGTCGGCGATGCCACGGCCATGGTGGGCGACCCCTCAGGCCGCAACAAGCTCCGCCCACAGCTCACGCGCGAGGAGGTCCAGGCAAACCTGGGGACCTACACTGAGCAGGCCGGAATCCTGCTCGACATGCGGCGGACGGAGGTGCGTCGCAACTCCGAGTGGTTCGACGCTATGCGGTTCGAGGACTTGCTGCGCCTCCTGGCTCGGCGCACAGTCGCGCAAACGCTGGCGCGCGAGGACTTCCAGAAGCGCCTGAGCAGCGACACGCCCATCGGCCTGCACGAGCTCGTCTACCCGGTCATGCAGGGCTGGGACTCGGTGATGGTGAAGGCCGACGTCGAGTTCGGCGGCACCGACCAGCTGTTCAACCTGTTGGTGGGTCGCGACCTGCAGTCCCAGGTGGGTCAGGAGCCTCAGGTAGTTCTCATGTCTCCGCTCATCAACGGTCTCGACGGACGCAAGATGTCCAAGTCCTACGGCAACACGATCGGGCTCACCGACGCGCCGCAGGAGGTCTTCGGCAAGACGATGAGCATCGTCGACGGGGCCATGCCGGTGTGGTTCGAGCTCCTGACGCGCATCGGCGACGACGAGCGCAAGACGCTGCTCGGCGGCCACCCACGCGAGGCTAAGGCGCGTCTGGCGGCAGAGCTCGTGGAGCTCCTCCATGGCCGCGAAGCAGCGCAGGCAGCGCGCGCGGAGTTCGATCGGCGCTTCGTCGAAAAGGAGCTGCCGGCGGAGATCCCCATCGTCTCCTGGCCGCTGCCCGCGGCACACGCCACGAGCTTGCCGACACTCCTTCACCTGATAGGCCTCGCCGCCTCCAGCTCAGAGGCGCGCCGACTGATCGGTCAGGGCGGCGTCAAGGTCAACGGGAAGGTCATCAAGGATGTGACCACGCCGTTGCTGGCCGCCGACGAGCATCTGATCCAGGTTGGCAAGCGCCGCTTCGCGCGCGTCAAGCCGGCGCCGTAGACCCGTTACTTCAGGTGCACGACGAACTCGAGCTCGTGGCTCGGGTGCTGCGGATCGTCGAGGTGCACGAGCAGCTTGCCCGACAGCATCGGCGTCTCCGCCAACGGCGGCTGCGTCTCCAGCGTGATGCGCCAGCGCCGGCTGGTGCCCTCGGCGTCGGCCTCCACCGGCTCGAAGCGCGCCGCGAGCTGCGCGCGCTGGGCCTCGGGCACGTCCACGGCCGTCACGCGCAGGCGCTGGCCGGCGAGGCGCGAGTAGAGCTCCACCGTGCCGTGCGCGGCGGCGTCGCGCGCTGCCGCGAAGACCAGGCGCGCGGGTTCGCTGGCCAGGTCCTCGACCACCATGGCCGTCAGCGGCACCTCGATTCCGCGCCCCGGCACGCCCTCGGCCTCGAAGGTGGGGATGCGCAGGAGTTCGTTGCGCGGTCCGCGCGCCAGCGGCGCGTCGAAGCCGGCGCGCAGCGTCCACACCGGGAACTCGTTGCGGATCTCCTTGAGCAGGCTGGCGTGCACGCCGGCCGGCACGGTCCCGAGCTCGCCCAGCTCGTAGTGGAAGCCGCCCGAAGGCACGATCTCGACCTTGCCCTCGCCGCCGCCCGACTCGGGGATGCTGCCGAGCGCGATCGCGCCCGGCACCGCGGTGAAGGGCTGCTCGACCAGGATGTGCACCTCGAGCGTGAGGAAGTACCCGTTGACCGAGTCGGTGAGCACGCGCAGCGTGATCAGCTTGTCGAGGTTCTTGTTGACCATGTCGCGCGTGGAGATCTGCACCTCGATCTCGGCCAGCTCACCCGGCAAGAGGGTCAGCAGCTTCGGCGCCTTGGAGTGGATCGCCTCGCCCTTCTCGATCGAGCCGTCGGCGTGGATCACGCGCAGCGCGGCCACGGTGCAGCCGCAGCCGGGATCCAGCTTGAGGATCGAGACCGGCGCGGGATCCTCGTTGCGCAGACGGAAGACGTGCTGTGCGTTGTCGCCGTCCGGCACGCGACCGAAGTCGAAGAAGTTCGTGCGCGCGTCGCGTTCCTTGACCCCGCGTCCCAGCGGCCCGTCGTAGGGGAGCAGCACCAACCCCTTGCCGGTCGGTGTGGCCGCGGCGCCGCAGGCCCCCAACAGGAGCGGGACGAGGAACAACGGGACGAGCAGCGCGAGGCGTCGGATCATGATCGCGGACAGGAGGCCGTGAGCCAGAGGATCCGGCATGGCGCGGCCTCTGCGCAACCCCAAGGGTACCCGCCGGGGTCTTCGGCGAGCGCAACCTCCGTGCCCGCGATGGAACCGCGGACGGGCGCACGGAACAATGGCACGCCACCGTGAGCCCCTCCAAACCGCACGAGTCTCTGGCGCCTTCCGCACATTCCATGGAGCGACCCCGCTTCGCGAGCGACGACCCCGTCTGGAAAGCCGTGGGCGCGGAGGAACGCCGCCAGGAGGCGCACCTCGAGCTGATCGCTTCCGAGAACCACACCTCGACCGAGGTGCTGGCCGCGATGGGCACGCGCCTGACGGACAAGTACGCCGAGGGCTACCCGGGCAAGCGCTACTACGGCGGCTGCGAGCACGTGGACGCGGTCGAGGAGCTGTGCCTGGCGCGCGCGCGCAGTCTGTTCGGGGCCGAGGCCGCCAACGTCCAGCCGCACAGCGGCACGCAGGCCAACGTGGCCGCGCTGATGGCCATGCTCGAGCCCAAGGACAAGATCCTGGGGCTGTCGCTCGACCACGGCGGACACCTGTCGCACGGCCACCCCAAGAACTTCTCGGGCCTGTTCTACGAGATCCACTCCTACGGCGTGGAGAAGGAGAGCGAGCGCATCGACATGGAGCGCGTGCGCGCGCAGGCCCAGAGCGTGCGTCCCAAGCTGATCCTGGCCGGAGCCTCGGCCTATTCGCGCACGCTCGATTTCGCGGCCTTCGCCAGCATCGCCCGGGAGGTCGGCGCGCTCCTGCTCGTGGACCAGGCGCACATCGCCGGCCTGGTGGCGGCCGGCGTGCATCCCTCGCCCGTGCCGCACGCGGACGTGGTCACGATGACGACGCACAAGACCCTGCGCGGCCCGCGCGGTGGCCTGATCGTGTGCAAGGAGCCGTGGCTGAAGAAGCTCAACAGCGCCGTGTTCCCCGGCGGCCAGGGCGGGCCGTTCATGCACATCGTCGCGGCCAAGGCCGTGGCCCTGCGCGAGGCCGCGTCGAAGGAGTTCCAGGCCTACGCGCGCGCGGTGGTGGACAACGCCGCCACGCTGGCGCGCGTGCTGAGCGAGCGTGGTCTGCGCATCGTCTCGGGCGGCACCGAGAACCACCTGATGCTGGTCGACGTGTCGGGCCTCGGCCTGACCGGCGCCCAGGCCGAGAACGCGCTCGGCGCGGTGCACATCACCTGCAACAAGAACCTGATCCCCTACGACCCGCAGCCGCCGATGAAGGCCTCCGGCGTGCGCCTCGGCACCGCGGCCGTCACCGCGCGGGGCCTCGGGCACAACGAGATCCTGCGCCTCGGCGCGGCCATCGCCGACGTGCTGCATGCGCCGAGCGACGAAAGCGTGTTGCGCAGAGTGCGCGGCGTGGTGGCGGAGCTGACCGAGGCGTTCCCGATCCACGTCGCGCTGGCGTCGCCCTGAGGGCTGGGGCGCGAGAGGACTCGCGCTCTGCAGACTTCGCGCCCGTGCACCGCGCCGGCGCGGCAGGCGCGCGGGGGCTTCCAAAGAACAAGTCGTTCAGCGCGTGCGCCGCCCGCAACCCAAACGCAGCGCGGAGCGCCCCGGAGGAAGAACGGGGAGCGGGGCGGAAGACCTCCGGAGCGTCGGATTCCAGCAGGCTGAACCGCGGAGGCCCATGCTCTTTCCTTCTCCGCGAGTCGCCGCGCTCTGCGCGACTCCTGCTCCAGGCCAGGCGCGCCACGCGGCCTCCCCCTCCTCGCCGCTTGATGAGCGGCGCGGCGCCTGCGGCGCCGGAGCTACTACGCCCTAGAATCCGCGCGCGACGCGCGGACTCTCGAACCTAGTGTTCCTGCCCCGCAGTAGCGCCAACAAGGCGCCGTGATGGATCGTCGCTGGCAAGGCGCGCCGACGACGCGTATTCGGTGCAAGTCTCGGAGAAGGCGCAACGCCGCGGCGGACGCAGGCGGCCCGGGATAAAGGCCTCTGTGCGTGAATCACACCACCAGTAGCTCAGGCCGCGCTGCGCGGCTCACGGCGCTGGTAGCCGAGGTCCAGCAGCAGCTGGAAGACCTCGCTCCAGGTCGGAAACAGGCGCCCGTGCTCGGTGCGATAGCGGGCGCGTGAATCGGCGTACTCGGCCAGCTCGCCCGCGCTCGGTTCGGCCCCGGCGTCCGCGCGGCCGTAGCCCAGCGTGCGCAGCACCGCCAGGACCTCGCGGTCGGAGAGGAAGGAGCGCATGTGCTTGCGTTTGTACTCGTCGATCGCGGCGATGAACTCGAAGGTCTCACGCGAGAGCTCGTCGGGTCGCGGCGTGTGCGTGCGCACCCAGGGCTTGTCGCCGTCCTGGCGCGGGGGGGGCGTGGGGCGTTGCTTGGGGGGCGTCATGCCGGAAAGATGTTCGCCGCGGGGGGGAGCCGAGCGCGGACAGGATCGACCGCGCGCGTCGCCCAACTGAATACAACGGCCTGCCGCGGGGCAGATCTTCGGGCGCGTCCGCGGCGCGCGCTCGCGTGCGACTCACAGCCAGGCGCGCAGACGCTCCTCGTTGGGCTCGCGCAGCACGCCGCGCTCACAGATCAGCGCGCTGACGAGCTCGGCCGGGGTCACGTCGAAGGCCGGGTTGAAGGCCGGGACGCCCAGCGGTGCCGCCTGCACGCCCAGCGGGCGCGTGACCTCCTCCGCGGCGCGCTCCTCGATCGGAATGTCGGCCCCGCGCGCGCAGCGCGGGTCGAGCGTGGAGAGCGGCGCGACGACGTAGAACGGGACGCCGTGGCGGCGTGCGAGCACGGCCAGCGGGTAGGTGCCGATCTTGTTGGCCACGTCGCCGTTGCGCGCGATGCGGTCCGAACCGACGATCACCGCGCTCACTTCGCCGCGTTGCAGCAGCGCGCCGGCCGCGTTGTCGGCCAGCACGGTCACGTCGATGCCCGCGCGCGCGAGCTCCCACGCGGTCAAGCGCGCGCCCTGGAACAACGGGCGCGTCTCGTCGGCGAAGACGCGCAGACGCTTGCCTTGCCGCTGGGCCACGTACACGGGCGCGAGCGCGGTGCCGATCCCGACCGTGCACAGCGCGCCGGCGTTGCAGTGCGTGAGCACGGTCGCGCCATCGGCCAGGAGCTCGGCCCCGAAGCGCCCCATCGCCTCGCAGGCGGCGCGCTCGGAAGCCTCCAGCGCCTGGGCCTGCTCCAGCAGCGCGGCCAGGATCTCGGCCGGGCTGCGCCCCGCGGCGGCCTCGCGTTGGGCGCGGAGCACGCTGCGCTCCAGCGCCGCCGGCAGGTTCACCGCGGTGGGCCGCGCGGCGGCGAGGCGTGCCCCGGCCTCGCGCGTGCGGGCCACGAAGTCGGCCGCGTCCGGGCTGCGCGCCGCCTGCAGCCCCAGCACCAGGCCATAGGCGCCGGCGATGCCCAGGGCGGGCGCTCCGCGCACGGCCAGGCGGCGGATGGCGGCGAGCATGCTTTCCAGGTCGCGCACCTCGAACGTGAGCACTTCGGTGGGCAGACGCGTTTGGTCCAGGACGCGGGCGTGGCCCGAAGCGGCGTCGCCGCGCCAGGCGATGGTTTCGATCTCCATTCCCCGAGTAGGGCAGGGGCGTGCGGGAGAGTGCAAGAGGGTCCCGGAGATCTTCCGGGAAAGGCGCGGGGGCAGCGAGCTCGATCGCGTTCCAGCCAACGAACCCCTGCTGCTCCCACCATGCCCAGCCCAACGCTCCCGTTGCTCGCCCTGCTCTCGTTCTTCTTCTCCGTCGGCGGCGGGGACGGCACCTGGACCGTGGCGCTCAAGCCGGAGGAGGCGGGCGGCTATGCGGCCAATCCTTCCACCCTCTCCCTGCCGTTGCGCCAGGACCTGAGCGCCGTGCGTCTGGCGCGGAGCGGAGCGCAGCACACGCTCGAGCTGGTCGGCGCCGCCGCGCCGCTCGGCCTCAGCGCGCTCGACCTGTCGCTGCTGGTCCCGAGCGTGCCGGCCTACGCGCGCCACGACGACGACCTCTCGCGCTTCGCGCTGCTGCAGCGCGAGTTCAACCGCAACGAGGTCAAGTTCGGCCCGCAGGGCGAGCTCGCGGACTTCAAGGTCGCCAACAACTGCCTCAAGTCGGGCCTGTGGGAGGTCATGCTGGACAAGAAGGTCGAGAGCGGCAACGCGATGACCTTCCACGGCTGGTTCGAGTTCCCGCGCGACGAGTACGCGCGCGTGTTCGAGCAGCTGAACGGGCGCAGCTTCCAGGAGTGCCAGCGCCTGCTGGCCGAGTACCCGCAGATCACCGGCATGAACGCGCCGCTCGCCGCGCTGCGCAAGGTGACGAGCGAGCACGAGATGGCGCTGCAGAGCTTCCCGGCCGAGGCCCCGATCCGCTTCGGCGAGCAGAAGCGCAAGGCCAAGCTCGTGCTGACGAGCGGCATCGCCACCTACGCCGACTTCACGGCCAAGGCCAACCAGCCCATCCGCACCGCGCGCTTCAGCGAGCCGGGCTTTTACGACCCCTCCAACCCGGTGAGCTTCGACCTCGGCTGGCTGGCGCAACCGACCAAGGCCACGCGCCGCGAGGTCGAGCTCGTCCAAGCCGCCCAGAGTGGCGGTCAGAAGGCGACCGAGATCGAGCTCGCCTTCGCCAACGGGCTGCGGATCGTGCTCGCCGACCGCGACCTCGGTGCCCTGCCGCCGCGCGCGCAGGCGCCCGACAACGACAAGGACACGCTGCGCCTGACCTTCGGCATCGGCACGCCCGACATCTTCGCGACGCTGGCCGAGCGCAGCTCCGAGCTCTCCGCCGAGCGCCCCAACTGGCTGTTCTTGCTGGGCGCCGACGGCAAGCACGTGGACAACCACCAGACCGGCATCGACCGCGTCTTCTGCTGGAACGAGGACGGGCGCCTCTTGCACCTGTACCTCGTCGGCTACGAGCGCATCGCGGTGGTCGCGCACCTCACGGTGGCGCTCACCAGCAACTAGTGCTGTGATTCACGCAGAGGGGCCTTTATCCCGAGGTCGCCTGCGTTCGCGCAAGGCGCGCCGCCGACGCGACTTCGGTGCAAGTCTCGGAGAAGGCGCAAGGCCGCGGCGGGCGCAGGCGGCCCGGGATAAAGGCCTCTGTGCGTGAATCACAGCACTAGAGGCTACCCAGGGCGTGGGTTTGCCAGGCGCGCCAGCACGGTCCGGATCGCCTCCGGCAGCGCGCGCTTTTCCTCGGCGAATACGCGCTCGGCCAGCGTGTGTGCGTCGTCGCCGGAGAGCACCGGCACGCGCCGCTGCAGGATCGGCGCGCCATGGTCGTAGTGCTCGTCGACGAAGTGCACGGTGCAGCCGGTCTCGGCCACGCCCGCGGCCAGCACCGCGGCGTGCACGCGCTCGCCGTACATGCCCTTGCCACCGAAGGCCGGCAGCAGCGAGGGGTGGATGTTGATCACGCGCCCGGTCCAGTGCGCGGGCACGGCCAGGAGGCGCAGGAAGCCGGCCAGCACGCACAGCTTCACACCGCGCTGATCGAGCTCGGCGAAGACGCGCTGCGAGAAGCCGGCCGCGCCGCCGAGTTCCTTGTAGGGGAGCACCAGCGCGGGGATGCCGAGGCGCGCGCAGCGCTCCAGCGCGCCGCTCTCGCCGCGATCGCTGAGCACCAGCGCGATCTCGAACGGCAATTCTCCGCGTGCCCCGAGCTCGGCCAGGTTCTCGAGCGAACGTCCGCTGCCCGAGACCAGCAGCGCGATGCGCGCCTTCGCGCCGCGCTGAGCCTTCACGCGCGCGTCTCCCTCGGGCTCCCGCTCACGCCCCAGCCTCCCGCGCCAGCTCGGCCGAGATCGAGGCCAGGTCGGGGAGGAGTGCGATGAGCAGATCCTCGAGCGCTGGCTGCAGCGCGCTCGCGGCCGCGACCACGCTGCGCACGTCGGGGCTGCCCTCGCCCGCGTCGGTGATCGCCACCACGGCAAGCGTCGCCAGGCCCGCGTGCCCCGCGGCCAGGAGCGGCGTGGCCAGATTCGGCACGGACACGTCCGCGCCCAGGCGCGCCAGCATGCGCCGCTCAGCCGGCGTCTCGAGCGCGGGGCCGAGCGTGCAGGCGCCCACCGCCTCGCAGGCGCGGATACCGAGCGCCTCGGCGCGCGCCAGCGCGCTGCGCCGCAACCCACGGTGGTGCAGCTGCGTGAGATCGGGGAACAGCGGCCCGAGCTTGCTCTCGCCCAAGCCCAAGAGCGGAGTCGCGCCGCTGAAGTTCAGGTGATCCGAGAGCAGCGCCAGCGAGCGCGCCTCGATCGGCGTGCGGCCCTCGTCCGCGCAGGGCAAGGCGCTGCCGGCCGTCGAGTGCACCAACACCTGCGCGCCCGCCGCCGCGGCCAGCCACACCGGCAGCGCGCGCATCCACGGGCACTCGGGCTCGTCGGCCAGAGGCTCGCCCGAGACGTCCTCCAGGAACCAGGCCGTGAGCGTGCCGAGGCGCCCCACGCGCAGGACCTGCCCGGCCCACGGCTCGCACTCGCCCGACAGCTCGCCGAGCTCGATCTCCAGCGCTTCGCGCAGGCGCCCGGGCAGGAAGCCGACGCCCGTCGCCATCAGGAACAGCGCGTCGGGTGCGGGCACGCCGGCCGCGCGCAGGCGTTCGCGCAGCGGAAAGACGGTCTCGTCCAGGCCGAGGGCGGTGGGGGTGACGGAGCTCATCGCTGAGTCCCCAGGAGTTCCGCCAGCCGCGCGCGCGCCGCGCGGGGCGCGAGGCGCAGACGGAAGATCTTGGAGCGCGCGGAGTGTCCCCGAACGAGCTCCACGGCGGAAGAGCGCAGTCCGAAGAGTTCGGCCAGCAGCGCGCACGCGGCCTCGTTCGCGCGCCCGTCCTCGGGCGGGGCGGCCACGGCGAGCTTCAGCCAGCCGTTCCAGCTGCCCGCCGCGCCCGCGCGCCGCGCGCCCGGCTGGATGCGCACCGACAAGAGCACGGAGCGCCCGTCCGCCTCCGCGCTGCACCCGGCGGCGTCCGGCGCGCTCACTTGCCGAGCGGGCTGTCGCCGTTCGCCGGCGTCGGCTGGACGGGCGGCATGGAGGGCGCGGGCATCCAGTCACCGCCGTCCGAGAGCAGGCCCACGAGCAGGGAATCGCCGCCCTCGGCGAGCAGCCGCTCGAGGTGCGCCGTCGCGCCGGTCAGGGACTTCGCCTGGTAGGCCTCCAGCGCCTGCGCCAGGCGCACGGCGCTGGCGCTCTCGCGTTGCAGCGCGGCGCGCAGCTCGGGCGCGGCGCCCTCGAGCCAGGTCTGTGCCGGCGCGAAGACCTCCGCCAGGGCCGTCAGGTCCGCCGGCTGCAACAGGCCGCGCGCGCGCGCGTCGAGCAGCTCACGCGCGATGGCCGCGCCGCGCGTGGCGCCGATCAGGCGCAACACGGCGACGATGCCGCGCGCCTCGCCCGCGTTCCAGTCGCGCGCCAGGCGCCCCTGGAACAACTTGTTGAACCAGTCCGGGTCGTTCTTGGCTGCCTTCCAGGAGAAGCTGTCGAGCGCGCCCTCCTTCTCGAACACCAGGCCCTCGGGGCGCACGTCGCGCACGTCGCGCACCTTCTTGGAGCGCGGATCGACCACCGACTTGCGGCTCCAGCCGCCGGCGCCGAATTCCTTGCCCAGGCTGTCGAGCGCGAGCTTGGCCTGCGCCACTTCGCCCTGCAGCGCGACGCACAGGGGCCGCGCGCGCTGCGCGGGCGAGAGCGCCTCCAGGCGCCGCGCGACGGCGTCGAGATCGAGCCCGCCGAGCTCGGCCAGCAGGCCCGAGCCGGGCCCCAGGGCCTCGCCCACCGCGCGGCGCTCGGCGCGCTCGGCGGTGGCGCGGTAGAAGCGCTCTTCCTCGTCCACGCGCGCTCGGCGCGTGGCGAGCTCGTCGCGCAGGGCCTTCATGCCCGCCAGGCGTGCGGGATCGCCGGGCACCTCGTCGAGGCCCGCGAACGCGGCTTCGGTCGCGGCGAGGTGCGCGCGCAGCTCGGCAAAGCGTCCGGCGAGGGCCAGCTCGGTGGCGCTGGCGAAGCGCGCGCGCAGCGCACCCTCGGCGGCCTGCACGCGCTCGGCAGCCAGGCCCAGGCGCAGGGGCTCGAAGGCCGCCACCAGGTCCAAGGGCGGGCGGCTGTTCTCGATCACCGCCAGCTCGGCGGCCAGCGTGGCCTGTGGGCCCAGGTTGGCCAGCGCTTCCTTCAGCTCGCTGACGAGTGGATCGACGCTGCGCCCGCTGCTCGAGCCCGAGGTGCCAGCGCGCAGGCCGGCGATCTCGCTCTCGGCGCGCGCCGCGGCGGCGGTGCCGGGGTACTGCGCACGCACCCTCTCCAGGGCCGCCACACGCTCGTCGCCGACACTCCCGGCCGGGATCTCGCGCAGGCGTTGCTCGGCCTCGCGCTCGCGCGCGCGTAGCACGCCTTCCTCGTCGGGCGCCGCGGGCGCGGTAGGGTTGCCGTTGCCGAAGAAGGTGTCGTTCCCCGCCTCCACGGCCGGCGCGTCTTCGACGACCCTCGAGCCCGTCCCGGTTTCCTGCGGGGCGGCGGGGCGGTTCAGCGCGTACCAGGCCGCGCTCGCGCCCAGCACCACCAGCAGCAGCACGAGGCCCAGCCAGCGCTGCGAGCGCGAGCCGCTCTGCACCTCGAGCGTCGGGCCGTGCTCGGCCACTAGGCGCAGACGCTCGCACTCGCGGCGCAGGCTCTCGGCGGTGGCGAAGCGCGCGCCGGGCGTCTTCTCCATCAGACGCGTGATCACCGCGTCGAGCTCGGGCGGCACGCTCGCCACCAGCTCCTTCAGCGGCCGCGGCGCGTCGTTCTGCAGCGCGCGCAGGATCTCGCGCGTGCTCGCGCCCTCGAAGGGCGTCTTGCCGGACAAGAGGCGATAGGCGGTGGCGCCGAGCGAGTACAGGTCCGAGCGATGATCCACGGCCTCGCCGCGCGCCTGCTCGGGCGAGATGAAGTGCGGCGTGCCGAACACGCGCCTACCGTCCACGGCCTCGCTCGCTTCTTGCTCGAGCGTGGTCGCCAGACCCAGGTCGGCGATCTTCACCGTGCCCGTGCCCGAGTACATCAGGTTCGCGGGCTTGATGTCGCGGTGCACGATGCCGCGCGACTCGGCGTACGACAGGCCTGCGGCGGCGTCGCTCAGCACCGACAGCACGGCCTTCCACGGCAGCGGACCGGAGGCGGTGAGCTTCTGCTCCAGCGAGCCGCCGGCCATGAACTCCATCGACAGGTAGTGCTGCCCGTTCTCCTCGCCGACGTCGTACACGACCACCACGTTGGGGTGGCTGAGCGCGGCCGCGGCGCGCGCCTCGGCCTGGAAGCGGTGCACGAAGTCGCGGTCGGCGGCGAGCTTCGGGGGCAGGACCTTGAGCGCCACCGGCCGGCGCAGACTCTCCTGCACCGCCAGGTACACCGCGCCCATGCCGCCCTTGCCGATCAGGCGCTCGATGCGGTAGCCGCCGATCTTCTGCGGCGCGTCGCTGGGGCGCGCGCTCCCGACCGCGGCCAGGGCGGCATCGCGGGCCGCGCGCACCTCGAGGCGCCGCGTGCCGAGCACCAGCTGATCGCCGAGCTTCAGGCGCGCCGAGCCGACCCGCTGGCCGTTGAGCAGGGTCCCGTGGCGCGAGCCGAGATCCTTGACCGCCCAGTCGCCTTCCTTCGTGCGGCCGATCGCGCAGTGCGCTTCGTCCACGCCCTGGCCGTCGATCACGAAGCCGGCGCGCGCGTTGGCGCAGCCGACGACCAGCGTGCCGCTCAGCGGCAGCTCGACCGAGCGCGAGTCGAGGCCGGTCAGCTCCAGCACCCAGCGCGGATCGCTCATCCGGCCTGCTCCCGCGCCGGCAACGCCGAGGGCGTCGGCTCGGCGAACAAGAGGCTGCCGATGCGCACCAGGTGCGCACCGGCGCGCACGGCCTCCTCGAAGTCCTGGCTCATGCCCATCGAGAGCCGCACGCGGCCGCCGACGAAGGCCGAAGCCGCCAGGGTGCGCGCGAGCGCCCCGGCGCGTTCGAAGACCTGGCGTGCGCCGCGCACGGCGGCCTGGGTCTCGGCCACCAGCGGGGCCATGGTCATCAGGCCGAGCAGCGGCAGCGGGCCCGAGCGCGCGCGCTCGACCAGCGCCGGCACGTCGGCCGGCGCCAGGCCGCCCTTGGTCTCCTCGTCGGCCAGTTTCACCTGCAGGAAGATGCCGGGGAAGCGCTGCTCTTCGGTCGCCACCCGCACCAGCGTCTCGTAGAGCTCGAGCGAGTCCATCGAGTGGATGGCGTGGGCGACGCGCACCACGCGGCGCGCCTTGTTGCGCTGAAGATGGCCGACGAAGTGCCAGCGCGCGATCCGACCGGCGGCCAGAAAGGCGAGGCGCTTTGCCTCGAGGTCCTGCAAGCGGTTCTCGCCCAGGTCCTGGGTGCCGAGCTCGAACAGCTCCGCCGCGCGCTCGGCCGAGACCGACTTCGTCACCGCCAGCAGCTCGACCTCGCCCGGGGCGCGTCCGGCCAGGCGTGCGGCGTCCGCGATGCGCTCCAGGACCCGTGCGCGCCGTTGCGCGAGGGGAACGTGAGCGTTCGGGGAGTGGGGGGACGGTTCGAGGGGACGCGTGTCCAAGACGGATCTGCCAGCCGGGGTCCTGCGACGCTCCCTGCTCGTCACCGGCCGCGAGCGCCAGCGCAAGAGACTACCCCTGGGGGCGTGGGAAGTCACCCGCGCGGGGGAAGCAACCCCTTCCCAAGAACAAGCCGTTCAGCGCGGGCGGTGCCTGCAACCCAAACGCACCGCGGAGACGCGGAGGAGGAAGAATCGGCCTCCGGATGGGCGACTCTCGGAGAGCCGAAGCCGCGGAGGCCCCATCTTCTCTGACCTCATTCTTCCACCGCGCTCCCCTTCTTCCTCCGCGTCTCCGCGCTGCGTTTTCCTCTGCTTCGAGAATCCTCGCGCCGTGCGCAGACTTCTGGCAGAAGTAGCTCAGGCGTGCAGCGTCAGGCGCAGCCGTCGGCGCGTGTGGCTCTGGATGCGCCGCGCTTCGGCCGGGGCGAAGCCCGCCACCCACAGGATCTCGGCGCCCACCGTCACAAGCGGGACGTGGGCGCGCTCCTCGCGCGGCACCCCGCGATCGGCGAGGAAGCGCACCAGCGGCTTCGAGCCCGGCGCGCCCAGCGCGCGGAAGCGATCGCCGGGCTGCGGGAAGCGCACCGTCAGCGGGCCCTCGAGCGCCGCCGCGTCGAGCTCGGCCTCGAGCCTGGCGCGCCGCGGCGGGGTGCTCGGTGGCGGGGCGCTGAGCTCGGCCGACAGCCGCCGGCCGTCCTCCAGGGTCACGATCCCCGGCACGCTCAGGGCGAGTTCGGGCGTGGGCAGCCGCACCGGCCCAGTGCTGGGGAAGGGCAGTAAGAGTTGCTGCGCCACGGTTCCGAGGGCGCTCTGCGCGCGGCGCGGCGGCAGCAGCACGAGCTCGCGCGGGCGCAGGAGCAACGTCCAGCCGCGCGCCAGACCCACGCGCGCGTTGCGCGCGGCGAAGAGATCCGCCAGCACGCGCTCGAGCACGGTGCTCGAGGGCGCCACGCCGACGCCGTCGGTCAGCAGGCGCCAGAGAACCCGGCGCGCCAGCGGACGCGCCAGCGGCGTGAGCTCACCGCGCGGCAGCACGCCCCCCAGCGTGCGCTCCTCCGCGCCGCGCGCCGCGACCGCATAGGGCGCCGCGCGCCAGGCGAGGTGCGCGGTGGCCCGCGCGAACTCGCTCTCCAGCGCCTCGACCGCGTGCGAGAAGGCGCGCAACTCGTCGATCAGCTCCGGCCCGCCCAGATCCTCGAGCAGCGGCAGGAAGCGCGCGCGCGCGCGGTTGCGAGTGAAGCGCGGATCGGCGTTGCTCGAGTCCTCACGCCAGGCGAGGCCGCGCGCGGCGAGCAGCGCGCGCACCTCCTCGCGGCGCAGGGTCAGCAGCGGGCGCACCACGCGTACCGCGGGTTCGCCCGGCGCGGTGCGCCACACGAGCTTCTCGCGCGGCCCGCGCAGGCCGGCGAGCTCCGTCCCGCGCACCCAGCGCATGAGCACGGTCTCGAGCGCGTCGTCGGAGTGGTGTCCGGTAAGGATCGTGGTGTGGCCGCTCGCCTGCGCCTCGGACACGAGCAGGCGGTAGCGCTCGGCGCGCGCGCGCGCCTCCAGGTTCGTCCCGGGCTCGAGCTCGGCGCGGAGACAGACGAAGGGCACGCCCAGCGCGCGGCACAGCTCGGCGGTGAAGAGGGCGTCGCCGTCGCTCTCGACGCCGCGCAGGCCGTGGTCGACGTGCGCCGCGCGGATGCACGCGCTCGGCCGCGCGGCGGCCAGCCAGTGCAGGAGCAGCACGCTGTCGGCACCTCCCGAGAGCGCCAGCAGCAGGCGCTCGTCCGCGCCGAGCCCGACCGCCCGCGCCAGCGCCGGCCAGCGCTGGGACCAGTCGTCGGTGGTGCGGGCGGCGGCGCTCATCGAGGGCGGGCGAGAGGGAGCTCGGGAAGTCTAGTCGGAGCCGATTGAAGCCATCGGAAGAGACCGCTAGTCTCTGCCGGGTTTCCGCGGGAAACAACGTCGGGAGCGGCTGCCCGGGGGTGCGAGCGAATTGCGCCCTCCTGGATCCTCGCTCCGGCGACGGGCCGCCGGTCGCTGGCACGCTCGGAAGTTCCGCGGAACCGACCCGTCCCAATCCCCCAGCGCCCCTAGACCGCCACCCCACCGTCGCAATGCGTATCGCCATCAACGGCTTCGGCCGCATCGGCCGCAACGTCTTCCGCGTCTGCCACCAGAAGGGCCTCGAGGTCGTTTCGATCAACGACTTGACCGACGCGGCGACGCTGGCCTACCTGCTGCGCTACGACTCGGTCCACGGGCGTTTCGCGGGCAAGGTCGAGGCCGCCAAGGACGGGCTCGTGGTGGACGGCAAGAAGATCCAGGTCACGGCCGAGAGGGACCCGGCCAAGCTCCCCCACGCCGCCAACCAGATCGACTTCGTGATCGAATCCACGGGCGTGTTCGCCAGCCGCGAGGGCTGCGAGAAGCACTGCACCGCGGGCGCGCCCAAGGTGATCCTGACCGTGCCGGCCAAGGACGAGATCGACGCGATGGTGGTGATGGGCGTGAACGAGAACACGCTCCGACCCGAGCACCGCATCATCTCCAACGCCTCCTGCACCACGAATTGCCTGGCGCCGGTCGCCAAGGTGCTGCACGACGCCTTCGGCATTCAGCACGGCCTGATGACTACTGTGCACGCCTACACGAACGACCAGAACATCCTCGACCTCCCGCACAAGGATTTGCGCCGCGCGCGCGCGGCAGCGCTCAACATCATCCCGACCTCCACCGGCGCCGCGCGCGCCGTGGGCAAGATCCTGCCCGAGCTCAAGGGCAAGCTGGACGGCTGCTCGCTGCGCGTGCCGGTGCCGGACGGCTCGGTGGTGGACCTGGTGGCCGTTCTTTCGCGCACCGTCACGGTCGAGGAGGTGAACGCAGCCTTCAAGACGGCCTCCGGCAAGAAGCCGATGGCCGGGATCATCGACTACACCGACGATCCGGTGGTCTCCAGCGACGTCGTGCACCACCCCGCGAGCGCGCTGTTCGACGCCCAGTCGACCATGGTGATGCAAGGCAACATGGTCAAGGTCATCGCCTGGTACGACAACGAGTGGGGCTACTCGAATCGCGTGGTGGACCTCATGCAGTACGTGCACGCGCTTTCCGGCAAGGGCGCCAAGGCGACCGCCAAGGCCTAGCCGTCATGGCAGCCATGCGCTTCGACGTCCCGCACCTCGACGACCTCGACCTGGCCGGGAAGCGCGTGCTCGTGCGCGTGGACTTCAACGTGCCGCAGGACGAGGCCGGGCACATCACCGACGACACGCGCATCCGCGCCTCGTTGGAGACGATCGAGGCCATCCTCGCCAAGCAGGGCCGTCCGGTGCTGATGAGCCACCTCGGCCGGCCCGAGGGCAAGGTGCTCGAGTCCCTGCGCCTGAAGCCGGTGGCCGAGCGCCTCGAGCAGCTCACCAAGAAGAAGGTCGTGGGCCTCGACGAGAGCATCGGCCCGGCCGTCGAGAAGGCGGTCCAGGCCGCGCCGGCGGGCGCGATCGTGCTGCTCGAGAACGTGCGCTTCCACAAGGGCGAGACGAAGGGCGACGTCGAGCTGGCGAAGAGCTACGCGAAGCTCGGCGACGTGTTCGTCAACGACGCCTTCGGCACCTCGCACCGCGCGGAGTCGTCGGTGTCGGTCGTGGCCCAGTTTCTGCCGTCGGCCGCGGGCCGGCTGCTGGAGCGTGAGGTCGCGGCCTTCCGCAAGGTGCTCGAGAACCCCGCGCGGCCGCTGGTCGCGATCCTCGGCGGCGCGAAGGTCTCGGACAAGCTGCCTGTGGTGGCGAACCTGATACCGGTCTGCGACGCGATCCTGATCGGCGGCGGGATGGCCTACACCTTCCTCAAGGCCCTGGGGCACGAGGTCGGCGGCTCCAAGCTCCAGGCGGACCAGCTCGAGGCCGTGAAGCAGACCATGGCCGCGGCCGAGAAGCGCGGCTGCCGCATCCTGTTGCCGAGCGACCACGTGGTGGCCGACGCCTTGGCCGAGACGGCCAAGCCCAGCACCGTGACCGAGATCCCGGCCGGAAAGCTCGCCCTCGACATCGGTCCGGAAACCAGACGCCGCTACGCGGTCGAGATCGCCAAGGCCAAGACCGTGGTCTGGAACGGCCCGATGGGGGTCTTCGAGTGGGAGTCCTTCCGCGCCGGCACCGCCGCCGTGGCCAAGGCCGTGGCCGAGGCCGCGGCCTACACCGTGGTGGGGGGTGGGGACTCGGTGGCGGCCGTCGAGCTCCTGGGGGTCGCGTCCAGGATCAAGCACATCTCCACCGGCGGTGGGGCGTCGCTGGAGCTCCTGGGCGGCAAAGCCCTGCCCGGGATCGAAGCCCTGCTGCGGCCCAGGGTAGCCAAGGCGTAGTCCGCGCCCCGCCCTCCCTTGGGTTCGTCCAGACCGCGAGCGTAGAATCGCCCGCCCATGCCGCCCGTCGGGAGCCCCTTGTCCGTCGCGAAGGCCCAGCCGGTGAAGGAATTGCAGCCGCTCACGATCGCGCCGTCGCTGCTCTCCTGCGACTTCGCGCGCATCGCCGACGAGCTGGTCGCGATCGAGGCGGCGGGCGCCGACTGGCACCACGTGGACGTCATGGACGGCCACTTCGTGCCGAACCTGACAATCGGCCCGCCGGTGGTCGAGCGTATCCACGCGGTCGCCAAGCGCCCGCTGGACGTGCACCTGATGATCACCGACCCGGTGCGCTACGCCCCGGACTTCGTGAAGGCCGGCGCGCATGTGTTGACCTTCCACGCCGAGCTGTGCGCCGACGACGCCGCCATCCGCACGGTGGTGCGCGCCTTCCGCGCGGCCGGCGTGCCCAAGGTCGGCATCGCGCTCAACCCCGACACGCCCGTCGAGCGTGTCCTGGGCGTGCTCGACGCGCTGGACTTGGTGCTGGTCATGAGCGTGTTCCCCGGCTTCGGGGGCCAGCGCTTCATGCCCGAGGTCCTGCCCAAGGTCGTCGCGCTGCGGCGCGCGGGCTACGCCGGGCACGTCGAGATGGACGGCGGGTTGAATCCCGAGACCCTCCCGCGCTGTGCCGCGGCGGGAGCCGACGTTCTGGTGGCCGGCTCGGCCATCTACGGCGTCGCCGAGCGCGCGCGGCGCATCGCCGAGTTGCGCGCCGCCGCTGAAGCGGCGCGGCGTGCGGCGCACCAGACCACCCCAGGCTAGCCCCATGGAAGGACGCTCCTTGGCCGACGAAACGCAGTCCAATCCGCTGGCCGGTGAGAGCTCGGGCGCGCCGCTCGAGCCCGTCGCCCCGGCCCCGGGCTCGGCCGCCGACCCGCGCTCGGACAAGGGCCGCGAGAAGGAGCGTAAGAAGCTCGAGAAGCTGCAGCGCAAGGCGGAGAAGAAGGCCGACAAGGCCGCCGAGAAGGCCGAGCCTGCGGAGGCCACCGAGGGCAGCAGCGACAAGCCCGAAGAGGAGCCCAAGCGCGAGGGGCGCCTCGCGCGTCTGCGCTTCTCGAAGAAGAAGGACATGCCCGGCGGGCTGTGGCTCAAGTGCGAGTCCTGCAGCCAGGTGATCTTCCGCAAGGAGCTGGAGGAGAAGGGCCGCGTGTGCCCCTCGTGCGGCTTCCACTTCACCGTGCCCGGCAAGGAGCGCATCCGCATGACGCTCGACGAGGGCAGCTTCCGCGAGCACTTCGCCGACATCGAGGCCCTCGACCGGCTGCAGTTCATGGACGCGCAGCCCTACGCCGAGAAGGTGCGGCGCGCGACCGAGCGCTCAGGCCAGAAGGAAGCGCTGCTCTGCGGCCTGGGCACGATCCTCGGGCGCCCGGTCGTGCTGGCGATCCTCGACTTCAACTTCATGGGCGGCTCGATGGGCGAGGTGGTGGGCGAGAAGATCGCGCTCGCGGCCGAGCTGGCCGTGCGCGAGAAGCGCCCGCTGCTCATCTTCACCAGCTCGGGCGGCGCGCGCATGCACGAGGGGATCCTCTCCTTGATGCAGATGGCCAAGACCTGTGCCGCGCTGCAGACGCTGAACGAGAACGGCGGCTTCTCGATCTGCGTCATGACGCACCCGACCACCGGCGGCGTGACGGCCTCGTTCGCCTCGATCACCGACCTGATCCTGGCCGAGCCGGGCGCGCTGATCGGCTTCGCCGGGCCGCGCGTGATCGCGACCACGCTCAAGGTCGAGCTCCCGCCCGGCTTCCAGCGCGCCGAGTTCCTGCTCGAGCGCGGCATGATCGACGCGATCGTGAAGCGTTCCGAGATGCGCGAGACTATTGCCAAGTTCATCGACTACTCGAAGGGCGCGCGCGTGTCGCACGGCGGCGGCGCGTTGCGCCCCAAGGGCCGGTCGTGAAGCGGGCAGAGAAGGCGGGCTGCCGATGACCCGCGAGCGCAACGGCCGCGAGGCCAAGCCCGAGAAGCGCGACAAGAAGGTCACGACCAAATCGCTGCGCCTGATGAAGGAGCGCAAGCAGCGCATCGTCGCGCTCACCGCCTACGACTATTTGATGGCGGAACTCCTCGACCAGGCCGAGGTGGACGTGATCCTGGTGGGCGACTCCGCCGCCATGGCGGTGCAGGGCCGGCACACGACGGTCTCGGTGACGATGGAGGAGATGCTCTACCACGCCGAACTCGTCTCCTCGGCCGTGGAACGCGCGCTCGTCGTCGGCGACCTGCCCTTCATGAGCTACCAGGTGAACACCGACGAAGCCCTGCGCAACGCCGGGCGCATGGTGCAGCAGGCGCACGTCGAGGCCGTGAAGCTCGAGGGCGGCCTCTCGATCGCGCCCACGATCCGGCGCATCGTCGAGGCCGGCATCCCGGTGATGGGCCACCTCGGCCTCACGCCGCAGTCGATCCACAAGTTCGGCACCTACCAGGTGCGCGCGACCGAGCCCGAGGAAGCCGACGAGGTGCGCCGCGACGCCAAGGCCCTCGAGGACGCCGGCGCCTTCGCGATCGTGCTCGAGAAGGTTCCCGCGAGCTTGGCCAGCGAGGTCTCGAAGTCCGTCTCGATCCCGATCATCGGCATCGGCGCCGGTCCTGAGTGCGACGGGCAGATCCTGGTGTCGCACGACATGCTCGGCCTGTACACCAAGTTCCACCCGCGCTTCGTGCGCCGCTACGCGGAGCTGGGCGAGCAGATGAAGAACGCCTTCGCGCGCTACGCCCAGGACGTGCGCGCGGGGGAATTTCCGCGCGAGACGGAGTCGTACTGAGGTCGGCGGCCGTGTCCGCGAGGTTTGGCGGCCGACTCGCCCTCTGGTTGGTGGCCTTCGTCGCCTGTGAGCCACGTGAGCAAGCTCCTGAGCAGCTGAGGGAGCTGCCTTTCGCTCTCGAAGAAGAGCTTGGCGCGCGCCGAGGTGAGTGGTCACTCGAAGGGCCGAGCGAAGCGGTGCGCTTCCTCGTGGGGGACTTGGACCGTGAGCCCTCCGCGGCCCGCTACGCGGAGAGTGTTCCGCTCCGGGATGGTGGAGTTCTTGCGGCGGTGATGCTGGCGCAAGAGTACGAGTCGCAGACCTGCTATCTCGAACTCCAGCCGAGCCCTGAAGGTTGGTGCCCCGTGCGCGTCGGAGCCTTCGACTTTTCCGACACGGGAGGCTCGTGGTTCGAAGGGCTACACGGTCGCGTGCTCGTGGACGCACGACGGAACGACGCAATCGATTGCCGCGTCGAGCTCGTTTCTAGCGCAGGGAGCTGCGCGTCGTTCCGGCTCGATTTCCTCGTCGATCCGAGCAGGGACTCGGTGCACCTGAGGGACTGGATCGGTTCCGTTCCGGGAGGACCGACTCTGCGCTGAGCGGCTCAGCCGGTCGTGAGCTTCGCCTGCAGCGCCGCGTCCTTCTTGGCGACCTTGGCGGTCTCGTCCTCGCGCCAGGCGGCGTAGCGCTGGGCGAGCGCGGGGTCGGAGAGCGCCAGCACGCGCGCCGCGAACAGCGCGGCGTTGAGCGGGCCGCCCGCGCCGGCGCCCACGGCCGCGACCGGCACGCCGCCGGGCATCTGCACGGTCGAGAGCAGCGCGTCGAGGCCGCCGAGCGGCGGGTTGTCCATGGGGATGCCGATCACGGGGAGATCGGTGTGCGCCGCGACCACGCCCGCAAGGTGTGCGGCGCCGCCGGCGGCGCACAGGAAGATCTTGATGCCGCGTCTGGGCGCCGCTTCGACGAACTGCACCACCGCTTTCGGAGTGCGGTGCGCGGACAGCACGCGCGCCTCGAAGGGGATGCCGAGCTTCTTCAGCAGCGCCACGCCCGGCTCCAGGCGCGGGAAGTCGGAGTCCGAGCCCATCAAGAGGGCCACGCTCACGCCAGCACCTCCGCGCGGCCGGTGATCTTGGCGCAGATCTCGAGGTAGCGCTCGGAGACCTTGTGCACGATCGCGGGCGGCAGGTCGGGCCCCGGCGCTTGCTTGTTCCAGTCCAGCGTCTCCAGGTAGTCGCGCAGCACCTGCTTGTCGTAGCTGGGCGGGTTGTCGCCGACCTTGTAGCCCTGGGCCGGCCAGAAGCGCGAGCTGTCGGGTGTCAGCGCCTCGTCGATCAAGAGCAGCTTGCCGGCGCGCAGGCCGAACTCGAACTTCGTGTCGGCCAGCAGGATGCCGAGCTTCTCCAGCTCCTGCGTGCCGCGCGCGAACAGCGCCAGCGCGGCGCGCTCGGCCGGATCGAAGAGCGGCGCACCCACGCGCGCGCGCGCCTCGGCGGGCGTCAGCGGCAAGTCGTGGGTGT
The DNA here is from genome assembly GCA_009691855.1 of Planctomycetota bacterium. Taxonomy (GTDB): domain Bacteria; phylum Planctomycetota; class UBA1135; order UBA1135; genus JABFRZ01. Next base: position 42,688 of record SIAI01000010.1, on the reverse strand, counting down.
CTTCCTTGGTGGTCGGGGTCAGGATCGGGCGCGGCAGCTTCTGGCAGAAGCCCAGGCCCTGCGGGAGCGCGATGCCGCACACCGTGCCCGTCTTCTGGTACTCCTTCCAGCCCGAGCCGGCGAGATAGCCGCGCACGACCCACTCGACCGTGGTCGGCTGCGCGCGCTGCACCAGCATGATGCGCCCGCGCAGCAGCTCGTGCTCTTTGGCAGTGAGCCCGGGGACGTCCTCGGGATTCGTCGAGACGAGGTGGTTCGGGATCACGTCCTGTGTGCGCGCGAACCAGTGCGCGGCGATGCGCGTGAGCACCCGACCCTTGTGCGGGATGCCCTGCGGCAGGATCACGTCGAAGGCGGACACGCGGTCGCTGGTCACGAACAGGAGGTGCTCGGGATCGACCTCGTAGATGTCGCGCACCTTGCCGGCGTTGCGCAGCACGAGGCGGCCGAGGCGCGGGGTGCGGCCGAGGTAGACGTCGGTGTCCTTCATGGCGGGAGCGGTGGGGGGAGAACGGCGAGTATGGCAGGCGCGTGCGCAGCCTACAATCGCGCCCGCGATGAGTGCCGTTCACGCCGAGCTGCTGGGCTTCGCGCCCGAATCCTGCGTGCGCGGCGCGTTCCGTCCGGCGGGCTCGAAGTCCCTGGCGCAGCGCGCGCTGCTGGCCGCCGCGGTGGCGCGCGGCACGACGCAGCTCGCGGGCCTCGGCGAGGGCGAGGACGTGCGCGCGGCGCTCGAACTCGTCACGGCCCTGGCGCGGAGCTGCACGCAGGACGTGATCGCGAACCACCTCGGCGTGCTGCGCGTCGAGGGTCTGCCGCCCGCGCGCGCCGCGGGCCTCGCGCCGCGCGCGGCGCTGACGGTGGGGGAGTCGGGCACCCTGGCGCGGCTCTCCACGGCGCTCTTGGCGCTCGCCAGCCGGCCGCTGGAGCGCTGGACGGTCGAGGCGCGTGGGACGCTCCTGTTCCGCAAGAGCCTGCCGCTGTTCCAGACCCTGCGCGCGGCGGGGGTCGAGCTGGTGCGCCAGAACCTGCCCGGCACCTGGCCGGTCGAGTTCGTGTCCATCGCGCCGCCGGCCGAGCTCGAGCTGGTGCGCGCCGTGTCGAGCCAGGAGGTGAGTGGCCTCTTGCTGGCGCTCGCCGCGCACCCCGAGCCGCGCGTGCTGCGCGTGCGCGGACGGATCCCGAGCGAGCCCTATGTGCGTCTGACGGTGGCGCTGCTGGCGCGCTTCGGCGCGCGTATTCGCGTGGAGCAGAGCGGCAGCGAGCAGCGCTTCCTCGTGCACGGCCCACTCGTCGCGCCCGCGACGGCGCTGGCGATCGAGCCCGACGCCTCCTCGGCCGCCGTGCTGCTGGCCGCAGCCTGCCTCTCGGGCGGCGAGCTGTCCGTGAGCGGGATCGGGCGCGACTCGGCCCAGGGCGACGCGCGCATCGTCGAGCACCTGCGCGCCTTTGGCTGCGAGGCGCGCGCCGAGGCGGACGCGCTGGTCGCACGCGGCTTCCCCACGCGCGGCGCTGAGCTCGACCTCGAGGGCGAGCCGGACCTCGCGCCGGTCCTGTGCGCCGTCGCCGCTGGGGTCGCGCTGCGCGCGGGCGCGACTAGCCAGCTGCGCGGCCTGGCCACCCTGCCGGGCAAGGAGAGCGACCGACTGACGGTGCTCGCCACGGGCCTGCGCGCCGTCGGCCTCGAGGTCGAGGTCGGCGTGGACACGCTGCGCATCGCGCCGAGTGCGCGCGCGACGGAGACTCCCGTGCGCCTCGATCCGCACGGCGATCACCGCATGGCCTTCGCCTTCGCGCTGTTGGGCCTGCTGCGTCCCGGCGTTCTGGTGCTCGACCCGGGCTGCGTGGCCAAGAGTTGGTCTCTGTTCTGGGCCGACTTCGCGGGTCTTGGCGCGCAGCTCCTCCGCGGCTGAGGGAGTCTCAATTCCAGGACGCCCACGCGCGAGTCTCGCGATTCTCGGTTGGATTGGATTCGCGCCAGAAGCGTGTCCGATTCTCTCGTGCGCAGTCCACACACATGCTTCGCCCTAGAGTTCCATTCCTTGGCGGTCCTTCCCGCGCCGGCTTCTCTCTGCTGGAGGTCCTGTGCGCCGTGGTCGTGCTGGCCATGGCGGCTCTGGGCCTGTCGCGGACGATGGTGGCTTCGAGCCAGCTGGCCAGCGCCACGCGCGAGCGCGCCGTCGCGGTCGAAGCCGTGCGACGCATGCTGGAGGACCTGCAGGACGCGGACTTTGCCCAGGTCTTTGCGCTCTACGACGCGAATCCGGCCAACGACCCGGGTGGTGCGGGCACGGCGCCCGGCGCCACCTTCAGCGCCGACGGCCTCGACGCCACGCTGAGCGACGCCGACGGACTGGTGGGCGAGATCGTCTTTCCGGTCACGGGTACCCAGCTGCGCGAGGACAAGCAGCTGCCGCAGCTCGGCATGCCCATGGATCTGGACGGCAACGGGGCCGTGGACGCGCTCGACCACGCCACGAACTACCAGCTGCTGCCCGTGCTCGTGCGCGTCGCTTGGCGCGGGCAGACGGCTCCGATGCAGGTCGAGCAGAGCACCATCCTCGCCGAGCGATGAGCACCCGTCTCACCCCCAGACAGGGCATGTCCCTGGTCGAGGTGGCGGTCTCGCTGGCCACGCTGGGGACATTCCTGGGCGCGCTGATACTGGTGCTCGGGCAGGGCTCGCGCTCGGCGCGCACGGGCATGGCGCGCCAGTCGATCGAGGGCCTGGCGCGGCGCACGCTGGATCGCATGGCCACCGAGCTGGTGGGCGCGGTGGCCGACTCGCTCAGCCCGGATCCGGTTGCGCCTTACGGCAGCTCCTCGCTCAGCTTCCAGCGCATCGGCGCCTACGCGAGTGGCGCGGTGCAATGGGGTGAGCTGGTCTCGTTTTCCCTGGCGCTGGACGACGGCGAGCTGGACGACGGGAACGACAACAACGGCGACGGCATGGTCGACGAGCGCAAGCTGGTGATGACCCGCGAAGAGGATGGCGCCGATCCGGTGAGCAGCGTGCTGGTCCACGGGGTGCGCGAGCTCTTCGAGGGGGAGACGGCCAACGGACTCGACGACAACGGCAACGGCCTCAAGGACGAGGCCGGCGTGTCGTTCGAGCACCAGAACGGACGGCTGATCCTGCGCATGAGCCTGGAACAGCACGACAACGACGGCGGGTGCCTGGTGCGCACGCTGCAGACTTCGGTACGGCTCCGCAACTAGGGGGGAAGCATGAACGGGGATGTTCTTTGTCGCGCGCGGCGCGGTTCGGCGCTGCTCACGGCCATCGTGATCACGACGCTGATCGGCACGTTGGCGATGTTGACGGTCACGGCTGCGACGCGCAGCCAGCAAGAGGCCGCGGCCTCGAGCAGCGAGCTGGCCGCGTTCTACGCGGCCGAGGCCGGGCTGAACGTGGCCTGGGTCGAGCTGCAGAACGGCGGCGACGGCGTGCTCGGCAGCGCGGACGCGCCCGAGAAGCTGGGCGGGCTCGACTACTGGGTCGAAGTCAACGCGGTCGATGACGACGTGACCGCCCTGGTGGCGACCGGCAGCGACGGGCACGCGCTGAGCCGCGTGGAGCTCATCGTGCGCGACGAAAGCAGCGAGATCACCGACTTCGGCATCTTCGGCGACCGTGGCGTGACCCTGCGCAGCAACAGCAATATCGACAGCTACGACTCGAGTCTGGGGACCTACGCCTCGCAGGTCTCCGGAGCCTACGCGCACGCCAACGGCAACATCGGCTCGAACGAGGACATCGCCGTCTCGGCCAACGCCAAGGTGTACGGCTACGCGCAGTACGGTCCGGATGCCGACGACACCATCAGCGTGGCCTCGAACGTGACTCTGCTCGACGGCTACGGCGCGGCGCAGACGCAGGTGGTCCTGCCCGCGATCACGGCCCCGAGCTACGCGAGCTCGGGCGCGCTGACGGTCAACGGCGGCAGCACCAAGACGCTCGGCCCCGGCAACGTGCAGTACACGAGCATCACCACCAAGAGCAACTCCAGCCTCTTGGTCAAGGGCCCGTGCAACCTGGTGATCTCCTCGGCCGCGACCGTCAGCTCGAACTCGACCTGGACCTTCGACGCCACCAACGGGCCGATCCAGGTCTACGCCCTGGGCAGCTTCGACCTCCGGAGCAACTCGACCATGGCCACCACGTCGAAGGATCCGACCACGCTCACCCTGAACTTGACGGGCACGCACGCCACCTCCGGCTCGAGCAGCCCCAAGATCGACTTCAGCTCGAACTCGGAGTTCTACGGCACGATCAACGCACCCAACTTGTCGGTGGTGATCTCCAGCAACTTCGAGGTCTTCGGCTGCCTGAAGGCGCGCTGGATCGAGCTCTCCAGCAACTCCAAGCTCCACTTCGACGAGAAGCTCTCCAACGGCGGCCTCGAGGCCGGCAGCGGCTACGAGATCCTCGGTTGGCGCCCGCTGGAAGGAGCCATGCTGGCGAGCGGAGAGGGCCCTTGAGCTGGGCCGCGCTGCTCGCGCTCGCCGCCCTTGCCTCGCAGGAGAAGCCGCAGGAGGCGTCCGCGCCCACTGCGGGCCAGGCGCTGGCGCTCATCCTGCAGCGGGTCGACGAGCCCGACGACGCACAGCTCGCCGTGGCCGCGGAGGAGCTCGCGCGCGTGGAAGAGGCTTACGAACCGCTGCTCGCCGCGCTGGGCAGCGCGCGCGCGCCCGACGAGGAGGCCGCGCCGCTCGGGGCGCGCCAGCTCGAGCTCGTCCTGGCGGCGCTCGAGCGGCTGGGCTCCTCGCGCCTGGACGCCTTCGTGGCCCAGACCGCGCGCGCGCCGCGCTCCACCGCCGACTCCTGCGCAGCGCTACGCATCCTCGGCGCGCACGGGCGTGCGAGTGACCTGCCGACGCTGCTGTCGCTGGGGCGCATGGCGGAGGAGCGCGCGGCGTTCGGAGCGGCCGAGGCCGTCTTCGGGGACGCGCTCTTCGCGCTGCTCGCGCGCGCGCCCGAGGCCCACGCGCGCCTGCGCGAACGCTTCGCCTCGCTGGGGCCGGAGACCGGCAGCGCCGCGTTGCGCGCCAGCGAGCGCACGGGTTCGCGCGAGGCCCTGGCCTGCGTGCACGCGCTGCTCGGCCTGCGCCGCGGGCTGGACGCGGCAGTGCTGCAGGCCCTGGGCAACCTTGCAGCCCGCGCCGAACCCGACGAACGCGTGGCGCTCGCGGAGAGCGTCGTGCCGTACCTGTCCTCCGCCGAGTGCGCCGAGGTCCTGGCCGCCGCAGCGACGCTCGGGCGCCTCGGACAGCCCGACACCATCCCCGACCTGATCGAGGTGCTGGTCTCCGGCGAGCGCACCCTTGTTCGCGCCGCGCTGGCCGCGCTGCGCGTGATCAGCGGCGTGTCCTTGCCGGCCTCCGCCCAGGCCTGGCGCTCGTGGTACGGCCGCGAGGAGACCTGGCGCCAGGAGCGCGCTCCGCGCGTACTCGCGACCCTGGCCAAGCTGGACGGCACCGAGTCGGTCGGCGACCTGTGCGCCTGGCTACGCGAGCTCTCCGAGCACCCCTTGCACCGCGACGCCCTGGCTCCGCAACTGACACCGTTGCTCGGGCATCCGCGCGCGCACGTGCGCGTGCTGGTGTGCGAGTGTCTGCAGCGTCTCGGATCGCGATTGGCGCTCGGCCCCTTGGCGGAGAGCCTGCAAGACGAGTCTCCGGAAGTCGTCGCCGCCGCGCGTGGGGCGCTGCTGGCGCTCGGCGGCGAGGCCGTGCTCGCGGGACGCGAGCTCGCCCAGCCGAGCGAGTAGTTGCGGCTCGCAGCCCCTGGCGCAGCTCGCTACGCTTCCGCCCTACCTCGTGCCTAGCGCGCTCATGAGCACTCAGCAGCCTGCCAATCTCTCGCCCCGCGGTCCCGTGCTCGTCCCTGGCGGCGCCGGCTACATCGGCGCGCACTTCGTGCGCGTGCTGGAGCGCTTGAAGGTGCCCGTGGTCGTGCTCGACAACCTCTCGACCGGCCACCGCGAGAGCGTGAAGGCGACCTTCGAGCAGGTGGACCTCGGCGACCGCGCGGCGCTGGCCGGCGTGTTCCAGCGCCACAAGCCCGTCGCGGTCGTGCACTTCGCGGCCAAGTGCTACGTCGGCGAGAGCGTGACCGAGCCCGCCAAGTACTACCGCGAGAACGTGATCCACACCTGGAACCTGCTGGAGGAGATGCGCGCGCACGCCTGCCGCGACATCGTCTTCTCCTCGACCGCCGCGACCTACGGTGAGCCCAGAACGGTGCCGATCCCCTCGGACCACCCGCAGAACCCGATCAATCCCTACGGGCGCACCAAGCTGCACATGGAGCACATGATGCAGGACTACGGGCACGCCTACGGCATGCGCACGGCCGCGCTGCGCTACTTCAACGCGGCGGGCTGCATGCCCGAGGAGGGCCTGGGCGAGGACCACGAGCCCGAGACGCACATCATCCCGCTGGTGCTGGGCGTGGCCCTCGGCCGGCGCAAGTCGATCGCGATCTTCGGCGGCGACTGGCCCACGCGCGACGGCACCTGCGTGCGCGACTACATCCACGTCGAGGATCTGGCCGACGCGCACGTGCGCGCGCTGACGAAGCTGCAGGGCGGCACGAGCGCGATCGCCTGCAACCTCGGCACGGGCAACGGCTACACGGTGAAGGAGCTGGTCGAGCTGGCACGCAAGGTCACCGGGCACGCGATCCCGGTCGAGGTCGTGGCGCGCCGCGCGGGCGATCCGGCGCAGCTGGTGGCCGACGGCGCGAAGGCCAAGGAACTGCTGGGCTGGACGCCGAAGCGCTCGGGGCTCGAGCAGATCCTGAAGGACGCCTGGAGCTTCATGCAGAAGCACCCGCGCGGCTACGCGGGCGACTGAGCTTGGGCGCGACGCTCGGCGTGCTGGGCGCTGGCTCGATCCTGCCGCGCGTCGGCTACGGCTGCGCGGGCTACGCGTTGCGCGCGGAAGCCGGCGGCCCGGTCACGCTGCTCGACTGCGGGCCGGGCTCGATCCGCAACCTGGCGACGCTCGGCATCGGCGTGGGCGAGGTGCGCCGCGTGGTCTTCAGCCACTACCACCTGGACCACTGCCTCGACCTCTTCGCGCTGGCCTTCGCGCGCCACAACCCGGCCCTGGGCGCGGTGGGGGAGCTCGAGCTCGTCGGCCCGCGCGGCCTGCGCGCGCGCGTCGAGGGCGCGCCGGGCGTGCTCGGACACTGGGCCGCGATGCCCGCGGCGAAGGTGGTCGAGGTCGAGCCGGGCGAGGCCTTCGAGCGCGAGGGCCTGCGTTGGCGCTCGACCGCCAACGGCCACACGCCCGAGGCGCTTTCCTGGCGCGTCGAGCCGGCCGCCGGCGGCTGGTCGCTGGTCTACACCGGCGACACCGGGCCCGACGTGCGCGTGGTCGAGCTGGCGCGCGGCGCGGACACGCTGCTGTGCGAGTGCTCGTTCCCCGAGGAACAGGCCGTCGCCAACCACCTGACGCCGACCTCCGCGGCGGAGATGGCGCGCGCCGCCGGGGTGCGGCGCCTGATCCTGACGCACTTCTATCCCTCCCTGGACCCGGCCGAAGCCGGTCGCAAGGCGGCGCGGATCTTCGACGGACCGATCGACGTGGCCTGCGACGGGCGCGTGTTCGAGCTGTAGCTCGCGCGCGAGAAGCCCGTGCAGCCCGTGGATTGGCGCGCCGCCGTGCGCACAATGGGCGCCCCCATGCGACCGCGTCCCTGGCTCCTCGCCCTGCTCCTGCTGGCCACGCAAGAGACCCAGTCGAAGGACTTCGAGACCGGCTTCGCGAGCATCACGGAGAAGGACCTGCTCGTGCACGTGACCGAGCTCGCCTCGCCGCAGCTGGAGGGGCGCGACTCGCCGAGCGAGGGGCTCTTCCGCGCGGGCGAGTACATCATCGGTCGTCTGAAGGCGGCCGGCATCGCGCCCGGCATGAACGGCACGTCCTACCGCATGGGCTACACGGTGGAGAAGGAAGCGCCGATCCCGGCCGAGTGCGCGTTGATCCTGACGCCCAAGGACGGCGAGGAGACGACCTTCGTGCTGGAAGAGGACTTCGTGCCGCTGCCGTCTTGCCCGGGCGAGGGCGAGGGCAAGCTCTCCTTCTTCGGCTTCGGCATCACCGAGTCGGATGAGAAGCGCTACGACGATCTCAAGGGCAAGAACTGCAAGGAGGAGATCGTGATGATCCTCGAGAGCGAGCCGCGCTCGAAGAAGCTCTTCGAGGGTCCGGAGATCACGAAGGCCGCCGACGTCTACACCAAGGTCAAGGCGCTCGAAGAGCGCGGCGCGCGCGGCGTGCTGGTCGTGCGCCGCCCGCCGGTGGAGCAGCCCAAGGGCCTGGACGGCAAGCCGGTCGAGACCGTGCCGCTCGGCTTCCGCCACAGCTGGGCGCCGTGGAACTACGCCGGGCCGCAGGCGACCATGAGCATCCACGCGAAGATCCCGGTGCTCGAGATCACCCCGGCGACGGCCGCGAAGCTGCTGGGTGAGGACGTGCTCGAGCTGGCCGAGAAGATCGAGACGAGCGGCAAGCCCCTGCGGCGCGAGCGCAAGGACGTGCGCGTGAGCCTGCGCGCCGGGCTCAAGAAGCAACACGTGCCCATCGACAACATCGTGGGCTTGCTGCGCGGCTACGATCCCGCGCTCGCCAACGAGTACATGGTCATGGGCGCGCACTACGACCACATCGGAGTCGATGGCTGGGGCCGTGTCGGTTGCGGCGCCGACGACAACGGCAGCGGCTCGTCAGGGCTGATCGAGCAGGCCGAGGCCATGGCCCTGGCGCACCCCAAGCGCTCGATCTTCTTCTGCTGGTTCAGCTCGGAGGAGGACGGCCTGGACGGCAGCAAGGCGTTCTGCGAGAACCCGCCCGTGGCGATGACCTCGATCGTGACGATGCTCAACGTCGACATGATCGGACGCCTGGCCGAGGACGAGGTGTACGTCATCGGCGCGCACGTCAACAACGCCCTGGCCGACGTGCTCAAGGAGGCGAAGAAGCTCAAGCCCACGCAGATCAAGAAGGTCTTCACCGACAAGGGTCTCGACCTGTGGACGCGCTCGGACCACTTCAACTTCGCCGAGAAGGGCGTGCCGGCGATGTTCTTCACCGAGGGCGCGATCGACGCGGAGAACCCCGACTACCACATGTGGTCGGACACGGTCGAGAAGCTCTCGCTCGCCAAGATGGCGCGCATCTCCCGCTTCATGTTCAACACCGCATGGCTCATCGCCAACAACCCCGAACGTCCGCCGCCCTCGCGCTAGCCGCCCTGCTCGCCGTCGCGGCTGGCTTCGCTTGCTCCGGAGCCGCGGCAGAGGTCCAAGCCGGGCTGCGCGCGGGCGCTCACGAGGAGCCCGCGCGCAAGCCGCCGGTGGTGTCGCCCGCGCCCGCTCCGCGCGTCGATCCGCGCCACGCGCAGCGCGCGGCCGCGCTGACCGAGCGCTTCCGCGCGCGCATCACGCACTGGATCGGCGAGGCGAATCGTCTCTCCAAGGGCAAGGCCAGCGCCAAGAACGTGCGCGTCGCGGCCTGCGTGCGCGCGCTGGGCGCGCGCGAGGACCTGGTGTCCTTGCGCGCCGACGCGCCGCAGCCGCCGGCCTCGAACATGAAGCTCGTCACCACCGCCGCGGCGCTGATCCTGCTCGGGCGCGAGGCGCAGTGGGTCACGCCGTGCGAGGCCAGCGCGCCGCTGCGCGACGGCGCGCTGGCCGGCGATCTCGTGCTGCACGCGGCCGGCGATCCGCTGTGGGACGCGCGCGGGCACGGCGAGGTCGAGGGGCGCCTGGCCGAGTGCGCGCGCGCGCTGGCGGCCGCAGGTCTACGGCGCATCCAGGGCGATCTGGTGCTGGACGAGGGCAGCTTCGAAACACCCGGGCCCGGTCCGAGCTGGCCGGATCCGAGCCAGCACTGGGCCGAGTACTGCGCGCTCTCGGGCGGCTTCAACGCCAACGGCGGCATCCTGCACGCGCTGGTGCGCGCCGGCGCGGTCGGCGCGAGCGCGGCGCTCGCGGTCCATCCCTCGCCCCACGGCCTGAAGACGAGTTACGACGTGCGCACGACCGTCGGCACCAAGGTGGACGTGCGCGTCGGCGCCACGGCCTCGACCGCCACGGTGCGCGGGACCCTGGGCAAGGACATCGGCGAGTACGAGGCCGAGTTCGCGCACCCCGATCCGGTGGGACTGTTCGGCGCGCTGTTCGCGGACGCGTTGCACGGCGCGGGCATCGAGCTCGCCGGTTCCGTGCGCCGCGCGCGCAACACGGCGCGCGGCGTGGTGCTGGCCGAGCTGCGCTCGCCGCTGGCCGGCTGTCTCGAGGCGATCAACGCCGATTCGAGGAACGGCGTGGCCGACCAGGTCTTCCTGTCGCTGGGCCAGGCCGTGGCTGGCGCGGGCACGCGCGCGGGCGGCGCGCGCGCCGTGGCGCTGGCGCTGGAGCGCCTGGGGCTCGCGGACGAACCCGTGCACCAGGTCGATGGCTCGGGCCTCTCGCGCGAGGACCGCGTCACCGCGCGCGCGATCACGGCGCTGCTCGAGCGTGTGCTGGGCGCCGAGCCCGCGACGGCGCAGCTCTACCGCGACTCCCTGGCGGTGATGGGCCAGAAGGGCACGCTCGAGGAGCGCCTGCGCGGCAGCGTGGCCGAGGGCCGCGTGCACGCCAAGACCGGCTGGATCGCGGGCGTCTCGTGCCTCTCCGGCTACGTCGAGCCGCCGCCCGAGAGCGGCGCGCCGCCGGCCGTGTTCTCGATCCTGATCGAGTACCCGAGCGAGCTCGGCGGGTTGAACGCGAGCTGCTTCAAGAACCTGCAGGACGAGCTCGTGCTGCTGCTGTTCCGGGATGGGGCATGAGGGCGGGTGCATGAGGGCCGGCGCGTGAGCCTGTCGCGCTCCGAGCGCGAGCACGCGCGCGACGTGGCCCTGGGCGCCGCGCGCGCGGCGGGGGAGCTCCTGCTCGGCTACCTCGGGCACCTCGACCGCGCGCGCATCGGCACCAAGAGCGCCGCGCGCGATCTGGTGACCGAGGCGGATCTGGCCAGCGAGCGTTGTCTCGTGGCCGTGCTGCGCGCGGCTTTTCCGACGCACGCGATCGAATCCGAGGAGGCCGTGCGCGACGCGGCCTCGACGCAGCCGCGCTGGTTCCTCGATCCGCTCGACGGCACGGTCAACTTCGTGCACGGCCTGCCGTGCTTCGCGGTCTCGATGGGCCTGATCGTGGACGGCGTGCCCGAGGTCGCGGTGGTGCACGCGCCACGCCTGGGCGAGACCTTCCACGCCGTGCGCGAGGGCGGGGCCTTCTTGGGCAACGAGCGCCTGACGGTCTCGCCCTGCCAGGACCTCGGCGAGGCCATCCTGGCGACCGGCTTCCCGTACCGGCGCGCGGAGCTCGCCAACAACAACCTCGCCAACTTCTGCGGCCTGTTCCTGGACGTGCGCGACCTGCGCCGCATGGGTTCGGCCGCGCTCGACCTCGCCTACGTGGCCGCCGGACGCTTCGACGCCTACTGGGAGCTGCACCTCGCGCCGCACGACGTGGCCGCGGGCGCACTGCTGGTGCGCGAGGCCGGCGGGCGGGTCGCCGACCTCGACGGTGGCGAGGACTGGCTGCGGGGCGGACACGTCCTCGCCGCCGGCCCGGGGCTGTTCGACGGCCTGCGGAAGCGCCTCCGGCACTGAGGAAGTCGCCCACGGAGTCGCGGGCCCCGCCTTCCGGGCCTTCCCCGACGGGGATACCATGAGCTGTCTTTCCCTCGAAGGGGAAAGGCTCGCGGACGGCCCCAGCCAGAAGGCGCTCCCGAGCGACGAATTCCTTGATCCAACCCGCAGGCAGACAGACCGGATTCATGACGGCCGGAGCGATCGAGATCCGCGGGGCGCGCCAGAACAACCTCGTCGGCATCGACGTGGACATCCCGCGCAACCAGCTGGTCGCGATCACGGGCGTGTCCGGGTCGGGCAAGAGCTCGCTGGCCTTCGATACCTTGTTCCGCGAGGGCCAGCGGCGCTTCCTGGAAACGCTCTCGGCCTACGCGCGCCAGTTCCTGGGGCGCATGGAGAAGCCCGACGTCGAGCGCATCTCCGGCCTCTCGCCGGCCATCGCCGTCGACCAGCAAGCGGTGCAGCGCGGCCCGCGCTCGACGGTCGGCACGGTGACCGAGGTCGTCGACCACCTGCGCGTCCTGTTCGCGCGCGCGGGCACGGCGCACTGCCCGGAGCACGGCGAGCCGCTGGCCTCGCAGACGCCCGAGGCCATCGTGCAGGCCGCGCTGGAAGCCTTCGACGGCGAGAACGTGCACGTGCTCGCGCCGCTGGTGCGCGACCGCAAGGGCGAGCACCGCGCGCTGTTCGACGAGCTGCGCAAGAAGGGTTTCGTGCGCGCGCGCGTGGACGGCGTGGTGAAGCGCATCGAGGAGGTGGGCGAGCTCGAGCGCTACAAGCGTCACACGGTCGAGGCCGTGGTCGACCGCCTCAAGTTCGGCCCCGAGGCCCTCGGCCGGCTGCGCGAGGCCGTGGCCGCCGCGCTGGAGCTGGCCCACAGCGACGTGGTGATCCTCGGCACCAGCGGCGAGCGCTCGTTCTCGACCCAGCGCACCTGTCCGCAGTGCGCGCGCGAGGCACCACCGCTCGAGCCGCGTCTGTTCTCGTTCAACTCGCCGCACGGCGCCTGCCCGCGCTGCGAGGGCCTGGGCGTGCTGCGCCGACCGTCGCCGCGGCTGGTCGTCGGCGATCCGTCGAAGTCGTTGCGCGAGGGCGTGCTGCTGGTCACGCGCGCCAGCGGCGGGGCGTTGCTCTTCCCGCACTGCGACTTCGCCTTCCTGGAGAAGGTCGCCAAGGCCAACGGCTTCGACCTCGACACGCCCTGGAAGAAGCTCGACGCCGACGCGCGCGCGCTGATCCTGAAGGGCACGGGCGAGGAGCGCTACCAGGCCACGGCCTCGTGGTCGGGGCAAAAGTACCAGGGCAAGGTCTCCTTCGAAAAACGCTACCGCGGCGTGCTGCCCGCGCTCGAGCGCGCCTGGAAGAACGGCCAGCGCAAGGCCTTCGTCGAGCGCTTTCTGGAGGAGCGTGCCTGCCCCGAGTGCGAGGGCAGTCGGCTCAGGGACAGCGCGCGCGCCGTGCGCGTGGCCGGCGTCACCATGCCCGAGCTGACGCGCACGGCGATCGGCGAGCTGGGGGCGCGGCTCGACGCATTGGCTCTGGGTGGCAGAGAGAAGAAGATCGCCGAGACGCTGCTGACCGAGATCCACCGGCGCCTGGCGTTCCTGAACGAGGTCGGGCTCTCGTACCTGTCGCTGGATCGCTCGGCCGACACGCTGTCCTCGGGCGAGGCGCAGCGCATTCGCCTGGCGGCGCAGCTCGGCGCCGGCCTGCAGGGCGTGCTGTACGTGCTCGACGAACCCTCGATCGGGCTGCACGCGCGCGACCACGGGCGCCTGTTCGGCGCGCTGCAGCTCTTGCGCGACGGCGGCAACACGGTGGTGGTGGTCGAGCACGACGAGGCCACCCTGCGCGCCGCCGACTGGCTGATCGACATCGGTCCCGGCCCCGGTCGCCATGGCGGACGCGTGGTCGCGCAGGGGACCCCCGAGGAGGTGCGCAAGGCGGATTCGCCCACCGGCAAACTGCTGCGCGGCGAGCTCGCGCTGCCCGCGCCCAAGGTACGTCGCAAGGGCAACGGCAAGGCGCTGGTGCTGCGCGGCGCGCGCGGCTACAGCCTGAAGGGGATCGACGTGCGCTTCCCGCTGGGCACGCTGACGGTGGTGAGCGGGGTCTCGGGCTCGGGCAAGTCGACGCTGGTGCACCACACGCTGCAGCGCGCCGTCGCGCGTCACCTGGGCCAGGACGCGCCGCCGCCCGAGGCGCTCGACGGCGTGGAGGGCTTGCAGCACGTCGAGGAGCTCGTGTTCCTGTCGAGCACGCCCATCGGCCGCACGCCGCGCTCGAACCCGGCCACCTACACCGGTGCCTTCACGCCCATCCGCGACCTCTTTGCCAGCCTGCCCGAGGCCAAGATGCGCGGCTGGGGCCCGGGGCGCTTTTCGTTCAACGTCGCCGGCGGGCGCTGCGAGACCTGCCAGGGCGCCGGCGCGCGCTTCGTCGAGCTGCAGTTCCTGGCGCCCGTGACGGTGCCCTGCGAGGAGTGCGGCGGACACCGCTTCCAGGCCGAGACGCTGGAGGCGCGCTACAAGAGCCGCTCGATCGCCGACGTGCTCGGACTGACGATCGAGGAGGCGCTGGAGCACTTCAAGGATCTGCCCAAGGTCGCGCGACCGCTCGGTGCGCTGGTCGAAGTGGGTCTGGGCTACCTGCAGCTCGGCCAGCCCTCGACCACGCTCTCGGGCGGCGAGGCGCAGCGCGTGAAGCTGGCGACCTACCTGCAGAAGCGCTCCGCGCGCCACACGCTGTACCTGCTCGACGAACCCACCACCGGACTGCACCAGGCCGACGTGCTGCGCCTGGTGAGCGCGCTGCAGAAGCTGGTCGACCAGGGCCACACGGTGGTCTTGATCGAGCACATGCTCGAGCTCGTGCAGATCGCCGACCACGTCATCGACCTCGGACCGGAGGGCGGCAGCGGCGGCGGCGAGCTCTTGGTGCAGGGCACGCCCGAGGAAGTCGCGGCCTGCAAGCGCTCGCACACCGGCGCGGCGCTGCGCGCGCGCAGTCTGGGGACGCCCGACAGGCGTGCGCGCAAGGCGACGACCAGCGTCCTGCCGCGCGAGCGCCTGGAGGTCTTCGGTGCGCGCACGCACAACCTCAAGAACGTCGATATTTCCGTGCCGCGTCGCGCGCTGGTCGTGTTCACCGGGCCCAGCGGCTCGGGCAAGAGCTCGCTGGCGCTGGACACGATCCACGCGGTGGGCCGCGCGCGCTTCGTCGAGTCGCTCTCGACCTACGCGCGCCAGTTCCTGGGCAACCGCGACAAGCCGCCCGTCGACCGCATCCAGGGCCTGGGCCCGAGCGTCGCCGTCGAGGCGCGCACCTCGCTCGGCCATCCGCGCTCGACCGTCGCGACGACCACCGAGATCCACGACCACCTGCGCGTGCTGTGGGCGCGCGCGGGCACGCCGCGCTGTCCGACGCACGGCGAGGAGCTCGTGGCGAGCGACGCCGGCCGCGCGGCGAAGCGCATCCTCGGGGAGTTCGGCGGTCAGAAGGGCTGGATCGTGGCGCCCGTCTTCGGGCCCGGCGCGAAGCTCGAGGACGATCTGCCCGCGGCCGTGGCGCGCGCCCGCGAGAGCTGGAAGACGGCCGGCTTCGTGCGCCTGCTGGTGGACGGCAGCGAGCGCCGCCTGGACGGCAAGGAGGGCGAGGAGCTCGTGCCCAAGGAGGCGCAGCGCGTGGACCTCGTGCTCGACCGCCTGAGCTTCGACGCCGCCGCGCGCGCGCGCATCGTCGAGGCCGTCGAGCAAGCCGAGGCCCTGGCCGGCGGGCGCGTGAGCGTGGTCGTGCGCGGCGACAAGGGCGCCGCGCCGGCGCGCCTCGAGCTCAGCACGAAGGGCGCCTGCACGCAGTGCGGCTTCCAGCTCGGCGAGCCGCTCGAGCCGCGGCACTTCTCGTTCAACACGCACGTCGGTGCGTGCCCCGCCTGCGACGGCCTGGGCGAACACTGGCGCTGCGTGCCGGAGCTGCTGGTCACGCACCCCGAACGCGCGCTGGTCGACGACGAGGAGGGCGGCGGCGCGCTGTGGGGCAAGCTCGGGCGCTACCTGACCAAGGGCAAGGGCTACTACGAGTTCCTGCTGCGCGCGGTGGCGAAGGTGCACAAGCTCGAGCTCGCGCGGCCCTTGGGCAGCCTGAGCGACGCCGAGCAGGCGCTGCTGCTGGAGGGCGCGGGCGCGCGGCCGAGCTACGACGTGCGCATCGCCAAGGAAGGCGCGAGTTTTCAGCTGGAAGAGCGCTTCAGCGCCGCCTGGCCGGGGCTGTGCGGCCACGTCGACGCCTGGCACAAGAAGAGCGAGGACCCCGAGTGGCGCGCGATCCTCGAGCGCACCATGCGCCAGGCGAGCTGCAACGTGTGCCGCGGCGAGCGCCTCGCGCCCGCACCGCGGGCGGTCACGCTGGGCAAGAAACGCCTGCCCGAGGTGCTGGAGCTGGACGTGAGCGGGGCGCGCGCGTGGCTGTCCGCGCTGACGCTGCCGGCCGCGGTGCGCGCGGCGGTGGGGCCGGTGCTGAGCGAGCTGGTCGCGCGCGTGGCGCTGCTGGAGCAGGTCGGGCTCGGCTACCTCACGCTGGCGCGCTCCGTGGGCACGCTCTCGGGCGGCGAGGCGCGGCGCGTGCGCCTGGCGTCGAGCCTCGGTTCGCAGCTGGTGGATGTGTGCTACGTGCTCGACGAGCCGACCGTGGGCCTGCACCCGGCCGACGTCGAGCGCCTGACCGACGCGCTGCTGGCGCTGCGCGACGGCGGCAACACGGTGCTGGTTGTGGAGCACGACGAGTCGCTGATGCGCCGCGCCGACCACATCGTCGACATGGGCCCGCGCGCCGGACGCTTCGGCGGCGAGATCGTGGCCAGCGGCTCGCCGGCCGAGCTCCTGCGCCATCCGACCTCGCTCACCGCCGCCGCGCTGCGCGGCGAGCTGAGCTTGCCGCGCGCGCCGCGTGTCCGTGACGAGTCGGCCGCGCGCCTCACGCTCGTCGGCGCACGCCTGCACAACCTGAAGGGGGTCTCGTTCGAGGCCCGCTTCGGCGAGTTGACCGGGCTGTGCGGACCCTCGGGCTCGGGCAAGAGCACGCTGATCCTCGACTGTCTCGTGCCCGCACTGCGTGGCGAGAAGCCGGCCGGGCGCTGGAAGAGCGTGCGCGGCGGCACGGACTCGGGCACGCGCCTGGTGGTGGTGGACGCCAGCCCGCTGGGGCGCACGCCCAAGAGCATCCCGGCTACGGCGGTGGGCCTGCTCGAGCCGCTGCGCGAGCTGTTCGCGCGCACGAGCGAGGCGCGCGCGCGCGGCTTCGGCTCGGCGCACTTCTCGTTCAACTCGAACCGCGGGCGCTGCCCGGCCTGCGAGGGCCGCGGCAGCGTGCTGGTCGAGATGCAGTTCCTGGCCGACCTGTGGCTGACGTGCGAGGAGTGCGATGGCAAGCGCTACCAGCCCGAGGTGCTGACGATCCTGTACCGCGGGCACTCGATCGCCGACGTGCTTGCGCTGGCCATCGACGACGCGGCCGAGTTCCTGAAGGACGTGCCCGAGATCGCGCGCACGCTGGAGACGCTGCGCGCTGTCGGCCTCGGCTATCTGGCCCTGGGCCAGAGCTCGACCACGCTCTCGTCCGGCGAGGCCCAGCGCGTGAAGCTCGCCGCCGAGCTGACGCGCGCCGAGAACGTGCGTAGCATCGTGATCCTGGATGAACCGACCACGGGGCTGGCGCGCAGCGACGTGGTGCAGTTGCACGCCGTGCTGCGCAAGCTGGCCGAGCGCGGCGACGCGGTGCTGGTCATCGAGCACCACCTGGAGCTGCTGGGCGCGTGCGATTGGCTGGTCGAACTCGGCCCCGGCGGCGGCGAGGCCGGCGGGCGCGTGATCGCCGCGGGCACGCCCGCGCAAGTGGCCGCAGCGGCGGACTCCGTCACCGGACCCTGGCTGGCGCGCGAGCTGAAGCCCGCGCCCGCCGCGGAGTCCGCGCCCGCCACGGAGTCCGCGCCCGCCGCGGAACCCGCGCGCGCAGCGCGGCGGGCGCCGCGCAAGGTGCAGGCATGACGCTAGCCGCCGACAATCCGCTGATCGTGCAGGGCGATCGCACGCTGATGCTGCACACGGTGCGCACGCTGCTCGACGAGCTCGGGCGCCCCCGGCGCGACGCGCAGGGCCGCCCAATGACCGAGGAACACCCGCGCTTCGCCGCCGCGCGCGACGCGCTGAACGCCTTCGCCGAGCTGGAGAAGAGCCCCGACTACCTGCACACCTACCGCCTCACGCCGGTCTCGGTGTGGAACGCGGCCGCGCTGGGACTCAGCGCCGACGACATCCTGGCGCGCCTGGACGAGTTCGCCTGCGTGCCAATCCCGCGCAACGTGGAGAGCGAGATCCGCACCTGGATCGAGCGCTACGGCCTGCTGCGCATCGAGCGCGTGGCCGGCGCCAGCGGCGCGCGCTTCGCGCTGTGCTCGGCCGCCGCCGACGCGCTGGCCGACGCATTGGCGCACGAGAGCGTGCGCAAACTCGTCACGCTGGACGCCGACGGACACGTCTGGCTCGAGGAGCACCAGCGCGGCTCGATCAAGCAGGCGCTGATCAAGCTCGGCTACCCGGTGGACGACCGCGGTGGGTACCTGGACGGCGATCCGTTCCCGATCGTGCTCAAGCTGGCCACGCGCGCCGGCGAGCCGTTCGCGCCGCGTCCCTACCAGATCGAGGCCGCGCACAGCTTCTACCGCGGCGGCAGCGTGCTGGGCGGTAACGGCGTGGTCGTGCTGCCGTGCGGCGCGGGCAAGACCGTGGTGGGCCTGACGGCGATGAGCTTGGTGGGCGAGAAGACGCTGATCCTGACCACCAACACCGTGGCCGTGCGCCAGTGGCGCGAGGAGCTGCTCGACAAGACCGGGATCTCGCCCGCCGACGTGGGCGAGTACACGGGCGAGGAGAAGAGCGTGCGGCCGGTGACGGTCACGACCTACCAGATGCTCACCTGGCGGCGCTCGAAGACCGACGCCTTCGAGCACTTCGCCCTGTTCTCGCGCGAGAACTGGGGCCTGGTCGTGTACGACGAGGTGCACCTCTTGCCGGCGCCGATCTTCCGCGTCACGGCCGCGCTGCAGGCGCGCCGGCGCCTGGGCCTCACGGCCACGCTGGTGCGCGAGGACGGCAAGGAGGACGAGGTCTTCTGCCTCATCGGCCCCAAACGCTACGACGTGCCCTGGAAGGTGCTGGAGGACAAGGGCTTCATCGCCCAGGCGCGCTGCACCGAGGTGCGCGTGCCGCTGGCCGCGGCGCTGAAGGGCAAGTACGCCAGCGCCACGGCGCGCAACAAGTTTCGCGTGGCCAGCGAGAACCCGGCCAAGATCCGCGTGGTGCAGCAGCTGCTCGAGCGCCACCAGGACGGGCGCGTCTTGATCATCGGCCAGTACCTGGACCAGCTCGACGAGCTGGTGCGCCACGTGCGCGCGCCGCTGATCACCGGCAAGACGCCCAACGCCGAGCGCGAGCGCCTGTACGAGCGCTTCCGTCGCGGCACGGAGCGCATCCTGATCGTCTCCAAGGTCGGCAACTTCGCCATCGACCTGCCCGACGCCAACGTGGCCATCCAGATCTCGGGCACGTTCGGCTCGCGCCAGGAAGAGGCGCAGCGTCTGGGACGCATCCTGCGCCCGAAGTCCGACGGCTCGGCCGCCGCGTTCTACGCGGTGGTCACGCTCGGCTCGCGCGACCAGGAGTTCGCGCAGAAGCGCCAGCGGTTCCTGACCGAGCAGGGCTATTCCTACGAGATCATCGACTCTTCGCAACTGGAGGCTTCGGTCGGCGCGTGAAGGACACCCACGATTTCGAGAACGAGCGCGGCGCAGCGGAAGCCGCGGGCACGAACGGCCATGGCAAGGAGAGCGCGGCGACGCCCACGGCGCGCGTGCCCGGGCCCGGCTTCGCGCTGGCGGAGTGGCTGGCGGCGCGCCGGCGCTCGGACCTGATCGAGCTGCACCGCTTCTGGGGCGGCAAGCAGTGCGAGCCGCCCAACGGCGAGGACGACGCGCTGCGCGCGCGCATCGGGCGCTGGATGGCCGACCCGATGCGCGTCGAGGAGCGCGTCGGCGCCCTGGGGCGCCGGCTGACGACGGTGGTGGACTGCCTGGTGGGCGCGCCGCGCTTCCAGCGCAGCTGGAGCGAGCTCACCCTGGCGCCGGGCCTGGTGGGGCTCTCGCCCTACGAACTCGAGGCCTGCGTCTCGTCCCTGGCGCGGCGCGGCGTGGTGGTGGAGGGCGATGACCGCCGTTTCGAGAGCTTCGGCGAGCGCCTGCTGGGTCTGCCGCTGGAGCTGGGCCACGGCTTGCTCTTGCGCCGGCGCGAGAGCCACGGCGGGCTGTTCGCGATCCTGTCGCTGCGCGGGCACATGGACCAGCTCTACGCCGACGGCGCCAAGAGCCCGCTGCCGCCGCACCGGCTGCGCGAGCTGTACAAGATGTACTCGCAGGAGACGGCCTGCGCCGCGCGCATCGAGCGCCTGCCCGAGGGCCTGCACGCGCTGGTCGAGAAGGCGATCCTCGAGTTCGGCGGCATCCTGCCGAAGAGCTTCTTCGAGCGTACCGAGAGCAAGGGCCTGCACTGGAACGCGCGCCGCTGGCGCCTGATCCTGGAGCAGTCGCTAGTCGGCACGGTGCGCGAGCTCGATCTCTCGCGCTACGGCATCGCCCTGCAGGACGAGACGCTGGTCGTGTTCAACGAGGTGGCGCTCGCCTGGCTGCGGCGCGTGGCCGTGCCCAGCGACCCGGACCGCCCGCACGAAGAGCTCTCGGCCGGCATCGACCTGGCCTCGAACAGCTCGCGCTTCTTGACGTACCTGAACGAGCACGGCGTGCGCTTCACGGTGCGCGGCGAGATCTTCAAGACCACCGAGCGGCGCATCCTGCAGCACCTGATCCCCAACCCGGGGCGCGAGCTCTCGCGCGACGACGTGCTGCGCTTCATCTTCCGCTTCGCGCGCCAGCAGGGGTTGATCGACCGCACCGGCAATCGCACGTTCGCCGTGACCGCCAAGGGGCGCGAGTGGGAGGCGCTGGGGTTGCTCGACAAGCAACGCGCGCTGCTCGACTACTCGCTGTCCGAGCGCTCCTTCGCCGGCGAGCCGCTGCACCAGGTGGGCATGCGTCAGCTGTTCCTGCGCCTCTTGAAGCGCATCGAGCCGCAGACCTGGTACGACCTGATGTACCTGCCGTTCCTGGCGCGCAACACGTACCTCCTACACCTCGAGGACGGCACGGCCGAGGACCTGTTCGCCGAGCGCAGCCAGGGCGGCCGCGCGCCGACGCTGGAGGATCCGCAGCGTCTGGCCTGGAGCCTGATCCGCTGGGCGCGCGAGCGCCTGTACCTGCTGGGTCTGATCGACCTAGGCTACGACAAGGCCGGGCGGCCGGTGGCCATGCGCCTGACGCAGAGCGGCGCGCGCCTGGTGGGCGTCGAGGATCGCCCGCGCGCGCCGCTGCGCGAGGCCAGCCTGGTGGTAACGCCGGACTTCGAGGTGGTGCTGTTTCCGACCGGCGACGACGGCGAGCTGATCCACGCCCTGGATCGCTTCTGCACGCGCGAGAAGCAGGGCTCGCTCTTGCACCTGCGCATCACCCAGGACGGCGTGGTGCGCGCGCTACGCGGCGGCATGACGCTGGGCGACCTCATGCGCGTGATCGAGTCGAACGCGCGCACGCCCGTGCCGCAAAACGTGGCCTTCTCGATCAAGGACTGGGCCCTGCGTGCGGGCCTGATGCGCCTCGAGACGAACCTGGTGCTGAGCTGCGAGGAGCCCGACGTCCTGCGGCGCTTCTGCCAGGACGCGGGCACGCGTCGGCACCTGGCCGAGATCCTCGACGAGCGGCGCGTGCGCCTGAAGGGTCGCGTCACGCCGCGGCGCATGCAGGCGCTGCTGCGCGAGCTCGGCTACATCGTCGAGCTGGCCGAGTCGGCGGCGTGATCCGCGCGCTGCCGCGCCTGATCGCGCTCTCGCCCGGCGACCTCGAGCGCGCGAGTGCCGCCCGGCTGGTGGACGCGCTGGAGCGCGCCTGCGCGGCCGGTCTGCCGGGTTTTCTGCTGCGCGAGCCGCGGCTCTCGGATCGCGAGTACCTGGAGCTCGCCCGCAGCCTGGAGGACTTGCGCCGGCGCCACCGGGGACTGTGGTTCGCCGTGCACGATCGCGCGCACCTCGCGCGCGCGCTGGCGGCCGACGCAGTGCACCTCTCCTTTCGCTCGCTGCGCGTGGAGGAGCTGCGGCCCTGGCTCGGACCCGCCACGGCGCTCGGGCTCTCCACGCACGCGCACGACGACCCGCGCGCGTGGCGTGGGGCCGACTACGTCTTCCACGGCCCGCTGCGCGCGACGCCGGACAAGGAACACGCCCAGGCGCCCGTCGGCATGCAGGGTCTGGAACGCGCCGCGCGCGCGGCCCCGTGTCCGGCGTACGCGCTCGGCGGCGTGTGCGCCGAGGATGCGCGCGAGCTCGTCGCGCGCGGCTTGCATGGGGTGGCGGTGCGCTCGCGTCTGCTGGGCGCCGCCGAGCCGGGCGTGGCAACGCGCACCTACCTGGAGCAGCTCGAGGAGCGCGCCGAGTAGCATGGACGCGATGGGCTGGAACGAGGCCGAACTGCTGCGCTGGATCGCGCGCCGTCCGCGCGCGCGAGCGCTCACGGGCTCCCAGGGCCACGACGCGGCGGTGCTGAAGGCCCTGCGCGGACGGCCGGTGGTGTGCGCCGACCAGGTGGTCGAAGGCGTGCACGCCGAGTTCGGCTGCGCCGGGCGCACGCTGGGGCGCAAAGCGGCCGGGCGCGCGCTCTCGGATCTCGCGGCCACGGCCGCGCAGCCCGTGGCCCTGGTGCTGTGCATCGCTGCGCCGCTCTGCGAGCAGGCCAGTCGGCTGCGCGCGCTGATCGAGGGTGTGGACGAGAAGGCCCACGAGCACGGCGCCGAGCTGGTGGCCGGCGACCTCTCCAGCACGAGCGGACCGCTCTCCATCACGGTCACGGCCCTCGGTCGCTTCGCCGGCCGTGGTCGGCCGCCGGGACGCGATCGCGCGCGCGCGGGCGAGCTGCTGCTGGTCACGGGCCCGCTGGGCGGCAGCCGCCTGGGGCGCCATCTCGATCCGGAGCCACGCTTCGCCGAGGCCGCGTTTCTGCTGGCCCATGGCGCGCGCGCGCTGATGGATGTCAGCGACGGGTTGGCGCTCGATCTCTCGCGCCTAGCCTCGGCCTCGGGCGTGCGCATTGAGCTCGAGCGCGTCCCGGTGCATGCCGACGCGCGGCGCCTGGCGCGGAAGAGCGGCCGCGCGGCGCGCGCGCATGCCCTGAGCGATGGCGAGGATCACGAGCTGCTCGCGACCCTGACGCCGCGCCGCTGGCGCGCGGCCGAGCCGGAGGCCGCGCGACGATTTCCGCGGCTCGGTGTGATCGGGCGCGTGCGCGTCGGCGGCGGGCTCGCCGTGGCGCGCGTGGAGGGCGGCGCGCTGCGCGCGTGGGACGGGAAGGGCGGCTGGATCCATGGCGGCTGAGCTGCTGTGGCGCGCGCGCTCGCACGCCAGCGAGACGACCGAGGCGCTGGGCGTGGTGCTCGGGCGTGTGCTGGTGCCAGGCGCGCTGCTGGCGCTGGTGGGCGAGCTCGGCGCCGGCAAGACGACCCTCGTGCGCGGCCTCGGGCGCGGGCTCGAGCTCGACCAGGCCGTGGCCTCGCCGACCTTCACGCGCATGCGCGCCCTGAGCGGGCGCCTCGCGCTGTACCACTTCGACGCCTGGCGCGGCGGGGCCGAGGCCCTGTTCGCGGAGGGTACCGAGTTCCTGGCCGGCGAGGGCGTGGCGGTGGTGGAGTGGGCCGACCGCGTGGAAGCCTATTTGCCGGCGCCGCGCGCCGAGCTCACCTTCGCCCACCGCGGGGTGAGCGTGCGCGAACTCGAAGCACGCCTGCTCGCGCCCCAGAGCGGCGCCGGCGCCCGGGAGCGCGAGCTGCACGCGGCCCTCGCGCGCGCCCTGCGGCTCGCGGGTTCGTGCGCAGGTCTGGAGCTCCTGGAAGCACGCTGAATCGGCGCCGGTCGCTACGCCGCACGACGCCGCGGCGTTTCCCTTCGGTACTGCGCCGCGCGGGCGTGGCTTGGGCGCGCGGGCTCCCTTATGCTCTCGCGCCCATGCCCTCCCGCTCACCCCGGTCCTCTGCTTCGAGCGCCGCCTGGTTCCTGGGTCTGTGCCCCGTGCTGGCCGCGCCGCGCCAGGAACCGCCCGCGGCCAGCGTCCAGGGATCCGAGAGAGTGCTGCAACTCACCCTCGAAGACGCGCTAAGGATCGTGTTGCGCAACAACTTCGGCCTGGAGATCGAGCGTCTCGTGACCGAGGCGGCGAGCTACGACGCGCTGGGTAGCTGGGGCGCATTCGATCCGGTATTCAGCGCAACCGGCTCGGCGAGCCAGAGCGAGACCGAGCAGACCAACTCCTTCGCGGGCGCCTCGGTGGTGGAGGGCGATGACCTACGCCTGTCCTCGAGCCTGGTGCTCCCGCTGACCAGCGGCGGCAGCATCGATCTGTCGTTCGACCACATCAACTCCAAGACCAACAGTCGCTTCGCGTCCTTCGACGTGTCGACCACCGACGTTCTGACTGCCGCGCTGACGCAGCCGTTGCTGCGCGGCGCATGGCGGCGCTACGCCACCTCGAAGCAGCGTGCCAGCGAGATCGTGCTGGCGCGCCAGCGCGAGCGTGAGCGCGAGACGCGCGCGCTCGTGCTGCTCGACGTGTACAACGCCTACTGGAACCTGGTCAGCGCCGAGAAGGAGCTGGCCGTGCGCGAGCTCGCCGTGGACCTCGGCCAGAAGCAGCTGGCCCAGGACCAGCGGCGTCTGGAGGTTGGCGCCGGGACCGAGGTGGACGTGCTGCAGTCCGAGACCAACGTGGCGCAGCAAGAGGAACTGCGCGTGCGCGCCGACTACAGCGTACGTCAGGCGCGCGACTCCCTGCGGCGCATGCTGGCGCCGCGGCCCGAGGGCGACTACGAGGCCTACCTCGCGGCCTGGGATTGGCCGATCCAGACCCTGACCACGCTGCCCGAGGCCGACGTGCCGCAGAGCCTCGACTGGCGTAGTTCGCTGCGTCTGGCGATCGAGCGTCGTCCGGAGCTCGCCCAGCGCCGGCTGGACATCGACAGCGCCGAGCTCGCCCTGCTGCGCGCGCGTTCCGAGCGCCAAGCGCGCCTCGACCTCTCGCTCTCGACCTCCAGCGCCGGCTTCGACTCGGACCCGAACAACGCCTTTGACAAGGCCGCGGGCTGGGACTTTCCGAGCTCGACCGCCGCGCTGACCTTCAGCCTGCCGCTGTGGAACCGCAGCGCGCGCAACGCCGAGAACTCGGTGCGCTCCTCGCTACGCGGCGCGCGCTTGCAGTACGACAGCCTGGAGCTCGACCTCTTGGCCGAGGTGCGCACGGCCGTGAACGAGGTCGACAAGCAGCGCGAGACCGTGGGCGCGGCGATCAAGAGCCGTAACCTCGCCCAGCGCCAGCTGGAGGCCGAGCAAACGCGCCAGGAGGTCGGCCTCTCTACCACCTTCCAGGTGCTGCAGTTCCAGGAGGACCTGGCGCAGGCACTCTCGACCGAGGTCCTGGCCAAGGCGGCCTACGCCAAGGCGCAGGCGCGGCTGGTGTGGGTCGAGGGACGGCTGGGCGAGGACTTGGAGCCGCAGGTCGAAGGAAGATGAGCGCGCACGCGCGGCAGCAACCCGGGGCAGCCTTGCGCCGCCTCGCAGCGCTTGCCCTGGCCGCGGGGACGCTGCTGCTCGGCGAGTGCAGCTGCGCGCAGGCCGCGCCGGTCGTCGTGCCCGAGCCCGCCGCGCTGCTGCGCGAGGACCGGCGCGTGGGCGAGCTCCTCGTCGGCGGTGCGCGGAGCGGCTTCTACGATCGCGACCTGTCCGATCCGGTGCCGTTGCTGCTGGAGAAGCTCGAGCGCGCGCGCCCGGATCCGCTGAAGCGCGCCAAGGAGGAACTCGGCCTGCTGGGGGAGCGCGCCTTCCCGCTGCTGGAGAACGCGTTCCATTCCTACTACACGGACATGATGCGCTCGCCGTTCCTGGAGAACACGGTCGATGCGCTGGCCTTCAGCACCACCGACGATGCGCACGAATTGTTGCTCGAGGCGCTGCAACACCCGCAGGAGAGCGTGCGCTCCAAGGCCCTCGACGGTCTGGGGCGCCAGGCCCGGCCCGCGGACTTCGACATCCTCACCTCGCGCCTGGGGATCGAGACGCGCGAGCTGCGGCGTCAATCGGTGGCAGCGCTGTTCCGGGCCGACGCCGCGCGCGCCGAAGCGTTGTTCCTCGACTACCTGGTGAGCGGGGAGCAGCGCGAACTGTGGATCACGGCCGTGCCGCGCCTGGCGCAGACGCACAGCGTCGAGACCGCGCGCCGCTGCGCCGAGCTCTTCCCGACCCTCGAGCCGCTGCTGGGCGTGCACCTCGCGGCGGCCGCGGCGCAACTGGGCGAGGGCGCGGCGCTCGACTTCCTGCGCGGCGAGTTGCGCAGCGAGGATCTGCAGCGCCGCATGGCCGCGGTCAACGCCATCCAACGCGCGGGGCGGGTGGGCGAGCTGCGCCACTCGCTGCTCGAGGATCCGTCGGCCGAGTTGCGCGCGATCTGCGCGGCGGCGCTGGCGGCCCAGGAGCTCGACGACGAGCGCCGCACCTGGCTGCGCTCGGCCTTGAACGACGGCTCGCCCGTGGTGCAGGCCGAAGCGCTGAAGGGCCTGTGCGCGCACGGTGACCCCGAGGGTCTGGCGCGCGCCCTGGTGCAGCTCGACGGCGAGCCGGGAGAGATGCAACCCGCGCTGCAAGCGCTGCGCGCACCGCTGCGCACGCAGGCCGGGCTGGCGCGCACGGTCTACGAGCGCCTGTTGCAGCGCCACGCGCTCGAGGAGCACCGCCCCGTGCAGCAGCGCACGGCGACCTTCAAGGCCATGGGCCAGGTGCCGTTGCGCGAGGCGGCCGAGTTTCTGCACCGCATCGGCGTTGAGGCCGGGGCCGAGAAGATCGAGAGCCTGCGCGCCCACGACTGGCTGATGATCCAGGCTGCCAACACCGCGAGCGCCGGGCGCGGCTACCTGGCCGAGCGGCTGCTGGAGGAACGCGATCCGCTGCTGCGTCTGGACCTGGTCGATGCGGTGGGCTCGGCGCGCGACGAGCTCGCGCGCGCAACCCTGGGCGCGGTGGCCGAGGACCCCGCCAACGCGCCGCTCGAGCGGCTCTTCGCCGCCAGCGCGTGGATCAAGGTGGGCCCCTCGTGGGAGGTGGCGCCGCGGCTCAAGCGCGTCGCCTACTCCATGCAGGGCCAGGCGGAGGCCGAGGCGCGCGCCGCGCTGCAGTGCCTGCTGTGGATGTGGTACTGAGCTCAGCAGCGCGCGGGCTTCCAAAGAACAAGTCGTTCCGCGCGTGCGCCGCCAGCGACCCAAACGCAGCGCGGAGACGCGCAGAGCGCCACGGAGGAAGAACGGGGAGCGGGGCGGAAGACCTGCGGAGCGTCGGATTCCAGCAGGCTGAACCGCGGAGGCCCATGCTCTTTCCTTCTCCGCGCGTCGCCGCGCTGCGCTTTCCTCCGCTCCAGGAGTCTTGCCCGCCGGACTAGTGTCCCTTCCCCGAAGTAGCGCCAACAATCCGCCGCACTGAAGCGCCGCTGGCGGCGTTGCGCCTCCTCCCTAGTATTGCAGCGCATACGCGTCGGCGGCGCGCCTTGCCAGCGACGATCCATCACGGCGCCTTGTTGGCGCTACTGCGGGGCAGGAACACTAGCGGCCGGCGAATAAAAGATCAGTTCACCGGCGTCCAGCCCTCGAGCGGGATGCAGCTCTCGCCGGCTGCGCGCGGGCCTTGGCAGTGCGCGCCTGCATTGGCGTGCATCAAGGTCGCGCCGGAATCGGTGGCCATGAAGCTCGCGCGTCCCGTGGAGCCGTGCTCCCAGGGCCAGGCGCGCACGGCGTGGTGCGCGGCCGAAGAGCCCGCGGGCGCGGCGAAAGGGGTCAGCGGCACGGCCATGAAGGCGACGCTGGGCGTCAGGGGCGAGAGCTCGAACAGGTAGCCGTGCCGCCGCAGCAGCCGGCCTTGCTCGAGGAGCTCGGCATCCGCCCGCAGCCCGACGAGCTCGGGCATGCGCAATAGGTCGCTCAGGGTCGGCGCGCGCTCCTCGCCGTAGGTCCGCAGGGCGGAGGCCAGCTGGCGGGCGGTCGCGCACGCATCGACCTCGTTTTCCTGCTGGGCCATGCCGCACAGGCGCGGGATCGACACCACGACCAGCACGGCGGCTATGGCGCACAGCGCGAGCGCACCCGAGAGCGAGAGTCCGCGCGGCGGCGCGGCGGTCGTGCGGTCGAGCGGGAGCGTTGCGGCCTCGCGGGTCATCGCGGCGGATTGTGCGCATGCGCGTGCTAGGCTTCAAGCGTGGCGCGGCGCCCCTCGATCGAGCACTTGCCGGCCGAACTCGCGCGCGCGGCGCGCGCGGTGGCCGAAGGTCTGAGGCTTGGCGGCCGGCGCGCCTGGCTGGTGGGCGGCGCGGTGCGCGACCTCGCGCTGGGCGTCGCGCCGCACGACGCCGACCTGGCCAGCGCGGCGCTGCCCGAAGAGCTCGAGCGGCTGTTCCCGCGCACCTACGCGGTGGGCAAGGCCTTCGGCACCGTGGTGGTGCACTGCGAAGGGCTCGCCGTGCAGGTGACGACTTTTCGCGCCGAATCGGGCTACGACGACGCGCGCCGCCCCAGTCACGTGCGCTTCGCGAACAGCCTGGAGGAAGACGCCGAGCGCCGCGACTTCACCTGCAACGCGCTGTACCTCGATCCGCTGACGGACGAACTCCGTGACCCGACCGGGGGGCTGGCGGACCTCGAGCACGGCCGCCTGCGCTGCGTCGGCGACGCCGCGCTGCGCTTCACCGAGGACGGCCTGCGCCTGTTGCGTCTGGCGCGCCTCGCGGCGCAGTATGGGCTCGAGATCGAACCCGGCACGGCGTCCGCGGCGCGCTCGGCGCTGGAGGCCTTGCGCGGCGTGAGCCCGGAGCGCGTGCTGGCCGAGCTCGAGCGCATGGCCGCGGGCCGCGCGCCGGCGCGCTCGCTCGCGATCCTACTCGAGCTCGGCGTGCTGCCGCGGCTGGCCGGCCTGGGCGCGCTCGCGGGGCCTGAGGTCGGGCAACGCGTGGCGGTCCTGGAGCGGCTCGCGCCCGGCGGCACGCGGCGCTTTTTCGCGACCCTTTTGTGGGCGCCGCAGGCGGCCGACGAGCAGCAAGCCCTGCAGGTGCTGGGCGCGCTACGCCCACCGCGCGCGCTGCTGGAGGGCGTACCACGCGTGTGGAACGCGGTGCGCGAGCTGGAGGGTTGCCTGCAAGCGCTGGGCGGCCCCGCAGTGCCGCGCTCGCGTTGGATGCGCCTCGCGCGTGCCGCGGAGTTCGAGGATGCCTGGGCCGCGTGGCGCGCCTGGCAGCCGGGAAGCTTCGAACGCGAGGCGGCCGAGCTGCGCGCGCGCATCGGGGCGCTCGCGCCCGAGGACCTGCGTCCGGCGCCGCTGGTCACGAGTCGCGAACTCGCCTCGAGCGGCATCCCGCGCGGACCACGCTGGGCGCAGCTCCTGCGTGCCGCCGAGGACGCGCAACTCGACGGCGAGCTGCGCACGCGCGAGGACGCGCTTGCCTGGCTCGCGCGTCAGCTCAGTGCGTAGCTCAGGTGGGGGGGAAGACCCGGCGCAGCGCGAACGCCAACGGGTAGCCGAGCAGGATCGCGAGCGCCACCAGCGTTCCATCGAGGGTGCCCGCGCCGCAGGCGATGGTCGCGCTGCAGACCAGCAGCCGGCGCAGAGCCATTCCGGCCACGCGCTGGATGTCCGCTGGGCTGCAGACAGAGTCCGCGTGCTTCCAAACGAACTGGAACAGCCCCGTGGCTCCGGCGATGGCGAGCGCCAATGGCGCGCCCAAGGAGCGTAGGTAGCTAGTCCTTGGCTGGACCTCGAGCGCGAGGTCCGCGAAGTATGCAGCCAGTGCGCCGAGTGCGAGGAGCGCGAGCACGGCCGCCATGACCCAGCGCGCCGGCCGGGAATCCACGCGCTCGGGTTCGACGTCCTCGAGGCGCGCGACGCGCGAGACGAAGAACACGTAGCCGCCGTAGGCACAGGGGGCGAGCCACAGCAGCGGTCGCCAGGGAGTCACCGTGCTCGCCAGCGCCAGGCCCGCGCCCAGGTTTCCTGCGCGGCAGAGGCCGAGCAGCAGCGGACCGCGCCACGGACCGCGTCCGGCGAGGTCGTAGAGCGCCGCGCACAGGGCCACGGCGCCCAGCACGAGTGCGCAGCGCGGTGAGGCGAGTGAGGCGAGCAGAGTTCCGAGCACGAGCAGAGCCAGGGCGAGGCCGAGGGCGCTGGTTGGCGCGATGGCGCCGCTGGGAATCGGCCGCCCAGGGCGCGTTTGTGCGTCCTCCGCGCGATCGGCCCAGTCGTTCAGCGCCATCCCGCCGTGGTACACGCAGGCCGAGCCCAGCATGAGCACGAAGGGCGCCGCGCCGCTCGGCCAGATGCCGACGCCCAGCACGCAGCCCGCGGCGATGTCGGCCAGCGCCGAAGGCGCGAGCGACAGCCGCAGCAGGCGTCCGTAGGCGAGGGCGCGCGAAGCCGCGACGGGAGGCACGCTCAGCGCGGGGGGAACACCCAGCGCACCAGGTCGTTGTAGGTCACGTACACCATCAACGAGAGCAGCAGCACGACGCCGATAGCCTGGCTCGTGCCCAGCACGCGGTTCGAGACCGGCGAGCCCTTGAGTTTCTCGATGATCAGGAAGAACAGGTGTCCGCCGTCGAGCACGGGGAAGGGCAGTATGTTGATGAAGGCCAAGTTGATGCTGACCAGGCACAGGAAGAAGAAGAACTTCGACCAGCCGGCCTCGGTCAGGCTGTAGGAGACGGCGCTGATGGAGATGATTCCGCCCACGTTTTTGGGCGAGACGTCCTGCGTCAGCATGCGCTTCAGCGTCAGCCAGGAGTCCTCCAGGAAGCGCCACGAGTAGCGCGCGCCGAACAGCATGGCCGCGCAGAAGTTGTCGGAGCGATAGAGGTACTGCGCCTGCTGCAGGGAGAGTCCGTAGTCGGCGATCGCACGCGCCTCGGGTTGCACGGCGATCGTCAGGTGGTCCGGCGCACCCGCACGGCGCACGCGAAACTCGGCCGGGCGCTGCCCGCGGCCGGCGCGCTCGACCAGCGTCTTGATCTCGAGCCAGCCGCGCACCTCGGTACCGTCGATGCGCAGCACCTGGTCGCCGGTGCGGAGGCCGGCGCGCTCGGCCGCATCGCCGGGCTGGACCACGAGTTCCGTGGAACTCTCCCGGCCGCCGATGGCGACGTCGTCCGCCAGCGCCAGGGCCGCCGCGCGGTCCAGGGCCGGGCCGCGGAGTTCCTCCTCGCGTTCGCCGCGCCGCACGCGCATGCGCACCGGTGCGCTGGAGGAGAGTAGCGCGCGTTGCAGGTCGCCCAGGCCGAGGATGGGCTGCTCGTTCACGCTCAGGAGCTCGTCGCCCTCGCGCAGGCCGAGGGGGGGTGCCAGGGCCGAGGCGCGTAGCGCCTGCACCTGGTTCTGGACCTGGGCGATGCCCACGCGCGGCGGATTCAGGCGCGTGCCGAGCTCCGGGGCCACGCGCACATCGCGCACGCCGTCGGCGCCCTCGATGCGCAACGACAGCGGCTGATCGCCGCGCGCCTGCAGCGCGATCTGGTCCAGCGCTGACAGGCCCGGCACGCCGTCCAGGACCTCGAGCAGGCGGTCGCCGGTCGCCAGGCCCGCGCGCGCGGCGGCGGAGTTGGGCTTGACGTCGAGCAGGATCCGGCCCTGGGCATCGCGCTGAAAATCGGGCGTGATCTCGATCGTGCGCAGGCCTTCGCGTGCGTCGAGTTTGGGTGTGATCTCGTAGGTGTGCTGCAGGCCGCTGTGCGGATCGCGCATGAGCAGCGTGGCGCGCTGGGGGTCGCCGAGCGCGATCTCGGTGTAGTGGTGTTCGAACTCCAGGATCGGCGTGCCGTTCACGGCCACGATCTCCTGGCCCTCGGGAACGCCTGCGCGCCAGGCCGGGCCACCGGGGATCGTCTGGCCGACGATCGGGCTGGTGAAGGGGACGCCAACCTGGAACAGGATCGTGAACACGACCAGCCCGAAGAGCACGTTCATCAGCACGCCCCCCGAGTAGATGAAGAAGCGCTGGCCGACGCTCTTGGCCGGCAGCTCGTCGGGTTCGGGCGGCAGACCGTCCGCGCGCCGTTCCTCGCCGGCCATGCGGCAATAGCCGCCGAGCGGGATGGCGGCGAGCTGGTAGTAGGTCGAGCCGATGCGCTTGCCCAGGAGGCGCGGCCCGAAGCCCAGGCTGAAGGTCTCGACGCGCACCTTGCACAGGCGTGCGGCGAGGTAGTGCCCGAGCTCGTGCACGAAGATCACCAGGCCGATCCCGAAGATCACCTGGAGTCCACGCGCGATTTCGAAGGGTCCGTCCATCGGCAGCATTCAGGTTGGGAGAGGAGGGCGGGCCAGGCGAGCAATCTCGTGCTGGGCCAGAGCGCGGGCGCGCAGGTCGGCTTCGAGCAGGGCGTCTACGGATGCGACCGTCGAGCCGGACAGGCGCGGGCGTTTCTCCAGCACGGATCGGTTGATGCGGGCGATGTCCTGAAACCCGATTCGGCCGTCTCGGAAGGCCTGCACGGCCTCTTCGTCGGCGGCGTTCAGCGTGGCCCCCGCGTCGCCGCCCTCGCGCACGCATTGGTAGCCGAGTTCGAGGCTGGGGAAGCGCTCGCGGTCCACGGCCGCGAAGGAGAGCTCGCGGAACCAGCGCAGGTCGAACCCCACCAGCTCCGATGGGCGGCGCTCGGGCCAGTGCAGGGCGAACTGGATCGGGCCGCGCATGTCGGGCGGGCCCATCTGCGCCAGCACCGAGCCGTCCACGAACTCGACCAACGAGTGCACGATCGACTGGCGGTGCAGCACGACCTCGATGCGCTCTGGCTCGAGTCCGAACAGATGGTGGGTCTCGATCACTTCCAGCGCCTTGTTCATCAGCGTGGCCGAGCCGACCGTGATGCGCGGGCCCATGTCCCAGTTGGGATGTTGCTGGGCGCGCTCGGGCGTGACGTGTTCGAGCTCCGCCAGCGGCAGGTCGCGGAAGGCGCCGCCCGAGGCTGTCAGCAGGATGCGACGCACGCGACCCAGGGGCTCGTCGCGCAAGCACTGGAAGATCGCCGAATGCTCGGAGTCGATCGGCAGGAGCCGCGCGCCCGTGGCGCGCGCCAGCTCCATCAGCGGCTTGCCCGCCACGACCAGCGACTCCTTGTTGGCCAGCCCAAGGGCGCGTCCGCGCTCCAGGATCCGCTGCGTGGGGCGCACGCCGGCGGCTCCGGTGATGCCGTGCACGGCGAGGTCGTAATCGAGCTCGAGCGCCAGCTCCTCGGCCGCCCCCGGGCCGCTGCGCACGCCGATGCCGGCCGGCAGCGCGCTGCGCAGGGACGCGGCGGCTTCCTCGCTGGCCAGCGCGACCAGGGCGGGCCGGAACTCGCGCGCCTGTTCGAGCAACCGCTCCCAGGAACTCGCCGCGGCGAGTCCGAGCACGCGGAACTCACCTGGAGCACCACGCACGAGGTCGAGCGTCTGACGCCCGATCGAGCCGGTACTCCCCAGCAGCAGCAGAGATTTCATGGGAGGGAGGCGTCACGGCACGACGTTGCCCCCCGAGACGGCATCTCTTAGTGTAGGACACGCCAAGGGCACGGGGAAACGCGAGTCGCGCGCTCTCGACGATCGCGACGTCTTCCCGGCCCCGCGCAAACGCGATCGTGTGGCAAGACCAGGCGAGACACTGCCCGCTGTGCAGCGCCGAGCTGCTCGAGTCGGAGGTCGGAGGGCGCGCGCGCCTGCGCTGCTCGCGCTGCCCGTTCGTGCTGTACAGCAATCCGGCCTGCGCCGCGGCGGGGGTCGTGTTCAACCCGCTGGGGGAGGTCTTGCTTGTGCGGCGCGCGATCGAGCCCTTCCAGGGCTACTGGGCGCTGCCCGCGGGCTACCAGGAGATCGACGAGGACCCGGAGAGGACGGTCGTGCGCGAGGTGTACGAGGAGGCCGGCCTGGTGGTCGAGGTTCACGGGCTCTTGGACCTCCTGTTCGTGCGCGACGACCCGCGCAAGCCCGCCAACGTGGCCGTATACCTGTGTCGCGCCATCGGCGGGGCGCTGCGGCCGGGGGACGAGGAGACCGAGGCAGCCTGGTTCCGGCTCGACGCGCTGCCGGCGGAGATCGGATTCGACAACTACCCTCGGATCCTGGAGCGGCTGCGCCACGCCGGTGGCTATCCTGAGTCGCCCTGGACCCGGCTCCAGAAGCTCCTGAACGGCGACGCGCGCAGTCCCTGAACGACCCAGTGAACGGCAAGATCACCTACAAGGACGCGGGCGTCGACATCGACGCCAAAGAAACCCTGCTCGAGAACGCGAAGGACGCGATTCGCAAGAGCTTCACACCCGGTGTGCTTGGCGACGTGGGGCTCTTCGGCGGGTTGTTCGACCCGGCCAAGGTCGGCTTCGCCGATTCGATCCTGGTCGCCACCGCCGATGGCGTGGGCACCAAGCTCGAGGTCGCGCGCCGCGCGAAGGTCTACGACACGGTCGGCTGGGACCTGGTCAACCACTGCATCAATGATGCGCTGGTGCAGGGCGCGCGGCCGCTGTTCTTCCTGGACTACGTCGCGATGGGCAAGCTCGACCAGGCCGTGGCCGGGAAGCTGATCGCGGGCTGCGCGGAGGCCTGTCGCGCGAGCGGCCTCGCGCTGCTCGGCGGCGAGACCGCCGAGATGCCGGGGCTGTACAAGGAAGGCGATTTTGAGCTCGCCGGCTTCCTGGTGGGAGCGGTGAAGCGCGAGCACCTGCTGGACGGATCGGCGGTGCGCCCGGGGCAGGTCCTGCTCGGCCTGACCTCGAGCGGATTGCACACGAACGGATATTCGCTCGCGCGGCGAGTGCTCTTCGAGCGTCTCGGGCTGGCACTCGCTGACAGGCCGAGCGAGCTGGGTGGAAAGAGCGTGCAGGAAGCGCTGCTGGCCATCCACCGGCCGTACCTCGAGCCCGTGTGGCCGCTGATCGAAGGCAAAAAACTCGCCGCGATGGCACACATCACGGGTGGGGGATTGCCCGGCAACGTGAACCGCGTTCTCGGCGCCTGCGATGCGATCATCGATCGCGACACCTGGACGCCGCCGGGGCTCTTTCAGCTTCTGGTGAGCGGTGGGGAACTCGACGCGGACGAGGCCTATCGGGCCCTGAACATGGGCATCGGCATGGTCCTGATCGTCGATCCGGACAAGGCGACCGAGGTCGAGCGCGATCTCGTCCGCCGTGGCGAACGCGTCTATCGCATCGGCCACACGGTCCGCGGCGAGGGCAACGTGCGCTGGGGCCGCGCGTGATCTCGGTGGTGCTGGCGGTGCTGGGCGCGCTCGGCAGCCCGCAGGGAGACGTCTGGGCCCAGCTGTGGACCGAGCTCGACAGCCTGCACGATCCGCAGCTCGCACCTGCGGAGGCCGAAGCGCTGCGCGTGCACTTGACCGAGGCGGCACGCGGACTCGCGGGCGACGTGCGGGCGGAGCTCCTGCGGGCCCAGCTCGAACGCCTGGCGGGGCGCGATCCGTCGGTCGTCAGAAGACTGCTCGCGTTGGAGCCCGATCCGTTCACGCCCCGCGAGCACTGGTATCTCGCGGACTGCCTCCCGAGCGGCCCTCAACGCGCACAGTTGGCACTTGAGGCCCTCCAGTCGCCGACCGAGCTCGAACGTTGGCAGCTTTTCTTGGCCTACAACGCCGGTGTGGACGAAGCCAGGGCGCTGCGTCTTGACGGCGCGTTCTCGCTCCAGAACGCGCTACACGAACGCTATCGTGCCGAGTGGAGTGCCCTGGACCTGTTCCTCACCCTGAAGAACCTCGGGCGGTCGGCCGAAGCCGACGCCGTGCTGGCTGAGACGATCGAGCGCGAGACGGCCGCTGGCCGACGTCCCAAGGTGTTGTGGGAACACCGCGGGATCCTGGCACTCGGTTTCGGTGACGAACGGCTGGCGCGCGACTACCTGGGGAGAGCCATGGCGCTCGGCTCGGACGACGCGGCCTTGCTCCTCGCGCGCCTCGACATGGTGGCCAACAGCACGCTTGCGGCACGGACCGGATTCCGGGCCCTCATACTCAACACACCTCCCCCCGACTGGGCCTGGAGGGGGTGGGGAACGGCGCTTCTCCCCTCGTTTCACACCGCTCCCGCCACGAAGACACCGCCTGAAGAAAGACCATGATTCCCGCTCTCTCCTCGCTGCGACTGGTCGGCCCGCTGCTCTACCTGGCCACACTTCCCTGGGTCGGCGATCTCAAACTCAAGGAGGCTGACCACAAGAAGCTAGGCGACTTGGTCGGCACCTACTTCAAGGCCGAGGACGAGGAGAAGGGCATCTTTGAGGCCAAACAGAAGGTCCTCGATCAGATCGAGGCAACCGAGAAGCGGCTCAAGGGCGCGAAGCTCTTGGCCTCGGTGGGGGACTGGGAGCAGGTCTTCCGCATGGTCACTCAGGAGCGCCTGAAAGAGACAACCCTCAAGAAGAAGGGGGAGGTGGCGGAGACCAAACTGAAGAGCGACCGCGGCTTGGAGGTCAACATCGCGTATTCGGCACCCAAAAAAACCGGCAAGGAACCGCTCCCTTTGGTCCTTATCGCGTGCGACGACGGTGAGGCGCCTGCCGCGCACCTCAATACGCATTGGAACGATCCCGGCGTCCGCGAGAGCGCGTTCCTGGTCGCATTCGACCTGGGCAAGGACACGAAGTCCTGGGGCGTGTTCGGATCACCGAAGTCTCCAGGGGGAGCCTTCACGGTGATCACCACGTTCTTCCTGATCCGGCGCCAAGTCTCGATCGATCCGAACCGCGTTTTTCTGGTTGGATCGGGCAAAGGCTTCGGGGCGACCGAGGTCGCGGCGGCCTACATGCCCGATGTCTTTGCCGGCTTGATCGGCCTCGGCGATGTGGCCCCCGCAGACCCTGCCTTCCTGGAGAACTTCCGCTCGGTTCCGACCCTCTTCATCAAGGGTGGTGAGGGCGCGAAGGGTATCGAGGCCAAGCTCGGAGAGCTGGGCTTCGGCAACTGTAAGCAGGAGCCGGAGGGAACCGTGACCACTGCCTGGGAGTGGATCGGAAAGAACAGGCGAGTCGCATACCCTACTCAGATCTCCTTCTCGCCAAAGGACGACAGTCTGCGCAAGGTGAACTGGCTGTTCCTCGACGGCATGCAAGCCGCCGAGAA
Source organism: Planctomycetota bacterium (assembly GCA_009691855.1). Classification (GTDB taxonomy): domain Bacteria; phylum Planctomycetota; class UBA1135; order UBA1135; genus JABFRZ01. The sequence continues at coordinate 5,726 of SIAI01000010.1, read as the reverse complement.
TCCGCGTGTGGAAGCCAAGGCCGACAAGGCGACAAACACGATCACGATCGATGCCACCAAAGTCGGGCAGGTGCTCGTCTACCTGAACGATGAGATCGTAGACCTCGAGAAGCCCATCAAGTTCGCGATCAACGGCGTGGTTCACGAACAGACGGTTGCCCGCAGTGCTCCTGACATGATGCGGCGTTTCTATGGAGACCCGTGGGACTGGGGGCGCGTGTTCACAGCCTCGGTTAGCCTTGACGTCACCGCGAAGTAGGGAGCGGTTGAGCTCGAATCCAGCGCGCTCTCCTGGTGAAAGGGAAGGCCGCTTCCTCCTGCTGATCGCGGCTTTGGCTGGTGCCGGCACGATGGTGGTTGAGCTCGCTGCGGTGCGCCTCTTGGCGCCTTGGTTCGGGACGAGTTTGGTCGTCTGGACCAATGTCATCGGGGTCATTCTCCTCGCCTTGGCTCTGGGGTACCGCCTTGGGGGGAAGCTGGCGGCTCGGCCCGCACCGCTGCGGGTCATGGGCTGGCTGTTGGTGGCCGCCGGTTGCTGGGTTTGTTGGCTGCCGCATCTCGGGGCCGCGCTTGCACGATGGATCCTGCCCGAACACATCGGTCTGCACGAGGCCGCGGAACTTGTTGGCTGGGGCAGCCTGGCGGTTTCGATGCTGGTTTTCTTGCCACCCGCGGTTCTGCTGGGGACGGTCTGTCCTTTGGCTGTCGAGAGCTTGGCGCGAGTACAAAAGGTTTCCCCGGGACGAGCGGGAGGTTCCGTGCTGTTTTCCTCCACGCTCGGCAGCCTCGTCGGGGTCTTTGGCACCTCGCACCTCTTCTTGCCTGAGTTGGGATCCAAGGGCACATTCCTGCTGGCGGGCGGAGGTTTGCTATGCGCTGGTTGCGCGGCACTACTTGCGCGACGCGGAACTCGCGGCTCTTTGGTTGGGATCCTCGCGTTGGTCGGGGTAGGAGCGCCGGGGCTGGTTCCACTCCCGCAGGAAAGCGAAGGGTCCGAGATCCACGAGTTAGCGCGCTCGGAGTCGCGCTATCAGTCTCTACGCGTAGTCGAGGACCGATCCCGCAAGCCTGCGATAAGGTTTCTGAGGTCCAACGAGGGATTCGACTCGTTCCAGTCCGTCTGGCAACCAGAACCCGGATTGCTGGAGGACGGCTTCTACTACAACGACTTTCTACTGCCCCTAGCCTGGAGTCGTGCTACGGGGCCGTGGAATGTGCTGGTCCTCGGCCTGGGTGCCGGAACGGTCCTGCGCGTTTTTTCGGGCGAGCCAGGGCTCGACACCCATTTTACGGGGGTAGAGCTGGATCCTGAAGTCATCGAGCTGGGGCGCCAGTGGATGGAGCTGACCATAGACAACGATGGCTCCAGGATCTGGCCCGGGCTCGATGCGCGCGTTGCGCTGAGGATCGTCGATCGGCAATTCGAACAGATCGTCCTCGACTGCTATGCGAACCAGGTCGAGATCCCGCCTCATCTGTGTACCTTCGAGTTCTTTCAGGAGCTCAGGGCACGCTTGAGCGCTGGGGGGTGGCTGACCGCAAATTTAGGCGGGTTCGACTTTGATGACCCCGTCGTCGATGCCGTTGCTCGCACATGTGCACGCGCGTTTGGCGCTGCGGTCCTCTTGATCAAGGTGCCGAGTTCGCGCAATTTTATGCTCATGGCTCGTCGTGACGGCCGACTGCCATGGGACGGGCGGGGGCTAGAGCCTGCAGCCACGAGTCGTCGCCTGTCCTTGGGGCCGAGACGACTTCCTGGCTTTTCCGCGCTAGTCGAGGCCAGCGGATCGTCGGCCATTCTCACCGACGATTGCTGCCCCATAGAGCAGCTCCAGTTTCGCTCAATTCGCGAGGCGAGTCGACGGCGCCTGCACCTGTTTGCCCCATGACTGGGCTCGTACTTGTCGCCGTTCTCTTTTTCCAGGGAGATGTGGACGCAGTTCGAGAGGCTCTAGCCTCCGATGACTATCGAGCGGCTTGGCTTGGAATGGAGGCGCAATCGGATTCAGTGCGTCGCGCATGTCAAGAGGCCGAGATTTTGTATGGCGCGGGAGATCCCTCGCGTGCACTTGCGGCGGCAAGTGTCGGTCTCGGGACAAGTCCCGAGCAGCTCGACCTCCTGTATTATGCCGCTGGTTCCGCGATATGGCTGCAAGATAGCTCCACGGCGCAAGAATATGCGACTCGGCTGCGACTAGCCCTGGAGCATTCCACAGAACTCAAGCCAGCGGATAGGGAACAGTGGCAGCGAGCAGTCTCAGACTTTTCCTCCCGCTGCGCCGGTCTTTATCTCCACGAGGAGGCCTTGCGCAACGCAGTCCTGTTGGCGCAGGTGCTAGCGATCGGAGGCCTCTGCGCGGGACTTATCCTATGCGGACTGGTCACGCGCAAGGGAGTTTCGGGTTAGCAGGCCGTTGAAGAAAGGCGAGGATATCCGTCCGCTCGTGAGATTTGATCTGGGGCTCAACCCGTTGTGAGGACTGCGTTTGCGAAAGCGAACCAGTCCCCGAAAGGCCGAGCCCCGTGAAGAAGACTACGAAGTTCCACCGCTCCCGTCAGCCCCGTGGTCGCCGTTCCTCGAAGGGCGGCCGCAGCCCGCTGGGTGAGATCCTGAGCCTGCGTGAGCAGCTGCGTGAGACCTTGATCGGCGCGATCCGTTCGGCCGTGGCCGCGACGACACGCGCGCTGGTCGAACGGGTACGGCGTGACGGTTACACTAAACCTGCCGGAGAGCCCTTTTTCATGGAGGACTGCTAGCCCTAAGGCAAATCCAAGAGCCCCGTTTCATAGATTGGTTCTAGAAGAGTCGGTAGAGCGACGTCGTACTGCACTCCAACGGATAGGCGCCCAACCCACGGCCAACGGTCTTGGTCGCAAATGCGTCCGATGGCCACCGCCGTCCAGGCTCGAGCAGCGTCGCTTCGACGCGGGTCCGCAAGCATGGCGCACAGGTCGCCGAGGGGGCGTGGATCGCGGATCCATCCCATGGCGGAGGCTACGGATGCCTGAACCTTTGGATTCGACGAGCGATCGAGCAACGAGAAGATCCTCGTCCCGTTTCCCTGGTCGCCGAGAAGTGCCAATGCAATGGCGGCGTTCTCTACAACGAAGGACTGGTTCGTCGAGGCGGCCATGGCCTCACGGATGGGAGTGATTGCATTCGGCGTTCCAAGCATTCCCAGAGCCAAAGCGCAATAGCCGCGCATGTACATGTCGCTCGCATCGTTCAGGCGTGTGAGCAGCATGTCGGCAGACGCAGGGTCATGCACCATCCCCAGGGCGATCGCGAGGGCTCCGGCGACTTCATACGAACGGGCCTTCTCGAGTGCCGCGCGCAGGGCCTTTCCAGAGTCCGGCGAAGCGACCTCTCCGCGCTCGTTTGCATCCTCTTCTAGAACTCCGAGAGCCAGTGCCGTCCAAGCCAAGGTCTCGCCTCGGCTACGAGAGAGGTAGCGCTGTAGAGTCCTCCGGGTGGTATCCAGACCGGCAAAGGGCTGTTCCCCTTCACCTCTTCTGGCTGCGACCTGGGCCATGGAGATCATCCCTAGGTAGCGAGTAGATCGGTCCGATCCCGACTTGTACGCGACCCTTTCGAGATGATCGCGAACCTCTTGATCGAGCGGGGCCTGTCCGGAACGGCCAATCATTCCCAGGGCGATGACGGCAGCATTTTGCACCTCACGCTGCTCCTGAGTTAAGGGGCCTGATGCAACCAGCAGCGCGTAGGCAACCCGCCCCCGCAGAGATTCCGGGGCACCTTCGATCAAACGGGCAAGGGCGTTCGGAGCCTGAGACCTGGCGAGAAAGGACTGTGCAGTATCCTCGAAAAAGGAGAGGATTGCCAAGACTTGATCGACGCGCGTCTTGCCACGGAACTGATCACCGCCCTCGATGAATGCTTCCCCGTTGGGCATGGGTACAAGGCCGAGCGCAAGCAAGCATGCTGCCTGGACTTCTTCGCGCTCAGCGGGTAGGGCACTCATGAGAGCGTCGTACACCCCGACACGCACGCCAGCGTCGCGAGCGCGCTCACCCAACAAACCTAGCCCGTAGGCGGCGTACGCTCGTAGGCGGTCACCGACTAGGGATCGGCCAACCAAGTCCCGACCTTCGGGGGCGTCGGCAAGAATTGAAGAAAGCCAGGGCTGAAACGACTCATCTCCTCGGATCCCGAGCGCAAGCGTCGCCTTCTCTGCGACAAATTGATTTGCACTACGAAGGTACGGACGAATGACCACAGAGAAGTCCGGGGCTCCCTCCTGGAGCGGCACCCCACGGATCTTGGCCAAGGCGTGAAGTGCGTATGTCTCGAAGTCGGACTGGCCACCTCGCGCGAGAGCTCGAATCAGTGCCGGCTGGACGACATCCCGAATTTGGTTTTGAGTGGCCCTCAGCAAAGGCGCTTTCTGGGCCTTCTCGCCGTGCCCAAGGAAGAACCCCGACGAACCTGAGTCGGCTGCTAGAGAGCGATCCAAGTCCAGGTGCGCCCAGCGGTTGTAATGCCACCAGGTCTGCCAAGAATTGAGTGTTTCGGTGCGCGGGGGAGTGCTCGGCTTTGCGGGAGGAGCCTCTCCTGGCGAGCCGGGGACACCATCCAGCCCCGGCGGGGGGGTGCGAGGCGCAAGGGGGTTGGCGCCTGGGGCATAGTCCGGCCCGGACGGACCGGTTGTCGGCCCAGGCGGGGGAGGAGGATTGCCCCCCCCGTTGCTCCCGCTCCCGGAGCCTCCACCATTCGGAACCGTGTCCCCGGGACCGTTCCAGCCGGCGCCGGGCTTGGGAGGGGCATGCCCACCCCCGTGGTCCGTCTTCTGAGCATACGCCAAGGGTGCGAGAGCTAGGGAGGTCAGTGCAAGCGTAGTGGCAAGCAGGTTTTTCATGACTGGTCTCGTGGTCAGGATGCCAGCGGGGTGGCCATGCCGGCAAGCTTCCGCAACTCGCGTGCCCTGACCTGAAGCTGGCGAGGGAGCCCATTTGGGGGAGGACCGGGGTGTGCGATCCCGCACGCACACCAACCGCACATCCCCGCCGACATTGCTTGAGAGGTTGGGTCCAAAATGGGCGCTTCAGGCTTTCGTGTGGGTAGAAGCTGATTCGGCCTGTGCTGGAGGGTCGGTCGTCGGCATGCGTGGCGTGGCCGACCGCTGGGGCTAGTGACCCTCATCCGGCTCGGTGGACACGTGGTTACGTGACAGCTGCAGTAGACGACGAGTTTCGCAGAGCCGTCAAGGGGGATGGGGTTCTGGGGAAGGGTCCTCCCTTCCCCAGTCGGGGGAGCCGCGCGGAGCGGAGCCCTGCGGAGCTCGAGCGCAGCGCGGCGTTCCGGGGGCGGAAGCCCCCGGGAGGTGGGGATTCACAAGGGGAGGAGACTCACAACTTGTGGAGGGTGCCCACGAGGAGACTCCGCAGCGCGACGAGCACCTTCACGGCCTCGTGCGCGGATCCGCTGATCCCTCGCGAGGCCATGTTCGTGCGTCGGAGGCCGGGGTCCCGCCGACGAGCGCGACGTCAGACTGCGATCGGCAGAGCCTCGCACTCCGTCGGCGAGCGATAGCCGAGCGTCGAGTGCAGGCGTTGGCAGTTGTAGAAGACCTCGATGAACTCGAAGACGCTGGCGCGCGCCTCGGCGCGCGTCCGGTAGTGCTCGTGATCGCAGAGCTCGGTCTTGAGCGTGTGGAAGAAGCTCTCCTGGACGGCGTTGTCGTAGCAGTTGCCCTTGCGGCTCATGC
>SIAI01000042.1 GCA_009691855.1 Planctomycetota bacterium | reverse complement strand
GCATCGCCGTGGTCTACAACTCGCCCATCGCCTGCAACCGCGCCACGGCCGACTTCGTGCTCTCGAGCCCGCTGATGGAGGCCGAGTACGAGCGGCGCCTGCCGGATCTCCGGCAAGGGCCTCGAGCGCGCTGAACCCGGGAACGGGCTTCCAAAGAACAAGCGGTTCAGAACGCTCGCCCGACTCGGGCCTGACGAGCCGGTGCTTGTTCTTTCCTGACCAGGCCCGCCTGCGGCGGGCAAGCGGCTCAGAGTGTGAGCAACAATCCAACCACGGCGAGCTTCGAGGTCTTGGGGGGTTCGAGCAGGCCGGCTTGCTCCTCGGCCCAGCGTTCACACGCCGGGATCTGGGCCTCCGGCGCCTGCGCGGCCTGCTCGGGGTCGGGGCACAGCTCGCCGCGCGAAATGCGCTTCAGCGCGCGCGCGGCCGAGCGGCGTACCTCGAGGTCCGGGTCGCGCAGGGCCGCGCTGAGCGGCACGGCCACGCTCGGATCGGCGATGCGCTCCAGCACGCGCGCGGCCTTGCGGCGCGAGTCGAGCTCGGCGCGCGCGCCCTCGCTCACCAAGTAGCGCGCGATCGGCACGCGGCACACGCCGGCGAGCTCGCTGGTGAGCACCTGCTCCTCGAAGGAGACGAGTTTCCTGTGCCCCATCTCGATCAAGAGGCGGTCGAGGTGCTCGGCCAGGTCCTTCTGGTGCGTGCCGGAGTAGGCGTAGAGCTCGAGCATCCAGCCGGTGGCGATGGCCTCCGACTCGATGCGCCGCGCCTCCGACAGCGCGCCGCCCTCCCACACCGCCGTTTCGCCCGCGGCCAGCACGCGCGTGGCGCCGCCGGCCTCGAGTTCGGCGGCGCCGGAGAACAGCAGGACCTCGGTGCGCTCGCCCTGGCGCTCCACCGAGAGCTCGGTGCCGTGCACCTCGACCGCGGCGCCGCCACACTCGAAACGGAACGGCGTGCCGGGCACGACGCGCGACCAGGCGCGGCCGGCGGCGAGCTCGATCTTCCGCTCGCCGGCCAGGCGCAAGGAGCTCTCACAGTCCAGGCGCAGCTCGCTGCCGTCGTGCAACACCAGCGCCAGGCGCACGCCGGGCGGCGCGCTCACGCGCGTGCCGGCGGCCAGGAACTCGCCCGCGCGCGCCTCGCGCGGCGCGCCCACCCCGTCGTCCACCAGGAACGGTCCGGTGGCGAGCGTGGCCACGGCGGCGAAGTCGCGGCTCGCGGGCGCGGCGCCGCGCAGGAAGAAGCCCGCCAGCGCGCCCGCGGCGGCAGCCAGCGGGACGAGCAGCCACCGCAAACGTACGCGGCGCGCGCGTGGCAGGTGCAGGCGCGCGAGCGCCGGCTCGGCGCGCCGCAGCTCCTCGCGATACAGCTCGCCGAGCGCGACATCCAGCGCGCGCAGCGCTTCCAGCCGCGCGCGCGCGGCGGGATCGCCGGCGAGCTCGCGCTCCAGCGCCGCGCGCTCGGGCTCGGAGAGCTCACCGTCCAGGTAGGCGTGCAGGCGCTCGTCACTCATGTTCATCCTCCAGCACGACGCGCAGCGCCGCGCGCGCCTGGGCCAGGCGCAAGTTGACCGTCGAGACGCTGATCTCGCTCGCGGCCGCGATCGCGGGATAGGAGAGGTCGGCGAAGTAGGCGAGCTCGATCACCTGCCGCAGCGGCGCGGGCAGGCGTTCGACGGCCTGCAGCAGGCGCAGGCGCCGCGCCTCGCTGGGGCCGCGCTCGACCGCGGGCGACTCGATCAGCTCCTCGCTCGCGCGCACGCGCTCGCGCCGCGAACGGTCGGCCGCGGCGTGCTGCACGATCGCGCAGAACCAGGCCAGGAAGCGCTCGGGCCGGTCCAGGCGCGCGAGGTCGCGCCAGGCGCGCAGCGCGCTCTCCTGCAGCACGTCCTCGGCCTCGCTGGCGCGCGCGCGGCCGTGGGCGTGGGTCACGTGGGCGCGCGCCGCGGCCAGCAGCGTGCGCCCGTGTAGCGCCAGCAGGGCCTCGAAGGCCGCGCGGTCGCCGCGCGCCGCCTGCGCGGCGAGGAGGGAGGTCGTGTCGCTCAGAAGTCCTGCTCCAGGAGCCGTGTCAGCTCGAGCACATGCTCGCGCTCGGGGCCCTCTTCGGCCAGGGCCTCGAGCCGGCTCACGAGTGGTAGGGCGAAGCGCCCGTACGCGCGCCGCGCTTCCTGCGCCGTGTGGAGGCGCGGCGCCACGGCCAACGCCGCCTGCTCCGCCTCGTTCGTGAGCACGTCGAGCCGCCCGACCAGAACGCGCACGCTCTCGCGCGGCGCCGGCGACACGTACAGCGGCAACAGCCAGTCCGTCTCGCAGCGCGACAGCGGATAGAGCACGCGCAGGCCGTCGCTCTCGAAGTACGACTCTTGCCAGGTGTCCACCATGGCCTCGGCCTCGCGTGGATACAGGCCCTGCTCGACGAGCAGACCCGTGGTGAGCGTACGCAGCGCGGAGAGCGCGAGCGGCGGCAGCTCGGCCTCGCGCACGCGCACGCTCCCGCCGGGCGGCAGCGCCGCGAGCCGCTTCGCGCGCAGGCTCGCGCCGTGCCGCGCCAGCACGATCGCGCCAGCCAGCGGCTCGTCGCCGGAATTGGAGAGGATCAACGCCCCCTCGTCATCCGTCCACGCCGACAAGGGCAGCGTGAACGAGCCCAGCCCGCGATAGAAGAGGAAGCGTTCGAACTGGTCCGTCGGCGTGTGGCGCACGATCACGTTCGCGTCCACCGCACGCGCGTGCTCCCAGTGGTGCGCGCTGCCGACGGCGGGCAGGTCGCCCAGCCCCTCGCCCGGTGCGAGCACGCGGATCTTGCCCCAGTCGAGCAGGCCGCCGCGCAGCACGGGCGCCTCGGGCCCGGCGGGCGGATAGAGCTCGTGCACCTGTGGGTACCACTGCGTCAGGATGCCCTGCGGGAAGCCGACCTTGACGCGCAGCTCGCGCTCCCGGTCGCTGTAGAAGTAGATCACCGGCGTCTCCATCTTGCAGCGTACGCCGTCGAAGCCGGCCGAACTGCGCGCGCGTTGGTGGACGAAGTCCGGCAGCTGGTGATCGTCGTAGGTCAGGCCCTCGAGCAGGACTCCGTCCGAGCCCGCCAGGGTCGTGAACGTGCCCCACTCGTGCAGCACGTAGCCGGGGTCGTCGGTCAGCGGGTCGGAAGCCAGGACGGCCAGGAAGAGCGCGGTCAGCATGGGCGAATCTCCTTGTGCGGGATGAGTCGCACGAAGCGCCGAATCGACCGAGCGGAACCGCGCGAATGGCCAGAAGGCCGCCGGAGCCCGCTGGCGCGCCTCTGGCTGTCCTGCGCGGCTCAGCCCCCCGGCCGGCCACGACGCAGCACCACGGCCAGTGGCGCTGCGAACTCGACACTCTGCCAGCCCTCGCCCAGCGTCGCGCCCGCGTCGAGCAGGAATTGCACGACGGCCGCGTGGCCCGCGAGCGTGCGCTCGTGCGCGGCCGTCCACAGCGTCTGCTCCAGCGGCGTGCCGTCGAACTCGTTCTGTGCCTCGAGCGGCGCCCGCCCTTGCAGCAGCACGCGCACGGTCTCGGCGTGACCGTTGCAGGCCGCCCAGTGCAGCGCGGTCCAGCGGCGCGGATCGCGCGCGCCGGGGTCGATACCGGCACGCAACAGGAACTCCACCACCGGCGTGCGGCCGTGCAGCGCGGCCCACACCAGGGCGAGCCCGGCCTGCGCGCGCGCGCTGCGCTCCACGGCCAGCCAGCCCACACCGACGAGTGGCGCGTCCGTACGCAGCTCACCCGCCGCGTCGAAGAAGTCGCGCACGCGCTCGAGCCGTCCGAGGGCGGCCGCGACGATGAGCGTGTCCACGCGCGCGCCGCGCCGTGCCAGAGCCTCGGCCGCCGGCGCGTGACCGAAAGCGAGCGCCGTCACGAGCGGCGAGCCGTCGCCCACGACGCCCTCAGGCGCCGCGCCGAAGTCGAGCAGCGTCTCGAGCAGCGCCACCTGCAGGGCAGCCCGCGCCGGGGGCGTGCTCGACACCAGCAGGTTCAGCGTCGTCTGTTGCGCGCCACCGCCGTAGGTCTCGGCGGTCGCATCGACCTCGGCCCCGGCCTCGAGCAGCACGCGCGCGAGCTCCACGGCGTTGGGCGGAGTGCACTGACGCTCGTCCTCGACCCCGTTGGCCGCCAGGTAGTGCAGCAGGGTGGCGCGGTGTGGGCGCGGCGAGCGCGCACGGACGAGCCGGTGGTCGGCGCCGAGCAGCGCGCGCAGCACGGCGAGCTCGCCCCGCACGAGCGCGTCGGCGGCGACCTCGAAGCGCGTCGCCGCGCTCTTTGCACTGCGCAGGGCGCTGCGCAACGCCTCCGGCGAACCCGTGCCGTCGGGAACCGCGCGCGCCGGCGCGCTCGAACTCGGCGCGTTCTCCGCGCACACCTGCCAGGCGTGTGGCGCGTGGGCGTCGATCCACACCACCAGCACGCCCCGCCGCAGAGCCTCGTCGAACGTCGCCTCGGTCCCGCCACCGCGCCCCTGCCGCGCGCCGTCCCACACCACCACGAGCAGGTCGGCTTGCACGAGCACGGCGCGCCCGCATGCCGCGTAGGCTCCGCCTTCGTCCGCGCGCGAGCCGGCCAGTTCGACGATGGTCGTGGCCCGCGCCAGCAAGCGCCGGAAGCGCTCCAGCGAGCCCGTCTCCTGTGCGCGGGGAGGCTGGAAGTCGCGCTCGAACTCGGCGCGCGCAAAGGGCAGGACGCAATCCATGCGCAAGCCCAGCGCGAGCGCCTGCTCGGCGAAGAGCCGATCCGTTCCCTCCGCCAAAGGCGTGAGCGCACCGAGCTCCGGCACGAGCACAGACGAGCTCCGCTCGTCCTGGACCGTGGCGAGGATCGAGCGCAGCGTCTCGGCCAGGGCTTCGCGGCCGGCCAGGCGCAGCCGATCCGGGCGGTGCCCGACGACCCCCACGCGAAAAGTCGCTCGCTCGAGGGGCGTCACGGACGGTGAGTCGGTGCTCAGGATTCCTCCACGCTCCCCTGTGCGCGCGGGAGCGCAGGGATCCTAGCAGCTAGCCCAGCGCGTGGATTGCGGGCCGAGCGGCGTGCACTATCCTCTCGCGCCATGGAACTGCGCATCGCCACGTGCCGGCCCTTGCCCGAGCCGGATCCCGACGAGGCCCCGCTGCTCGCCGACCTCGCGCGGAACGGCGTGCGCGCGCGCATGGCGGGCTGGAACGACGCGCGCGAGGACTGGGACGCGCCGGTGCCGACCCTCGTGCGCTCGACCTGGGACTACCTGCACCACGCCGACGCCTACCTGGCCTGGATCGAACGCGCGGCGCGCGCGGCGCCGCTGTGGAACCCGGCCCCGGTGCTGCGCTGGAACGTGCACAAGTTCTATCTGCGCGAGCTCGCCCAGCAGGGCTTCGCGGTCGTGCCCACCGCGTTCCTGGAGCGTGGTTCACGCACGCGCCTCGGCGAGCTCTGCGCGCAGCACGGCTGGGACGACGTGGTGGTCAAGCCGGCGATCTCGGCGGCCTCCTTCGGGACCGCGCGCGTGCGGCGCGCCGACCTGGCACGAGGCGAAGCGCACCTCGCGGGCCTGCTGCACGAGCGCGACGCGCTCGTGCAGCGCTACGCCCCGGCCGTGGAGACCAGCGGCGAACGCTGTCTGGTGTGGATCGCCGGCGAGCTCACCCACGCGGTGCGCAAGAACCCGCGCTTCGCCGAGGGCGTGGAGAGCGTCACGCTCGTGCCCGAGATCGCCGCCGACGAGCGCGCGCTCGCCCTGGGCTTGCTCGAGCGCTTCGGTAGCGAACTGCTGTACGCGCGCATCGACCTGGTGCGCGACGAGCGCGGCCGGCCGTGCCTGATGGAGCTCGAGCTGCTGGAGCCGTCGCTGTTCCTGGTGCAGCACCCGCCGGCGCGCGAGCGGCTCGTGCGCGCGCTGTGCGAGCGCCTCGCCTGAGCCGCGCCTGCCTCACACCTCGCGCTCGAGGATCAGCTCGAAGTACTTCGCGACTCCGTAGGAGCCGGTGCCGGGCGCGAAGACCTGCACCAAGCGCCAGCCCTGGCGCGCGTGCTCCTCGATCTTCTCCTGGTACTCGTGCTTGGCGTCCGACTTGACGCCCAGCCAGCCCTCGCCCAGCCGCACGAACTTGTACTCGTATTTGCGCATGGATCGCTGCCTCTCGCGCCGCCTGTCATCGAGCGGCGAGGAGCATACCAGGCACCGCGCGCCCCGCGCCTGAACGCGGAGCGCGCCTGGGCCGGGCCTCAGCCGGCCTGCACGGGGATCTTCACCGCAAGAGTGGGCTCCGTCTTGGGCACCGTGATCTCGAGGATGCCCTTCTTGTACGAGGCGACGAGCTCATCCGCCTCGAGGCGCGCGTTCTCGGGCAGTTCCAGCGAGCGCTGGAATGCGCCGTAGCGCGACTCGACGCGGTGGAACTCCTTCTCCTTCTTCTCCTCCTCCCACTTGCGCTCGCCGGAGACCACCAGCTGGTGGCCGAGGAGCTGGACCTGGATGTCCGACTCGCGCAGACCGGGAAGCTCGAAGCTGAAGCTCCAGGCCTTCTCGGTCTCGGCCACGTCGACGGGCGGCAGGCTCGCGCCGCGCATGGCCGACGGCAGGCTGCGCTCCCACTGCGGATCGAGGAAGCGCTCGAAGAACTCGTCGAACTCCGAGCGGTACGGGGTCAGGTCGCGCTTGCGCCAGGGAACGAGCTGCAGCGCAGTCTCCTTGTCCATCGCGAGCGTCCTGCACAGGTCGCGGCTCTCGCCCACCACACCGGCGGCTGCCTTTGAACCGCGCTCCTGCAGCGCTCGCCACCGAACTCTACGGCTTTCGGAGCGGCCCGAGAGACCGGTCGCTGGGCGTAGGTCCTGCGTGTCGAGGGCGTAGCGCCGGGCGCTTCACTTGGGTAACGAACCCCTCCGGCGAGGCCACCGCGCGCGGTGCGGCGCGCGCCACGACGGCTCGCGTTCAGGTGAGCTTGGGCGGAAGCCGATTCCTGCTAGCGGATGAGCCCCAAGCTGCTAGCCCCGACGCCGACCGCGCGCCGCCAACCACCGCCCTGGCTGGTGGGCACGGTGATCGGCTACTTCGTCTTCGCCGCGCTCGGCCTGGCGCTGTTGATGTTGCGCGTACCGCATCGCACGGCCGAACTCGCCCTGGACGAATTCATCGAGCAGCGCGGCGGCGAGCTGTTCCTGTTCACCTGCGGGATGATGATCTGCTGCGGCACGATCGGCGGCTCGCTCTACGACATCCGCGGCTTGATCAAGCACTCCACGCACGACGATTTCGAGGCGCTGTTCACGCTTTCCTACCTGCTGCGCCCGATCGCCGGCGGCCTGTCGAGCCTGGTGGCGTTCTTCCTGCTACTGGTCGGCGCATTGGGGTTCAGCTACAGCCACGATCCGGTCGGCGGCGCGGGCTGGACGACCTTCGACGGGCGCCTGCCGTACCTGGCGGTCGGCTTCCTGGCCGGCTACTCGTCGCAGGTGTTCATGCTGAAGCTGAAGGAGATCGCCGACTCGGCCTTCTCCACGCGCGAGCGCGACAACGACAACGACAACGGCCACGCTCACGCCGAGCCCGAGGACGCGCAGCGCAAGCCGCGCAAGGCGGCCTGAGAGCCCGAGACGAGCGCGTCGGAAGGGCGCGGCACTCGTCTCGGGTTCGAAGTTCTCGGGGCGCGAGCCGCGCGCGCCCTCCTCGCGCTACTCGAGCTCGAGGCCCTCAACCGGCACGTCGACTTCGCGCAGCAGCACGCCGGCCTCGCCCACGAGCGCGTAGCGCCCCGGACTCACGCGAAAGCGGCCCTCGGTCTCGCGCACCACCTTCACGTACCCGCGCGCCGCGGCCAGACGCAGGAACGGATCGGCGTCTGCAGGTACGACCTGAATGTTCACGCGTTGCGTGGAGCGCACGCGCAGCACGGCCCCGCCGAGCTCGAACTCGATGCGCGTGGCGCCAGGCGCGAGTGTGAGCGGCGCGACGACGCCCTGCGAGCTCGCCAGCCAGTAGCGCCCGGGCAGGACGGAGTGCGGGACGAGGAGCATGTCGGGCGCGGAGCCGGGCGCGAACTCGTGGTAGAAGCCGAAGACGTCCTCGCGCCCGACGAGCACGCCGCGCACCTCGTCGGGCGCGAGCGTCGCGCCCGGAGGCAGCAAGAGCTCGAGCGTCCCCAGCGCCGGCACGGTCAGGTCGAGCTCGCGCTCTTCGCCGGCCTCGAGGCGCACGCCGACGAGCACCTGCCCCTCGAGCCAGACGGCGTGCGCGCCCGCCTCCAGGCGCTCGAAGGCGAAGCGCCCGGCGGCGTCGGTGGTCGATGGCGGCCCATCCTTGCGCTGGTCGAGGCGCAAGAGTCTGTCCGCAAGCGCTCGTCCGCTCGCATCGACCAACCGCCCGCGCAGCGCGCCGCGCGCGCCGAGAACAATGCGGCTCGCGCGCACCGCGTCGAGCGTCACGCTGGAGAACCGCTCGTGCCCGGCCGTGACCTCGCAGCCCTCGCCGCGCAGCTCGAACCAGCCGTCCGCGCCGCTGCGCGCGCCGTCGAGGATGCGCCCGGGCCGGAATGGCTTGAAGGGTTCGTCGCCGCGTGCGCGCGCCTGGCCGCCGAAGTAGACGAAGGCATTCGCGACCGGCGCGCCGTCCGGATCGACGACTTGCCCGCGCAGGACGCCGCGCTCGGGCAGCACGAATAGAATCCGCCTCCGCCACGGGCACGCCTGGCTCATCGACCACGCTGCCGACGAGGGGGCGCTCGGGCGACGGAGTCGGCGCTAGCTCGGAGCGCGCCACGAGAGCTTCTTCACCATCCTCCATCGCGTCGCTGACGGCGAGCGCTCGCAGCTCCTGCGCTGGCAGTGCCCTGGCGACGTGCGCTCCCGAGCGCGTCACGCGGGCGAGCCACGCGCGCAGCTCGCCCGGACTCATCCAGAGCCGACCCGACTGGGTTCGGCGATCCGCCGGAAATCGCGGGACACCTGCGCCGATCCGGCCACTATATCCATCATGGCTATAGCAACCGCCACGCTCTGCCTCGCGCTCTTCCAGCAACCTGCGGCGACGCCCAGCGCGCCGGCGCCGCTCCTCGACCTGCACTACGGCGAGAACGAGAAGCAGGTGCTCGACCTCTACCTACCGGCGAAGAAGGACTTCCCTACCGTGGTCTTCACCTACGGCGGCGGCTGGCATTCGGGCAGCGGCAAGAGCTGCACCCCGATCGCCGAGGCTCTGCGCGCGCACGGCTACGGCTGCGCGTTGCTCTCGCACCGCCTGAGTCCGCCCGACGTGTGGCCGGCGATGATCGAGGACGAGGCGCGCGCCTTCGCGTGGGTGCACGAGCACGTCGCCGAGCACGGCGGCGATCCGCAGCGCTTGTTCCTGATGGGCCACAGCTCCGGCGCGCAACTGGCGTTGCTGCTGGCGAGCGACGCGCGCCAGCTCGCGCCCTATCACCTCGCGCCGAAGAACGTGGCCGGCGTGGTCGGGCTCTCGACCCCGCTCGATCTCGTGCCGCGCGGCGGCACGGGCTATGGAGACGCGTTGATGGGCGGCAAGGGCGCGGACGTGTTCCGGCGCGATGCCGAGACGATGCGCGCGGCGAGCCCGCTGACGTATCTGTCGAAGGAGCTGCCGCCGCTCCTGCTCGTGGTGGGTGAGAACGACTTCCCGATGCTCGCGGGCGACGCGGAAGACTTCGCCAAGCGGGCCGGCGCGCTCGGGCTCGACGTCGGCGTCGTCGTGGCCGAGGGCAAGGATCACATGGGCGTCGTGCGGTCGCTGCTCGACGCGCACGACCCGAGCGCGGGCGCGGTGTTCGAGTTCCTCGACGCGCTCGCCTTCCCGGAGGCGAAGTGAGCGCGAAGAAGCGCGACGCCGAGCTGCCGCTGACACCGGCGGTGCTGCACATCCTGCTGGCGCTGGCCGGCGGCGAGCGCCACGGCTATGCGCTCATGCAGGAGGTGCCCGCGCTGAGCGAGGGCAGGGTCAAACTCGGCCCGGGGACGCTGTATCGCTCGCTGCAGGAGCTGCTCGCGCTTGGCTGGATCGAGGAGAGCGCGGCCGATCCGGTCGACCCGCGGCGGCGCACCTATCGCCTCGGCCGACGCGGGCGCGCGGTTCTGCAGGCCGAGATGGGCCGCCTCGCGGCGCTGGTCGAGACGGCGCGCGCGCGGCAGATCCTGGGCGCGGAGGGCGCGCGGTGAGCGCTCGGAATCTCGCGGACGCGCTCGTGCTCGGCCTGCACCGCCGCTTCCTGGCGCTGGCGCCGCGCGAGTTCCGCGCGCGCTTCGGCGTCGAGCTCCTCGACTGCGCGGAGCGCGCCCTGGACGACGCCCACGGCGAGCGCGGCGCGCTCGCCAGCTTCCTCGGCGGCCTGCGCAGCGCCGCCGACGTCGCCACGAACGCCCTGGCACTGCGCTGCGAGACCCAGAACATGAAGACCACGCTGCTCGTCCTCCCCCTGGCGCTACTCGTCTCGTTTTTCACGGCGTACATCGACGCCAACCAGAGCGAGGTCCAGCCGGCCGTCGGGCTGCTCATGCTCGGCGGCGCGCTGTTCGCCTACTTCGACTCGCGCCGCGCGTGGCTGTGGTGGCTGGTGCTCGGCAGCTCGATCCCCTGCGCGCGCGTGTGGATGGATCTCCACGGCCAGGGCGGCGACCAGGGACCGTTCATGGCGACCTTCCTCGCGTTCCTGCCGGCGGGCTTCGGGACACTGCTGGGTTCCGCCCTGCGCGTGCTGCGCGGCCGCAAGCCGAGCGGGGGCGCGCCGGCCTGAGCCGGGGGCGCGCGGATCAGCAGCGCGCCGGCGAGCAGCCCTCGCTCACCGCGCGCGCGAGTAGAGGAGCTCCATGCCGAGCACCTCCGTGCCGTCTGCCCCGGGCGACCAGGAGCGCACGACGAAGTGGTCGGCATCGGTCCACGTCTCCGTCGTGCGCGTCGGCACGTAGGCCTGCGCCACCATCGCGTCGGGCATCATGCCGGTGATGTGGAAGGTCTGGGTCTTCTCGTCGTAGCGACCCTCGCTGGTCATGATCCCCGTGCTCATGCTGTCCGCCCACGAGCTGACGTAGGCCTGCTTCAGGTTGTCGTAGCCCAGCAGGCCCTGGCCGTGGAACGGCTGGCCTCCGAAGACGCCGTTGGTCGTGTCCTGGATGAAGCGGCCGTCGAGGATCCACTGCATCGTGCTCGTGCCCGCGGACTCCTCCGGCGGCGCGTCCGGGCTCATGTACATGCGCACCTTCAGGTCCCACGTGCCGACCTTCTGGGCGAGCACGGCGTGCGCGGCGCCGGGTGTGCCGTAGGCCTGCATGCGCTGCATCATCACTTCTTGGCTGGGCGGCGCGCCGCCGGCGCTGCCGGTCGAGGAACAGCTCGCGCCGAGCGCGAGCAGGGATGCGATCGTCTTCGCGTTCATGATGCTTGGAAACTCCTGGCTCAGGCCGAGAACTCCGCGAAGCGCCGGCGCAGCAGCACGGCGCGCTGCTTGTCGCGCTCGGTGGCCTCGGACAGGCGCCCGGCGCCGTCGCCGACCAGCATGTGCACGTGGCCCTTCTGGATCTGCACCGCGACCTGCGAGAGCTCGTTCAGCGGCACGCCCGGCAGGATCCCGAGCAGGACGCCCAGGCGCACGTTCGAGAGGTGCAGCAGCGCCACCTCGGTGGCCAGCGAGCGCGCCGTGCGCAGCATGCCGTAGGAGCGGCGCACGCGGTCCTCGATGGCGCTCTTCTGCTCCTTCAGCAGCACGTCGCGCACCTTGCGCTCGAAGTCGATGATGCACGGCACGAGCTGCTCCAGGTCGGCGATCAGCTCCTCCTCCGACGAGCCCAGCGTGACCTGGTTCGACACTTGATAGAAGTCGCCCGCCGCGCGCGAGCCCTCGCCGTACATTCCGCGCACGGCGAGGCCGGTGCGCTGCGCGGAGAGGATCACCTTCTCGAGCTCGCTGCGCACCAGGCCGAGGGCCGGCAGGTGCACCATCACCGAGGCGCGCAGGCCCGTGCCGACGTTGGTCGGGCAACCGGTGAGGTAGCCGAACTCGGGCGAGGTCGCGAAGGGCACCTCGCGCTCGAGGGCCTGGTCGAGCGCGCGCACGCGCTCGAAGGCCTCGTGCAGCGAGTAGCCCGCCGACAGGCTCTGCAAGCGCAGGTGGTCCTCCTCGTTGACCATCACCGCCAGGGTCTCGTTCTCGCCGAAGGCGACGCCGCGGCCGGGGCGCGTGGCCAGGCGCGGGTCGGCCGGCGCGAGGTCGCGCGAGACGAGATAGCGCTCGCGTAGGAGCAGCTTGGTGATCGCGTTCGCCTCGTCCATCCCGACCCAGATCGTCTCGCCGTCGATGTGCTGGCCGATCAGGACCTCGCGCATGCGCGTGGCGAGCTCGCGCGCCTGGGCGTCGTCGAGGCGCAGCACGAAGGGATAGCCCTCGAGGTTGCGCGCCAGGCGCACGCGGCACGAGACGACCACGTCGGACTCCGGGCCGGCGCCGGACAGCCAGCTGCCCACGTGCTGGGCGAAGCGCTTCGGATCGAGGGCGGACTCCATCGAGGGCTGCGATCCTAAGTGCAGAAGCCGCAGCGTTCCAGACGGGTCGTTATCGCCGCGTGCAATAAAAGTGGTAGAGAGGAGCGCCATGGCACTCGCCTGGTTGCTGTGGGCCCTGCAGGAATCCGCTCCTAGGCTGGATCCACCGAGGGTGCCGAGCTGGGACGACTTCCCGGTGTTTGTGTGGCGCGAGAAGTACGCCGGCAAGCCCTTGCCCGACGAGCTCGTCGCCCCCTTCGGCGGCGTGATCCTGATGCGCGACGAGGATTCGAGCTGGGCGCGCGAGCGCGGGCTCGCCTACCTCGTCTGGAACGTGGCCGGACGGAACGCGCTCCACCTCGACGCCGACGAGGCCTGGCAGAAGCGCGTCGAGCGGTGGATCCAGACGCATGACGAGAAGCTCCTCGTGCGCGAGCCGTGCCTGAACGATCCGAGGACGATCGCGGAGCTCCACGCGACCCTCGAGACGACACTGAAGAAGCACGGCGAGCATCCGGGCCTCGGCTTCGTGCTCGGCGACGAGGTCTCGCTGACGCCGAACGGCGATCCGTTCGACCTGTGCCGCTGCGGCTTCTGCGAGGCGAAGTGGAAGGAGTATGCGCAGGCGCGCGGACTCCCGGAGCGCGCGCCGCTGACGGACGAAGTGCTCGCCGGGCTGCGCGGGAACGATTTCTCGCGGCTGGGCGCCTGGATGGCGCGCCGACGCTTCGACCAGGACCGGATCGTGGAGGTGATCGAAGAGCTGAGCGCGTCCAGCTCCATGAGCCCGAGCTCGGTCTTCGGCGACGTCGCCTACGCCGGGCTGCTGGGATGCAAGGGCCAGACGGCCTTCGGCGGCGTGGCGCTCGAGCGCGTCGTGGAATGCCTGGGCCTGATCGAGTGCTATCCGCTCGACTCGGCGCGCGAGCTCGCCGCAACGGCCCCCGGGCTGTGGCGTCACGCGCTGGACTTTTCCACCGGACCCGATCCCGGTCCTCGCGCGCGCCTGACGACAATCTTCCTGCACGACGCGGACCCGGCGGAGCTCGCCTGGAACGTGTACGACTCCTGGCTGCACGGCGCTTCCGGTCTGGTGCTGTGGAACGACGCGGAGCTCGCGCGCCTGCCGAGCGAGGCGCGCGCGCGGCTGATCGAGGCCGTGGCCACGGTCCGCTCGTCCACCTTCCCGCAGGAGGACGGGGCGCCGACGGCTCTGCGCTTCTGGCCCGGTGACGGGCGGATCGCCGTCGTGCGCGACGCCGATTCGACGGCGCTCTCGTTCCTGCGCGACGCGCACGGCGACGGCGCGACCTGGCCTCGGCGCAAGGCGAGCTACCAGCACGAGCACGGAACGCTCGAGCGCAAGGTCGAGGGCTGGATGCGCTTGATCGAGGATTGCCAGCTCGAGCCCGCGGCCATCGCGCTGGGCGCGGTGTGCGCGAACTGCTGGGCACACGGCCTGACCGTGCTCGTCCTGCCCGAGGTCCTCGTGCTGGGCGACGACGATGTCGCGCGCCTGGCGGCCTACGTCGCGGGCGGCGGCTGGCTCGTGGTCGACGGGACGCTGGGTTGGGTCGATCGCGGCGGACGGCTCCGTGACGATCGCGACCTGCGCGCTCGGCTGGGCGGTGAACATCCCGAGCGCGTCGTGGACGCTCCGGGCGCGCTGGGAGACTATCTCGAGACACGCCTGGACCAAGAGCGCAGCGACGCGCCACGCCGTTTCCTGCTCGGACTGCGGCCGGTGAAGTTCGAGCGCGAGTACAAGGACACTCCCGTGCGCCCGACCTTTTCCGGAGAGGCCGCACGCGTCCCCTGGCTGGTGCAGCCCAGCGAGGTCGTGCAGTCGAGGCCCGGCTACACGTTGCTCCCGAACTACGAGAGCGTGCCGGAGCTCCGCCCACACCTGCGCGACATTCCGCTGGACGGCGTGTGCGCGCCGGAAGGCTACACGCTCGAATGGATCCTGCCGTCGGACGGGAAGATCCTGCGTGCGGGCGACGCGGCGCGGCTGCGCTTGCGACCCAAAGCGCGCTAGACGATCCGCTGCTCCACCCCGCTCAGCGTTCCTCGCCTTCGAAGCGCCCCTCCAACCCGTCGCGCAACGCCGCGAACACTATGGCGTTGGCCGCGGCCGTGTAGTGATTCGCGCCCGCGCCGTCGGAGTAGAAGTAGCTCGCCGGTTCGGCCCCCGTGCGCTGCATGTCGGCGTTCAACACGCGGCGCGAGGACACGAACGGGAGCGCCTCGCGCCGCAGGGTCTCCAGCAGGAAGCGCTCCTGCCACTCCTGGCCCTCCGGCACGCTCAACGAGCGGCGCGCGTGGAACAGGACCACGAAGGTCTGCACGCCGCGGCTATCGAGCTCGCGCCGCATCTCGAGCAAGAGGCGCGCGCCGAGCGCCTGCTTGACGGCCACGTGGTCGCCCTCGCCGGCCCAGGCGATGGCCGTCTCGGGCGCCACCAGCCCCGCTTGAAGGTGAACAGACGCCACAGGTAGCTGTGGATCTCGAGCGGGTGCGCGCGCAGGAAGCTCGGCGTGTCGCGCGCCTCGGGCGGGTGCAGCATGAGGTCACCGCCCTGCAGCGTGAAGTAGGGCTTGGGCGCATCGCGCAGCGCGAGGTAGCAGCGATCCAGGTCGTCGTCGACCAGGATGCCGATCACCACCACCGGCGCGCGCGCCTGGAAGCGCGGCAGCACGAGGCGCATGAGCAGGTAGGTCTGGTCGAGCCCGTACCCGCCCACGCCGTAGTTCAGGAGCGCGAAGCGCGGCGCCAGCTCCGAGCGCTCCAGCAGCCCCTGCCAGCAAGGCCCGGCCGGCTCGACGCAGTGGGCATAGGAGTCGCCGAACAGGAGCACCGGTGTGCGCGCCCCGAGTCCGGGCTCGTCGACGTGCACCAGGTCGCGATCAAACCGCTCGCCGAGCCAGCCGACGCGCTCGTCGGAGAGTCGGGCTGCGGCCGAGGGCGGTTCGCTCGCCAGGCGCGCGCGCAGCTGCCAGAACTCGCGCCCGCTGGCGTGGGCCGTGTACAGCCCTTCGTGGCGCAAGCTCCAGCCCACGCTCCAGGCGCGCGCCTGGTCCGAGAACAGCACGAAGCGCAGCGCGCCCTCGGCGAGCAGCACGGCGAGCACCAGGCCGAGACCGAGGCGCGCCGCCCTGGCCACGAGCCGGCGCGCCCGCGGACGCATCAGACGATGCGCTTGCCCAGCCCCGACAGCACCAGCGCCACCGCCATCTCCGCGGTGCGGTTGTGCTCGTCGAGGATCGGATTGATCTCGGTGAACTCGAGGCCGAGCAGCTTGCCGCACTCGGCCGCGTGCTCGAGCAGGAGGTGCGCCTCGCGCTGCGTCACGCCGCCGGTGACGGGCGTGCCCACGCCCGGCGCCTCGTAGGGGTCGAGCCCGTCCATGTCGAACGACAGGTGGAAGCCGGCGGTGCCGTGCGTGACGATCGCGATGGCCTCCTTCATCACGCGGTCCATGCCCAGGATGTCGAGCTCGCGCATCGAGTAGACCTTGATCCCGCATTCCTTGGCGAGCTCGCGCTCGCCCGGGTCGACGTCGCGGATGCCGATCAAGACGGCCTTCTCGGGCTCGACCATCGGGAAGCGCTCGCCGAGTTTCGTGAGCGCGTCCGGGCCGAAGCCCATCACCGAGGCCAGCGGCATGCCGTGCACGTTGCCGGTCGGCGAGCTCTCGGGCGTGTTCATGTCCGCGTGCGCGTCGAACCAGATCAGCCCGATCTTCTTCTTCTTCTTGTGGTAGTAGCTGGAGATCCCCGCCACCGTGCCGCAGGCGATCGAGTGGTCACCGCCGACGACCAACGGGAAGCCGCCCTCCTCGATCAGGCGCTCGACGCGTCCGCGCAGGCGCCGGCAGCAGTTGGCGATCGAGTCGAGGTACTTGGCGCTGGCGTTCTTGGGCTCCTTGGCGTCCGAGCGCAGCACGGGCACGTTGCCGAGGTCCTCGAACTCGAGCCCCAGGGCCTGGATGCGCCGCCCGAGGCCGGCGATGCGGATGGCCGAGGGCCCCATGTCCACGCCGCGCAGGCCGCCGCCGAGGTCCATCGGCACGCCCAAGAATCCGACGCGCTTGTTCATGACTTGCGTTCCTTCGCGGCGCGCTTGGCGCGCTCGCTGTTCTTCGCCGCGGGCTTCTTCGTGCTCGTCTTCGCCGCGCTCGCCTTCGCCGCCGTGCGCGGCACGAAGCGCACCTTGGCGCCGCGCCCGAGGCCGAGCACGCGCGCGGCGTCGCCCTGCGCCACGGCGATCTCGAGGTGGTCGTAAGAATTCACCAGCGCGACCGCGCTCTCGGCCGGCGCGTCGCCGTAGGTGCGCAGCAGCGGGATCGTGCGCGCGCCGATCTCTGCGCTCCAGCGCTCGCGCCAGTCTGCACCGGCCTCGGCCAGCCAGATGAAGGGCAGGTTCGTGATCAGGTTGCCGAAGCCGTCCACGTGCAGGATCTCGGCGCTGATCGAGCCGTCGGCGTGGCGCTCGGGCGCGCGCGGCGCGAGCGCGTGGTAGGCGTCAGGGCCGGCGAGCACCTCGCCGAAGGCCGCCGGCGGATCGCCCTCGACCAAGCGGGCCGCCAGTGGCGCGAAGCGGTCGCGGCCGTCGAAGGTCGAGCTCGGCCCGCGCACCGGCGCGCTCGCGCCCACCTTGCGCACGACCACCATCGGCTCGGAGGCGATCAGCGGCGCCAAGAGGCCGTTGTCGGGCCCGAGGAACACGTGTCCGCGCGCCTCGACCAGCAGCAGCGCGCGCTGCGTGCCGACGCCCGGATCGACGATGGCGACGTGCACGCTGCCGGCCGGAAAGGTCGTCCACGCGCGCGCCAGCAGGAACGCGCCGGTCGCCACATCGCCCGCCGGCACGCCGTGCGTGAGGTCCACCACCGCGCGCAGGCGCGGCGCGTCGCGCCACAGCACGCCCTTGACCATGCCGACGTACGGATCGGCGAGGCCGTAGTCGGTGAGCAGCGTGACGAGGCCACTCGGGCGCCAGGGGCGCGGAGCTCGGGTCGGGTCGGACATGGCGGGCGCCTAGTCTTTCCGCCCCATGGGAGCGCCACAAGGCGGCCCCCGCTGGACCCCGGTGAGCGCTCCCAAGCCCTTTCCGGGCCAAGGATTGAGAGCGTGAGCAAGGATCCCGCGCCGTTCCGGTGCGGGGGTTCTTGCTCACTCTCGAACCCTCTGGGCGCGAGTTCCTCGCGCCCCCAAGACCTCGAAGCTCGCCGTGGTTGGACTGTTGCTCACACTCTGGAAGCGCCCGTCAGCCGCCGCCCTTGTGGCCCTTCTTCCCGCCCGGCTTGCCTGCGCCGGGCGGGCGCGGCCCCTTGCCGCCCGGCTTGCCGCCCGGCTTGCCGCCCGCGTTCGCGCCGGCCTCGCCCGCCCCGCCGAGGAGTCCTGGCGGCAGGCGCACGCGCTTCTTCATCTCGGGCGGGTTGGCGCGG
This sequence comes from Planctomycetota bacterium, assembly GCA_009691855.1. GTDB lineage: Bacteria > Planctomycetota > UBA1135 > UBA1135 > JABFRZ01. The sequence goes on along the minus strand of SIAI01000042.1, from coordinate 16,067 downwards.
CTCGACAGCGCGCCGAAGAGCGCGCCCTGCAGCACGGGGTCGGCCTCGGTGCGCGTGCGCGCGAGCTCCTCGACCTCCGCCAATCCACCCCACTCGCCCAGCGCGAAGCCCACGCGTCGCAGGTCGGCCTCGCGTGTGCCACGCGGGGCGGCGTCGAGCTCGTCGCGCAGCGCCTGGGTGCCCCCCGAGCGCACGATCAAGCCACCCGCGAGCACGCTGCGGTTCCAGTCGTCGTCCCACAGCGCGGCCGTGAGCAGCCCGGCCATCGCCGGATGGCGCGCGCGCAGCAGCACGCGCGCGAGTTCGACGTCGAGCTCGAGGTCGTCCTCGTCCGGGAACAGCGCCGCCAAGGCGTCGAGGTCGGCGCTCTCGGGCTTCTCGCCCAGTGCGCGCACCAGGCCCAAGCGCTTCGGACCGCGTGGCGCGAGCGGCAAGAGCGAGCGCAACTTGGCGCGCTCGACGCGTGCGCCCGAGAGCGCGAGGCCCAGCTCGAGCTGCAGCTTGACGTCCGCCGACAAATCCTCGAGCTCCAGGGCCCTCTCGGCTGGACGCCGCAGAGCGGGATCGTGCAGCGCGTGCGACAGCGCGACCAGGGCCTCGTTGCGCTCCTGCGAGGTGCTCGCCTTGACCAGCTCGTCGAGCGCGTCCTTGGCGGGCGCGTGACCGAGGCGCGCCAGCGCCACCAGCCCGGGCCCGAACAGGCCGAGGTCCTTGCGCCGCTCGAGCAGATCGGCGAGGTCCGGGATGCGCCCTTTCTCGCCGCGATCACCGCAGGCCTCGACCAGCGCGATGCGCGTCGCCGTGTCGCCCTTCTCGAGCTGGTCCCCGATCCAGATCCACGGCAGATCGCCGCCGGCGCGGAAGATCAGCAGGCCGGCCAAGGGCTCGAACGCCGGATCGGCCTTGAAGGCGAGCTCGAGGAGCTTGCGCGCCTTGCGCTCGGAGCGCTCGGCCTCGATCGTCGTCAGCACCGCGAGCCAGCCCGCGAGCGTCGGCTTCCAGCCGCCGCTCTGGAAGGCGAGCGCGAGCTCGTCGGGCATCAGCAGCGCCGCCACGCGCAGCGCGGCCGGGCGTTCGCCGCCCAGCAGCATCTCGGTCAGGTGCGCCTTGAGTTCGGGCTCGGAGAGCTCGGCCGCCGCGGACAGGATCGCGGGATCGAGGAAGGCGTCGTCGGCGAAGAGCCGCGCGGCGACCGTCTTCTGCCAGCGCGCGCCATCGACCAGGCCGTAGCTCTTGGCCGCGCGCCAGCGCAGGTTGTAGTAGAGCTCGAGCATCGCCTGCAGAGCGCCGGGTTCGCCGCGCTTCCACCAGTCGACGGCGAGCCGTGCCGCGTGCGCCAGGTCGTCGTCGCCCTCGGCCACGGTCTGGAGGAGGTCGTTCGCATCCGTGGCGCCACGGCGCTCGGCGACGAACAGCGCCAAGGCGAAGGCCTGCTCGAGTCCGTCCGTGGAACGCATCCGCGCCCGGTCGATCGCCTTCAAGCCTGCGGCTCCGAGCTCCCCCATCGCCAGCAGCGCCGCGCGTTGCTCGGGCTTCTTGCCATCGGCCAGCATCGACTCCAGGCGCGGAAGGTCGGCGCTCGTGCCCGCGCAGCCCAGGGCCATGGCGGCCACGGCGCGCACCTCGACCTCGTCCGGCGCCGCTTCCAGCACCACGCGCGCGCGCGTGGCCGCGTCGGAAGTGAAACTCACGCGCGCGTCGCGCGTCAGCAGCTCGGAGAGCTCGAGCTGCGCCGCGCCGCGCGCGTCTTGGCGGACCGACGGAGGCGCGCTCTGGAGGCAGACGAGCAGCGCGAGCAAGCAGAAGCCGGGAAGCATGGCGGGAGGCGGCTCCCTTATCGGCCGGCATTCCGCCCCGGCCCAGGCGGCAGATTCCTCTATCTCAGGTAGAGCACGACCTCGAGCGGGCCGCTGGCCAGCGCCCTCAGGCGATTCTTGCCGGTCAGGCCGGCCGTGGTGGTGCCCACCAGCTCGCCCTCGGCGCCCAGGGTCAGGCCGTGCAGCACGAAGCGCCCGTGGGCGTCGCTCTTGGCCTCGACCCCGCCCGGACCGACCACGCGCGCGCCGGCCACCGGTTTCCCGGTGCGTGCGTCGAGCACGGTGCCGGTGACGAGCGGCGCGGGGCCGGCCGCGACGGGCGCGCTCGAGCGCTGGCCTTGGCCGTCGTTCGATTCGGCGGGGTTGCGGCAGGCGGGCACGAGCAGCAACAGGGCGAGCAACGAGGTGCGCTTCATTCGGGGGTCCCCAGCAGGCCGATCAGCTCCGCCTTCTTCTGGTCGCGCAGCGAGGCGCTCGAGGCCTCGACGATCATGCGCAGCAGCGGCTCGGTGTTCGACGGGCGGACGTTGAACCACCACCACTGCTTCTCTCCGACCTCGCCGAACTCGACGGTGATGCCGTCGAGCTCGTCCTGCCGGCCGCTGGCGTAGCGTTTCTTCAGCGCCGCGATCATCGCGGGCTTGTCCTCGACGTGGAAGTTGACCTCGCCCGTGGAGTGGTAGCGGCGCACGCCGGCCAGCAGCTGGCTCAAGCTCTTGCCCTTGTTCTCCTGCGCGGTCAGGAGCGACAGCACCGACATCATCGCGATCATGCCCGAGTCGGCCGTGAAGTTCTCGGCGAAGTAGAAGTGCCCGGAGAGCTCGCCGCCGAACATGGCGCCCTTGGCGCGCATCGTCGCCTTCATGAAGGAGTGCCCGACGCGGTCGCGCACCGGCACGCCGCCGGCCTTCAGGATCTCCTCCTTGACGGCCCACGAGCTGCGCAGGTCGTAGACCACCGCGGTCTTCGGGAAGCGCTTGAGGAACACCGGCGCGAGCAGCGCCGTGATCAGGTCCGCGCCGGCCGTGTCACCCTTCTCATCGACGAAGCAGCAGCGGTCCGCGTCGCCGTCGAAGGCCACGCCGAGCTCGGCCTTCTTGGCCTTCACGAGCTTCTTCAGGTCCACCAGGTTCGCCTCGATCAGCGGGTTCGCCTCGTGGTTCGGGAAGGTGCCGTCGGGCTCGAGGTACAGCGTGTGGGCGTGGATCTTGGGGACGAGCTTCAGGACGTGCGGCAGCGTGTACCCGCCCATGCCGTTGGCCGCGTCGATCGCCACCGAGACCTCGCGCCCGAGCTTGGCGAACTTCGTCACGTGCGCGGCGTAGTCGGCGAGCAGCTCGCGCTTCTCCTCCTTGCCGGGCTTGGCGACCGGCGCGGGATACGGCGCCGCACACATCTTCTCGATCTCGGCGATGCCGGTGTCCTTCGAGATGGGCTTGGCACCCTCGCGGCACAGCTTCATGCCGTTGTACTGGCCCGGATTGTGACTGGCCGTGACGCACAGGCCGCCGTCGCAAGCGATGGAGCCGATCGCGAAGTACGCCATCGGCGTCTCGGAGAGCCCGAGCCGGATCACGTTCGCACCCGCGTCACGCATGCCCTGGCTGACCGCGTCGGCGATCTGCGGCGAGTGCGTGCGCATGTCCTGGCCGACGACCAGCGTCTTCGCCTTCAGGAAGCGCGCGAAGGCGTTGCCGATCTTCTTCGCGAGCGCCGCGTCGAGCTCGCTCGGGACGACGCCGCGGATGTCGTAGGCCTTGAAGATTCCCATGGGCCGAGAGGGTAGGTCGCGGCCGCGGGGGTGTCGAGCGCGTGGCCTGTGGACCTCGCCCCGCTCCGCGCTGGCCGAGACGGCCCTCCGAACGCGCGTCAGCGGGGCGAGACTCGACGCGAGGGCTCTTCGAGAACGGTGGTCTCCCCCGGCGCGAGCGTGCGCGCCATGGCGAACGGAGAGCCTCCATACCCTCCGGAGAACCACACCTGTCCCTCGGCAAACCCCGGCGCGAGTTCGAGCACGTTCCAGCCCTCGCCGTCTGCTTTCGTCCTCACCTGGCCGGCCACCTCGATGCGCTCGACCGGGCCGCGGAACTCGAGGTGCGCGTAGCGCCGGAGGAGGATGGGCTCGGGCACCGGATTCTCGGCGTCGGCGCGTCCCTGGAGGAAGCGCGGCACGTGGCCATCTGCGTGGAAGCAGACCTCGAAGAGCTCGCCGCGCGGCACGTGGAAGAGCACGCAGGCAGGGCTTGGATCCTCGTCCTCGCGCTGCGGGCCGGGCCAGCGCAAGCGTGCGGAGCACTGCAGCTCTGCGCCGTCGTCCGAGTGAACGACGAAGCGCAACCCGACCTCGTCGAGGGCCCGGCGTTCGCCCCCGATCCTCGTATCGGCCCCAGTCAGGTCGATCGTGCGCGATCCCCACAACGGCTCGAGGAGCGCTCGATGCACCTCGTCGCCCTGCGCCACGACGACCAAGGTGATTCCAGATGGCACCCGCTGCACGAACGTGTCGTCGTCCAGCTTGGTGGTGGTCGAGTCCGCTCCAAACTGGACGTGCAGCGTGCTCCACTGCTCGGCGAGCACCTGCAACACCGGCGAGGACGCCGGCAATTCGCGAATCGGCGCCGGGCGACCGATCTGGAGCGTGCACTCGCCTTCGAGCGGCGGCCAGCCGAAGAGGCTCAGCGCGCCTTCCTTCACGGACTCCTCGAGCCCGATCTCACGGCTCTCGTAGAGCGAATCGAGCAGCGCGCGGCCATCGTCGTCGGTGACGAAGGCGATTTGTCCCGGCCCCTGTTGCCGGAAACGGCGCCGTGCGAGCGGTGCTCCGTCCGCGTCCAGCAAGTGCAATCGCACCTCCGCGCGTCGCGGCAGATACACAACCGGGTCGACCCCGAAGGAGCTCCAGTCGAGCTGCGTCAGCGCACCGTAGCCGCTCGCGCGCACCTCGTACTCCGGACCGTCCTCGAACGGCGGCGCGTCGGCGAAGACCACGCGCCCTTCGGCGTCGGTGGTACCTTCGACCGCCGGCGGAGCGTGCTGGCAGGTCTGATGCGAACGCACGCGCGCTCCCGCGATCGGCCTACCGTCGAGGTCGAGCGCGCGCAGCACGAAGGGCTCGCCGCGCGGGAAGAGGAACACCTCGTCCTCCCCTGCGAATACCGTGCTGCGGTAGCCCTCGGCGCGAACGCGCATCTTCTCCCCGCAACGCCGCGGATCCTCCAGCGCGAAGGAACCGTCGAGCGCGGACCGCACGGTGCCCACGAGTTCCATCGGCTCGTCGAAGTCCTCGCTCCACAGCTCGCACGCCGCGCCGCCGACAGGCGTGCCGTCGAGCGCGTTCAACAGGCGCCCGCGCACCACGCGCTCCTCGGCCGGCGCATCCGCAACCGGCGGGTTCAGCACTTCCTGGACGGCGAAGAGCAACGAAAGCATGTCCACCTCTCGCTTCGAGCCTACCCGAGCGACCGCGTACGGTCACTCGAACGCCGAGCGCGCCAGACCCGCTTGCCGCACGATCGAAAGGGTCCCTGTCTTCGGCTCGCGTGTCGCCTACCGCCCCGCGCCCCCGCGCTTCCAGGCGCGGGGATCGCGTGCAGTGTGAAGGCAAGCGACCACGGCAATGCGCTGACCGTCCTCGAAGTAGAAAACTCCGTAGGGAAACCTGGCCAAGAGGGCTCTGCGGACGCGCCCGAGCACGACGGGGAAGGCTCGAGGCCTCTCCCGGATCTGGATCAGCTTGTCTTCGAGCACGGCTTCGAAGATCTCGTCGAGACCCGGCTCTTGTCGGCCGTACCAGGCAAGCGCGCCTTCCACGTCGGCGATCGCCTCGGGCAGGAGCCAAAGATCCAACACGACGGAGCCAGGCACTATCGGCCGAGAGACTTCTTGACCTCTTCCCAGGTCTTTCCCGCGCCGGGATCACGCTCGTACTCCGCCAGGCGGCGCTGGAGCTCCAGACGCTGCGCCTCGCTCAACGGAACGGCCTCCTCGGAGGCGGCGATCGAGTCCCATATGTCCCCGACCAGCTTGATGCGCTCGGCGATCGGTAGGCGCTGGATGTCTTCGAGAGAGAAGGACACGGTCACTGAGGATTCTCCCTGGTGGATGGAAGGCTGGCAAGTGAGGGCGGGATTCCCCTAGGGACACAGTGGGAGCTTCCTGGTACGGGATCCTCCAGGAATCGGGGAAGGGCCCGCCCGGTGCTCAGCCCAGCACCTTGGCCAGCGCCCGCTCCAGCCTCTCGACGTCCGCCGGGCCGACGTCGAGGTGCGTGACGAAGCGCACGGAGGTCGCGCTCATCGGCATGGTGAGCACGCCGTGCTCGGCGAGCGCGTCGGTCAGGCGCTCGGGCGTCCAGCCGTGGCGCGCGACCTGGACCATGACGATGTTCGTCTCGACTTGATTCGGCCAGGCGTGCAGGCCGTCGTGGCGCTCGCAGATCTCGGCCACGCTGCGCGCGAGCGCATGGTCGTCCTTCAGGCGCTCGAGGTGGTGCTCGAGGCCGTACAGGCCGCCGGCGGCGATCACGCCGGCCTGGCGCATCCAGCCGCCGAAGCGCTTGCGCAGTTGCTTCGCGCGCACGAGGAATTCAGGCGGGCCAGCGAGCATCGCTCCGACCGGCGCGCCGAGGCCCTTCGAGAGCGAGGTCATGACCGAATCCGCGCAGGCGGCGTGGCGCGCGGCAGAGACGCCCGAAGCCGCGATCGCGTTCGGCAGGCGCGCGCCGTCCATGTGGACGTGGAGGCCCTTCGCGCGCGCGAGCGCGGCGAGCGTCGCGAGGTGCGCGAGCGGCACCACGCGCCCGCCCGGCCCTTCGCCATCGCCCATGAACGTCTGCTCGACGCACAAGAGCGTCGTGCGCGGACAGTGGATCGAGTCCATGCGGATCGCGCGCTCGACCTCGGTCGGCTCCAATCGTCCGTCGGGCGCGATCAGCGTCTGCGCCTGGAGGCCATGCAGCGCGGCGGCGCCGCCGGCCTCCCACTGCACGACGTGCGAACTGCGCTCGGCGATGAATTCCTCGCCCGGATGCGTCCAGGCGCCGAGCGCGATCTGGTTCGCCATCGTGCCCGAGGGGAGATAGAGCGCGCCCGCCTTGCCGACCCACGCGGCGTAGGCGCGCTCCAGCGCGCGCACGGTCGGGTCGCCCTCGAGCACATCGTCGCCGAGCTCGGCCGAAAACATCGCCGCGCGCATGGCGGGCGTCGGACGGGTGACGGTGTCGCTGCGGAAGTCGCTGGGGCGTGTGCTCACGCCGCGGAGATTAGCGTTTCGCGCGGCTGCGGCGAGCGCCCGCCTTCGGCAGCGCGCTGTTCGGCTCGAGCGCCAGCAGCGTGCGCACGCGTCCGAGGGCTTCCTCGATGCGCTCGAGGCTGTTGGCGTACGAGAAGCGCACGTAGCCCTCGCCGAAGGCGCCGAAGGCCGTGCCCGCGACGGTCGCCACGCCGGCGTCGAGCAGGAGCTCGTTCTGCAGCTCCTTCGCCGTCCGCCCCGTACCGGTGATGTTGGGGAAGGCGTAGAACGCGCCCTGCGGCATGACGCAGGAGATGCCAGGGATCTCGTTCAGGCCGGCGACGATCGCCGTGCGGCGCTCGTCGAAGGCGCGGCGCATGTGCTCGACCGAGTCCTGCGGGCCGCGCAGGGCGGCGATGCCGGCGCGCTGCACCGGCGCGCTGGCGCACGAGTTCGAGTTGATCTGCAGGCGCTCGGCGTGCTCGATCAGCGTCTTCGGCCACACGCCATAGCCCAGACGCCAGCCGGTCATGGCGAAGGTCTTGCTCCAGCCGTCGAGCAGGATCACGCGCTCGCGAATCGACGGATAGGCGAGCAGGGAGTGGTGCTCGGCCGGCGCGTAGACCAGGCGCGCGTAGATCTCGTCGGCCAGGATCGCGACCTTGGGGAAGCGCTCCAGGCCGGCGACGAGCCGGTCGAGCGCGGCCTTGGAGATGCAGCCGCCCGTCGGATTCGCCGGCGTGTTCACCACGATCAGGCGCGTGCGCTCGTTGAGCTGCGCGAGCACCTCGTCGGGGTCGAACTCGAAGCCGCGCTCCTCGCGCAGCGCGATCGGCACCGGCGTGGCGCCCGAGCAGCGAATCATCGACTCGTAGATGGGGAAGCCGGGATTCGGGTACAGGATCTCCGCACCCGGCTCGCCGAACATCAGGATCGCGAAGAACAGCGTGGGCTTGCCGCCGGGCACGATCAACACCTGGTCGGGGTCGATGGCGACGCCGCGGCGCAGCTCGACGTCCTCGCTGACCGCCTCGCGCAGCTCGCGGATCCCCTTGGCCTCGGTGTACGAGTGCCAGCCGTCGCGCAGCGCCTTGCAGCCGGCCTCGACGATGTGCTCGGGCGTCTTGAAGTCCGGCGCACCGATACCGAGGTTGATGATCGAGCGCCCCTGGGCCTCCAGCTTCTTCGCCCGCGCAAGCACCTCGAAGGCGGACTCGGTGCCGAGCTGGTGCATGCGTTGGGCGAGCTCCAAGGGGGATGACCTTTCGTGCAGAGGGGCGGGACGAGAGCCGCTCAAGCTTCCTCGACCGGAGCGGAACGGTCAAGCCGCCACGGCGCGTTCGCGCGACGACGTCTTCGGCGGGCACGCAGAATTTCTTTCCCCCACCACGCGGCGCGCGCGATCGTAGGCCCTACGCCCGCAATGAGCGCCCGACCGATCGAGCCCCTCGCCTCCACGCGCTCGCAGTGGTTCGCGCTCTTGGCCCTGCTCGTGGCGGTGCTCGCGCTGTACGCGCGCACGGCCGCGCACGGCTTCGTGGCCTACGACGATCCGCTGTACGTCAGCGCCAACGAGGTCGTGCAGCGCGGGCTCACCCTCGACGGCCTGCGCTGGGCCTTCGGCTTCCACGCCGGCAACTGGCATCCGCTGACCTGGCTGGCGCACATGCTCGACGTCGAGCTGTTCGCGGACAACGCCGGCGGACACCACCTGGTGAGCGCGGCCCTGCACGCGCTCAACGCGCTGCTGCTGTTCATGCTGGTGCGCCGCTGGACGGGCGCGGGCTGGACGGCGCTGTTCGTTGCCGCGCTGTTCGCGCTGCACCCGCTGCGCGTGGAGTCCGTGGCCTGGGCCAGCGAGCGCAAGGACGTGCTCGCGGGCAGCTTCTGGCTGCTGACGCTGCTGGTCCACGAGCGTTTCGCGCGGCGCGGCGGCGCGGGCCGCTACGCGCTCTTGTGCGCGACCTTCGCGCTGGGGCTGATGGCGAAGTCGATGCTGGTCACGCTGCCGCTGGTGCTGCTGTTCCTGGACCTGTGGCCGCTGGAGCGCATGCGCTTCGCACCCGGCGCGCTGCTGCCCGAAACGCGTCCGCGGCTGGTGCTCGAGAAGCTGCCGCTGCTGGCGCTGGCGCTCGCCGCTGGTTCGGCGACCTTCTGGATCCAGCAGCACGAGGGCGCGCTCGGCTCGCTGCGCTCGCTGACGCTGCCGGAGCGCGCCTGCAACGCATTCCTCGGCTACTGGATCTACCTCTACGAGACGCTGGTGCCGCTCGGGCTCACGTGCTTCGTGCCGCACCCCGTGACGGTCACGCCGCGCGAGGAGCTGGCCAGCGTGCTGTTCCTGCCGGGGTTGGTGGCGTTGCTGGGCCTGCTGGTGGTGAGCGCGCTGCTGTGGCGCCTGCGGCGCTCGCGACCGCACCTCCTGGTGGGCTGGGCCTGGTACCTGCTCGCGGCCGCGCCGGTGATCGGCTTCGTGCAGGTCGGCGAGCAGGCGTACGCGGACCGCTACACGTATCTGCCGCTGATCGGGCCGGTGCTGGCGCTTGCGTTCGAGCTGCGCGCGCTGGTCGCGCGCCGTCCGCACTGGCGCGCTGGCGTGGTCGCGCTCGCGCTGGCTTGGTTGCTCGCGCTCGTGCCGCTCACCTGGCGTCAGATCGGCACCTGGCGCGACAGCCGCACGCTGTTCGCACACGCGCTGGTGATCTCGGACGACAACTTCCTGGCGGCGAGCTTCCTGGGCGAAGTCGAGCGTCTGCGCGGCGAGCTGCCCGCGGCGCGCGCGCACTTCGAGCAGGCGCTGGAGGCGAACAAGACCTACGTGCCGGCCATGCTCGGGCTGGGACTCACGCTGGAGCAGCTCGGCGAGCTGGGCGAAGCGAAGAAGGCGCTCCACCGCGCGCTGCGCAACGATGCGGACAACGCGGACGCGCAGCGCGCACTGGAGCGCGTCGAGCGCCGCCTCGCCCGTCCGCCGGCGCCAGGCGCGGGCAAAGACGGGAAATGAACGCGGCGCGCGCGCGCGCTTCGAATAGGCTACGCGCATGTTCGACCCCGAAAAACAGCTCCTGAGCTCGATGGTCGCAACGACGGTGGCCGAGTTGACGGCCGCCCCCACCGATCCCGAGCCGTGGGAGCGCTTGAAGCGCGTGCTCGAGCCCTCGCGCGGCAACGAGAAGGAGCTGGCGGCCTGGGTCGAGGCCAAGGACCTGGAGGCGCTGCGCGCCGTGCTCGCCGAGTGGAGCGCGAACAAGCGCACGCTGCCGGAGCAGGATCGCGAGGTGCTACGGCGCGCGATGAAGGCCTACCGCAAGTCGCTGAAGGTCACGCGCCTGGACGCCGAGTCCTCGATCGGCGGCGGACCGATGAGCAGCGGGCGGCACTCGGAGATCCTGGGCATGCGCCCGCCGGATCGCTACCCGCGCGAGGTGTGGCAGGAGCTGGCGCGCCAGGGGCGACTCGTGGCGCGCGGGCACGGGATCTACGAGCTCGGCAAGGACTGATCTTCTACTCGCGGAAGTCCTCGTCTGGCGCGAGCACTTCAGCACCGGAAGAGCAAGACGCACCGCGGAGGCGCGGAGGACGCGGAGATGCGCGGAGGAAGAAGCACAGGGGCCTCCGGGGTTTCACCCTGTTTGCCTACTCCGCGTTCCCCCGCGTCCTCCGCGTCTCCGCGGTGCGCTTTTCCTCCTCATTGGGTTGCGGGCTTCGCCCGCGCTGAGAGCCTGAGCGCGTGAGCGCGCCGTATCGGCGAGCTTCCAAAGAACAAACGGTTCAGAAAGGCTCGCCCGACTCGGGCCTGACGAGCCGGTGCTTGTTCTTTCCTCGACCTGGCCCGCCTGCGGCGGGTAAGCGGCTCAAAGTGTGAGCAACAATCCAACCACGGCGAGCTTCGAGGTCTTGGGGGCGCGAGGGACTCGCGCCCGGGGCGTTCGAGCGCGGGCTGCAGCCCGCAACCCAATTAGACCTCATGCGCCCGCGCTGAGTTCTTGTTGGCGAGGGAGGCAGGCCCTCCCCCGTGACTCCTCCTCCAGGCCAGGCGCGACACGCGGCCTCCCCCTCCTCGCCGCTTGATGAGCGGCGCGGCGCCGGCGGCGCCGGAGCTACTACTCCCGAGAGTCCGCGCGCGACGCGCGGACTCTCGGGAGTAGTAGCTCAGTGCGCGAAGAGCGCGTAGCCCGTCACCGCCGCCCACAGCAGCGTGTTGATCAGGAACCAGCCGTCGCCGCCGAGCAGGATGCGGGCCGGGTTCTCGCCGCCCTTGCCGCTCTGCACCAGCACCATGTAGCGGCCGATGCCGAAGGCCACGAAGGGCACGCTCCAGAACAGCGCCTCGCCGCCGCCGAACTTCTGCGCCGTGTCCGGATCGACGGTGTACATCGTGTAGGCGACGATCGTGCACGCGGCCAGCACGCTCACCATCTGGTCCAGGAAGGGCACGGTGTAGTGTTGCAAGCTCGGGCGCGTGCTGGCGCTTCCGTCGCCCAGCAGCGCCAGCTCCGCGCGGCGCTTGTTCAGCGCCAGGAACAGCGCCAGGAACAGCGTGCACAGGAAGGCCCAGCGCGAGACCGTGACCTCGGCCGCGACGCCACCCGCGCCCAGTCGTAGCAGGAACCCGCCGGCGATGCAGAACGCGTCCACCAGCACGATGCGCTTCAGGTGCAGGCTGTAGGCGACGTTCAGCGCGCCGTAGCCGGCCAGGATCGCGACCGCGGGTTCGCCGCCGGCGCGCGCGAAGGCCAGCGCCAGGCCGCTGCTGAAGCACAGCGCGGCCGCCACCAGCGCGGCGGAGATCGAGAGCTCGCCGGCCGCGATCGGACGCTTGCGCTTCTCGGGGTGCGCGCGGTCCTTCTCGACGTCCAGGACGTCGTTCAAGAGGTACACCGCGCTCGAGCACAGGCAGAAGGCGGCGAAGGCGCAGAGGCTCGGCAGCCAGTGCTCGCGCGCCAGCGTCCCGCCCTCCTCCCGGCGCGCACCGGCGGCGAACACCAGCGCGGCCAGCACGAACAGGTTCTTCGACCACTGGTACGGGCGCATGGCCCGCAGGAGAGGTCCAGGACTCATTCGCGCCGGAAGCTACCGGAGCGCCGGCGCAGGATCCAGTGCGGGACGGCCCGGGGCTACGCAGAACGCACAAGCCCCGGCGGGAACGCTCGCGCGTATCGTGTCTCCAAGGGGACAGAGAGACAGAGAGACCGAAACGCCCTGCCGAGCTCCAGCATGACCACCCAGACGCGCGAACGAACTTCCTCCTCCCTCGAGACTGATCTCCTGGTCGTGCCGTTCCCGCACCCCCAGGGCTGCCGCTCGTACCTGGCGGCCGACGTCGGCACGAAGCGCGCGCTGGCGATCGATCCGCACCTCGACCTCGTGGGCGAACTCGAGGCGCGCGTGCGGCGCGAGGGCTGGACGCTCGACTACGTGCTCGACACGCACACCCACGCCGACCATCCGTCGGGCTCGGCCGAGCTCGCGCGACGCTTGTCGAGCGTGCGCCTGGCCCACGAGCTCGCGCACCACCGCGGCGTGGCACGCCATCCCCGCGACGGCGAGGAGCTCGCGCTCGGGCGTCTGAAGGCGCGCGTGCTGCACGCCCCGGGGCACACGCCCGACCACCTCGTGCTGGCGCTCGAGGGCGTGCTCTTCGCCGGCGACACCCTCTTCATCGGCGGCGTGGCGCGCACGGACTTCCTGGGCGGCGACGCGGGGCAGCTCTTCGACACACTGCAACGGCTGACGAAGCTGCTGCCGGGCGAGACCGTGCTCTATCCGGGGCACGACTACGCGGGGCGCGAGCGCAGCACGCTCGCCGAGGAGCTGCGAACGAACCCGTGGCTCGCGCTGCGCGAGCGCGAGGCCTTCGCGCGTGAGCTCACGAAGGGCGCGCCGCCCCGCCCGGCGAACATGGACGACCTCCTGCGCTTGAACCGCGAGGGCACGCCGATCCCCGCCGCGCTGCCCGCGGGCGAACTGGTCGCGCGTCTCTCCAGCGGCGGTGCGTCGAGCGTGATCGACGTGCGCACGGGCGCCGAGTACGAGTCCGAGCACGTCGAGGGCTCGCGCTGGATCCCCCTCGACGAGCTCGCGCGCCGCGCGGACGAGGTGCGCGCCACACCGGCGCCGCGCCTGTTGCTCTGCCGCACCGGCGCGCGCGCGAGCAGCGCGCGGGACACGCTCGCGGCTCTCGGTCTCGGCGGCCTGACCGTGATCGAGGGCGGACTCGAGGCGCTGAGCGCGGCGGGCCTGACCACGGTGCGCGGGCGCGCGCACATGTCGCTCGAACGACAGGTGCGCATCGTCGCGGGCAGCCTCGTGCTCACCGGCGTCGCGCTCGGCGCGCTCGTGCATCCCGCGCTCTACGGCCTCTCCGCGTTCATCGGCGCCGGACTCGTGTTCGCCGGCGTCACCGACTGGTGCGGGATGGGCCTCGTGCTCGCGCGCATGCCGTGGAACCGCGCCCATGGCCCGATCGCTTCAGCCTCGAAAGGTGGTTGCGCGGCGACGGCGCCTCCGGGCGGGTGCTCGGCTTCGGCCCCGGCGGGCAGCGGTTCGCTGCGGCGCGAGTAGGAGCGCGTCGTGCTCTCCGCCTGGATCGGCGCGGCGCTGGTCGGCCTCAGCCTGGGACTCCTGTGCCGATCCTCGTGTTCCTCGTCGGGCGCTCGCCGAGCGCGGCCGTGACCGAGTCGCTGGCGATCGTGGCCGCGATCAGCGCCTTCGGCGCGCTGGTGCAGGCGTGGCGTGGGCGCGTCGATGCGCGCTGGGCGGCGCTGCTCGCCGGTCCGGGCATCGTCGGCGCGTGGCTCGGCGCGCGCCTGCACGCGCTCGTGCCGGAGATCGTCTCCGTGCTCGCCTTCGCGCTGCTGGTGGTGGTCGCCGGCGTCGAGCTGCGGCGCGCGCGCGCCGAGGAACGCGCGCCGACGCGCGTGCGCCTGCCGCTCGCCGCGCTGGCGGGTCTCGGCGTCGGCGTGTTGACCGGTTTCCTCGGCGTCGGCGGCGGCTTCCTGATCGTGCCCGTGCTGACGCTCTTCGCCGGCCTGGCCCTGCCGCGCGCCGCGGCCACGAGCCTGGTGGTGATCGCCGTGAACTCGCTGGTCGGCTTCGCCCAGCATGCGCGCGCCGCCGAGCCGGGCGCCGCGGCCTTCGACGCGCGGCTCGTCGCGCTCTTCGCCGCGATCGGCATCGCCGGCAGCGCGCTCGGCCTGTGGCTCGCTCCGCGCATCGCCGTGCGCACGCTGCAGCGCGTCTTCGCCTGGACGCTGTTCGCGGTGGGCGCGGCGGTGGCGCTCAGCGCGGTGACGTGAACGTGGCGAGGGGAGCGCGCTACCAGCCCACTGGCTTGCCGAGCTGGTACAGCCACACGTCGAAGAAGTGCGCCAGCGAGAGCCCCGCATCGCGCTCGGCCAGGGCGATGAAGCGCGGCGTGTCGACGTTGCCGTGGCGGTTCTCGGCGGCCCAGTCGGAGAGGATGCGGAAGAAGGTCGGGTCGCCGACGCGCTGGCGCAGGGCCTGCAGCGTCATGCCGCCGCGCAGGTAGACCGAGGCCGAGAACAGCAGCGCCGGCGAGCCGGGGTTGCCCGGCGGCGGATTCCAGAAGGCGTCCACCGAGCCGGAGCGCGAGTAGAGCTGATCGAAGAACCCCTGCGCGCTCTGGCCGCCGTTGTGCTCGCTCCAGATCCACTCCGACCAGGTGGCGAAGCCCTCGTGCAGCCAGAGATCCGGCCACTGGATGAGCGTGACCGAGTCGCCGAACCACTGGTGCGAGAGCTCGTGCGCCAGCGTCGCCTCGTCGGGCATGCGGTCGAAGACGGGCTTGGTCTGCGTCTCGAGCGCGTAGCCGACGAAGCGCGCGTCGTCCACGATCGCGCCCGCGGCCGCGAACGGGTACGGCCCGTAGATCGAGGAGTAGAAGGCGAGGATGTCGGGCAGCTTCGCCAGCACCGCGGTCGAGCCGAGCTGCGGATCGACGGCGACGTAGCTCGGCGTGCCGCCGGCGAGCGTGGTCACGGAGAGGTCGAACACGCCCAGCGTCACCGTCGACAGGTACGGCGCCATCGGCTCGGCCGCGTGCCAGACCCAGGTCGTGCGTCCGCCGCTCGTTGCGCTCGACACGAGCACGCCGTTCGCCATCACGGTCAGGCCCGCGGGCACCGTGACGCGGAAGTCGTAGCTCGCCTTGTCGCGCGGGTTGTCGTTCACCGGGTACCAGGCGGGTGAGCCCTGCGGTTCGCCGACGACGAAGGCGCCGTCCCTGGTCGGGATCCAGCCCTCGATCGAGGCGTCGGGGTCGGTGACGACCTCGGGCGTGCCGGCGTAGTCGATGATCACGGTGAACGCCTTGCCGGCCGGGATGCCCTTGCGCGGCGTGACGACGAGCTCCTGTCCGCTGCGCGTGAAGCTCGCCGCGCGGCCGTCGACGAGCAGGCGCGTGAGCGCGAAGCCGCGCAGGTCGAGATCGAAGCGCGAGAGCCCTTGGGTCGCCCTGGCGCGGATCTCGGCCGTGCCCACGAGGTGATTCGTGGCCGGCTGGTAGTCGAGGGTCAGCGCGTAGTGCTCGACGTCGTAGCCGCCGTTGCCCGCCAGGGGGTAGAGCGGATCGCCGAGGCCTGCAGCGCCGGGCGTGAAGCCGCCCGGATTCTGGCTCCAGGCCGGCGGAACGAGTGCGAGCAGGACGACGATGAGACGGAGGCGGGGCATGGGCGCGATTCCAGACGAACTCGAGGGAACGAGGGCTCCACAAGCTACCGCCGCGCGGCGTTTCGTGTGGGGCGAGCCGGCCTGCGACGATCCGCGGCCGGCTAGGAGTCTGCGCCACGGATCGCGAGCGGAGTGTGGTTCCCTCCGACTCCGCCTTTGAGGCGCATGCTTGGAGCTCGGAGGATCCCAAGGCGACTCGGGGGCCGCCCTTGACTCAGCGAAGCGGTTGCGGTGCCGGCGATGCCCCGGCCCTTCGCATCACCAGGCGAGGCTTCGCCCCATCCGCTTCAAGTTCATCGCCATGCAGACCAGAGCCCACTCGCCTTTCAC
>SIAI01000041.1 GCA_009691855.1 Planctomycetota bacterium | reverse complement strand
GCGCGTTGAACAGGAAGTGCGGCTCGAGCGCCGCGCTCAGCGCCGCCAGGCGCGCCTCGGCCAGCGCGCGCGCGAGCTGCTCGGCCGAGAGCTCGCTCGCCCGCGCGCGTTTCCAGGCCTCGAAGGCCTGCAGCGCGAGCAGCGCCAGCGCCGCCACCAGCACGCCGCTCTTGAACTTGGCCGCGAAGGCCTCCGCGAGGCCTGCCTGTACGCGCGCGGCGAGCGTCCAGCCGTCGCCGTGCTCGTACAGCCAGGCGCGCAGCGCCACCGAGGCCAGCGCGAACAGCGCGAGCTGCACCAGCGAGCACACCGGCGCCACCAGCGCGTGCGCGAGCAGCGCGCGACGCCACGCGCCGCGGCGCCAGGGAAAGCGCGCCGCCACGGCGCGCAGCACGGGCCACAGCGGCAGCCACAGGCACCAGTCCATCAAGCCCGTGCCCAGCGCGTCGCCGAAGGAGATCAGCGGCGGCCGGTGCGCGAGCAGCGCGCCGCCGTTGTAGCTCGCGTACAGCCACAGCGCCGAGGCCAGGCCGAGCAACGCCGCCGCGCCCAGCAGCCGCGCGAAGCCCAGGGCCCGCGCTCCGCCGCGGACGGGCTGGCGCTGCGGAACCTCGAGCAGAGCGGCGGGCATCTGCTCAGCATCCGCCGCCGCGCGCGCGCTGCCGACCACCCGCGTGGCATTTGATGCATGCCTTACGCGCTCCGCCGGCGCGAGCACCCGCGCAGGCGAGTCCGTAGACTCTACGGCGTGCACTCGGATCAGGGTTGGATCGATGCGCTCGGCGAGCTGCGCGAGCGCGCGGAACCGTGCGTGCTGGTGGTGGTCACGGACGTCTCGGGCAGCGCGCCGCGCGAGCCGGGCGCGCGCATGCTCGTGGCCGGCGGCGACCTGGCCTACGGCACGATCGGCGGCGGCAACCTGGAGCGCGTGGCGATCGAGCGCGCCACGGCGCTGCTGGCCGACCCGGACGCGCTCGCGCACAGCGCCGACTACCCGCTGGCCGAGGCGGCCGGGCAGTGCTGCGGCGGCAGTGTGACGCTGTTCTTCGAGCCCTATCGCTGGCAGACACGCACGGTGGCGATCTTCGGCGCCGGCCACGTCGGCCAGGCCCTGGCCGGGCTCGCACCTTGGCTCAAGGCGCGCGTGCTGCTGATCGACGGGCGCGAGGAGCACGAGCTGCGCCCGCGCGTGCCGGAAGCGCGCCCCTACGAGCTGCGCTGCGTGGGCGCGCCCGAGGCCGAGCTGGCCGAGCTGCCGCCCGCGGCCCTGCTGGTCGTCATGACCCACAGCCATGCACTCGACCTCGAGCTGGTGGCTGCGGCCCTGGCGCGCGGCACGTTTTCCTACCTCGGGCTGATCGGCTCCGAGCGCAAGTGGCAGCGCTTCCAGAAACGCCTCCAGCAACGGGGTTTCACGCCCGAACAACTGGCGCGCGTGCGCTGTCCGCTGGGCGTCGTGCGCACCTCCAAGGATCCGTCCGCGATCGCGCTCTCGACAGCGACAGAGCTCGTGGCACACTGCTCCCTTCCCCGCACCGATCTCCGATGAACGTCGAAGCCTTCCTGATCTGCGACGCGGCCACCGATTCGCACGGCAAGCTGAACATGCTGGGCGCGTTCGACACCGTCTACGTGGCCCAGCTCCCGGCCGTCCACCCGCACTGCGCGGTCGTCGTGCGCCTGCGCTTCGAGCGCTCCGAGCAGGGCGAGCACGCCATCACGCTGCACCTGATCGATGCCGACGGCAAGCACGTGATCCAGCCGCTCGAGGGCCGCCTGCGCGTGCACGGCGGCGCGAGCTCGACCGCCACTAGCAACCTGATCCTGAACATGCAGGGACTGCGGCTCGAGAAGTACGGCGAGCTCGCCTTCCACCTGGCGATCGACGGCCAGCCGTCGGGCGCGCTGCCACTGCACGTGCTCCCCCCGGCGGGCGCGGCCGTGACGCCGCCCACGCCGCCGATCGGGCAGGGGTAGCTCTACTTGCGCTTCTTGCGGTAGGTCTCGCGCACCCACGCGCGCCAGGCCTCGTCGAGCGCGTCGAGCTCGAGCCCGGTCGCGTCCTGCAGCGCCACGCGGCTGTCGGGCGGCTGTGGAACGGGCAGACTCAGGCGCGTGGTCAAGGCCTGGGCCGTGCCCTCGCGCGCCAGCAGATAGTCGATGCGCGACCACAGCACCACGCTGTCGCCGAAGGGTTGCTCGAGCCAGTTCGCACGCGCGAGCATGTCCGCCCACGGCAGGCACGCGCCGGACTCGGCGCGCCCGCGCACCAGCGGCTGCCAGTCGGCGAGTTCGGCCGGAGGCAGGATCTCGTTGGCGGGCTTGGCGTACAGCAGCACGCGCGGTTGAGTGGCGCGCGCGAACCACAGCGCCAGGCCGTTCGTCCACCAGGTCGGCAAGAGGTGCGGGAAGCCGTTGATCCCGTAGAGGAGGTTCTGGGTCACGCCGTACACCGTCGAGTAGTGCAGCTCGGCGTCGCCCAGGGCCACGGCCTCGTCGCTGACGCCGAAGAACAGCGCGCCGAGGTCGCTGAACGTGTACAGGTACGACTCGCCGTTCTCGACGCCGCAATACTCGCGCGTGAAGCGCGCGAGGGTGCTCTTCTTCTGCGTCAGCAGCACCAGGAACTTCTCGCGCATCGCCAGCGCCGGCTTGCGCCCACGGCGGTCCCCGCTGGTGTCGAGGCCGAGGCGCAGGACGAGCTCGGCGTGCAGGCGCTCGAGGCGCCGCGCGAAGAGGTGCAGGCGCAACCACGGGTCGAGCTTCTTGGGCTTGGCCGGCACGCGCTCGATGGTCTTCCCCAGCTCGGCCAGCTCGAGCTTCAGCTCCTCGATCTCCTCCGGCTGGGTCGGCTTGTACTCTGCGAGACACGAGCCCAGGCGGAAGTGCTCGGTCTCGACCCACAACATGGGCACGTCGCCGAGTTGTTGCTGGATCGTCGCGCTCGTCGCCGGTCCGAAGCGTTGCTCGCCCAGGGTGCGGTAGCCGGCACGCGCGAGCGCCTCCGGCTCGCCGCGCGTGTAGGGATCGACGGCCGGCGGCGGCTCGACCGGCTTCGACTTCTGCGCCGAAGCGAGCGCCGCACAGGCGAGGAGCGCGCAAGCGGCGAATCCGCCCACGCGCTCCCCATGCTCGGCCATGCCTACTTCTCGGCCGTCCCGGCCGCAGGCGCCTTGAGCTCGAGCCGCTGCGCCGCCTCGATCTGCTTCAGGGTCTCGGCGCGCCGCGCACGGTGCTCCTCGATCTCCTTCTGCAGCTTCTTGGCCGCGGGCGTGTCGCTCTTGCCCTCACCCAGCATGAGCTCGTAACGCGTCTCGAGACCGCTCAGGGCGCGGTCGATCTCATCGAGGTCGTCCAGGGCCCGACCGAGCTTCGAAAACGCGGCGGACGGGCTGTCGACGTAGTTGGCCTCGATCGCCGCTTCCATCGTGCCCCACAGCTCCCGTCGCGAGTGCTCGCCGAGCAAATCGTGACGCGCGCTGCCGTCGGGGTTGGCGATGAACAGGTGCGAGGGCTTCTCGTCCGCGAACAGCGCGTGGAACGGATGGTCCGCTTCCAGCACGTCGGGCGAGAGCTTGATGCAGTGGAACCAGCGCGCGTAGAGGTACGTGCGCTCGTTGTCTTCCTTGCTGCTCATGAGCGCGTCCTCGGTGCCGGAGCACTTCAGACACTCACGTAGCACCAGCACCGGTCGGCGATCCCCTGCCGTGATCGCGGCCATGGCCTCGGTCACGCTCAGCGCCTTGCGCTGCGGCAGCGCCACCGTGCCACCCGACCCAGCCTGCACCTCGGCCGTGTAGCTCGGATGCCGCCACTCGATCGCGAGCTTCGCCTTGCTCGACGGTCCGCGCGCGGGCGGAAGATACGCCGTGCCCGGCGTCGTCGGCCCGTTCGGGCTACCGGGTAAACCCGCACCACCACCACCACTACCGCCTGCTGAGACCCCCCCGGGGCCTCGACCCATGGAGGGCCCTCATCACAACGCGCCAGCGTTGGCCGGCAAGAGCGCGACGAGCCCGAGGGCGAACAACGGCATCGACACGAGACGGAATAGCTTCATGGATACCTCTGGTCTCCTGCATCAGCCTATCTGATGCCCGCACCAGGGTAGCAGAAGCCCCGGGGAGGCTGTCTAGGCCAGCTGACCGATCAACATGCAGCACCCGTCCTGGGCCTCGACGCGGACCTCTCCCCCGGCATGCAGTGGGGTCGGGTGAGCTCGAACACCTTGCCCGCGCCGCTGGAGCGCAGGCCGCAGAAGCTCCCGCCGTCGAGCAGCGCCAGCGCGGCGCGGCTCTTCGAGCAACGCGGGTTGTACAGCAACAAGACGCGTTCGGCGGAGCGCGGCAGGGCCATGCGCATGAGGGCAGCAGGCGTGGGTGCCGCGCAAGACGGCGCGCAGCTTGGCACGGGCCCTTCAGTCCGTGACCCCGCGCGCCCGCGTTCAGCGTCGCCTCGGCCGCAGCGCGCTACAGATGAGCCTCGAAGCGCGAGCGCTCGATCGCGATCCCGGCCATGTGCGCCATCGCCTCCATGAAACGCTCTTCGTAGGGTTCCGGCACGCGTGGCGCGGGGTAGTACATCGCGAACGTGCCCAGGAGCGCCCCGTCCGCAGCGCGGATGGGTTGCGACCAGCAGGCGCGGATGCCGGAGCTCTGCGCCAGGGCGCGGTAGGGCTCCCAGTTGGGGTGCGTCATCACGTCCGCGACCACGACCCGCTCGCCGAGCGCGGCGGCGGCGCCGCAGGAGCCCACGTGCGGGCCGATCTCGAGACCATCGATGGCCGCGTTGTACTCCTGCGGCAGGCTCGGGGCGAAGCCGTGCCGCAGGTGGCGGCCGTCGGACGCCAGTAGCAGCACGGAGCAGTGCATGTCCGCGACGAGCTCCTCGGCCGCGTGCACGATCTGCGCGAGCACGCGCTCCGGATCCTCACCGCGGGCCAGCGCGGAGAGCAGCCGGTTGTGTGCGCGCAGCACGTCCTCGGCCTGCTTCTGCTCGGTGATGTCGGTGGCCACGCACAGCATCGCCCCCAGCTGCGCGCCAAAGACGTCGCAGGGAATCATGACCTGGTGCAGGATGCGCCGTCGGCCCTGGGGGTCCACGAACGGCAACGCCGGCAGGACGACGGAGCGCCGCTCCTGCATCGCGCTCTGCTCTTCGCCCAGCGTCTTCTCGGGGCGCAAGGGCGTGCTGTTCCGATCCACGTGGCGCGCTGCGGTGAGCCGTTCGACCGTCGTGTCATAGGCTTCGGCCGTGGCCTCGTTCGCGAGCAAGAAGCGCCCCAGCGCATCCTTGACGAAGATGCGGTCGGGCACGAGGTCGATGACCGCGCGCAGTTGCTGCTCGAGCTGGCGCCTCTCGCTCATGGCCCACATGCGCTCCTTGGCCTCGTGGCTGAGCGTCAGGTAGGCCTGCTTGACCTCCTGTGTGCGCCCCTCGACCAGGCGCAGGATGCGCATGCGGCCCGAAGCCATGACCACGGTCGCAAGCAGCAGGCCCGTGGCGAGCAGCCCGAAGCCGAGCCCGATCCAGGGCCACCAGGTCCTGTGCGCCGCCAGGAATCCAGCCGGCGGAGCGGCCGAGAGGTGCCACCTCCGCCCGCCGAACTCGAGATCCTCGACGTAGCGCGATCCAGCGTCCGCCGCCAAGGAGGTTCGGGTCAGCGGGACGCCCGCGAGCTCGCTGTCCTCCGCGCTCAGGAAAACTTCCGCCGCACCCGGCGTGCGCTTCGCCTGCGCCAGCAGGAGCTCGACGTCGAAGAGCCCTCCCACGAAGCCGCGCCACTCGACACCCGCCACAACCGGTGCGAGTGCGATCAACCGCGCGGAGCCCGCCCGCTCGACCGGGGCGGACAGCGTGAGCTCACCCCGCTCCCTGGCGTGCGCGAGAACCGAGGCGAGCCCCGCGTGAGTCACGAGCGCGGAACCGGGGGGATAGTCGGGCGCCTCGGGCCCCTCGCTCATGCGCACGAGGCGAGCGCCCGCTGCACCCGCCGAATCCTCGATCCAGAACAGCGCCCGCAACGGCGGATGGCGGACGAAGCTCTGTTCGGTGAAGGTACGGAAGTCGGGCGCCTCGACGACCTGCGAGCCCTGGAACAGCGCGACCAGTCCGCGCACTTGCTCGAGGTTGATCTGCAGCTCGCTAACCGCAGCGTCCGTGAGTCTCATGGCCTCGAGCTCGAAGCCGGCGCGGGCGGCGGAGCGCTCCGAGAACCACAGGCCGCCCGCCAGCAACAAGGAACCCGCCACGCCTGCGCACCCGATCACGACCGGCACGTAGCGGCCGCTGCGCGTCATGGCCTCCGCACCGGGATCCTGCGACTCCTCCAAACGCCAACTGCTCCGGCTCATCCTTCAGGCGGCTCCGCGACGGGAGCGCGCAAGTCGCCTGCGAGCAGTCTACACCCTGTTCAGGTTCCCTTGGGCCGAGCAAGGGCTGCGATGCGCCTACGCCGCCGCGCGCCCGCCAGAACGTCCCGGGTGTCTTGACTCACGAGTTCGGTGACAGATTCGAGCCCCGCAGCGCGTGAATGCGCTCCACCAGCGGCGGGTGGGAGTGGTGCAGCGTCACGTACAACGGGTGCGGCGTCAGGTTGGCGAGGCTGTCGGCCGAGAGGCGCTTGAGCGCGCTCACCAGGCGCTCGGCCTCGCCGGTCGTGGCGCGCGCGTAGGCGTCGGCCTGGAACTCGTTGCGGCGCGAGAAGGCCTGCATCCCGAGCGACAGCACCAGCTCGAGCGGCGTGTACAGGAGCGAGAAGAAGATCAACCCCGCGTGAGTCGAGGGCTGCGCGACGCCGAAGGCCGCGAACAGCTCGGCGCGACCGAGGAACAGCGACAGCAGATAGAAGACCACCCCGCTCTGCAGGATCGCCAGCACGAGGCCCTGCAGGATGTGGCCCTTCTTGTAGTGGCCGATCTCGTGCGCCACGACCGCCACCAGCTCCTCCACCGGGTGCGTCGCGACCAGCGTGTCGAACAGCGCCACGCGTTTCTGCTTGCCGAAGCCGGTGAAGAAGGCGTTGGCCTTGGTCGAGCGCCGCGAGCCGTCGATCACGAACAAGCCCTCCAGCGGGAACTCGACCTTGGCCGCGTAGGCCAGCACCGCGCGGCGCAGCTCGCCCTCCTCCAGCGGCTTGAACTTGTTGAACAGCGGGAAGATCCAGGTCGGGGCCAGGAGCTGCACGACCAGCGTGAACAGCGCGGTGATGCCCCAGCACCACAGCCACGCGCTCGCGCCGGCGCGCTCGAAGAAGAACAGGATCGCGGCCAGCAGCGGCGTGCCCAGCACGAGGCCCAGCGCCAGGCCCTTGAGCGCGTCGAGCCAGAAGGTCCGGCGCGTGGTCTTGTTGAAGCCGAAGCGCTCCTCGATCACGAAGGTCGAGTGGTAGCGGAACGGCAGGTCGATCAGCATCTTCGCCACGCCCAGCACGCCGATGAACAAGAGGCCGCTCGGCACCGCGCCCCAGCCGAGGCCGCGCACCCAGCCGTCGAGCCAGGCGAAGCCGCCCGCGAACCAGAAGCCGAGCAACAGCGCGAGATCCAGCGCCTGCGGCCAGAACGAGAAGCGCGTGCGCACGCGCGTGTACTCCTGCGAGCGCCGGTAGCGCTCGGCGTCGTACACGTCCTCGAAGCCCGCCGGCAGCTCCGGCCGCAGCGCGCGCAGGTTGAAGAGGTCGGCCGCGAGCGCGAGCGCGTTCTGCGCCAGGATCGCGAGCAGGATCAGGACCGCGTAGGCGTTCATGCGCGGCGTAGGCTACCCCTCGGAGCGCCAGGCTCCAGCCTGGCTCCGCTTCCAAAGAACAAGTCGTTCCGCGCGTGCGCCGCCCGCAACCCAAACGCAGCGCGGAGCGCCACGGAGGAAGAACGGGGAGCGGGGCGGAAGACCTGCGGAGCGTCGGATTCCAGCAGGCTGAACCGCGGAGGCCCAGGCTCTTTCCTTCTCCGCGAGTCTCCGCGCTGCGCTTTCCGTCACTCCAGGAGTCTTGCTCGCCGTGCAGGCGGCCGACGAATAGAAGCTCAGCGGACCTGGGCAGCCTGTTCTTTCCTGACCAGGCCCGCCTGCGGCGGGTAAGCGGCTCAGGAGCGCACCGGCGTGGCGAATTCCGAGGCCACCGCCAGCATGCTGTCGGCCGGCAAGAGGTCGCCCGCGTGCTCCCCGTGGTAGACCCACAGCACGCGTCCGCCACGCGCGACCAGCGCAGCGCCGGGCAGCAGCAGGGTGTCGCTGTCCTTGGCAAAGGTGCGGCGCCAGTTCTGCTTGAAGCCGCGCGCGGTCGCCTGCGAGCGGCGGCGGTGGAAGTCGATCGAGGTGAAGAGCTTCCACACGCTCATGCGCCCGAGGTCCATGGCCGCGTAGCTCAGGTGGCGCGGGTCGGCGATGCAGTGCAGCTCGGCGCCACAGACCGCGCGCAGCTCCGCGGGTTGCGCCTGGACGATGCAGGCGAGTTGCACGCCGCGCTCAGCCAGCTTGCCGCGGGTCTCACGCAACTGCGCGAGGGCTTCCTGGAAGAACAGTCAGCCACAGTGGCGCAGCCACACGAACAGCGCCGGGCCCTCGGACCACAGATCGGAGAAGCGCGCGGTGGAACCGCCGGGGCGGGTGTACTCGAAGTCCGGGGCGCGACTGCCGGTTTTCCAGGAGGTGACCATGCTGCAGAACGGGGTGCTCGGAGCGGCGCGGGAGTTCTGCAGATAGAGTAGCGCGCCCTCGCCATTTGGTGACAGATCCGCTCGATGGAGTCTCCCCCCTCGCCGACCCGGCCCGCCCGTCCGCCCTGGAAGCCGCTGCTCGATTTCGGGCCGCTGCTCGTGTTCTTCGGCGTGAACGCGAAGTGGGGCCTGCTGGCGGCGACCGGGACGCTGGTTCCGCTCTCGGTCCTGGCCCTGTTCCTGTCGTGGAAGATCGAGGGCCACGTCTCACGCATCGCCCTCTACGGGACCATCGCGATCGTGGTCTTCGGCGGCCTGACCCTCGCCTTACGGGACGAGAGCTTCATCAAGATCAAGGTCACGGTGATCAACGCGCTGCTCGGAGCCGTGCTGGGCGTGGGCCTGCTGCGCCGGAAGCCGCTGCTGAAGGAGCTGATGGGCCAGGACCTGCGCCTGACGGACCAGGGCTGGAGCGTGCTGACGCTGCGCTTCATGCTGTTCTTCTTCGGCATGGCGGCGCTGAACGAGGTGCTGCGGCGCTGGCTGTCCACCGACGCGTGGGTCACGTTCAAGACCTTCGGCGTGATCGGGGCGACGGTCGTGTTCACGGTCCTGCAGGCGCCGCTGATGAAGCGCTTCGAGGTGCAAGAGCCGGCGGGCTGAGCTCGGGACTCGCGCGGCCGCCCAACCGACGGGGCCGCCGAGGATGAGCTTCCTGGCACCGGGCTGTACGCAGACTGCCCCGTTTCCCCCGCTCGTTCGTCCGCCGCCCTAAGCTCGTCGCCCCGATGTCGCTCGCGCGCCCCTCGCCGCTCAAGATCCTGCTGCTCACGGCGCTCCTGTGCCTGATCTGGGGCAGCACCTGGGTGGTGATCCAGAAAGGCCTCGCGGACATGCCGCCGTTCGGGTCGGTGGCGCTCCGCTTCACCCTGGGGGCGACGATCATGAGCGCGCTCGCGGCGCGCTTCGCCGAGCGCGAGGGCGGAGTGCGGCCGTCGCTGGCGCTCTCGCTGATGCTGGGCGGACTCAACTTCGGCGTGTCCTTCGGCCTGGTCTACTGGACCGAGACCAAGCTCCCTTCGGGCCTGGTCAGCGTGCTGTGGGCCGTGTTCCCGATGCTGCAGGCGATCGTCGGGCATCTGTTCCTGCCGGGCGAGCGCATCGGCCCGGCGCAGGGTTTCGGCTTCGCGCTCGGTTTCCTGGGCGTGGCGGCGCTGTTCGCGACCGACCTCGCGGCGCTGGGGCCCGGCGCGGTGCCCGCGGGTGCGCTGTACCTGCTCTCGCCGCTCGCCTCGGCCATCGGCACGACGTACGTGAAGCGGCACGGCGCGGGGACGAGCTCCCTGCAGCTCAACCGCAATGCGATGTGGATCGCCACCGCGATCCTGTGGACGCTGGCGCTCGTGTTCGAGCGCGACGCACACTTCGCCTGGAGCCCAGGCGCCGTGGCCTCGATCGTCTATCTCGCCCTGTTCGGCTCGGTGACCGCCTTCGGGCTCTATTTCTGGCTGCTGCGCCACGTGCCAGCGAATCGCATGAGCGTGATCGCCTACGTGACGCCCGCCATCGCGCTCTCCTTCGGCGCGCTCTTCGGCGACGAGCACGTGGGCGCCTGGACGCTTGCGGGCCTCGGCGCGATTCTCACCGGCGTCTTCCTCGTGCACCGCGGCGGCCTGCCTCGCAAACCCGAGGTCGCGCGCGCGCCGGCGAGCTCCTGAGCGGCTCCCCTCCCCGCAGGCTTGAGGCGCAACCTCGCTCGCGCGTAGGCTCTCGACGCCCCGAACTCTCGGGCCTGGCGCAACAAGGATGCACGATGAAGAAGGCCGCGACCCTGCCGCGCAAGACGCGCGAGCTGCACAGCCACCACTTCGATTCGACGATCTGGAACGAGCTCTGCTTCCGCGACGACGACATCGTCATCTCGACCTACGCGAAGTCGGGCACCACATGGATGCAACAGATCATCGCGCAGCTCCTCTTCCGCGGCGATCCCGAGCTCTCGGTGGCGGACATGTCGCCCTGGCTCGACCTGCGCGTGCCGCCCAAGGAGGTCAAGCTGCCGGCGGTCGAGGCCCAGCAGCACCGCCGCTTCCTGAAGACGCACCTGCCGCTCGACGCGCTCGTGTTCTCGCCCAAGGCAAAGTACATCTACATCGGGCGCGACGGTCGCGACGTGGTGTGGAGCCTCTACAACCACCACGCGAACGCCAACGCGACCTGGTACGCCGCCCTGAACGACACGCCCGGCCGCGTCGGCCCGCCCATGCCGCGGCCGCCGGCGGACATCCGCCGCTACTGGCGTGAATGGCTCGACGGCGACGGCTACCCCTTCTGGTCGCTGTGGGAGAACGTGCGCAGCTGGTGGGCGATCCGCGCGCTCCCCAACGTCACCTTCGTGCACTTCGCGACCCTCAAGGCCGACATGCCGGGCGAGATGCGCCGCATCGCACGGTTCCTGGACATCCCCATCGACGAAGCGCGCTGGCCGAAGATCGTCGAGTACTGTTCCTTCGAGTGGATGAAGAAGAACGCGACGAAGTCCGTGCCCCTCGGCGGCGCCTTCTGGGACGCGGGCGCCGAGGTCTTCATCCACAAGGGCGTCAACGGCCGCTGGAAGGACACGCTGACGCCCGCCGAGATCGACGAGTACGATGCGCGCGCGCGCAAGGAGCTCGGCCCCGAGTGCGCGCGCTGGCTGGCCAGCGGTCAGGTGTAGCGCGCAGAGCTGGCCGGAAAGGCGCTCGCTAGTCGCCGACCTCGAACACGCGCACGCCGGGAAGCGCCCGTAGCGTCGCCTCGTCGGTCACGAGCTCGCTCCATTCACCGTGCGCGAAGCGCTCGGTCGGGCGGAAGAGGTCGCGCGCGCTGGTACCGTTCTCGGGGAACTCGCCGACGAGCTCGGTCGCGGCCAGCGCCACCAGCACGTGCACGCGCGGACGCGCGCCGACCACCAGCTCGGCCAGGAACAGCGCCTGCGAGCCGAAGTCGACCGGCGCGAGCGCGAGGAAGTCCTTGTCGCGCGGCAGCAGCGCCTTGGCGTACGACAGGAACAGCGGGTCGCCGTTGTGCACCTGGAACAGGCTGTCGTGGGTGCCGCCGATCGGGAACACGACCGCGGGTTGACGGCGGTAGAACTCGAGCGGCGGCTTCACCGCGCACGGCGCGAGGATCGAATTGAGCCAGGCCTCGACCTGCGCTGGCTTGCCGAGCGAGGGCAGGGTGCTCCAGCGGTGCGGCGTGAGCGCGTAGACGTTCATCTCGCCCCAGCGCAGCGCGAGCGGCGGCGCGGCCGGCCCCCACTCGGCGGCTTGCTTGGCGTACAGCGGAGCGCCCCACGGCGCGGCGAGGAGCGAGTCACAGGGCGGCTTGCGCTCGGCGAGCGCGCTCAGGAACGCGTGGTTCACGAGGCCGCCGGGCTGGCGCGTGAGCGTGCGCTCGCGCAGCTCGGCGGCCCATTCGACGGCGGCGCGCAGCGCTGCGCGGTTCGGCGCGAAGCGCTCGCCGCTCACGAACTCCATCGCGCTGGGCGCGGGGAACACGGCGTCGAAGGCGAGGCCGAGCGCGTCCGCCGGAGCGCGCGCGGCGATCAGCTCGTCCTCGTAGCGATCGCGCACCAGGACCAGGAACGGCATCACCTGCGACAGCGGCGAGGCCACGAACTCCTCGTCGCCCGGCTTCCCGTCGGGCCCTTCGAGGCGATAGACCTCGAGCCACTCGACGAAGCGTCGTGCACGCTCCGAGAGCGGCATCTCTGCGTCGAGCCGCAACGCGCTGAGGCGCGGCCAGTTCGCGCGCGACCACTGGTCTTGCACGTCGAGCGCCATGCGCTCGAGCTCGTTCGCCTCGAGCTTGCCATCGGCGTTGGCGCGCTCGAACAGCTCTCGCGCGCGGTCCTGGCGCAGCGTCTTCCATTCCCGACCGTCGTGGATCTCGGGCGCGCTGGCCGCGCTGAGCCGCGTGCGCGGAGCGAGGAAGTGCGGCGAGCTGTTGCACACGATCCAGGCCGGAACGCTGGGGTTGGCCAGGGTGGTGAGCCGCGGCAACGCCTCGAAGCCGTGGAAGTCGCGCCAGGCAAGCCGCGCGTCGCTGCCGTCGAGCTCGCTGCCGATGAGGCCGCGCGCCTTGTCGGAGAGCACCGGCGCGCGCGTGGACCACAGGAAGCCGAAGTTGCCAGTGACGTCGGCGTCGAGGAACAGCTGCCCGCGCCCGGTCGAGAGCCACTCGCGCTCCATGGCCTTCCACGCGCCCTCCGCGCCGCCCGCGGCGCTCTTGCACAGGCCGAGGTTCAGCCACGTCTCCCACAGGCTGCGTTGCGTCAGGAACGAGCGCGCCTCGTAGCGGATCGTGGTCCCGGCGGCGAGCTCCAGCGGCTCGCTCGGCCCCGGCGCGACCAGCGGCAGGCGCAGCGCGCCGTCGGCGACCCAGCGCAGCCTCAACGCTCCGCGCGGATCGTCCACCAGGCTCTTCTTGGCCGCATCGAAGGCGCGCAGCGTCACGCTCTGGCTCTCGAGCCCCAGCCGCTCCGTCCCGCGCACCAGGCACGCCGGCTCGCCGGGCTGGAGCTTCGCGCTCCACGTGCTCGACACCACCGGCGTCTGCTCGTCGATGCGGAACGGGAGCCCGGCCTTGGCCAGCTCGCGCGGCGTCTTCGGCAGCGTCATCGAACCGAACGCCAGCGAACGATTCGCGCCCAGCACCACGCACGGGAAGCCCGGCGAGGTGTAGCCGACCAGGTCGTAGCTCGGCCCGGCGAGCTGCACGAAGTACGAACGATAGCCGTACTCCTGCAGCGGCTGGTGCACGTCGGCCAGGAACCAGGTAGCGGGCACGCCCTTCGTGCTGCGCATGGCCCACACGTTCGTGCGCCCCTGGCCCGCGCCGCCGAACTCGGGGCCGGCGGCGAGCGTGAGCCCGAAGGCGAGCACGTGCTCGAGCCCGACCTCGAGCTCGAACAGGCGCGCGAGACGCGCGCGCGGATCGTCGTCCTTGGGCATGAGCTGCGGGTGCAGCCACTGCGGCACCGGGTCGAAGCAGAGCTCGCCCTTCGCCCCCACCAGCGCGTCGAACGAGGCGGGGTGCTCCTGCCACCAGCGCCGCCCCGCGTTCACGCCGTCCACGTAGGCCCGCAGCCATTCCTTGGCGCGCGCGTCGAGCGCGTCCGGTTCCGTGGCCAGCTCGTGCGCGCGCCGATCGAAACCCCACTGGCGCATGCGCTCGTCGCGCGCGAGCAAGCTCGCACCCGCGATCTCGGCGAAGCGCCCCGTGCCCGACCACAGGTTGGCCAGCGTCGCCACCGGAAAATCGCGCGTCTGGGAGTACCCGAGGCCGCGGAAGACGCCCGCGTCGGAGTCGGCGAAGACGTGCGGCAGGCCGAGCTCGTCGCGGTAGATGCGCACCGCGGCGGGCGCCGGAAGCGCCTGCGCTTCGCGCTCCTCGCCGCAGGCGAGCAGGGCCAAGCAGGACGCGAGACAGCGCGACAGACGCCAGAGCATCCCTCGATCGTCGCCGCGGGAACGCGCCTTGGCAACGATCAGAACTGCACCACGGGGTTCGCGCGCGCGCCGGGGTCGGCGAGCTCGAAGTAGGGCTCGGACCGGAAGCCGCACATCCCGGCCAGCAGCGTCGAGGGGAAGGACTCGCACTTCACGTTCAGCTCGCGCACGTTGCCGTTGTAGAAGCGCAGCGCACCCTGCACGCGGTCCGCCGTGTTGGCGAGCTCGCCCTGCAAGGCCTGGAAGTTGGCCGAAGCCTTCAGCTCGGGATAGGCCTCGAAGCGCGCGCGCAGCCCAGACAGGGCCTGCTCCAGCTCGCCCTCGACCTTCACCTGCTCGGCGGAGATCGCGCCCGGCCGCAGGCGTTCGGCTTGCTCACGCAGCGCGACCAGCTTCGCGAGCAGCTCGCGCTCGTGCGTCATGTAGCCCTTGACCGTGTTCACGAGGTTGGGGACGAGCTCGTGGCGGCGCTGGAGCTCGGTGTCGACCGTCGAGGCCGATTCACGCACGCGCGCACGCGCGCGCACGAGGCCGTTGTAGAGCCCGATCACGATCAGACCGGCGAAGAGGAGGAACGCGAGGACGACGAGCAGGGGCATCATGGGTGGTCACCTTCCAGTTCCGCGAGCGCACCACGGCTCGCGGAGGATGCGTTGCCGGCCTCGAGCAGCGGCGCGAGGCCGCGGCGGGCGCGCTCGGCGTTGACCAGCGGGCGCGGCAGCTGGGCCAGGAACTCGAGCACGAAGGCCGCCAGGGCTTCGTAGCCGCTCGGCTCGGGCTTGCGCTCGACGCACACGAAGAGCTCGCGCCCGCGCGTCTCGAGCTGCGGCGCCTCGCGCGCGCCGAGGAAGCGCATCATCGGCCCGTCGAAGAGGTCGTAGGCCTCGCGCCGCTCGCGCGCCTGGACCACGTAGCGCTTGGAGAACTCCGGGTCCTCGAGATCGATGTCGTCGAAGCCTAGCGCCTGCACCAGCTTGTCGCCCAGGCCCTCCGGGCGCAGGGCGACGTGCCCGAGGTCGAGCCCGGGCAGAAGCAGGGCGCAGGTGAAGTGGAAGCTCTCGGTGTAGGTCGTCTTCCCGGTGCTGCGCGTGACCGCGTAGTGGTACTCGAACAGCCGCAACTGCACCGGCTCGAGCCCCGGCGTGGGCGCGGGGAAGGTCTTCAGGGCCGAGAAGCACAGGTAGCGCGAATGGCCGCGCTGGAAGAGCTCGTACTCGAGATCGGGGTTGCGGATGCGCGCCGGATCGAAGCGCCAACCGTGGTCCGCGGCCCAGACCTGGAAGGCCGCCAGCCGCTTGCGCTCGCTCAGAATGGTGAGCCAGAGGAGCAGCGCCGCTACGGCGAGCACGCTCAGGATGACGACGATCGGCACGGCGGACCGACTACGCCAGCTCGGCGGCCGGCATTCAACCCCCGCGCTCGAGCTCCGTGCGGGGGAGCCACCGACAAGTAGTGAGGGTCGGCTCTTCTCTCGCCCCGGCCTCCGAACCGATAGGATGGGCATCGTGCGACTCCAGCGCCTCCTGCTCATGCTGCTGCTCCTGCCCGGGCTCGCGCTCGGGCCGGGCTGGAACCTGCGCATCTGCGCGCAGCGCTTCCTGGCCAGGCCGGGGTGCTGTGAGGTCGCGGCGAGCTGCTGCACGGACGAGGGCGGCACGCGGGAGAACCCGGTGGCCGAAGGCGCGGGTCGCTGCGACCGCTGCTGCATCGACATCCAGTGCCACGGCGAGCAGCCGTTGCAGGATGCAAAGCCCCTCGGCCAGCAGCTCGAGCGCGCGCAGGCCGTGGCCCAGGTCGTCGTCGTGGAGCTCGCTCCGCGCGCGCCCGCGCGGGCCGCACCGTCGCCGGATCCGCGGCCGCCGTCCCCGCCGGGACGCTGCACGCCGCTGCCGCTGAGGATCTGAGCGCTGGAGAGCTCGTGGCGCCGTTCCGGCGTCCCGCAGCTCTCGCGTTGGAAGCCCCTGGGGCGAGTTTTCACGCCCTCCGACGTCCGGCCTCTTTCCCGCGGAGTTCCATGTCTGCCCAAACCTCGGGCGCCCGTCGCGCCCTTCCGTACTGCGCGCCGCTGCTCGCGCTGCTCGGCGCCTGCGCCGCGCCCGAGCCCCGGCCGCTCGATCTCGCGCAGCTCGCCAGCGACGTCACCACGCGCGGGGCCACGAGCGAGCAAGTGGCCCGCGCGCTGGAGCTCGCCGACCTGCGCGCGCTCTCCTTCGAACGTCCGACGTGGACGGGCGAGCCCGACTACGACCGCGGCGCCTTCTGGCAGGCGAGCGCGCTGGCCTTCAACGGCGAGCTGCGCGCCGCGCGGCGACGCTGGGCCGAGGCCAGCGCGCGCGCGCGTTCCGGCGGCGCGCCGGCGGCCAGCGAGCTCGAGGTGGAGCAGACGGGTTTCTCCTCCGGCGAGCGCGACACCTGGCTCGCGTTCACCTTCGACGTGCTCGGCCTGCTCGACGCCGGGCGTGCGGCAGCGGCGCGCGAATTGACGGAAAGCGAGGCGCGCGCGGCCTGGAGCGCGGTCGAGGGCGCGGCCTGGGACGCGCACATCGCCGTCGAGCGCGCGCGCGCCGACCTGGGCGACACGCTGGCCAAGATCGCGGCGCTGGACGAGCTCCTGCTCTCGGCCGAGGACAGCCTGGCGCGCGCCGAACTCCTGTTCGAGCGCGGGCGCCTGTCGGCGGCCGAGCGCGCGCGCCTGCAAGGCCTCGTGGCCGAGGTCGGTCACGAGTTGCACCAGGAACTCGCGCGCGCCGCCGATGGCCGCCGCGCGCTGGCGGATGCCGCGGGCCTTCCGCCCGGCGCGCCCGCGCTCGCGCGGCCGACGCTCGCGACGCTGACGGACCTGCTGGACGCGGCCGAACTGCTTGCCCAGCCGAGCGCGCTCGAGCTCCTCGAGCGCAGCCCGCAACTGCGCCGCGCGCGCCTCGAGTACGCCGTGGCCGAGGCCATGCTGCGCGACGAGGTGGCCGAGAGCCGGCCCGGGCTGCGCCTAGGTCCGGCGCTGCAATTCACGCCCGCTGACACCCTGCCGGGCGGCGTGCTGGTGCTCGACCTGCCGCACGGGCTGTCCGGACGCGTCGAGGCGGCACGGCAGGCGCGCGAGCGCGCGCGCGAGGAGCTGGAGGAAGCACTGCGCGCGAACCTGACCCGCCAGAGCGCGGCGCGCGAGCGCTTCCGGGCTGCGCGCGCGGCGCTGGCCGACCACGCCGCGCCGCGCGAACGCGATACCGAGATCGTGTGGCGCGCGGCGCGCGCGCGCTTCGCAGTCGAACCGGCCGCCGCCGAGGAGCTCGGCATGGCGCTGCGCGATCGGGCCATGGCGCTCACCGACCTGTTCGACGTGCGCAGCGAACTCGTCACCGCCTGGCTCGACCTCGGCGAGGCCATCGGCCCGCCAGCGCGGCCGTTGCCCGGCGACGAAGCCCTGGCGCGCAGCACTGAAGCGGCGGAGGAACGGCGATGAGCGACGCGAACCCGAACGTCGATCTGGAATCGCTCGCGCGCCCCGTGCACGACGTGCGCCCGCCGCGGCGGCGCTGGCTGTTCGTGGCGCTGCCGCTGCTCTTGATCGGCGGCTTCCTGGCCGTGCTCGCCAGCAGCCTGGGCGACTGGCTCACGGGCGCGCTGGAGGTCGAGATCGTGCGCCCCGTGCCGATCGCCGGAGGAACGGCGAGCGCTTCCGCGGGCACGGTCGTGGTGCAGGCGGCCGGTTGGGTCGAACCCGACCCCTTCCCGATCCGCGTCACGGCCCTGACGAGCGGCGTGGTGCGCGAGGTGCTCGTCTTGGAGTCGGACACGGTCGCCCAGGGCGCGCCGGTGGCGCAGCTCATCGACGACGACGCGCGCCTGGGCGTGCGCCAGGCGGACGCACGGCTCGCCGAGGCCAGCGCCGAGCTCGCGCGCACTGAGGCCGAGCTCGCCGCCGCGCGCGAGAGCTTCGAGGCCGCCCTCTCCGTGCGCGAGCGCGCGGCGACAGCCGCGGCCGAGCTCGACGGAAAACGCGCCGAGGCCGCGCGTCGTGCGCAGGCTGTGCTCGAGGCGCGCGCGCGCCTGTCGGCAGGCGAATCGGAGCTGGAGGTGCAGCGTTACCTCGTCGAGTCCGGCGCCGCCGGCCCGCGCGCGGTCGAACTGGCCGAGGCCGCGCTGGCCGAGGTGAAAGCGCAGATCGAGATCCTCGCCGCCGAAGCCGAGCTCGCGCAGGCAGGAACACGCGTGGCCGAGGCCGGCCTCGAGCGCGCACGACGCGAGCTCGAGCTGCGCACCGAGGAACACCTGCGCGTGGCCACGGCCGAGGCCGGCTCGTCGCGCGCGCGCGCGCTGCGCGACCAGGCCCAGGTGAGCGCGGAGGAAGCCCTGTTGCGGCTGGCGCGCACGACCGTGCGCGCGCCGGCGGCCGGAGTCGTGCTGCAGCGTCTGGTGGCGCCGGGGGCCGAGCTCTCGGCAGAGAACGGCGTCGTGGCGACGCTCTACGACCCGCGCTCGGTGCGTGTGCGCGTGGACGTGCCGCAGGGCGAGCTGGCCAAGCTCTCGGCCGGCCAGCCGGTGCGCATCGAGACCGAGGCGCGCGCGGGCAAGCCCTACGCGGGCGAGGTGCTACGCATCGTGCGCCAGGCGGACATCAACAAAGTGACGCTGCAGGTGCACGTGCGCATCGTGGACGGCGACGAGCTGTTGCGGCCCGAGATGCTGGTGCAGGCGCGCTTCCTGGCCAGCGGCGCGACGCCCAGCGCGGGTGCGGCGCAGCAAGCTTCGACAGGCTCGAGCGCGCTACGCATCCCGGCGCGCTTGCTGGTCGAGGGCGACAAGGTGTGGGTGCTCGACGCGCTCGGCAAGCGCGCCGAGCTGCGCACGCTGAAGCTCGGCGCCACGGTCGGCGAGGAGCTCGAGGTGCTGGACGGCCTCAACCTCTCGGACAAGCTCATCGCCAGCGAGCTCGCGCGTCTCGAGCCGGGCCTGGCGGTGCGGCCCAAGAGCCAGAAGGAGCGCTGAAGTTGGCCTTCATCGAGCTCGCGGGCGTCACCAAGACCTACACCAAGGGCGAGGTCGAGGTCGTGCCGCTGCGCGACGTCACGCTGGCGATCGAGGCGCACGAGTTCTTCGTGCTCCTCGGCCCCTCCGGCAGCGGCAAGACCACGCTGCTCAACCTGATCGCGGGCATCGATCGCCCGCAGCAGGGAACGCTGCGCGTCGGCGGCGTCGAGCTGGGCAAGCTCAGCTCGGGGCGCCTTTCCGACTGGCGCGCCGAGAACCTGGGCTACGTGTTCCAGAGCGCGAACCTGGTGCCGGTGCTGACGGCCTACGAGAACGTCGAGCTGCCGCTCGGCCTCTTCCCGCTGTCGCGCGCCGAGCGCCACCGGCGTGTCCTTCTGGCGCTGGAGGCCGTGGGGCTCTCCGACCGCGCCGCGCACCTGCCGCGTCAGCTCTCCGGCGGCCAGGAGCAACGCGTGGCCATCGCGCGCGCGATCGTGGCCGATCCGCCGCTGCTGGTGTGCGACGAGCCAACCGGGAACCTGGACCACGAGAGCGCCGAGGTCGTGCTCGCCCTGCTCGATCGCCTGAACCAGGAGCGCAAGAAGACCATCGTGATGGTCACGCACGACCCGCGCGCCGCGGCCCACGGCACGCGCCGCATGGTGCTCGACAAGGGCCGCTTCCGGCCCGAGGAGCCGACGCGATGAGGCTGGTGCTGCTGACCTCGCGCAACCTGAAGCGCCGCCCGCTGCGCACGCTCCTCACCGTCCTGGGCGTGGCCTCGGCGATGCTCTTGTTCGTGCTGGTCGAGAGCCTCTCGGCCGGACTCGATGCGGCGCTCTCGGGCTCGGCCGCGGCGCGCACGCTGATCGTGTACCGCCAGAACCGCTATTGCCCGCAGACCTCGTTCCTGCCCGAGCGTTACCAGCGCCTGATCGCCGACGTGCCGGGCGTGCTGAGCGTGCTGCCGGTCAAGGTGTTCCTGTCCAACTGTCGCGCCAGCCTGGACATCGTCGTATTTCAGGGCGCGCCACCGGCCGAGCTGTTGAAGACGCGCGAGCTCGAGCTGGTCTCGGGCGACCTGGCGCGCTTCGAGGACCAGAGCGACGGCGCCCTGGTCGGACGCGAGTTCGCCACGCGCCGCCGCCTCGCGCCCGGCGATCGCTTCCGCTTCGGCGGCATCGACGTGAACGTGGCCGGCGTGTTCCGCTCATCCGAGCCGGTCGAGGAGGGCATGGTGCTCACGCACCTCGAGTACCTGCAGCGCGTCGGGCCGGTGGATCGCCTGGGCACGGTGACGCAATTCGAGGTCAAGATCGACGATCCCGCGCACGGCCAGGACATCGCGCGCGAGATCGACGCGCGTCTGCGCACGGCCGAGGAGCCCACCGACACGCGCCCCAAGCTCGCCTTCCTGGAGACGGCCACGCGCGACCTGCGCGAGATCCTGCGCTTCGGGCGCTGGCTGGCGCTGGCCTGCGTGGCGGTCGTGCTGGCGCTGGTCGCGAACACCGTGCTCATGTCGGTGCAGGAGCGCGTCAAGGAGTTCGGCGTGTTCCGCACGCTGGGCTACCGGCCCTCGCGCGTGGTGGCGCTCGTGCTCGGCGAGGCGCTGCTGCTCGGCGCGAGCGGCGCGACGCTGGGCCTGGCGGCGGCGCTCGTGATCATCCGCACGCAGCACCTGTCGATCGGGTCCGAGGGCGTGCCGGTCTCGTTCCTGCTCTGTGGGGCGGTCGTGGCGCGCGGCGCGCTGGCCGCGCTCGGCGCCGCGTTGCTCGCGGCTGCGCTGCCCGCCTGGAATGCCGGTCGGCGCGAGATCGTGGCCTCGCTGAGGAGCGCATGAGCAGGCGCCGCTCGCTGCCCTTCGACTACGCCGTGCGCAACCTCGTGCGCCGGCCGCTGCGCACGCTCCTGACCGGCGCCTCCAGCTCGCTGGTGGCGGCGTTGTTCGTGGCCACGGCCGCCTTCGTGCAGGGCCTGTCCACGAGCTTCTCGAACGCCGGACGCGACGACGTGGCCATCCTGCTCTCGCGCGTCAGCAACAGCGACGTGCTACGCTCGACCGTGCCGCCCTCCCTGGCCGAGCTCGTGGCCGCCGAGATCGCGGGCGTGGCGCGTCCAGGCGGCGTGCCCGCGGTCTCGCCCGAGATCCACAGCGGCACGAACCTGCGCCTGGGCGCGCAGCCGCCCGAGGGCACACCCGATCCGTCCTATCCGGCCTTCGTGCGCGGCGTGACCGAGCGCGCGTTCCTGGTGCACAACGCCGTCACGTTGATCGAGGGCCACCTGCCGGGGCCGAGCGAGGTGCTCGTCGGGCGCATCGTGCCGGACCAGCTCGGGCTCGATCCCGCGCGCTTCCGCCTCGGCGAGACGCTGCGCTTCGAGGGCGGCACGTTCACCATCGTCGGCACCTTCGCCGCGCCGGGCACGACGATCGAGTCGGAGATCTTCGCGCCGCTGACCGACCTGCGCAGCCTCTCGCGGCGCGAGGACTCCTCGGCCGTGTTCGTGCGCCTGAAGTCCCCCGCCGACTTCGGCGAGCTGGAGCTGTTCGCACGCCGGCGCCTGGACCTGGAGCTCAACGCCATCCCCTCGGCGCTCTACTACCAGGAGCTGGGCGCCTACTTCGGCCCGATCCGCGCGCTGGCCTGGGTGCTGGCGCTGATGATGGGCGGCGCGGCGCTGTTCGGCGGCGCGAACACGCTCAACGCCGCGGTGCAGGACCGCGTGCGCGAGCTGGCCACCTTGCGCGCGATCGGCTACCGCTCGCGCGCCCTGGCCTGGTCGCTGTTGCAGGAGTCGCTGGTGCTGGCGGCCGCGGGCGGGCTGCTCGGGCTGGCGCTGGCGCGCTTCGCGCTCTCCGGCGCCGCCGTGCGCATCGCCATGGGCGCGTTCACGCTCGCCATCGGCCCCACCGCCGTGCTGGCCGGCTTCGGCGCGGCGCTGTTCCTGGGTCTCGTCGCCACACTCCCGGCCGTCGCGCGCGTGGCGCGCCTGCCGGTCGCCGTGGCGCTCAAGGAACCTTGAAGCCGGACCGCTTTCGTCGAGAATGGAACTCACCATGAATCTGCGCGCTCGCCTGTTCACCCTCCCGTCATCCCTCGTGCTCGTCTTGCTGTCCGCCTGCGGCGGCTCGAGCGCGCCCGCAACACCGCCTTCCGACGTGCCCGAGCGTTTATACCTCGCCAGCGCGCCGCCTTCCCCGCAGGCGGTGGGCATGGTGGTGGCCGCAGCCAAGGACGGCGACGAGATCGTGGTGACGGGTCGGGTCGGCGGCGCGCAGAAGGTGTTCGTCGATGGCTACGCCGCGTTCACGATCATCGACGCCGCGATCCCGGCTTGCGGTGAGGGCAAGATGGACGAGTGCAAGACGCCCTGGGACTACTGCTGCAACGCACCCGAGGTGCTGGCCAAGAATGGCCTGTCGGTCGAGCTCATGGCCGACGGCCAGCCACTGCGCGCGAACGCGCGCGGCTTCCACGGCCTCGATCACCTGAGCACCGTCGTCGTCACCGGCAAGGTCGCCCGCGATTCCGCCGGCAACGTGCGCGTGCTCGCCAGCGGCCTGCACGTGCAGCCGTAGAGGCTGTCGGCGCTCAGCGCGACGCCGGCCCCACGTCGCTGGGTGAAACGACGCCGGACAGGTACTCGTACGGCTCGAAGCGTCCCTCCAGGCCGGCGCGGATGGCCTCGAACACGACGCCCTGGGCGGCCGGCGTGTAGTGGTTCTTGCCGCGCTTCGCCATGGCTGAAGTGTAGTACTCGCCCAGCGGATGCCCCTCGCGCTGCGCGCCTTCCCACAGGTAGCGCTTGGACGAGACGAAGGGGATGCCCTCGCGCTGGAAGGTCTCGTAGAGCAGACGCTCGCGCCAGGTGTAGGGCCCTGCATCCTGCGCGGCGGCGCGCGCATGGAACAGCAGGAAGAAGTGCTCGAGCTCGCGCGCGACGAGCTCTTCGTGCGCGCGCCGGACGAGACGCACGGCGAGCTCGCGTACGAGCGCTTCCCGTTCGTCCTCGGCTAACCAGCGCTGGCGCAGCTCCGCCGGGACGAGGCCCGTCCCGCAGACGAGCCCGTTCCAGAGGTAGCTGCGGATCGCGATCGGCGCCTCGACCACGCACTCCGGCGAGGTCGATGGCGGCGGGCGCAGGACCAGCTCGCCGTGCTCGAGATCGAAGTGCGGCTTCGGGTAGTCGCGCACGAGCAGGAAGCAGCGGTCCAGGTCGTCGTCGACCATCACGCCCACGATCACCACCGGGTCGAGCTCCTGGTACAGGTCGACCGTGCGCTCGAGCAACAGGCACGCCTGGTCGAAGCCGTAGCCGCCGACGCCGTAGTTGAGCAGCGCGTAGCGCGCGGCGAGGTCCGAGCCCTCCATCAGCCCCTGCCAGCACTGCTCGGGGCGCGTGGCGCACTGCGCGAAGGAGTCGCCGTACAACAGCACCGGGCGACGGCCGCGCAGCTCGACCTCGTCTGCGTGGCGGTAGGTGTTCGCGTCGATCTCCTGGCTGCGGTAGCCGAGCACGGGGTCGAGCAGCGGTCGGAACTTCTCCGCCATCGGCGTCCAGCGCGCTTGCAGCGCCCAGTGCTCGCGCGACTGCGCGAGCGCGTACAGCTCCGGGCGCCGAAACGGCGCGCCGAGGCGTTCGGCGAGTGCGGAATCACCGAAGAGCAGGAAGCGCAACGCGAGTTCGGGCAGCAGCACGACGCCGACCCCGACCAAGACCAACCTCAATGCGATGCGAATCCACCTGCGCTCGAGCATGGCTTCGGCGCTCAACGCAGCGGCGGCGTGACGTCGGGCGGCCGGCGGTGGCGCGTGGCCTGCTCGAAGGAGTAGGCCAGCGCGATCAGGCGTGCCTCGCTGAAGGCGCGGCCGGTGAAGGTCACGCCAAAGGGCCGCGGCGGCAGGCTGCCGCGCTCGATGAAGCCGCCGGGCACGCACACGCTCGGGTAGCCCGCGCGCGCCGGCGCGTCGGCGCCGATGTTGGCCGGAAACAGGAGCGCGTCGAACTCGTCGCCCGTGTCGGGCAGGGCGTCCGGGCCGGCAAAGGCCTCGTCCAGCGCGCCGCGGAAGAGCGCCAGGTCGCGCGCGCGGTCGCTCAGGTAGCGCTGCGTGTCGGCGCTCCCCGGGCTGTCGTCGATGCGCACGGCGGCGAGGGCGATGCTCTGGCCATACTTCAGAGTCTCTGCGGGGTGCGCGTCGTTGAAGGCCACGACGTCGGCGAGCTCGTGGATCGGCGCCAGCGCGCCCAGGCCGGCGAAGTAGCGGTTCAGGTCGTGCTTGAAGCCGTACAAGAGCACACTCGAGCTGTTGGCCGGCGGCGGATAGCTGACGGCGATGCCGCGCTGGTTCATCTGCGCCTGGCGCGGGAGCTCGAACGGGTCCTCGACGACCGCGCCCGCGTCTTTCAGCGCGCGCACCGCGACGCGCATCAGGGCGCGCTCGTCGGCGCTGAGCGCGTCCCAGTAGGGCGAGTGCGGCACGGCGATGCGCGCGCCGAGCAGCGCGAACTTGTCGAGGTAGCGCGTGTAGTCGCCGGGACATCCGCCGCGCACGCCGCACGGCGCGGTGGCTGGATCGGCCGGATCGAAGCCGCTCAGCGCACCCAGCAGGATGGCCGCGTCGCGCACCGTGCGCGCCATCGGCCCGGGCGTGTCCTGGTCGGCGGTGATCGGCAGGATGCCGTCGCGGCTGATCAGGCCGACGGTGGGCTTGATGCCGACCAGACAGTTCGAGCTCGAGGGCGAGAGGATCGAACCCGAGGTCTCCGTGCCCACGCCCACCGCGGCGAAGCTGCAGGCGATCGAGATGCCCGTGCCCGAACTCGAACCGCCGGGCGTCATCGCCGGCCGTCCGTCGCCGCCCGGCACCGGATGCGGGTCGTAGGGGTTGTAGCCGTAGCCGCCCAGCGAGCTGTAGCCCGAGGGCATGCCGCTGGTCACGAAGTTCGCGAACTCCGTCAGCGTGGTCTTGCCGAGCACGATCGCGCCGGCAGCGCGCAGCTTCTTCACGAGGAACGCGTCGTCCGGCGGGATCGAGCTCTCCAGCGCCAGCGCGCCGGCCGTGGTCGGCAGGCCGCGCACGTCGATGTTGTCCTTGACCAGCACCGGGATGCCGAACAGCGCACCACGCGCGCGACCCTGGGCGCGCGCGGCGTCGCGCGCGCGCGCTTCGTCCAGCGCTGTTGGAGAGAGCGCCAGGATCCCGTTCAGGATCGGCGGACCGGCATCGAAGGCGGCGATGCGCGCCTGGTAGGCCGCGACCAGTTCGAGCGAGGTCGTCTGGCCGGTGCGCAGCGCGAACTGCAGCTGGTCGAGCGTGGCCTCGGCGACCTCGACGCGCGGCGTGCCGGTGTGCGTCGTCGCGCGGGACGGAAGGGAGAGCGCCGTCTGCGCGCTCGCCAGCGCTCCGGCCAGCCACAGCCCTGCGCACACGAACCCGCTCCGCGCTCTGCTTCCCATGGCACGCGATTTTGACACAAACCGCGCGCCGCGGGGCGCATCAACGCGCCGGACGCGGCTTCACGGCCAGGTACGGCTTGGGCCACGGATGGTCGTGGTGCCCGTAGCGCTCGGCCGCGTGCAGCGTCAGGTAGGGATCGCTGAGGTGCGCCTTGGCGAGCGCGCACAGGTCGGCGCGACCGGCGGCGAGGATCGTGTTGGCGTGGTCGGCGCCCTGGATGCCGCCCACGGCCATCACCGCCAGCCCCGGCAGCGCGTAGCGGAGCGCCTCGGCGAAGGGCACCTGGTACATGCGCCCGTACTCGACCGGCGAGGCGGGCGTGTTGCCGGCCGAGCTCACATCGACGAGGTCGAGGCCGTGGGCGTGCAGCGTGCGCGCGATCTCGATGCTCTCGTCGAGCGTGACGCCCTCACCGGCGGGCAGCCAGTCGCTGGCCGAGATGCGTACGGCGAGTGGCTTCGCGCTCGGCCAGGCGGCGCGCACGGCGTCGAAGACCTCGAGCGGGAAGCGCAGGCGGTTGGCGAGCGCGCCGCCGTACTCGTCCGTCCTGTGGTTCGCAGCGGGCGAGAGGAAGCTCGACAGGAGGTACCCGTGCGCCATGTGCAGCTCGACCAGGTCGAAGCCGGCGCGCTGTGCACGCTCCGTCGCCGCCACGAAGTCCTCGCGCACGCGCTGCATGTCGGCGCGCGTCATCGCGCGTGGCACGGGCCAGCCTGCGTCGAAGGCCAGCGCCGAGGGTCCGAGCGTGGTCCACGCGCGCGCGTCGCGCAGCGGATCGTCGCCCTCCCAGGGCAGGTTGCAGGAGCCCTTGCGGCCGGCGTGGGCGAGCTGCAGGCCGATCTTGGCGGGCGAGTTCGCGTGCACGAAGTCGACGATGCGCTTCCAGGCGCGTTCGTGCTCGTCCGTGTACACCCCGGCGCAGCCGAGGGTGATGCGCCCGTCGGCGCAGACGTCGGTCATCTCGCTCAGCACCAGGCCCGCGCCGCCGACCGCGCGGCTGCCGAGGTGCACGAGGTGCCACTCAGCGGGCGTGCCGTCGACGGCCATGTACTGGCACATCGGCGAGACCACGATGCGGTTCGGCAGCGTGAGCGCGCGCAGCGCGAGCGGCGCGAACAACGGTGTCGGCGCGCGGCCAGCGGAGTCGCGCGCGAGGCCGTGGGTGTCGGCGAAGTGCTCCGTGACGCGGCGCACGAGCTCGGGGTCGCGCTGGGCGAGGTTGTCGTAGGTGATGCGCTTCGAGCGCGTCATCAGGTTGAAGGTGAAGGCCAGCGGCGACTGCTCCACGTAGCGGCGGCAGTTCTCGAACCATTCCATCGAGGTGCGTGCGGCACGCTGCAGGCGCGCGACCTCGTTCATGCGCTGCGTCTCGTAGCGTGCCAGCGCGCCAGGAACGTCGCCCTGCGTCTCGCGCAGCGCGCCGACCAGCTCGATCGCGTCCTCCATCGCCAGCTTCGTACCCGAGCCGATCGAAAAATGCGCGGTGTGCGCCGCGTCGCCCAGCAGCACCAAATTTTCGCGCACCCACGTGCCGCAGCGGATCACCGGGAAGGTGCGCCAGATCGACTTGTTGGTCAGCAGCGGATGCCCGTCGAGGTCGGGCGCGAACAGGTCTTCGAGGTAGCGCACGGTCTCGGCCTCGCTGGCGTGCTCGAAGCCCGCCCGGCGCCAGACCTCCTCGTGGCACTCGACGATCCAGGTCGAGAGCGTCTCCGCGCCGCGCTGGAACGGATAGGCGTGCACCTGGAACAGGCCGTGCTCGCTGGCACGGAAGACGAAGGTGAACGCGTCGAGCGGCTTGGTCGTCCCGAACCAGGCGAACTTGCACGCGCGCCACTCGAGCGAGGGCCGGAAGTGCGCGGCGTACTTGGTGCGCACGAAGCTGTTGATGCCGTCGCTGGCGAGGATCAGGTCCGCCGGACCGACGTCACGCTCGTCCCTGACCTCGTGCTCGAAGTCGATGCGCACGCCGAGCTCTCGCGCGCGCGCGTGCAGGATCTCGAGCAACTTGCGGCGCGCCAGGCCGCAGAAGCCGTGGCCCGTCGAGCGCACGAGCTCGAGCTGGCCCGGCGCGGTCTCGAGGTACGTCTCGATGTCGCTCCAGTAGGCGAAGTGGCGCCGGATCTCGGCCATGCTCTGCGCATCCGCGCGCTCGAAGCCGCCCAGCGTCTCGTCCGAGAAGACCACGCCCCAGCCGAAGGTGTCGCTCGGCGGATTGCGCTCGAAGACCTGGATCTCGGCCGCGGGGAAGGCTTTCTTGGCCAGGATCGCGCCGTAGAGTCCGGCCGGTCCGCCGCCGATGCAGGCGATGCGCATGGCCGAATCCTATGCCTCGCGCCGGGAGCACGCGAGTTCGGAGATCGCGCTCAGCGTGGCTCGTCGGGCAGCACGACGAGGGGTGGTCGAGCGCGTTCGGCCCCGTCGAGGTGCAGCAACGCGAGCCCGATGCCGGCCGCGCCCTGCAGCAGGCCTGTCTGGGCTGCCAGCAGCTCGGGCTGCGTGCGCTGCTCGGCCTGGATCCAGCGCAGGCCACGCTCGTCGCGCGTGCCGCGCACCAA
This sequence comes from Planctomycetota bacterium, assembly GCA_009691855.1. Classification (GTDB taxonomy): domain Bacteria; phylum Planctomycetota; class UBA1135; order UBA1135; genus JABFRZ01. The sequence continues at coordinate 6,243 of SIAI01000041.1, read as the reverse complement.
GAGGTCGCGCGCGACGCGCTGCGCGAAGGCGAGGTCGGCCGCTGTTCCGCCGCGCGCGTACAGGCTCGCGAAGAACTCGAGCACGCCGGCCGAGCCGCAGCAGCGCGAGACGTTGTCCCAGAAGCCCGGCAGGCGCTGCTCCGGCAAGCCGCTGGCCTCGAGCGCGCGCGCGCACTCGCGCTCGAGCTCGGCCCAGCGCGACGCGGGCGCGGCGCGCTCCAGCTCGCGGAAGAGGCGCGCCGTGCCACACGGGCCGTGGCACCAGCCGTAGTAGAAGAGCTCGGTGCCGTCCGGGCTGTGGTGGTAGATGCGCAGGCCGTCGGCGCGCTCGGCCAGCGTCAGCAGGTGCTCGGCGCCCTTCACGGCGGCGTCGGCCGCGCCGGCGCGCGCCAGGAACGCGGCGATGCCGGCCGTGCCGTGCGCGAAGTTCGGCATGCGCCGCGGGAAGGCGGAGTCCATCGGCCAGTCGAGGCCGGAGGCGCGCGGCTCGCCGAGCGCGACGAGCCGTGCCGCCGCGTCACGCGCGAGCTCGCGCAGCGACGCCGAATCCAGTTCGGCCGGGCTCTCCGGCAGGTCTGCGGCCCACAGCAGGAAGAAGCCGATGCCGGCCGTGCCGGCGATGACGTCGTTCGTGGTGCCCCAGGCCAGGCCCGGCAGGCCGTCGGCGGCGCGCGCGGAGCTCGCCAGCGTCGCCACACAGCGCGCGAGGCCGTCGCGGTAGCGCGTGTCGCCGGTCGCGCGCCAGGTCTCGCCCAGCGCGAAGCCCACGCCCGCCAGACCGGTGTAGAGCCCCGCGGCCTCGCCCTCGACGTGGGTGGGGAGCTGCGCGAGGAGCTCGTCCGCGCCCGAGCGCGCGAGTTCGAGCGCGTGCACGTCGCCGGTCGCCGCGGCGAGCTCGAGGAAGAACAGCACCACGCCGCTGCTGCCGGCGTAGAGCGACGTCTCCGGCGGCGTGCCCTCGTCCGGCACCGCCGGCCAGGCGCGCCCGGAGTCGGTCGGCAGGGCCACGTTCTCCAGCCAGCGACCGGTCTCGCGCGCGGCTGCGAGCCACGGGCGTGCTCCGTCCGCCGCCGGGCTGCGGCAGGCGCCGAGGACGAGCGCGCAGGCGCACGCGGTGGTGGCATGAACTCTCACGCGATGGCCCTCCGTTTCCTGAGACTCCGTTTCCCGGAAAGGGGCGCGGATCGTACCCCGCGCTCGCCGATCCTGGAGGCGTCATGGCTCGCAAGCTCGTGCTGCCGCTGCTCGCGATCGTGGCGCTGTACCTCGGGATCGGCTTCGTGGTGCGCTTCTTCACGCCCGCCGAGACCAAGATCCGCCGCCTCGTCGCGCACATGGAGGACGCCTACAACCGCGGCAACCCGGGCGAGTGCGTCGAGCCGCTCGCGCGCGACTGGAAGCACGCCGGCTACGCGCTCGACCGGCAGATGCTGTTCGGCGCGCTGCTGCAGGCGTCCCAGGAGCGCCAGCGCGAGACGCGTGAGCTCCTGACGCGCGTCACCATCGACGAGGACGCGGCCGCGGTCAGCGTGCAGGACGAGCACGCGACCCTGGAGCTCGAGGCGCTCTTCGAACGCCGCCGCGGTGACGCCTGGCAGGAGACCTGGCGCATCCGCGTCACGGCCGAGCTCGTCGATGGCGACGACGGCTGGCGGATCGTCGCGAGCCGCCACGCGGACTTGCGCGGCACGCAACTCGGGCGCTGAGCGCGAACTTCCTGGGCGCGAGTCCCTCGCGCCCCTCGCGCGGGCACTTGGCGCGCCTGCTGGCGTCCCGCCCCGAGCCCCGGCTACGATCCCGGCTGGCCCGCATCCCACCAACCGGAGACCTGAACATGCCCATCGACGTCGGCACCGCCGCCCCGGATTTCACGCTCAAGACCCAGGACGAGAAGGAGTGGAAGCTCTCGGCCCACAAGGGCAAGAACGTCGTGCTGATGTTCTACCCGCTCGACTGGTCGCCGACCTGCGAGAAGGAAAACTGCCGCATCTCGAGCGAGCCCACGATCAGCACGCCGAACACGATCACCGTTGGCATCAGCCGCGACTCGACCTGGTCGCACAAGGCCTGGAAGACGGCCAAGGGCATCAAGCACGACCTGCTCGCCGATCCGCTGCTCGAGGTGGCCAAGAAGTTCGGTCTGCAGCACCCGGCCGTGCCCTTCATCTCGCATCGCGCGACGGTCATCATCGACAAGAACGGCAAGGTCGCCTTCTGCCAGGTGCAGGAGAACACCAAGGAAGAGCGCAACTGGAGCGAGGTCCAGGGCGCGCTGAAAAAGCTGGGCTGAGCGAGCGCCTGGAGCTCGGCCCTCGACTCCCGCACTCGGCCGCGTCGTTCGCAGGAACGACGCGGCCGAGCGCGTTTCGGCGTGGGGAACGGGAAGGGAGCGTGAACGTTCGGGCACCGGACTCCGCCAACGAAGGCGCAGCCTCGCGCGTGGAGCTCAGCTGCGCTTGGCCCAGAAGCGCAAGACCAGGACCGAGCCACTCAGCAGCGCCAGCACGAAGGCGGCGTTGACCGCGATCGAGGATTCGGCGGCGCGCTTCCAGTCGCGCGCGCTGCTCTCGTTGAGCGAAGTCACGAGCTGGCTGCACAGGGTGCGGATGTCCTTGTAGATCGCGTCGTACTGCTGGTCGAGCGCGCCGCCGATGCGTCCAGCGTCATCCTTCGCGTTCCAGCGCTCCATCGTGACCACGCGCATGTGCTCGATGTGGGCCTCCAGGATCCGCAGCTGCTCGGCCATCGCCGGCTCGCGGGCGGCTACCTGCTCCGGGCTCGGAGTCGCGCCTTCGAGGGCGCTGGCTACGCGCTCTGCCGAGCGCTTGATCGGTACGAGGACGTCGCGCTCCAGCTCCTGCGAGGGATCGTGGGCGATCACCTCTTCGAACCAGATGTGGGCGTCGGCCACGTCGGTGCGGATCGACTCGCACATCCCCATCAGCGCGGCCTTGGTCTCGCGCAGCTGGTTCGCGCGGTAGAACCAGTACAAACTGCCGCCCGAGCCGAGCATCAGGGCCAGAACCACCGCCAGCAAGCCGCCGACGGCCAGCGGGTTGCGGCGCACGTAGCGCTCGATGCGGTAGGAGGCCGTGGGCGGGCGCGCCAGGATCGGGTCGCGGCGCAGGTAGCGCTCGACGTCGGCGGCGAGCTCGGCGGCCGACTGGTAGCGGCGGTCGCGGTCGCGCTCGAGCGCCTTGACCACCAGCCAGTCCAGGTCGCCGCGCACCTGCGCCAGCAGCGCCGCGCGGTCCGTGCGGCGCTTGTCGGCGACCTCGGCGACCTCCTTGCGCAGCTGCGTCAGGCGCGTGCTCGGGCGCGTGGATTCCTCCGCGCGGATCGAGTGCAGGAGCTTGGGCAGACCGCCGTCGGTGATGCGCCGCTCGTAGGGCGGCTCGCCGGTCAAGAGCTCGAACAGCACCACCCCGAGCGAGTACACGTCAGAGCGCGTGTCGACCTCGTCGGAGGGCAGCTCGATCTGCTCCGGACTCATGTAGCGCGGCGTGCCGAGGAACTGGCCCTCGCGCGTCAAGAGGTGCGCGCTGGCGGGCTCGGTGCGCAACACCTTGGCCAGGCCGAAGTCGATCACCATCGGCACGTGCTTGCCGTCCTGGTTCATGACCAGGAGGTTCGAGGGCTTCACGTCGCGGTGCAGGATGCCCTTCTGGTGCGCGTGCTGGAGCGCGCGGCACACGGTGACGAAGAGCTCCAGGCGCTCGCTCAGAGACAGGCGGTGACGGTCGCAGTAGTCGGTGATGGGCTCGCCGGCCACGTACTCCATCACGAAGAACGGCCGGCCGGTCTCGGTCTGGCCCGCGTCGAACACCTTGGCGATGTTCGGGTGGCTCATCGAGGCCAGCAGCTGGCGCTCCTGCGCGAAGCGCACCAGCACCTCGCGCGTGTCCATGCCGAGCTTGATCAGCTTGAGCGCCGCCTTGCGGCGGAAGGGCTCACGCTGCTGCACCAGGTACACGGTGCCCACGCCTCCTTGGCCGAGGACTTCCAGAACCTTGTAAGGCCCGATCTCGGTGGGATGGCTCGTGAACATGCTCTCGTCGACTACTCCCAACATCGTCCGGAAGGGTACCCGACGTCCGAAAGCTGGATCCGCTTCTCTTCGCTCTCTGGGGAAGGAGAAGCTTGTTCGCGGCGCGGGCTGCGCTGCCTCGGAGCGCTGGATCGGCGGGTGCGAAGCGAGTGCGCGTTCATGGCTCGTTGGGGCCCTCGACGCGCACGCGACCGCGCTCGCCGCGCTTGCGCGTGGGATCGACGCGGTTGAGCACGAAGCGGCGCAGCAGCGTCAACGGTCGCGTCAAGCGGCCGTGCAGGCGCACGAGGAAAGGCTTGCGCTTGGCGGCCGCGAGATCCTCGGGCGTGAACAGGTCGGGGCGCGTGCGCAGCTTCAGCTTGGTGAGGTGATAGCGGTCGCCGGCCTGGAAGCGGCGCGCGATCCAGCTCTCGGGCCAGCGCCCGCGCCCGAAGGCGAAGGGCCAGCGCCAGGAGATCTGGAAGTCGAACAGGAACGGCCGGCCATCGGCGGCGACCAGCACGTTCTCGCACTTCTCCAGGTCGACGTAGGCGAGCCCACGGCGGTGGATCTCGGTCAGGCCCACTTCGAGGCGCGTGAAAAAGTCGTCGGCCACGCGCTCGCCCTTCTCCAGCGGATGGCCCTCGATGAACTCGTGCGTGATGCCGTACCGGCCGTAGCGCCCGGTGAAGCGCGGCACGATGGGCAGGTCATCGACCTCGGCGAACACGGCCGATTCGTGCCAGGAGTGCAGCCGCCCGATCCACGACAGCGGCAGGCCCAGAAGGGGCGCCCGACGCCCGATCTTCAGCACGATGCGCTCGACCGGCGCAGGCCCCATGGACTGGTACAGCGCGGTGTAGGCGAAGAAGTCGTGCTTGAAGATCCGCTCCAGCCGGTAGCGTCCCCTGGCGAGCTCGACCTCCTCGGGCGGCGGCTCCTTGCCGAGCGCCAGCAGCCAGGAAGGGGTCGTCAGTTGCGCGGGCAAGCGTTGGTCTCCGCGAGCGAGTCTACGGACAGGGGGTAGAGGAACGCAGCCCGACGACGGCGCCCGCGGGGCGAACCGGGCGCCGGATCCGCAGCCCTCGCAGAGCGCGCCCCGGGCTAAGACGGTGGATGGATGTCGCCAGGAGCCTGGACCTTGGAGCCGACACCGGACAGGCCTGGCAGAGGTCGGCGGCCGCCACGAACCCTCAAGGGAGTGGTCCTGGGAGGGCCTCCACGAGCCTTTAGTATACTTGCACGTATAATACTCCTCAGTATAGTGCTACCATGACGCAGCGCGCCCCCACGCCCCCGTTCATCGGTCGCCAGCGCGAGCTGGCCGTCCTTCAGGAGCTCGCCGACTCGGGCAAGCCCGAGATGTTCGTGCTCTACGGCCGCCGCCGCGTGGGCAAGACCGAGCTCCTGCAGCAGTTCACCCAGGGCCGGCGTGCGGCCTACTTCCTGGCCGCCCAGGTGCGCGACAAGGACAACCTGCGCGCCTTCAAGAAGGTGCTCGAGGAGGCCCTCGGCGATCCGCTCCTGGCGGCGATCGATTTCCCCGACTGGAGCGCGGCCCTGGCCTACGCGGCTGAGCGCGCCGGGGACGAGCGCCTGGTGCTGGTCCTCGACGAGTTCCCCTACCTGTGCGAGGCCAACCCGGGCCTGCCGTCCTTGATCCAGCGCTTCTGGGACCAGCGCGGCAAGCGCTCGACGCTGATGCTCGTGCTGTGCGGCAGCCAGGTGTCCTTCATGGAAAAGGAGGTCCTGGCCGAGCGCTCGCCGCTCTTCGGCCGGCGCACGGGCCAGCGCAGGCTCGAGCCGCTCAGCCCGAGCGAGTCGCTGGGCTTCTTCTCGAAGTGGAAGCGCGAACAGACCCTGCTCGCCTACGGGATCCTGGGCGGCATGCCGGCGTACCTGGGGCGCTTCGACGAGCGCGTGACGCTGGAGGAGAACCTGCTGCGCGAGGTGCTGCGGCCCGAGGGCTATCTCTTCGATGAGGTGCACTACCTGCTGCACACCGAGCTCACCAACCCCAGCACCTACAACTCGATCCTCGCGGCCGTGGCGCGCGGCGCGGAGCGCGTCGGCGACGTCGCCCTGTCGGTCGGGGTCGACTCCCCCACCGCCAACAAGTACCTGCACGTGCTGCGCGAGCTGCGCCTGGTCGAGCGCGAGGTGCCGTTGACCGATCCGGATCCATTGCGCTCGCGCCGCGGCGTCTACCGCATCTG
>SIAI01000040.1 GCA_009691855.1 Planctomycetota bacterium | reverse complement strand
GGCATCGCCGGCACCGCAACCGCTTCGCCGAGTCAAGGGCGGCCCCGGAGTCGCCCTGGGATCCTCCGAGCTCCAAGCATGCGCCTCAAAGGCGGAGTCGGAGGGAACCACACTCCGCTCGCGATCCGTGGCGCAGACTCCTAGCCCGACCTATTCATGAGCCCCCGGCTGCAACGTCGCGACTGGCCGCATCTGCAGCGCTTCGCTCCCTGCGAGTCCTCAACGACCTGCAGAGAGGTCGTCTCCAGGCTCTCGCTCGCTCATCGCTGCATCTGCAGCCATTCGCGACGTTTCGCTCGAGGCCTCATGAATAGGTCGGGCTAGCTGTGCCGCGCCCGGGCCTGCCGTACGGACTGGCGAAGATTGATGGAGCGGAGGGTGGAGGCGCGCGCGCTCGTCGGCGACACTCGGCCGCAGGAGAACCCGTCTTGAAAGGCACGCCCTTGGCCCTCGTCCTGTCCGCGCTCTCGCTGTGCTCCGCCCAGGACCGCCCCGGTCCGCCGTTCGTCACGCGCTCGGAGGTGATCGCGCGCCACGGCATGGTAGCCACCTCGCAGCCGCTCGCCACCCAGGCCGCACTCGAGATCCTGAAGAAGGGCGGCAATGCGGTCGACGCGGCCATCGCGGCCGACGCGTTGCTGGGCGTGGTCGAGCCCACCGGCTCCGGCATCGGCGGCGACCTGTTCGCGCTGGTGTGGAGCGCGAAGGAGAAGCAGCTCTACGGCCTGAACGCGAGCGGGCGCTCGCCGCGCGGTCTCCCGCTGGAGAAGCTGCGCGTGCTCGCCGGCGACGCGATCCCGAAGTTCGGGCCGCTGCCGGTGACGGTGCCGGGCTGCGTGGACGGCTGGTTCGAGCTGCACGGACGCTTCGGCAAGCTGCCGATGGGTGAGCTGCTCGCACCCGCGATCGCCTACGCGCGCGAGGGCTTCCCGGCCAGCGAGCTGATCGCGCGCGCCTGGCGCGACAACGCCAAGTTGCTCGCCGACCAGCCGGGCTTCGCGGCCCAATTCATGCCCGCGCCCGAGAAGGGCCAGATCGTCAAGCGCGAGAATCTGGCGCGCACGCTGGAGCGCATCGCGCGCGAGGGCCGCGACGTCTTCTACCGCGGCGAGCTCGCCGCGCAGATGGCGGACTTCCTGCAGGCCAACGGCGGGTTCCTGGCGCGCGAGGACTTCGCCGCGCACCGCTCGGAGTGGGTCACGCCGCTGTCCACGAACTACCGCGGCTACGACGTGTGGGAGTTGCCGCCCAACGGTCAGGGACTGGCCGCGCTGGAGATGCTCAACCTGCTGGAGGGCTTCGACCTCGCGAAGCTGGGCTTTGGCAGCGCCGACGCGCTGCACCTCTTCGCCGAGGCCAAGAAACTCGCCTTCGAGGACCGCGCGCGCTACTACGCCGATCCGGACTTCGCCGAGGCGCCGCTGGCGCAGCTGGTCTCGAAGGAGTACGCCGCACAACGCCGCAAGCTCATCGACCCCAAACGCGCCGCGCGCCACGTCGAGGCCGGGCGCTTCGCGCCCGTGAGCCGCGACACGATCACGCTCGCCACCGCCGACGAGGCCGGCAACATGGTGGCGCTGATCCAGAGCAACTACCGCGGCATGGGCTCCGGCCTGGCGCCGACCGACCTCGGCTTCGTGTTCCAGGACCGCGGCGAGCTCTTCGACCTCACCGCCGGCCGCGCGAACAGCTATGCGCCCGGGAAGCGCCCGTTCCACACGATCATCCCCGGCTTCGTGACCAAGGACGGCGAGGCCTGGCTGGCCTTCGGCGTGATGGGCGGCGACTTCCAGCCGCAGGGCCACGTCGAGGTCCTCACCAACCTGATCGACTTCGGCATGAACCTGCAGGAAGCCTGCGACGCGCCGCGCTTCGCGCACGAGGGCTCCACCGATCCGACCGGCGAAGCGCAGGACGCGCACGGCGGCGTGCTGGCGCTCGAGAGCGGATTCGCGCCGGCGGTGCTGGAGGCGCTGAAGAAGCGCGGCCACGTCTTCGCCGAGCGCAAGGGCATCTACGGCGGCTTCCAGGGCATCCGCCGCGACGCCGCGACGGGCACGCTCTACGGCGCCAGCGATTCGCGCAAGGACGGGCAGGCGGCGGGTTGGTGAGCGGACGCTTCGAGGACCCTGTCTACCGCTCTGTCCACAAACCCGATCAGCGTAGGCCCCGGAGAGCTGGCGCGACCTCACGATTCCAGGCTGCGATGATGCCGTCCAGCTCGCTTCTTGTTTCCTGGGCCGAGTTCGAAGGGCCGCAGGCAAAGGCGATCGCCAGCGCGTTCTCTGCGCTCCTCACCTCGTTCACAAAAGTCGATTGCTCGGTCTGGAGTCTGTTCCAGTCCTCTCGCCTCACTGCGCTGCGTGCTTCGTTCAATGCGTTCCGTGCCTGAAAGAAGCAAGCGTGGGCCCAACCGCATGCCGCTTGGGCTATCGCGCTGTTGGGAGATGAATCCCGTTCGCCTTGGGTGCCTTGGACGACCGCCTGAATAGAGATAGATCGCGGGGACTAGTTTTAGGCGCCAAGCGCCTTCTTGCCGATGTGGCGTCGGCCGCCGCCCTCCTCAACGCCACCAACCAAGGTCGTGCCTGCGCTGACCGAGCGCTGGTGGCCGCAGCGCGTTCCGGAAAGTCTCGTCGCGCGTGATCCAGGCGCGGGCTTCGGCAAGGGAGGCCCGTGCCTCACCGAGGCTGCACGGGCGGCACGCGAGCAGCGACTGCTCGGCGGCGGCGATGCGCCTGCCAAGCGCCTGATGGGCCGGGGCGGGGAGAGCACTCCGTTCAGCCAGGGCTGCCGGGCCTCGAGCGCGGCTTGCGCACAGCCGCGCGCTGGTTCGCACGTCGCGGCGCGGTGCCGTTGATTCGTTCCAGGGCAGAGAGGTGCTTGCTCGCGTCCTCCAATCGACAGAGCCCCAGGGCTGCTTCGAAGCCCGTCGCGCGCCAGTCCACGTAGGAATTGGAAGTCTCCAGGCCGCGTGCAAGCGTGCGCGCCCAGCGTGCCGTGCGGGGGGCGACGGACGGAGTCGCTGGGCTCACAGCGAGGCGGAGTAGAGCGCCTCGAGTTCGCTCGGCGACAGCGCGTGGTCGTACACGCGCACGTCGTCCAGGCCGCCCTTGAGGTTGCGCGTGGTGAAGCCCGGGTCGCGGCCGAGGACGAGCTTGCCGTCGAACTCCTCGAGGCCGTGCGCGATCGCGTTCGTGGCGCTGGTCAGCGTACCGCCCTGGCCGAGGTACAGCGTGGCCTGCGTCGGTTCGACGACGAGCGCGACGAAGACCCACTGGCCGTCCGGCACGACGAGGCCCGAGTCCCAGTCGTAGCTCCCGCCGTTCCAGTGGTAGCGCAGCTCGTTCGCGGTGCCGAAGTTCAGGCCCGCCACCGTGCTTCCGGCGCGGCTGAAGGCGACGCCGGCCCAGGCCTGCTGCGCGCCGTTGCGCTTCAGCCAGCCCGTGATCGTCACGTGGTTCGAGGCGAGGTTCAGGGCCGGGAGCTCGATGCGGTCGTTCGTGCCGTCGAGCGTGACCGAGGTGCCGAGGCTCGGCGTCGCGCCAGCGCCGTTGAGCGCGACGCCGCCCAGGTACGTGCCGTCCACGTTGGCGACGACGTCGTTCGCGACCGTGCCCGCGCTCTCGTCGAGCGTCCAGCGGTGGCGTCGCGCGGCGTCGAGCTGCCACACCGCGCCGGGCTCGAGCCCGTTCGGTCCGCGCGCGTCCACGCGCCAGTAGTAGGTCGTGTCGGGCGCGAGCGCGCCCGGCGTGAGGCTCGTCGTCGCCAGCGTGCCCTGGAACTCGGGCGCCAGCGAGGTGGCCGCGCGCACGGCGGCGTAGTCCGTGCCAAGGTAGACGTCGTGCGTGCTCGCGCCGATGCCGCCGATCCAGGCGAGGTCGCCGCTCTCCGGCACCCAGCCTCCGCCGTCGCGCGGGAGCGGCGCGTCGGCCGGTCCGCCGCCCGCGGCGAGGCGCGCGATCTCGGCCGCGGTGAGGGGGTAGGCGTACATGCGCACGTCGTCGAGCGCGCCCTTGAAGAAGCGGCTGCCGGCGCTGTCCTGAGCGAACTGCAGCCCGCCGTCGAAGGCTTCGGGCGCGTGGGCGAGCGGGTTCACGGCCGCGACGAGCGTCGCGTTCTTCAGGTACAGCGTCGCGCGCTGCGGCTCGACCACCAGGGCCACGAAGACCCAGGTGTTGTCGGGCAGCGTCAGGCCCGGATTCCAGCCGTAGCTCGGCGGGTCGTCGTTCCAGGTGTAGCGCAGGCCGCCGCCGCTCGTCACCGACAAGCCGGCGACCGTGCTGCCCGAGCGCGAGAACACCAGCCCTGCGAAGTTCGCCTGCGCGCCCTGACGCTTCACCCAGCAAGTCAGCGTGAGCTGGTTCGTGTCGGCGTTCAGCGCCGGCAGGTTCACGCGATCGTTCACGCCGTCGAAGGCGAGCGCGCCGCCCAGTCGTCCCGCGACCCACGTGGGGCCGGCGACGAGCGTGCCGGGGTGCACGCCGCGCGCGACGTCGCCCGCGCTCGTGCCGGCGAGCTCGTCCAGCGGCCACCAGCCGAGGACCTCGAGCGGCGTACCCTCGATCTCGACCTCGCCCGCGCTCGCCAGGCGTCCGTCGCTCACCTGGTAGGCGAAGCGGTCTGCGCCCACGAAGGGCGTCGGCGGCCCGTGGTACAGCAGGCGCTCGCGCCACTCTCCGGCCACGCTCGGCGCGCGCTGCACGACGCCTCCGCGCTCGCTGGCGAAATCGAAGGACGGCACTTGCAGCGGCTGGCAGTCGCCGTCGTCGTCGTTCTTCAGCACATCGACGAGCACGCCGCTCTCGAGCGCGTCCTTGCGCCGCAGCACGCGGTCGGGCATCGCGTAGGGTGCCACGCGCGGTGGCCGGTCGGCCACCGGATCGAGGCACGTCACGGCGTCGCGGAAGGCCAGGATGATCTCGCGCGTGTTGGGCGCGACGTAGAAGCACGCGCCGCACATGTTGTTGCAGGGCGACGTATCGTGGCAGTGGCCCGCGCCCCAGTTGTGGCCCAGCTCATGGCCGACGATGTTGGCGCCGTCCATGCTCCAGCCGTAGTGCACCGCCTGGTTGCAGGTCACGCCGACGTAGGCGAGCCCGCCGAACTCGATCAGGCTGCCGGGTTGGCCCGTCATCAGGTGCGCCATGTCGCGCGGGATCGCGGCCTGGTTGGTGGTCCACTCGGTGCGGAACAGATCGAGCAGGTTGCCGCCGCCGGTCGGGACGTAGAACGCGCTCGTGCGTACCACGTAGGCCGTGAGCGCGTAGGTGATCTGCACGTCGCGCGAGTAGAAGAAGTCGACCTGGTTCAGGATCTGGTCGATGGCCGCGACCACGGCCGGAACGGACGAGCCCTTGGCCTGGTAGTACTGGAGGTCGGCGTCGAAGGCGATCTCGGCCAGCGAGAGGCAGCGGCGCTCGTTCGCGCGCGTGCCGAACTCGAGCCGTCCGCCGGCCGGGCCGAAGCGCACGGCATCGTCGCTCGCGCCGCAGCGGAAATCCGGCGGGTCCACGGCGGGCCGCACGACGTGCAGCTCCGGGCGGGAAGCGTCGCCGAGCGGTTCGAGCTCGAAGTGCTCGCCCGTGTCGCGCTCGATCCACGCGCTCCAGCCGCTCGGCAGCAGCGAGGCCAACACCACGCTGCGCTCCTCGCCGCGCACGCTCCCGCGATAGGTCGTGACCGGCGGCGGCGCCTGGTCCGTGCTGCCGTCCGCTCCGGCCACGCGCACGAAGGCGTCGGCGGCGCGCAGCGAATGCCGCGCGAGTTCGAGCGTGACTGGCGCGCCGCCCAGGGTCAGATCGAGGGTGACGAGCTCCGGCGGGAGCGCGGGACGTTCGAGTCTCACCCGTTCGGGCGCAGCGGCCGGGCCAAGCGCGGCCTGAGCAAGGGAGGAGACGAGAAGAAACCAGACGATCGACATGGAGTGGGCTGCGCTGGGGACCAGAACGCAGTCTAGCCGGCCGGCGCGCGCCTCGGGGCGCCGGCTGGGCGGAGCGTGACCCCGATTCAGCGGGGGGGCTTGGCCGCGCCGCTCGCCGGGGCTTCAGGCAGGTCGAGCAGCGCTCGCAGGCCGCGCTCGAGGACATCCTCCAGCGGCACGCTCAGCTTCTGCTCGTCGCTGGTGTTGAGCTGGATGGCCAGGGCAATCCGCGGCGTCTCGTACCAGCGCACACAGGTCGTGTAGCCCGGGAAGAACCCGCCGTGTCCGAGCGCGCGTCCGAAGCGCGGCGCATCGATGTGCACGCCGAGTCCGTAGCGCGTGTTCGGGCCGAGCTGTGCTGCCGGGGGGCCATCGAAGACGCTCGGCAAGAGCCCGGCGTCGAAGGCGCGACCCTCGCAGAAGTCGGCCATCCAGCGCGCGAGGTCGCGCGGGTTGCTGACGAAACCGCCTCCACCCCATGCGAAGGAAGGATCCAGGACGAGCTCGCCGTCCACGAGCATGCGCTCGCCGCCGAAGGGGTTCTTCGTTCCCGCGTAACCCTGGACCAGCCCCTGGATCCGCCGTCGATCCGCCGGCCGCACGAGCCCGAGCTGCAGGGGACCGAGGAACCGGCGCACGATCTTCCTGTAGGCCGGAGCGCCGCTGACGGCCTCAGCGATGTAGGCCAGGAGCACGAAGTTGACGTCCGAGTAGCTGAAGCCCTGACCCGCCGGGAATAACGCCGGCGTGTCGAGCACCGACTCGACGCCTTCCAGCGGATCATGGGGCCCGGCCGGATCGCGCACGAGGCTGTCCATGAACGCGGCGCCGTACGGGCCGATCCCGCTGCGGTGCTGCAGCAGCATGCGCACGCTGAGGCCCTTCGCGTTGGGCAGGTGCGCGAACCAACCTCGTGGCCGAGGTAGCGCTCGATGTCGTCGTCGAGCCGAGCTTGCCCTCCGCCGACAGGCTCAGGATCAGGGCCGCGAAGAACGTCTTGCCCGAGCTGCCCGCGTGCAAGAGATCGTCGGCCTGCATCCGGCGTCCGCTCTCCACGTCGGAGAAGCCCGCCGGGACGGCCAGAGTTCGACCATCGGCGAGCCGCAGGCCGAAGATCCCGCCCGGGATTTCCTGGGCCGCGAGGAACTCCGTGAGCACGCCCTCGAGCGCGGCGGCCTCGCGCGCGCAGCTCGTCGTGGCCGAGTTTTCTTGGCGATCTGGCTCCACTCCGGGGCCAGAACACGAGGCGAGCAACGCGAGCGCGGCGGCAAGGCGCTCGCAGGCGATGGCAAGGATCGGCACCACGGGAGGTCGATCTTGTTGTTGGAGCCCGAGGCCGTCGAGCCATGGCGCGCAGCGCACGCGGCTCACTTTTTCTTCGCCGCGAGCTTGGCCACGACCGCGCGCAGCGCGGCCTGGGATTCGTCGCCGAACCATTCGTCGAGGAAGCCCTCCAGCACGCGCGCGTCGCAGGCGGCGAAGGACTGCGAGAGCTCGCGGCGCACGAGCGCGCGCGTGTTGCGCAGCGTGGCGGGTGGCAGGGCGAGCTGCGCCTCGACCCAGCGCAGGGCGCGCGGCACGACCTCCTCGCTAGGCGCGAGCTCGTCGATGATGCCGAGGCGCAGCGCGCTCGCGGCGTCGAACAGCTCGGCCGTGGTGCACATGCGCTCGGCCACGCGCGGCCCGGCGGCCGCTCGCGCCGCGATCCAGATCGGCTCGGGCACGCGCACGCCCACGGCCACCTCGTTGAGCCCGATCTTGAAGCTGCCCTCGGCCATCACGCGCCAGTGGGCGCACAGCGCCAGCACGCAGCCGCCGGCCGGCGCGTGCCCGGTGAGCGCGCAGGCGAGCGGAACCGGCGCGTCGGCCAGCGCCTGCATCAGGTCCAGGAAGCCGCGCCACGCCGCGCGCGCTGCGGCGCGATCCAGGCCCACGAACAGCGGCACGTCCAGCCCGGCCGAGAACATCCCCGGCCGTCCGGAGAGCACCAGGCCCCGCGCTCCGCGCGCAGGCGCCGTGCGCACGGCGCGCTCGAGCTCGGCGATGAGCTCGGGCGAGAGCGCGTTGGCGGGGGGGCGCTCGAGACGCAGCTCGAGCACGTCGGCGTGGCGGATCTCCTGGATCATGGGCGCGGAGGATAATTAAACTTGTGTCACCGCGCGGCGCGGGCTTGTCGCGCTCCGCCGCGCCGCGGATGATGCGCCGCCCCCCCTTCGGCAGGCGACTCAGGAGGAACAACGCGTGGTCAAGAAGAGCTCTGGCACCCAGGCGCTGCTGGTCGGAACGGTCAAGGGCGGCTTCCTGTTCGAGGGCGACGCCGCCCGGAAGAAGTGGAAGCTCGCGGGGCCGTTCTTCCTCGGCCAGCAGGTGCACGACTTTCGCTGCGACCCGCGCGACGGCAAGACGCTGCTCCTGACCGCGAGCGGGGGGCACCTCGGGCCGACGATCTATCGCTCGACGAACCGCGGCAAGACCTGGAGCGAGGCCAAGGCTCCGCCGCGCTTCGGCACGCTGCCCAAGAAGAAGAAGAGCGCGCGCGCCACCGGCTCGCGCGGCTTCGCGGTGAAGACCGACTTCTTCCTGATGCCCGGCCACGCCAGCGAGAAGGGCGCCTGGTATTGCGGTACGAGCCCATCCGGACTGTTCCGTTCAGAGGATGGTGGCGTGAGCTGGAAGGGCGTCGCCGGCTTCAACGACACGCCGCAGTGGTGGGACTGGACGCGCGGCGGCTCGCCGGGCTCGCCGGTGGGGGCGCTCTTGCACTCGATCCAGGTCGATCCGCGCGACGCCGAGCACCTCTACCTGTCGATGTCGAGCGGCGGCACGTTCGAGAGCTTCGATGGCGGGCGCCACTGGAAGCCGCTCAACAAGGGCGTGCTGGCCGACTTCCAGCCCGAGAAGTACCCCGAGTACGGCCAGGATCCGCACTGCATGGTGCTCCACCCGGCCGAGCCCGACCGGCTGTACCAGCAGAACCACTGCGGCATCTACCGCCTGGATCGCGCGCGCACGGACACCTGGGAGCGCATCGGGAACCACATGCCCAAGAGCGTGGGCGACATCGGCTTCCCCGTCGTGCCGCACCCGAGCGACGCGGACACGGTGTGGGTCTTCCCGATGGACGGCACGCAGCTCTGGCCGCGCACCTCGCCGGCCGCGCGTCCGGCCGTCTACCGCACTCGAAACGGCGGGAAAGGCTGGGAGCGGCTGGACGCCGGCCTGCCGCGCGCCAACGCCTGGCTCACCGTCTTCCGCCAGGCCATGGACGCCGACCGCGACGAGCGCCGTACCGGCGTCTACTTCGGCACCACCAGCGGCACCCTGTGGGGCAGCCGCGACAGCGGCGAGGCGTGGAACCTGCTCGCCGAACACCTGCCGCGCATCCAGTCCGTGCGCGTGGCCGAGCTGCGATGATCGTGCACGTCGGCAGCGTGCTGTACGAGTACACCGGCGGCCGGGCCGAGGTGGAAGTGCCCCTGGGCCGGGGGGCGACGGTGGGGAAGGTGCTGGACGCGCTCGAGCAGCGCTGTCCGGGCCTGCGCTTCCGCGTGATCGACGAGCAGGGGCGCATCCGCCAGCACATGCGTCTGTACGTCGGCAACGAGTCGGTGAGAGACCTCGAGCGAGCGGTAGGGGCGCGTGACGAGTTGCACGTGCTCGGCGCGCTCAGCGGCGGGTGAGAGCCACGCGGCGAGCTCGACCCGGCGGGGTCTGCGAAAAGCTTTCAAATGGCCGAAACCCAGGCCCGGGGGCAGAATGGGCCCCGTCCCGAGGTCTCCGCATGCAGCCCACCCTCCGCTGGATCTCCGTCCTTCCGTTGCTCTGCTTCGGTGCGCCGTCCGCCGCGCAATCGAACCAGGTGCCCGGGATGGACATTCGCCTCTCGAACATGCGCACGATCGACGTGCTCGGCCGCGAGGGCGTGTTCCCGAACGGCAGGAACGGCGTCGCCATCGAGACCACGGTGTGCAACGAGGGCTCGGTCGAGGTGCCGTGGATGGAGGCGATGAACATCCACCACCCGACGATCGCCTTCCTGGTGGCAGCCGCGCGCAACGGACGCATGGAGCAGATCTCGGATCGCAGCTATGTGAAGCACGGCTTCTTCGCGCTGAACGGCAACGGCTGCCAGCTCAGCTGCGTGCCGCCCGGCGTCTTCGGCTCGATGCTCGGTGTCGGCTGCACGGACACCTACGCAACCGCCAACAACGGCGACAATTTTTACCTGGGTTCGCCGGACGAGATCGATCCCTGGCTCGGAGTCTGGAACAAGCAGTGCTCGTTCTTCGACCGCGGCTTCCCCGACGTGGGCGCGCCGGCGAATTGCGACGGACGTCGCAGCCTGACGCACCAGATGGCCTCCAACCTCGGCGTGGTCGGCAGCCGCGTGCATCTCTCCGACGAGGATCTCGTCATCGGCGGCGAGCTCTTCTTCCAGGGCCACTACGTGGTCGAGGGCCTGCCTGAGGCCGCGCGCGACGACGCGTTGGGCTCGCGGCCCTTCGCTGCGAGCTGGGGTGGCAGCCGCTGGACGCTGACGCAGAACGGTCCGCTCGTGCCGGGCTCGATCCTGAAGCGCTGGAGCGGCGCCACGGTGACTTCCAACACGAACGGCAGCGACGACGGACTCGTGTTCGCCGCGCTGAAGGTCACGGGGCCGAGCGCGGGCTTCTATCACTACGAGTACGCGCTGCACAACCGCGACAACGCGCGCGGCGTGGGCGCGTTGCGTATCCCGCTGTGCTCCGGAGCGCGCCTGCGCAACCTCGCCTTCCACGACATCGACCTCGACGCGAACAACGACTGGACGGCGAGCGTCTCGGCCAGCGAGATCGAGTTCGCGACCGCCTCCGCGCCGCTGCGCTGGAACACGCTGTTCAACTTCTCCTTCGACTGCGACGCCGGTCCTGCCGACGGCGCGCTGGTGCTGGCCGAGTTCGACGCCGGCACCGGCCTGGCGCAGTTCACCGTGCCCGGCCAGGCACCGCTGGCGCTGTACAACGCGTACCTGGGCGCGGGCTGCGCGCAGGGCACGCCGCCCACGCTGTACGCCATTGGCAGCCCGGCGCGCGCCGAGCTCGGCAACGCGAGCTTCGGCGTGGCCTCCGACGGCAACGCGCCCTCCCAGGTACACCAGCTCTACTTCGGCACCCAGGCCGGCTCCCTGAGCCTGCAGGGGTGCACGATCTGGGCCGGGCCCTCGCTCGGCGCCCTGCGCTTCGCTTCGACCGTGCTCAGCGATGCCAACGGGATCGCCACGCACCCGGGAGCGATCCCGAACGACCTCGCCCTCGAGGGCGCTGCCTTCCGCATGCAGGCCGTGAGCCGCCGTCCGGGCCAGGGCGTGCTGTTCACGAACTTCGAGCTCTCGGACGGCCTGCTGGTGCGCCTCGGCAACTCCATTCCCGGCTGCCCCTGAACCCAGCTGTCGGAACCGGCTCGGTCTAGGTTCCGTCCAAACCGCTCACCCCCCCCTTCAGCTGCCCCCTCCGTCCCCCTCCAATCCTCCACCGATGAAACGGCGACTATCCCTCCTGCTCCCGGCGTTCCTGTGTGCGAGCGTCTCCTTCGCCCAGGCAAACAAAGACGACGCGATCGACCTCAGTCTCGCCAGCATCACCGACATCACGGCCTTGGGCCGCACGGGGACCTTCCCCAGCGGCATGAACGGCGTCGCCTTCGAGACCACGTGCTGTAACGAGGGCACGAAGCAGATCAACTGGCACGCGGCGATGCAGTCGGATCACCCGTACATCGTCTTCATCGTCGCGCGCGAGCTGAACGGGCGCTTCGAGCAGATCTCGGACTGGAGCTACGTCAAGCACGGCTTCTTCGCCCTCTCGAACAGCCTGTGCTCCACCTGCTCGCCGACCGACGGCTCGATGCTCGGCCTCGGCTGCTCGGACACCTACGGCACCGGCAACAACGGCGACAACTACTGGCTCGGTCCGCCGGAGGAGATCGATCCCTGGCTGGGGCAGTGGAACCCGGTGTGCTCTCACTTCGACCGCGGTGAGCCGGACGTGGGTCCGCCCAACAACTGCAACGGAGTGCGCAGCCTCACCGGAACCATGGCTGGCAACCTCGGCCCGGTCGGACACCGCATCCACATCAAGGACGCGGACCTGAACGTCGCCGGCGCGACCCTCTGGTTCCAGGGCATGTATGTGATCGAGACCGAGGGCGACCGCGTGCGCAACGACAACATGGCCTCGCGCAAGTTCACCGCGGCCTGGAACGGCACGCGCTGGAACCTGAACGAGACCGGCGCGCAGACCTTCGGCTCGGTGCTCTCGCGCTGGAGCGGGGCGAGCGTGAACTCGGCCGCCAACGGCGTGGACGACGGGCGGCTGTACGTGGCCGTGAAGGTCACCGGCCCGGTGGACGGCTTCTACCACTACGAGTACGCGGTCCAGAACCGCGACAACTCGCGCGGCGTGAACGCGTTCCGCATCCCCATGTGCAGCGGGGCGCGCGTGCAGAACCTCGCCTTCGGCGACAACGACGACGACGCGGGCAACGATTGGTCGGCCAGCGTGGCCGGCGGTGAGATCGCCTGGTCCACGGGCACGAACGCCCTGAAGTGGAACTCGATCTACAACTTCTCGTTCAACAGCGACGCCGCGCCGGTCTCGACCCAGCTCGCGCTGGACGAGGCCGCGCCCGGCCCCGGCCTGCCGACGGTGCTGGTCACGAGCAGCGCGCCGGCCGGGCTGTTCAACATGTTCCTCGGCGCCGGCTGCGCCAACGACGTGCCGCCGACGCTGTTCGCCAGCGGTTCGCCCGCGCGCGCCGCGCTCGGCAACGCCAGCTTCGCCATCGAGAGCACTGGCAACGACGGGCTGCAGCCCAACGTGCTCAAGTACTCATTGACCCTCGGCTCGCACACGCTGGGCGCCTGCACGCTCTATCTCGGCCCGACGCCGGGTGGTTCGTTCGTGGCCAGCTCGGTGAGGAGCGACGTCAATGGCCGCGCGGTACACGCCGCGCCGGTGCCGAACGACCTCGCCCTCGAGGGCGTGATCGTGAGCATGCAAGCCGTCGGCCGCGACCCGGGCAACGGCACCCTGTTCGGCAATTTCGAGATGTCGGACGGCCTGGAAGTGCGCATCGGCAGCGCGCTCAGCGACTGCCCCTGATCGATCCACGACCGCGTCCCTGACGGTCCCCAGAGGCGCCGGAGAGCCCCACGCTCTCCGGCGCCTTGCTTTTCAGGAGGCTGGGAGAGAGCGAGTGGGTTGCGAACGCTCCACGAGCTCTCGGCGGAGCCAGGAGCTCGAACCGCGACTACACGGCCGTGTAGGTCATCCCGCGGCGCTGGCCCTCGGTCGTGACCTTGCCGTCGCCGATCAGGCGCTTCATCACCGGGCGCATGGTCTTCGTGTCCGTCGCCAGAGCCGCCGCGATCTGCTCGCCGCGCTGGCCCGGGTTGCCGCGCACGTAGTTGAGCAGCGCGTCGGCCAGGTCCCCGAACTCGCTCGCCGAGCGGCGCACGCGCGGCTCGCTGCGACCGTCGTCGCTGCCCTTCGCGCTCAGGACCGCGCTCAGCGCGGCGCGCGCCTCGTCCAGGCCGTTGCGCAGGGACGCTTCCTTGGCCGCGCCCAGGGCCTTCTCGACCGAGCGCAGCGCGGCCTTCACATGGCGCAGCGCCGGGTCGGCCTTGGCCCGCTTCTCGGCCTCGCGCGCGCGGATGGCGGCGATCTTCGCCTCCAGGTCCGCGATCCTCTGGTCGATGCCGCGGCGCTCTCGGCGCGGCGCGGGCGCTGCTTTGGGGGCTTGCTTCTTCTTGGCCATGGCTCGCAATGGGGGGAACACGACTCTGGGGGGGGCGGAGATTTGGCCAGTACAGTGCGGCGGAATCAAGCTCGCCCGCGCGGCGCGGAGCCTCTACTTGGGACGAAAAACCTGCACCACGGCCGGGTTGCCTGCGAGGAACGGCCCCCCGATCAGATCGATGCAGTAGGGGATGGCCGGGAACACCGCGTCTAGGCACACGCGTATCGAGGCGGGCTTGCCCGGCAGGTTGACGACCAGGCTGCGCTCGATGATGCCGGCGCTTTGGCGCGAGAGGATCGCCGTCGGCACGCCGGCGGCCAACGAGGCTGCGCGCATGCGTTCGCCGAAGCCTGGCAGCCACTTCTGGCACACGCCCTCCATGGCCTCAGGCGTCACGTCGCGCAGCGCCGGACCCGTGCCCCCGGTGGTGCAGATCAGCGCGCAGCCGCGGGCGGCGAAGTCGAGCAGCGCCGCGCGGATGAGCGCGGTCTCGTCGGGCACGACGCGGCGCTCGTAGACGCACTGGCTCGCCAGGTAGTCGCGCAGGGCGGCTTCGATCGCCGGCCCGGAGAGGTCCTCGTACACGCCCTGCGTCGCCCGGTCCGAGATGGTGAGGATGCCGATGCGCGGGAGGG
The DNA here is from genome assembly GCA_009691855.1 of Planctomycetota bacterium. Classification (GTDB taxonomy): domain Bacteria; phylum Planctomycetota; class UBA1135; order UBA1135; genus JABFRZ01. The sequence goes on along the minus strand of SIAI01000040.1, from coordinate 20,424 downwards.
CGGTGGGGGTACTCATGGGGCGGCGGATTGTGGCGCGTGGCGCCTCCCCGTCAACGCGGCACTCGCGCCTGTACCAACAAGAATGGCCCGCCCAGGCCGAAGCCCGGGCGAGCCACTATTCCTGGAGAGGATTCGATTACGGGCAGACCTTGAAGTGCAGGCCTTCGCTGAAGGCGTAGCCCTGGACCGCGGCGGAGTCCAGCACCGCGAACTGGGCGTAGATGTCGGAGTTGGTCGCGAAACCCAGCGGGAAGGGCATCGCCACGTGCTTCGTTCCCACACCCCCGGCTCCGGGGGTCCCGCCGAGCGGGCCGATGACCTTGACCGAGACGCCCGCGCGGGTGTCCACCAGCAGACGGCCGCCGCGGAAGGGGATGTTCCGCTGGAAGGCGGAGATCGTCAGGATCGCGACCGCGCCGCCGCGGCCGCCCTGCAGCTCGTAGGCGAAGGCCGAGTTGCCGTCGCGCGTCGTGCCACCAGAGAAGGTGAGGTGCGGGATGATGCCGCCCGTGCCCGCCAGACCCGTGCCGTAGTTGTTGGGCGCGGCGCAGGCCGGCAGCACGCCGTTCAGCGTCGTGTTGACGGTCACGATGACGTTCGTGTGCACGTCCGACGACAGCGGCACGCTGAAGCTCGGCGGGCGGTAGACGACCTTGAGGTTGTCGAGCGGGACGATGACCTGGTACGCGCCCGAGGCGTTCGAGTTGTCGCCCGCGGTGGGCACCGCCTCGCCCGTGCTCGTGCGGTACACGTCCACATCGCCGTTGAGTTGCGCGATGTTGTCCCAGGACTTGATCGTGCCGCTCAGCACGGCGCCGTTGTCGAGCGCGACCGTGCCCAGCGAGAGGTTCGCGGCCACGCTCTGGGCCGCCCGGCGTTTGCCGGCGATGTGCGTGGCAAACGTCGGCGCGAAGTCGACGTTGTAGGTGCCGGCCTTCACCACCACCGAGAAGTTCCCGAGCGCGTCGGTGTTGTCGTTGGGCGTGTACTCGACGCCTCCCAAGGTGGTGCTCTTGAAGTCCAGGTCAACGCCTGCGAGCGCGGTCCCGCCGGCGGAGCGCTGCACGTGTCCCGTGACGATCAGGCCAGGGGGCATGACGACGTTGCCGAGGTTCGTGTTCGCGGTCGGAGACAGGAACATCGCCCGCGAACCCACCACGAAGGTGGGCATCACGCTGGTCGCGTCGAAGTCGAGCTCGATCGCGTGCTTGGGCACCGTGATCTGGAAGTTCCCGAACGCATCCGTGCGCCGATTGGTCAGGGGCACGGCTTGGTTGGTAACGAGGTCCGTCACCAGCAGGTTCAGCGTCGCGATGGGCACGGCGCCTTGGGTCTGCACGTGGCCCGTGAGCACCGCACCGGCCTGCAGCTGCAGCGTTCCGAGGTCCTTGGTGCCCGAGACCACGACGTTGCGCAGCACGAGGGTCATGTCCGAGCTCCCCCCCGGCGGGAAGAACCACAGGTCGTAGACGTCGGCCGGGATCGTGGTGAGGAAGAAGCCCGCGGCGTCGGTGCCGTCGTTCGCGAGGTTGATGTCGTTGCCGTTCGAGACCCGGATCGCGTCGATGTTGACGCCGACCGCGGGTGCGCCGTTGGAGCCGAGCACGGTGCCGGTGATGAAGTCGGCGAACGGATTGGCGGCCAGCAGGAGCGCGGCCGAGATAGACAGCAGGATGTGCGTCTTCAAGAGATGTCGTGGGGCTTGGTGGCTGAGGGGGAGCTGCCGGGGGGCTGGCAGGCGCTTCTCTTCGCGAAGAGAATGCCCACCGCTCGCGAACCTCACCTGACGCTCTGGTGAGGGTTTCTGGACCTGGGAGATCCGCTCGTTGGATGCGGGTCCAGACTCTCGACGACTTCTCGACCCCCCGTGGTTTCTCCCGCCCTTCGGATCCGTTCCCCAGTCGCCCGCGCCGGTGCCACGAAGAAGGGCTCGCCCAGGCGGACGCCCGGGCGAGCCCTGTCGCTGAAGCGGATCGACTACGGGCAGATCTTGAAGTGCAGGCCTTCGCTGAAGGCGTAGCCCTGGACCGCGCCCACGTCCAGCACCGCGAACTGGGCGTAGATGTCGAAGTTGGTCGCGATGCCCAGCGGGAAGGGCGTAGGCACGTGCTTCGAGCCCGCACCCGCGACGCCGGGGGTCCCGCCGAGTGGGCCGAGGACCTTGATCGAGACGGCCGGGCTCGTGTCCAGCAGCAGCGTTCCGCCGCGGTAGGGGATGTTCCGCTGGAAGGCGGAGACCACCAGGATGGAGACCGCGCCGCCGCGGCCGTTCTGCAGCTCGTAGGCGAAGGCCGAGTTGCCGTCGCGCGTGGTGCCGCCCGAGAAGGTGAGGTGCGGCACGATCCCACCCGTGCCCGCCAGGCCGGTGCCGTAGTTGTTGGGCGCGGCGCAGGCCGGCAGCACGCCGGCAAGCGTGGTGTTGCCGCTCACCAGGAAGTTCGTGTGCACGTCCGACGACAGCGGCACGCTGAAGCTCGGCGGGCGGAACTTCACCGTGAGGTTGTCGAGCGGGACGATGACCTGGTAGGCGCCCGAGGCGTTGGAGTTGTCGCCCGCGGTGGGCACGAGCTCGCCCGTGCTCTGGCGATAGACGTCCACGTCGGCGTTGAGCTGCGCGACGTTGTCCCAGGACTTGATCGTGCCGCTCAGCACCGCGCCGGGGTCGAGCAAGACGGTGCCCAGCGGGAGGTTGGCGGACACGGTCCGTGCCGCCAGGCGCCGGCCGGCGATGTGCGTCGCGAAGGTCGGCGAGAAGTCGATGTTGTAGTTGCCGGCCTGGACCAGCACGGAGAAGTTGCCCAGCGGGTCGCTGTTGTCGTTGGGCGTGTACTCCACACCTCCGTTGACCGTGCTCTTGAAGTCCAGGTCCACGCCCGGGAGGGCGGCTCCGTTGGACGAGTTCTGCACGTGTCCGGTCACGAGGAAGCCCGGTGGCAGGACGATGTTGCCGAGGTTGGTGTTCGCGGTCGGCGACAGGAACATCGCCTTCGAGCCCACCACGAAGACGGGCAGCACGCTGGTCGAGTCGAAGTCGAGCTCGATCGCGTTCTTGGGCGCGTTGACCTGGAAGTTCCCGAATGCGTCGGTGCGGCGGAGGGCCAGCGGCACCTTCTGGTTGGTGACCTGGTCCGTCATCCAGAGGTCGAGCGTGGCGATCGGCAGGCCGCCCTGGGTCTGCACGTGGCCCGTGAGAATCGCCCCGGCTTGCAAGTGCAGCGTTCCGAGGGGCTTGGTGCCGACGACCAAGACGCTGCGCATCACCAGGGTCACGTCCGAGCTCCCGCTGGGCGGGAAGAACCACAGGTCATAGAGGTCGTCCGGGATGGTCGTGTTGAAGTTCCCGTTCACGTCCGTGCCATCGTTGGCAAGGGTGATGTTGTTGCCGTTCGAGAGCCGGATCGCGTCGATGTTGACGCCGACCGCGGGTGCGCCGTTGGAGCCGAGCACGGTGCCGGTGATGAAGTCCGCGAACGGATGGGCGGCCAGCAGGAGGGCGGCTGAGAGGGACAGCAGAAGGTGCTTCTTCAAGTGAGTCGTGGGGCTAGTGCCTGAAGGGAGGGCTGCCGAGGGGCCGGCGCCAACATGGAGACGGCGAACAGAGTGCCACTTCCCTGGCCGACGTCGCCGTGCCCCTCAATGCCCGTTTCTTGATCCCCGAGTTCGTAGGCTGGCTACTTCTTCCACGCTCTAGACGTCTGCGCGGCTCACTGCCCGCGCAGCTTGCGCAGGTCCGCGATCGGCGAGTCCGGGCCCACCGGGATGGTCGTCGCCTCCGGCGGCAGGTGCCCGCGCTCGATCTCTTGCGCCAACGTCAGGGTCATCACGCTGCCGTCCGAGTACAGCACGTTCATGCAGCCCGCGTGGTTCAGCCCGTGCGCGTTGTCGCAGGCGGCGATGGGCTCGAGCTCGCTCCCGCCCGCGGGGAACTTGGGCAGCGGGAAGGCTTGCATGTCGCGCGCGGCATAGGCCGAGTCGGCCTCGGTCAGGGTGTCGAGTGCGCCATAGTCGACGCCCGCGCGCACGGCTTCCGCACCCTTCCCCGGGCAGGTGAGCCGCGCGCGGTTGGCGGGCTCGCCCTCGAGCACCCCCCCGGCCAGGAGCGCCAGGAAACGCACGCCCGACTCCTGCGGCGGCGGCTGGTGCGCCTTGACGGAGTAGAGGACCAGGCCGCGGTAGATCTGGCGCAGGTTGGCAGCGCACTGCGCCACGTCGTCCGCGACGTCGTACGTCGGCGCGCCCGAGCCGCCGTTCCAGAAGTACAGCGCCGCGGCGAGCGCCACCACCGCCAGCGGGACGAGGACGCGCCGGACCGGCATCAGTCCGTCCCCAGCTCGTGCCGCAGGAACGCCCAGCAATCGGCCCACTCCTCGATCTGCATCGCCGTCGGTTTGCCGGCTCCGTGCCCGGCACGCGTGTCGATGCGGATCAGCACCGGCTCGGGCCCGGCCTGGGCGGCCTGCAGCGCGGCGGTGAACTTGTAGCTGTGCGCCGGTACGACGCGATCGTCGTGGTCGGCGGTGGTGACGAGCGTCGAGGGGTAGGCCACGGCGCGCACGTTGTGCAGCGGCGAGTAGGCGCGCAGCGCCTGGAACTGCGCCGCGTCGTCGGCCGTGCCGTAGTCGCCGGCCCAGGCCCAGCCGATGGTGAACTTGTGGTAGCGCAGCATGTCGAGCACGCCCACGCCCGGCAGTGCCGCGCCGTAGAGCTCGGGCCGCTGCGTCAGACACGCGCCCACCAGCAAGCCGCCGTTCGAGCGTCCGCCGATCGACAGGCGCGCGCTCTGCGTCCAGCCGTTGGCGATCAACCACTCCGCGGCGGCGATGAAGTCGTCGAACACGTTTTGCTTGTGGAGCTTCGTGCCGGCCTCGTGCCAGGCCTCGCCGTACTCGCCGCCGCCGCGCAGGTTCGGCACGGCGAGCAGGCCGCCCATCTCGAGCCAGGCCAGATTTGGCACCGAGAAAGTCGGCGTGATCGAGATCCCGAAGCCGCCGTAGGCATAGAGGTAGGTCGGCACGCGCCCGTCCTGCGTCAGGCCCTTCTTGTGCGTCAGGAACATCGGCACGCGCGTGCCGTCCTTGCTCGTGTAGAGGACCTGCTCGGTCTCGTAGGCCGCGGGCTCGAAGCGCAGCGCCGCCGCGAGGTAGGGCGAGCTCGTCTGGCTGGCCACGTCGAAGCGCTGGATCGCGGCGGGCTGCGTGAAGCTGGTGAACGAGAAGAACGTCTCGTGGTCGTCGTGGTCGCCGCCGAAGCCGGCCACGCTGCCGATGCCGGGCAGCGCGACCTCGCCCAGGGGCTTCCCGCTCGGCTCGAAGACGCGCACGAGCGCGCGCGCATCCTTCAGGTACTGCACCACGAACTTGCCGCCGACCTCGTCGGCGCCCTGGATCGCCTCGGAGCACTCGGGCACGAGCACCTGCCAGCTCATGCGCGCCGGCTGCTGCGGGTCGAGGGCCACGATGCGTCCGTTCGGCGCGCCGTCGTCGGTCTGCAGCCACACGCGGTGCCCGTCGTCGCCGATGGGGAAGCTGCGCGAGTCGAAGCCCTGCACCAGCGCCTGTGGCTCGCCGCTCGCGACCCAGTTGCCGTCCTGCTGCGCCAGCGCCAGGCGATAGAGCTCGTTCGTGCGGCTGGCGATGTCCTGCACGCTCAGGAACAGCACCGTGCCGTCCTCGGAGAGCGAGAACGAGCTCGAGCGGCCCTCTTGCGCCGGCCGACGCGCGATCAGCACGTCCTGCGCCTCGTCCGTGCCGAGGCGGTGGAAGCACACGTCCGGCGGCGCGTTCTTGGCCTGCAGCTCGGCGCCCTTCGGCGGCACGTCGTAGCGTGCGTAGAAGACGCCCGAGCCGTCCGCGGCCCAGGCGAGCGCGCCGAACTTGTTGCGCGTGAGCACGTCGCCGAGATCTGCGCCGCCGTCCACGTCGCGCACCTTCCATGTGCGCCAGTCCGAGCCGCCGTCGGACAGGCTGTAGGCGAGCGCCTTTCCATCCGGGCTGGGCGTGAAGCTCGCCAGCGCGACCGTGCCGTCCTTCGAGAGCGTGTTCGGATCGAGCAGCAAGCGCGGCGCGCCGTCGCCCACGACCACGTACAGCACCGACTGGCTCTGCAGCCCGTCGTTGCGGCGGTAGAAGACGCGCCCGCCTTCCTGCACGGGCAACTCGAAGCGCTCGTAGTCCCACAGCTCCGTCAGCCGCGCGCGGATGGTCTCGCGCTGCGGGAGTTCCGCGAGGTACGAGCCCGTCAGCTCGTTCTCCGCCTCGACCCACGCGCGCGTCTCCGGCGAGTCGGCCTCTTCCAGCCAGCGATACGGATCGGCGATCATCTCACCGTGGTAGTCGTCCACCACCGCGTCGCGCCGCGCCCTCGGGTAATCGCGGTGCGCAGCCGAGGATTGGCACGCGGCGGCGGAGACGAAGAGCAACAGGGCGAGAGCGGCGGGCCAGCGCGCATTCATGGGGCGCGGATTCTAGCCCGAGCGGGTCGGTGAGCCGGGTGGGCTCGCGCTCTTGCTACGCTCGCCAGCCGAGATGAGAGCGCTCTGTCCCGCCGTGGCCCCCATGCTCTTGCTGCTGGCTTCCTCGTGCGCGCGAGAGGACGCGAGCGCTGAGCAAGCGCGTGCGCCGGCACGTCCAGCGCCGGGGCTCAACCTGCTCTGGATCAGCCTCGACAGCGTGCGCCGGGACGCGCTCTCATGCTACGGCGGAGGCTCGCCGCGCGCTCCCGGAGTCGCCACCAGCCCGCAGCTCGACGCCCTGGCGGGCGCGGGCGTGCGCCTGGAGAACGCCTACGCATCGAGCTCCTGGACTCTGCCCACGCACCTCTCCCTGTTCACCGGCACGCAGGAGCTGGTGCACGGCGTCGACCAGGATCAGGATCGCCTGCCCCCGGACTCGCGGCTCCTGACCGAGACCCTGCAGGCCGCCGGCTGGCGTACGGCGGGCTTCTTCTCCGGGCCGTACCTCGAAGCGGCCTTCGGCTTTGGTCGCGGGTTCGAGCGCTACGAGCGCTGCTACGGGCCCGAGCTCGCGCGCGCCAGCCAGGCGGACTTCGGGGATGCGCAGGGATCCGCCTACGACCCGCGGCAGCCCGCGAGCACCACGCAGCAGCTCTCGCATCGCGACGTCAGCTCCAAACGCGTGACGGACGCCGCGCTGGCCGAGCTCGAGGCACAGCATGCGGCCGGGAGACCCTGGTTCCTTTTCCTGCACTACTTCGATCCGCACTACGACTACATCCCGCCCGCGCCCTACGACCAGCTGCTGGATCCGGACTACTCGGGGCCGGTCTCGGGCAAGGACTTCTTCACCGACCCGGCCATCAGCACTCCCGACCCGCGCGAGCCCTCGGGCCGCATCCGGCACGCCTCGAAGCGCGACCTCGATCACGTGCGCGCCCTGTACCTGGGGGAACTCGCCTGGGTCGACGCACAGATCGGGCGCGTGCTCGAGCGCTTGGACGAGCTGGGTCTCGCGGCGCGCACGCTGGTGGTGGTCAGCGCGGACCACGGTGACGAGTTCTTCGAGAACGGCGGCATCGGCCATCGGCGCACGCTGGCGGAAGAGGTCGTGCGCGTGCCGCTCTTGCTGCGCCTGCCCGGGGTCCTGCGCGCCGGTTCGGTTCCGAGTCTGCTCGTGTCGCACGCCGACCTCGCCCCGACGCTCCTGGACCTGTTGCAGGTCGAGGGACCGCGCGGGACGGGCAAGAGCTTCGCCGCGGCCCTCTCCGGCGGCGACGACTCCGAGCCTCGCTCGGTGCTCGCGCGCCTGGTCACCACCGCGCGTGCCCGCGGTGAGCTCTCGGGTGTGCGCTACGAAGCGCGCCTCGTGACCGTGCGCGAGACCTTCCACAGTGGCTCGCTCAAGCTCCTGCGCCTGCGCTCCTGGCCCGAACCCGTCACGGAGCTCGCCGCCGAGCTGCGCGCGGCCTTCGCCACGGAGCAGAGTGCGGCCTACGCCAAGGAGTACCTGGCCTGGGTGGACCTCGCACTCCATCCGCTCGATCACGACGCGGACTATTCCGAGGACTTCGGCGACCCGCGCGCGCGCGCGGCGCTGGCACGGTTCCGGGCCGAGTACGCGCGCCTGTCCGTACTGCGTACGGCGGATCAGGCGCGGACCGAGCCGCTCTTCCAAGACGAGCTCGCGGCCCTGGGCTACGCGAGCGGTGATGGCCCCGCGCAACGCGAGCTCCTCGCCCTGCCGCTCCCGGGTGCAGCGCGCTGAGCTCGCTCCACGCCCGACTCACCGTTGCTGGATCGGCCGCAGGCGCTCGCGGTGCAGGAGCGAGGTGCAGTTCAGCATCCGCACCAGGACGTCCTGCGCCTCGTCGTCGCGCTTCAGGGCGTCCAGGATGTCGTAGAGCAGCTTGTAATGGCTGCTGAGCGAGGACTCGATCCGGCCGCCCGCGGTCGCGGTCAGGTCGGCGATCAGTTGGTCGAGCATCGCGCGCGGCTCGCCGCGGTAGGTGACGAGCTGCACGCGCCCTAACGAACGGCTCTCGGCCGTGGTGACGAGGTGTGGTTCGTCGCACAGGACCAGCAAGCGCTCGAAGGGTTCCTGGTTGCGGCGCCGGCTGAGCTTCACCAGCGCGGCGGCGTCCACGAACTGCGCCTCGTAGCTCTTGTCCTGCGCGGAGAGCTGGTGCTGGCTCATGTAGTCCACGGCGATGAGCCGCTCGCTCGCGCTCACCTCCTGGACCAGGTGCTCAGCGACCGCCGTCCAGGGGTAGTCGCGGTTCTCCGCGAACAAGCGCGCGAGACCCGGAGCCCAGGCGACGAAGGGGGTCGCGATCAGCGCCAGCGTGAGGACGCGGCTCTGCGAGTGGAACAGGGGGAAGGCGATGAGGATGATCGCGAGCGGCAGGATCGGCAGCAGGAAGCGCGAGTACGCCCACGGGAAGTGCGACACGCCCATGAGCGCGACGAACACCAGCGGGGCGCTCACCAGGACCGACAGCGAGAGCAGCGCCGGTCGGGTTCGCGCGGCCCACCACAGGCCGGCCAGGATCAGGATCAGCGTCACCAGCGAGCTGTACCCGCCGGCGAAGTAGTCCGCGAACATCTGCGGCAGGTACAGCACGCTCGTCGGAGGCGTGTACGACCAGTCCTTGCGGAACACGGCCATGTCCGCGAGCAGCGGGCGATAGGCGAGCAACACGAGGCCGTGCAGGAGCAGTGCGGGTGCGGCCAGGGTCACGAGCTCGCGCGCGCGGGTGCCGGTCCAGTTCACCGGCCGATCGAGCCGGCGCCACAGGCAGCACAGTAGCGCCAGCGCTCCGACCTGATAGATCCCGTTCGGGTGGATCAGGAATCCGGCGGCACCGTACAGCGCGACCCTCCAGCCATGCGCCCAGCCGGGCTCGCGCAGCCAGTCCAGGAGGCTCAGCGCGGCGAGCAGCGCGAAGCAGGTCAGCAGCATGTAGGAGCGGATCTGCGCGCTGTAGTGGACGAGGAACGGGTTGTACGCGGTCAGCGCCGCGGCCAGCAGCGCGTGGCGCACGCTCGACAGGCGCAAGGTGATGGCCGTCACCACCGGGATCACGGCGACACCTGCGAGCAGGCTCGGAGCGACGAGCGTCCAGGGTGAGTTCCCGCACAGCGCCGCGAGTGCCTTCAGGCCGGCAAGGTAGAAGTTCATGGTCAACCAGGACCGGAACTGCGTGAACAGGAGCGCATAGTCCTTCTTCAGGAAGAGGAGCGTTCCGATCTCGTCGCCGGTGAAGGGGCGATTCCACTGGTAGGCGACGCGCAGCGCGGCGCCGCCGAGAACGAGCGCCAGCAGGATCGCGCGCGCGCGGCGTGACAGGTCGCGCAGGCGCCTGGGACCTTGCTCGGCATCCACGGCGAGGTTCATCGCAGCTCCAGGTTCCCGCCGCCGTTCGTCTTCCACCAGGTGCGGCAGCCCTCCTGCAGCGCAGCCATCCGCGCCGCCTGGTCGGGGTCGGCGGACAGGTCGTTGCGCTCGTATGGATCGGCCGTGAGGTCGAACAGATCGCGCTCGCCGCGCCGCCGTTCGGGGAACGGCGCATAGGCGTGTTCGAAATCGAACTGCGTGGGATCGCGCACGTCCTTCAGGTACAGCACGAACTTCCAGCGCGCGTCGCGTGCGTAGAGCGCGAAGATGTCCGTCTCGGGCCGGCTGCGCTCAGCGTGCTCGTCGTAGCGGTAGAGTGCGCCGTACAGAGCCGCGCGGCCGTTCTGCTCGCGCCCCTCCAGGGTAGGGCGCAGGCTGATCCCCTGGTAACCGTCGGGCGCGCGCACGCCGGCGAAGTCGAGCAGCGTCGCGGGGATGTCGAGGCTGCTGACCAGGCGCTCGTCCGTGCGTCCACCGGCGAAGCCCTTCGGCCAGCAGAAGACGACCGGCGTGCGTAGGCCCTTCTCGAAGGCCGTGCCCTTGGAGGGGAAGCCGTTGGCCAGGCCATTGTCGATCAGGAACACGAACAGCGTCTCCTCCAGCTCGCCGATGGACTCGAGCTTGTGGAGCAGGGCCGCCAGGCCGTCGTCGAACCACGCCTCCATCGCGAAAGCCGTGCGCTCGGCCGCGCGGAACGCCTGCGGATCACCGATGATTCCAGGCGGCAGCGGGACCTCGGTGTCGCGGAAGGGGCGCTGGAAGCGCTTGGGCGGATCGAGCGGCAAGTGGGGTAGCACCGGCGCCCACCACACGAAGAACGGTCGCTCCCGCGCATAGCGGTCGAGGAAGGCGAACAGCTCCGTCTGGTTGTTGCGCACGAAACCCGTGGCCGTGACGGCCTTGGCCGGCTCGAGGAAGCCCATGGTGCGTGGATCGCCCTCCCACCACTTGCCGCCCTTGTAGGTGGCATAGCCGGCGGCCTTGAGCAGGTTCGGGAGCGAATCCCGGGGCGAGAGCAGGTGCGCAGCGAGGTTGTCGTAGACCTCGTTCTGGTGCGGCCAGCGTCCGCTGAGCAGGGCCGCCAGCGAGGGCCGGCAGCGCGACATGGGCACGTGCGCGACCGGGAACAGCACTCCCTCGCGCGCCAGCGTGTCCAGCGTCGGCGTGTGCACGCGCGGGTTACCCAGGAAGCCCAGGTGCTCGTAGTCCTGGTCGTCGGAAACCACCAAGACGATGTTGGGGCGAGGCTCGCGCGGCGCGGCCCCGAGCGGCGGGGAAGTGTAGGGCAGGTCGAGGGGCGCTGCGTGGCTCGCGCTCCACCAGGCGCAGGCCGCCGCGCGCAGTTCCGACACACGCGCGTCGTGCTCGGGGCACGCGAAAAGCGAGTTCGCCTCGAGCGGATCCGTGTCCAGATCGAAGAGCGACTGATCGCCGCGCTGGCGGAAGCCCAGGCCGACGCGCGAGTCGATGCTCACCTCACCGAGGTCGCCGCAGAACAGCGCATACTTCCAGCGCCCGTCGCGAACCGTGAGCGCCACGAGCTCGTCCGCTTCGTCGCTCGGCGCGCGCCGGTAGAGGGTGCCGAAGATCCGGCGCGGTGCGGGGGGCGCCTGGCCCTCCAGGGTCGCGCGCAGCGAGTGTCCCTCGCGATTCGAGGGCACCTGGAGGCCCGCGTAATCGAGGAGCGTCGGGTAGAGGTCCAGCACCGTCACCGGCTCGGTGCGCGTCCCGGGCGCGACGCGGCCGGCGAGCGCGAAGCCGAGCGGGCAGGCCAGGTTGCGCTCACGGCTGTTCTCCAGGGTCAGCTCGGGCTGCGGGTCCGCGCCGACCTCGCCGCCCACGACGGCGACCAGCGTATTGGCCGCGAGCCCGCGCTGCTCGAGCGCGGAGACGAGCGCCGTCCGCGCCTGCTCCAGCGCCACCGGCCCGTTCGCGTCCTCCGCCCCGCTCGCCAGCCAAACCAAGAGCGGGCGCCGGCCGGCGGACTCGGCGACGAAGTTTGTCAGCTCGGACGCGCACGCAGCGAGGTCGGCGCCGCCGCGCTCGAAGCCAGGATCCCGCGCGCCTCCTTGCGCGGAGCCGCAGGCGAAAGTGGCGTAGCCGTGCGCGCGCAGGAGCTGCGGCAGCGCTTCCGCGCGTGTCTCCTCGGCGGAGCGCGAGGGCTCGCGGGCCTGATGCGGGTACAGCCCCGTGAGCAAGGCGTCGAGCGCGGGTCGCCCGGGCGCGAGGGGCAACACGCCGTCGGAGAAGAGCAGCGCGGAACGCGCCCAATCGTCGGCGGACCCCGGCGCGCCCGCGAGGATCTCGGCGCCACCCACGATCACGACGATGTTGGGCGGCTGCGCCGGGGGCCGAGCGCAGCCCGCCGCGCTCGCGAGCACGAGGAATATGACACTGCGCACGCCCGTTGGGCGAACCACTGCAGCACTCCGGCTCATGCCTACTTCGCCAGCGGTCCCGCGCGCCGCTGGCCGGCGTTGACGAAGCTCAGGATCGCCTGCGCCACCGCATCGGGCGCCTCCAACGCAGGGAAGTGGCTGCGGCCCTCGATGCGCTGCACCTGGAACCATTTGTGTGCGCGCGCGAACTCCTGCTGGAAGGCGAGGTACGCCGGGTCGCGCGGCTGCGCATAGAGGTGCAAGAGCGGCAGGCTCGTCTCGAGGCGCGAGAGCACTTCGAGCGGCGGGCCCTTCAGGTACGCGCGCTCGATCTCGCGCGCGGCCCGGGCCCACATCTCGAAGCCATAGCTGCCCATCTCCTCGCGGATGTGCCGCGCCACGTGCGAGACCTCGCAGTCGGCGATCCACAGCTTGAACAGCTCGCCGCGCGCCGCCAGCCAGTGCGCACGATCCTGCAGCGCGAGCAGCGCGGCGCGGAACGGCGGCGGCGGCGGACCGACGATCCAGTCCAGCGCGACCATGCGCACGACGCGCTCGCCCAGGCGGCGGCGCAGCTCGAGCGCGACCCAGCCGGCGTGCGACACGCACAGCGGCACGACCGTGCCCACGCCCGAGGCGCGGATCACGGCCACGGCGTCCTCGACCATCTCCTCGTTGCCGAACTCGACCCCCGCGGCGGCGGACTTGCCGTGCCCGCGCCAGTCGAGCGCGATCACGCGGTGCTCCTTGGCGAGCGCGTGCGTGATGCGCCAGAAGGCGGTCTTGTTCTCGCACCAGCCGGGCAGGCACAGGATCGCCGGGCTGCCGCGCGCGAGGTCGTTGTACTGGATGCGCAGGCTGCGGGAGAAGGCGATCGGCACGGGAGATCCTCGGCGGCCGGATGATACCCTCGGTCCATGGTCGATCGCCGTCGTTTCCTGGGGGCGCTGGTCGCGCCCGTGGTCGCTTGCGCCGCGCCGCGCTTGACGGGCTCGAGTGACGCGCTGGCGCGCGCCAAGGCCGTCACGGGCGACGACGAGCTCTTCTGGGGCGAGATCGCGCGCGCCTTCACCGTCGACCGCGGGATGATCAACCTGAACAACGGCGGGGTCTCGCCGAGCCCGCGCCTGGTGCAGGAGGCGATGAAGCGCCACCTGGACGTCTCCAACGAGGCGCCGGCCTACAGCATGTGGCGCATCCTCGAGCCCGAGCGCGAGGGCGTGCGCGCGCGCCTGGCGCAGACCTTCGGCGTCGATCCGGAAGAGGTCGCGCTCACGCGCAACGCCTCCGAGTCGCTGCAGATCTGCCAGTTCGGCTTCGATCTCCAGCGCGGCGACGAGGTCCTGTGCACCACGCAGGACTACCCGCGCATGATCACGACCTTCAAGCAGCGCGAGCGGCGCGAGGGCATCGTGCTGAAGCAGTTCAAGATCCCGACGCCGTGCGAGGACCCGGGCGAGATCGTGCGCCTCTACGAGGCGAACCTCACCCCGCGCACGAAGTTCATCCTCGTCTCGCACGTGGTCTTCCTGACCGGCCAGATCCTGCCGGCCAAGGAGGTCGCCGCGCTCGGTCGCAAGCACGGCATCCCCGTGATCGTGGACGGCGCGCACGCGCTGGCGCACTTCGACTTCAAGATCTCGGACCTCGAGTGCGACTACTACGGTTCGAGCCTGCACAAGTGGCTGCACGCGCCGCACGGCACGGGCATGCTGTACGTGCGCAAGGACAAGATCGGCGGCCTGTGGCCGCTGATGGCCGCGGCCGACACGCAGCAGAACGACATCCGCAAGTTCGAGGAGATCGGCACGCACCCGGCGGCGAACGCGCTCGCCATCGCCGAGGCGCTCGTGTTCCACGAGACCGTCGGCCCGAAGCGCAAGGAACAACGTCTGATCGAGCTGCGCGAGTACTGGGCCACCCAGCTCGAGCGCCACGAGCGCGTGAAGTTCCACACCAGCCGCAAGCCCGGCTTCGCCGCCGGTATCGCCCTGGTCGAGCTCGAGGGCGTCGACCAGGAAAAGCTGGTCGGGCACCTGTGGGAGAAGCACAAGATCTTCACCGTCGGCATCAAGCACGAGGACTTCCAGGGCCTGCGCATCTCGCCCAGCGTCTACACGCTGAAGAGCGAGCTCGACCGCTTCGTGGCGGCGATGGAGCAGGTGCTGCGCGACGGTTTGCCGGCGTAGTTCCGCCTAGAGCGCACGGGCTCCTCGTCACTCTGCACCCTGGCGAGCGCGCAGCGCAGGTGTTCGGTGCGCCCCTGCGCCTCCCAGTGCCGCTCGAGCGAAGCCCGGACGTCGGCCAGCGTCGTCACCAGCGCGCAGACGGAGCGCGCACCGCGCTTCCCAAGACCAAGTCGTTCAGCGCGTGCGCCGCCAGCAACCCGAACGCAGCGCGGAGCGCCACGGAGGAAGAACGGGGAGCGGGGCGGAAGACCTGCGGAGCGTCGGATTCCAGCAGGCTGAACCGCGGAGGCCCAGGCTCTTTCCTTCTGCGCGAGTCTCCGCGCTGCGCGTTCCTCCGCTCCAGGAGTCTTGCTCGCCGTGCAAGCGGCCGGCGAATAGAAGCTCAGCGCGGGCGAAGCCCGCAACCCAACGCGCAGGAGCTGCACCCGCGCTGAGCTCTTGTTGGCGGGGGCGGCGAACCCTCCCGCGCGACTCCTTCTCCAGGCCAGGCGCGCCACGCGGCCTCCCCCTCCTCGCCGCTTGATGAGCGGCGCGGCGCCTCCGGCGCCGGAGCTACTACTCCCGAGAATCCGCGCGCGGCGCGCGGATTCTCGAACCTAGTAGCTCAGTCCTTCGCGCCCCTGACTGCCTTCTGGAGCGTCTCGGCGAGCTCCGTGAGCTCCGCCGCCGAGCGCTGGACGGTGGCCGCGTCGGTGGTCGTCATGTGCGCTGCCGAGACCACGCAAGAGGTCGCGTCCAGGATGCTGGTCCCGTCGCGCACGGCATCCTCGACGCGGGCGCGGATCGTCCGGCCCACCTCCGCTTGGCGTCCTACGGCAGCGGAGATCGTGGCCGAGATGTCGTTGATCCGGTGGATGATTTTGCTCACCTGGTCGATGGCGCTGACGGTGTCCTGCGTGTCGCGTTGGATGGCATCGACCTGGCGTTCGATGTCGTGCGTCGCCGCGGCGGTCTGGCTCGCGAGGCTCTTCACTTCGTCGGCCACGACCGCGAAACCGCGGCCGGCTTCGCCGGCGCGTGCGGCCTCGATGGTGGCGTTGAGCGCGAGCAGATTGGTCTTCTCGGCGATCGAATGGATCAAGTTCACGACCTTGCCGATCTGGGCGCTGCTCTCGCCCAGGCGCTTCACGGTCGCGGTGGTCGTGTCGGCCACGCCCTTGGCGCTGGCCGCAACATTGGCGGTGCCGCTCGCGCAAGCCCCGATCGCATTCGTGCTCTCGTCGAGTTCGGCCATGCACTGCGAGACCGTGCCCACGCTTTCCTTGACTTCGCTTGCCGCCTGGCCGACGCTGCGGACCTGCTCGGCGGTGTCCTTGGCGTTCGCGGCCAAGCGCTGGCTGATCTCGGTGAAGGCCGCGCTGGCGACCACCAGCGTGTGGGCGTTCGCGGCGATGCCGGTCTCGATGCGCGCGTTGGTGAGCTCGAGCCCGGCCTGGCGCAGGGCCATGGCGCGCATGTCGCGCTTACTGGTGATGCACGAGGCGGTCAGGAATGAGACCTCGAACACGACCCAGGCGGCGTGCTCCAGCGCCCTCCAGGGGCTGGCCAAGGCCACGCCGAAGATGGAGAAGGGCAGGAGGAAGCCACGCGCGACGTGGTCGAAGGCGACGATCGCCGAGTAGGTCATCAGGACACGCCAGTCCCGGTAGAACGCGAGCAAGGCGAGCGAACCGAAGACATGGAAGTGCGTCTCGATGCGTCCGCCCGTCAAGTGGATCAGGAGCCCGGTCCAGAGCGCCTGCCCGGCGGCCACCGCGTGGCGTGACCCGACCCTTCCCGGCGCGCGTAAGGCGAGGTAGACGGGCAGCGAGCTGACCAGGGCCCCGAGCAGCAGGGCCGCGATGACGTGCGGGTGGACGCCGCTTTGTTCGCCTTCCCAGGCGCGCGGCGAGACCAGCAGGGCGAGCGCGAGCCCGAGTGCCCATTGCGCCAGGATCAGCCGCGCCAGGAGTCGATCGGTGCGGGCGCACAACGACCCGTGGCTCGCGGCGAAGAGCTCGGCCGCGCGAGACTCGATCTCGGGGGACGCCTGCACGTTCATCCGCTCGTGACGGGCATGCGGCAGCCGAAAACCGGCAGCGCGGGGACAGGGGCAACCTCCGTGTCGAGCCAGGTCTCGAGCGTGCTGCGCCCGAGGCTCTCGCCGGCATGGCCGCGCGCGGGAGTGATCCCGCCGCGGAAGACGAGCGCGCCTCCGGAGTCGTAGGCGAGCACCTGGCCCGAGGTGAGCGCGCCGAAGCGCAGCGCCTCGTGGGCGCCCGGATCGCGTACGAGCACGACACCCGGGATCGCCTGCGCTTCTTCGGCGAGCTCTCCGTCCGCCCAGCCGGCGTCCTCGGGCGCAACGAGGACGACGAAGGCGTTCACGCGCGCCTCGCGCCCGTCGAGCAGGTGCGCAAGTTCGCCCAGGCTCGCTCGCCCGCACGGGCACAGGGGATGCAGCCAGAGCAGCAAGGTCGGCCGCGTGTGCGCAGGCGCGAGAGTCGAATCCGCGGGCCATGCCGCGGGTGCTGCCGCGAGCTCGCCGCCGCCGAGGTCGTGCCGCCACAGCAGGACCGTGCCGAAGAAGACGGCCGCCAGCCACGTGCCCAGGAGGCCCCTTCCGATCCGCTGCGGGGGATTCACGGTCCCGTGATCGACGTCGGCCAACCGTTCCTTAAGCATTCCTTCCGACGGCTCTGCCCTTCCCGCGCACGGGAATCCGCGCGGACGCCTCGCCGGCCGGACTGCGCGTGCGCGCCACGCCGGCGGACTCCGCGCCGAGCGAGATGTTACTGGCGAGCACGTACGCGGGCGTGCCGCTCGCGGCCGCTGGCACCTTCGACTCCAGACCGCTGCGCGCGGGCCGCTCCGACGTCGGCCTCGAACTCGCGCGTGCGGCGGGCGACTGTCTGTGAGGCACTCGAGGCTGCTAGGCGAATCCTCGAACGGCGCAGTCTCGAGCAGCACGACCTCGGCCTGTTCGACCGGGGGTGGCCAAGGTCACCGTGAGGCGCACCCGCGCGCACCGCTCTACGCCTCCGCGCCCGTCCCCAAGCGCTCCAGCACGTCGCGCACCTTCGCCAGCACCGCGGCCTTGATCTTGTAGACCTGCGTGGCCTTCAGGCCGGTGCGCGCGCAGACCTCGGCCACGTCGAGCTCGTCCACGAGCAGCATCTCGAACACGCGGAAGCGCTCGGGCTCTTCGTCCGCCTGCACCTTGCCGAGCGCGTAGCGCAGGTGTTCGGCGCGCCACTGCGCTTCCCAGTGACGGTCCAGCGATTGGCCCTCGTCGGCCAGCGTGCTGAGCTCGACCGACTCGCGCGCGCGCACCTTCCTGGCGCGCACGAGGTCGATCACCTTGCCGTGCGCGATGCGGTGCAGCCACGCCGAGAACGAGCCGCGCGCGCGCTCGTACTCGAAGCTCGGCAGCTTCTTGGCCAGCACCTCGAGGCATTGGTCGCGCACCTCCTCGGCGTCGTCCTTGCCGAGGCCGTGCGCGCGCGCGTAGCCCTCGAGCAAGGGCGCGTAGAGCTCGAAGAACTGCTCCCACGCCTCGCGGTCGGAGGGATCGCGCACGCGGTGCAAGAGCGTCTGGCGCGTGGTGTTCACGGACTCTCCTTCGCGGAGCCGGGCGGACAGCAGGAGAGCAGCTTGTCGACGCGCACGACCTCGTCGCCGGCGGCGTGCTTGACGGCGATGGCACGGCTCTCCTCGAGGAGCGCGCGAGCCTCGTCGAGTCGCTGTTCTCTGACGAGCAATCCGCCGAGCTCGGCCAGGGTGCCCTGACGGATCGGGCAGTCCGAGCCCCAGGCGCGGCAGTGGATGTGCAGCGCCTCGCGCAGCAGCGCCTCGGACTCCTCCGCGTGGCCCTGCTTCTCGCGCAGCTGCGCCAGGCGGTTCATCCACGTGGCGAGCTCGAAGGCGCCGTCGCCGCGGAAGCGCCGCAGCAGCTGGAAGGCGCGCAGGTACGGTGCCGCAGCGTCCGTGCTCAACTCGGCGGCCACGCGCGTGATCTCCGCGGCTTCCTCGGGTCGGCTGGCGGCCCAGCGCGCGAGTTCGAAGGAAAGCGCGCGGCGCGTCAGCTTGGCCGCGCTCTCGAGCTCGTCGCGCGCCTGGGCCACGAAGGCGCGCCGGCGCAGGAGGTCGGAGGTCATCTCGTCGCCGTACAGCGCGCGCGTGAGCTCCTCCGCGCGCGCCAGCACGACGTCGGCCTCGTCGAGGCGCTGCCGGCCGATGAGATAGCCCGAGTAGTCGGTCAAGCACTCGATCAGGCGCGGATCGCGCGGCGCCTCGCCGGCGTGGCGCTCGAGCGTGGCGCGCGCGTGCAGGAACAGTCCCTCGGCCTTCGGATCGTTCTGCCAGGTGGCGAGCCGCGCCAGGGCGAGCTCGGTCTCGGCCACCTCGGGGTGTTCCGGGCCCAGCGCGGCGACGAAGCGCGCGCGCGCCGCGTCGAGCAGCGTGTGCGCGCGTTCCAGATCGGCGCCGCGGTCCTGCGCGAGCAGCGCCACGGCGAGTGCGCGTTCGCTCTGAGCGATGCGCGGGTCGCCGGGCTCGAGCCGCGCGCGCCGCAGCGTGAGCGCCTCCTCACTGAGGGCGACGGCCTCGGGCCGATCCAGCGCCGCCAGCACGGCGCCCAGCACCTCCAGACAGCGCGCGGTCTCGAGCCCGCCCGCGTCCACCTCGCGGAAGCGCTGCAGCGCGAGGCGCAGGTGGCCCTCGGCCTCGGCGAACATCAAGAGCTGCTTGTACGTGTCGCCGATGGTGAGCTGCACCGCCGCCTGGGCGTCGGGCGCGTCCTCCAGCGTGCTCTCGATCTCCTTGGCGGCGAGCGCCAGCACGTCGCGCAGCGGCGCGTCGCCGCCCATGCGCTGGGGCGCGGCGGCCGAGAGGATGTCCTCGAACACGGCGCGCACCAGGGCCGACTGCTCGGTCGCGCGGCGCGCGTTCCAGCGCTCGCGCACGTAGGCGCCGGCGAACAGCGCGCCGAGCACGAGCGCGGTCGCGCCGAGCGCCACCGCGCGGCGATGGCGGCGCAGCGCCTTCCCGAGCACGTAGCCCGCGCTGTGCGCGCGCGCCTCGATCGGCTCGTGGGCCAGGAAATGGCGCACGTCGCGCGCGAAGGCCTCGACCGACGGGTAGCGCCGCTCGCGTTCCTTCTCCAGCGCGGTGGCGAGGATCAAGGCGAGGTCGCGCTCGACGCCCACGGCCGGACGCGGCGGCGCGGAGGCGATGCGCGCCACGATCTCGCCGAGCGAGCCCTGGACGTCGATCGGCAGCGCGCCCGTGACGAGCTCGTACAGCACCACGCCCAAGGAGTACACGTCGGTGCGCGTGTCGCCGGGCTCGGCGCCGCCGACCTGCTCGGGCGAGGCGTAGGCCAGCGTGCCCAGGAACTCGCCCGGCGCGGTCAGGCGCCGCGCGTCGAGCGGCAGCGCCGTGCCGAAGTCGAGCACGCGCACCCTCCCCGTGTGATCGACGAGCACGTTCAGCGGCTTCAGGTCGCGGTGGATCACGCCCGAGCGGTGCGCGTGCGCCACCGCCGCGCACAGCTCGAGGAACAGCGCAAGACGCTGCGCGAGTTCCGGCCGCGCGCGCGCCACGTACGCGTCCAGCGTCTCGCCATCGACCAGTTCCATCGCGTACCAGGGCAGGCCCTCGGCCACGCCGCTGTCGAACACGGTCACGATCCCGGGGTGCGTCAGGCGCGAGCCGAGCTCGACCTCGCGCTCGAAGCGGCGCCGCTCGCGGGCCGAGAGCGTCGCGCGTGGCCCGGCGGCGGGGTGCAGCAGCTTGAGCGCGACCACGCGGCTGGTGGCCTCCTGCACCGCGCGGTACACGACGCCCTGCCCGCCGCGGAACAACTCGCCCTCCAGGCGATAGCCAGGGATGCGCGGCACGTCGGCCGGACCGCGCGCGACCTGGCGCAGCTCGCGCAGCAGCTCCTCGTCGCGGCCTTGCAGCGCGGCGAGGCGCGCGCGGCAGGCGGGACAAGCCTGCAGGTGCGCCTGCCCCGCGGGCTCGCTCTCG